>JANMMS010000018.1:0-2837 GCA_031373525.1 Ferruginibacter sp.
CGAAGACTGAGTCAAAACTAGCTAAAGGTCCCCCATATCCTGCGACGAAAATAACAGCAGGCTGACCGGTACCTTTTTTCTCGTATTGAATTTGATTTCCATTTATAGGCATAAATTCCTGGGCACTTATAGAATTAGCCATAAGCATACAGGTGAGTAAAAAGAAGTATCTTATAAAAAATTTATTCATTTTAATTCTTTCTGAAAACTGAGCTGGTTTGAATAATAGCAGCCAATGGGCATGTATTGCCGATGGTGGGGAATTTTATATTCGTCCGCCCGGAACCGCTGCCTGGGTTTTTGATAAAGATAAATATTAAGAACTAAAGCTGGGCTTTATTCGTCAAGCCCCGAACCGCAGTACAACAGAATTACCGTTGCTGATTGTTCCAATGTCAAGCCCCACTATTGGCAATACCAATGTTGTGTGAAGCCTTTTTCGATTATCTTTGAATTTATTTTTTATTCACAAGAACCAGTAACCAGCCAATTTACTAAAGCTCGTCGAATAAAACCTTCAATAATTAATTCAGAATCATCAAATGTTCCAACCGAAAAAAAACCTTGGTCAGCAGCAAATGCAAAACTGCCATGAACCATGCTCGATCTTTTGGGATAAATACCCTTTTTTAAATGCTCTATATTTTCTGGCAATGATAAATGATTGTCTATAAACTTTCTAAATAATTTGGTAGGACCATCACTTGAGGGTTTATTGCAAGTTGGGCAAACCTCACTAGAAGGGCTTGGCAAAAGGCATTCAATTGCAATAGTAAATGGGATTACCGATAACTGCTCTTGGTTGTAAAGCCGTGAACCAGTATTAAACCAATATAGAGAACGTCTGAAATTTTCTTTTACTTCTACGGTTAAATTATCAACCAGAGTTAGATACTGTTCCATTTCAACAGGTAATTCGATTTCCCTACTTTGGGACCATAGATGATTGTAATAGTCTACATCGCCCGAATATCTTGGAACATCTAGGATATTTGAAACTGAAAAATTGTCACCTGTTTCAACTTCAGATTCATGAGCATTGAAAGCTTCATAAGCCAAATGATATTCGGGAGTATTCTCATTTTGGAGCAATGTCCATTTAGGCTGACCATTTCTACCGACAGGTGAGCCTAATAAATGAGGTAATAATAATGCCAATAACCATTGATAAAAATCCAATGCCTCAAGACATCTATTTCTCTCTAGAAAATGATTAGAACTTTTTTTTGTTCTCACCTCAAGAATAAACGGATAAGGTGGACCCAAGTGTTTTTCAGTATCGTTTAAATCATAATCGTCTATACCCCAAGCTAATCCTTTTCCGATTTGCGAAGTATTTAAACAAGGCTTGATTCTGAAATCATCTTTCCATTGAAATTTCCCTCTAAGAGGTCTTTGAGAGAATAAAATTCTGTGTGAGATGATATATCCGTGGTCGCCGTTTATATCGTTCAGGGCATTGTTGACAAAATCCGATTGTGATTTTTCACTAGTTAATAAATTTCCTGGGACAATCTTATGAAGTTCTCCCTCTTTATTAAAATAGATTTCGCCCCAAAAAATTTCAGGATTTTTTAAACTGCCAAACGAATATGAGCGTTTTCCATTAGGGCTATAGCCGCCAGCGTTAAAATAAAACGTGTTTATAATATCTTCATCTGAAATTCCAGCATTACGTAAACGTTCTAAGATTGTCATGAAGCAAGTGTAATTACGATTTAAGGTTTCACACAACGCATAAATTTATGATATTAGATGTTACTCCCCAAAAATTATAGATGTTGAGAATGGACAACTTAGTGTTATACTTTTTAAATTGTTATTAGTACAATCCGTTTTAAATAAGAGATCATAATGGTTTAAAATTCGAATCCACGGTTTACTTCTTGGCTGCAAACAAAAGAAAGAAAAGAGGAGATGGAAAGCAAGTCTTCCAATCAACTTTAAAATAAATTCCGTCAAATAACATTCTGCTAACAAACTACCGTCAACCATCCACATCTATTCTTGTAATAAACAGCAGCGATTATGAAAAAACTTCTTACCATCATCACCAAAGTTGACGAGCCAGACTTTATTGAAAACTTAGCAGAGCAGTTGGCTCACTCTCATGCAGACATGGGTTATGGTAATTCTAAACAAACTGGAGAATGGCAGCCTATCGAAACTTCCACAACAGATATTTATGTAGGAGGTACAGTAGAAATAATAATGGAAAATGAACAGTTGAACATTCCATACATCACTAACTTTTTATTTACTTGTTTAAAAACCAAAGATGAAGTTTACAGGTTAGAATGGAGCAGTTCGTTATCCTAACTCAGATTTTAAAATTGTGTTCTTTACTAGTATTCTTTTTTTCATTTCACATTCATGCTTTATGATTTGTAGTGCTCCAAATTAAGTTCAATAAACGAACTTCGCAGCATGCCCCATCCATCTACCATTGAAATAAAAGACTATACGTATCAACTGCCCAATGAAAAAATTGCAGTATATCCTTTGCAGGAAAGAGATACTTCCAAATTACTTGTATATAAGCAAGGAGCAATTTCAGAAACCAACTATCGTACTATTGGCAAACAGTTTACTAATAAAACCTTGCTATTGTTTAACAACACCAAAGTAATTGAAGCAAGAATATTTTTTCAAAAAGCTACGGGAGGCATCATAGAAATTTTTTGTTTAGAGCCTGCCTATAATTCAGAGGTTTCGCAGGCAATGACAACCACCGGAAAAGTAGTTTGGAATTGTTTGGTAGGTGGTGTTGCCAAATGGAAAGAAGGGATCATTGAAAAAAAGATAGTGGTTGGTACTGAAACCATTCACCTTTTTGC
>JANMMS010000045.1:0-88132 GCA_031373525.1 Ferruginibacter sp.
ACAGCAAGGATAAACGCTGAAAGCATCTAAGCGTGAAACCTTCCTCAAGATGAGTTTACTTTTAAGGGTCGTCAGAGACTATGACGTTGATAGGCTATAGGTATAAGGGTGGTAACATCGAAGCCGAGTAGTACTAATTGCCCGTAAGCTTTATTTTTTTATTTTTAACTTCGGTTACTAATAATACAATTACTCTTTTTTACTTCTTATTCCAATATGTTAACTTATTTATGATCTATGATCTATGATGGATGATTTATGATGTAGAAGTACGTCAAATATCATACATCTCACATCATACATCTTACATTTTTATGGTGGTTTTGCCGAGGGTGTTCACCTCTTCCCATACCGAACAGAGAAGTTAAGCCCCTCATGGCCGATGGTACTGCACAAAAATGCGGGAGAGTAGGTAGCTGCCATATTCATTTAAAAAAGCCTTTCAGGAAACTGAGAGGCTTTTTTGTTTTTATAGAACTGAATATCGAACAGGGAACAAGGAATTTTGAATGAAGATCGGATAGCTGCCTTTACTTCATCATTGGAAATTCCTTGTTCCTTGTTCTTATTTGATATTTTAAATGCCGCCACAAAGACAGCAAGACAGGAAGAAACACAAAGTTTTCTTAGCGCTGCTTTGAGCCTTCGTGCTCTATTGGCTATTACGACCTGTTTTCAACTATAACTCCCGGATCTTTGATCGTAATTGCCTTTACTCATGAAATTTTGAAAGCCTTCCTTAAAAACTTACTCAGGTAAAACTCATCTATAAAGTAACTTTTTGAAATTGTATTAGACAAGTAATGTCTTTTTATTAATTGCAGATCTTTGCCTGCTGACAAAAAATTCAGACTAATCAGGTAACATTTTTTTAAATTTAATAAAACAATGATATCTTGTAACTAGTAATCTGTTAATTGTATGAAAGTGTTTTTCTTTTTATTTTTTTGGATTATTTCTGCATCCTGTATTCATGCACAAAATATCAATACAGTTGCAGGTGGTTTTACCGGAGATGCCGGTAATGCTAAATTAGCCGCTTTAAACTTTTATTATGACGGTCCATATAGCATGGCTGTTGATATTGCAGGTAATATGTATATAGCAGATATTGTAAATCACCGTATTCGTAAAGTAACAAAAAGTACCGGTAACATAAGTACTGTTGCCGGAAACGGAACAAGTGGTTATAACGGAGATAATATATCGGCTACTTCAGCCCAATTATATTACCCCGGCGCTGTAACTGTAGACCTCAATGGTAATTTATATATATCAGACATAATCAATAACCGGGTACGTAAAGTAATCGCCGGAACAGGAATGATAGTTACCATTGCCGGTACCGGAATAGCAGGTTATTCTGGTGATGGAGGACTGGCAACTTCTGCGCAAATTAATTATCCCACTGCTATTGCAGTTGATAATAATGGCGAGATCTATTTTAGCTGTGAAAATGCTGCTGGTAATGATATCATCAGAAAAATTTCGTCAAACAATATTATTACAACTGTTGCAGGTGGCGGAGTAAATTTATCTGAAGATGTTCCGGCAGCTTTGTCTTCATTAAATGGATTGACAAACATTTCAATTGATAGGACAGGTAATATTTATGTTTCCGTTTTCAATAAAGTTAGAAAAATAAAAAAAAGTAATAACAACATTGTCAGTATAGCTGGTACCGGAACAGCTGGCTATAGCGGAGATGGGTCTTCTGCTACTGCCGCAATGTTGGACAGCCCATTTGGTACCAGCGTAGATATAAATGGGAATGTATATATAGCAGATAATGGGAACAGTAGTATTAGGAAAGTAGATGCTTTAACAAATAATATTTCAACAGTTGCAGGAAATGGAACCCAGGGTTTTTCAGATGATAACAGCTCTGCTACAGCAGTGTCAATTGATGGCTCAAGTAGTATCAATGTAGATAGCCTTGGCAATTTTTATTTTATTGAAAATTTCGGAAGAGTTAGAAAGGTAGATCCAGGAACAAATGCTTTGACAACAGTAGCAGGCAATCAATATTTTACTTTCACCGCAGGACAAGGCCCTTATCGTGGCGATAACCTGGTTGCAACAGCAGCACAATTAGATCGTCCTGCTGATGTAGTAGTTGATCAAAATGGAAATCAATATATAGCTGATTTGAATAACAACAGGGTTCGAAAAGTTGATGCATCAACAGGGATCATAACGACCATTGCAGGTGATGGTAGCCTGGGTTTTAGTGGTGATAACGGGCTAGCTACAGCTGCGCAAATGTCCTTCCCCAGTAGTGTTTCATTGGATAATAACGGTAACCTGTATGTGCTAGACATGGGTAACGCTAGGATCAGGAAAATAAATAAACTCACCGGGATCATTACTACAGTTGCGGGTAATGGAGTTAGTGACTACACCGGGGATAACGGGCTTGCAATAAATGCTTCTATCAATACAATCTCAGGTATTGCTTTTGATTCACAAAACAACTTATACATAGCTGATTATACGAATAACTGTGTACGCAAAGTAGATGCTGTAACACAATTCATTACTACCATTGCCGGTACAGGAGTAGAGGGTTATAGCGGGGATAATGGGCTCGCTACACTTGCAAAACTTGATCATCCCGGCGATATTGCCATTGATGCATCCGGGAATATTTATATTTCAGATGACTTTAATCATTGTATCAGAAAGATTGCCACCGGAACCGGGATTATTACAACTTTTGCAGGGATAGGTACCGTATATGGATTTGGGGGCGATAATGGACTGGCAACATCAGCTACATTTAGTTTCCCAAATGCATTGGCATTATATGGAAACAATTTATATGTTGTGGATTCATGGAATAACCGAATTCGTAAAATTGATCTTATCACTAAAATAATCACTACCGTTACCGGAAATGGTGAGGGGGGCTTTAGCGGGGATGGGGGGTTGGCTACTTCTGCACGCATCGAATCTCAATTACTTGAATACCCAAGTGGCTTAGCTGTAGATAATTCAGGGAATTTATATTTTCCTGATAATGCAAACAACCGTGTCAGAAAAATAAACACTGTCGCAGCATATGTCTTTCTTGGAACAGGGAATTGGGATTCCCCAGCTAACTGGAGTAATAATACAGTTCCCGTATCGCCTGTTCCTTCAGGTGTACAAATTTTAATTAACCCACAGACTGGTGGAGAATGTATCTTAAATGTTCCTGTAACTTTTGCTCCAGGGGCCTCATTAAATATCAAAACCGGTGCAAAATTTAGGGTTTTAAGTAATGTAATTATTAATTGACAGTCCTGCACTCAAGTAAGAATCATAGACCTGTAAGGTTTAACTTACATTTAAAACCTATAAGGGGTAACTTCCAATAAAGTCTGTTATCTTAGATCTTTGGCTATAAAACTATAAAACATGAAATCAATATTCTTTGCATTTGCACTTTTTATATTGGCATCCTGTAATAAAAAAGATCCCTTCCCATCTTCGGCGCCCGGGCAATTGATCGAACACAAAGTACTTCCTTCAGCTACCAGCATTGCCATCAGCTCGTTTAACAATGAACATTATGTTTACCTCGATACGAGGGCAACTGCAAAAAATAAATTATTTGTTTTTTTACCGGGCACATCAGGCTCACCGGCTTTTTATACCCTGATCGTAAAAAAAGCGGCTGCACTCGGATACCACAGTATCGGGCTCATGTATCCCAACGGAAGTGACCTGTACGTTGCAGCAGGTTCAAATGCCGATAATACTGCTTTTGAAAAAGGACGCAAAGAGATCTTCGAAGGTACCGATCAATTAGCCGCTGTGAATGTGAATGCGGACAATTGTATAAAAACAAGGCTCATTAAGTTATTGCAGTATATGCAGGCACAACATCCAACGGAAAACTGGCAACAATTTTTATTAGGCAGTGATGTAAACTGGAGTAAAGTTGTTGTTGCCGGTCACTCACAGGGAGGCGGACATGCTTTTTTTATTGCCAAGCAGGTAGCAGTTGACCGTGCCATCAGTTTTGCTTCTATTGACTGGAATAGCCTGTTCAATATCAGTGCCTCATGGGTATCCCAACCGGGGGCCACACCCGTGAGCAAGTTCTATTCTGTTAACCACCCGCTTGATGAAATTTTCAACTATTCAAATGTCCAAACACAGTTAAATGATATGAACCTGCCCGGAACACCTGTAAACATTGGTTCAGACGTACCACCTTACAATGCAAGCCATCGTTTGGTCACAACTGCATTACCGGCTTTATTGGTGATATTTCCCAATCATAACCTCGCCTGCCTCGACCAATATGTGCCTAAAACTGTTTCGGGTGATGTTGATCCTGCATTTGTAAAATGCTGGGATTATTTAATGGGTAATTAATAGTACACTTTTTGGAGGATAGAGGAGCTTTTATTATCAAACACAGGCCATGTCGGAAAATAGTTCCCTTTTACATTCATTCTTTACAACTTCTCTCAAAGAAGACCTTGCGTGTTCGATTTTGTGAATACGCAAAGTGACATGCAGGAGACGTGCATCGGAAGAAAAAACTTAATTTTATATTACTCATTTGATCAACATTCTCGCTCAATGAAAAGCATTCTATTATTATTTATTACTTCGCTTTCAGTTTTGATCTGCTCAGCACAAACTACTTATACTTTTACCGGCAACGGCAACTGGACCATTTCTGCTAACTGGAGCAATAATATTATTCCGCCATCTACGCTCCCAGTCGGTTCAGCCATTTATATTTCTCCGCCGCCGGGCAGTATTTGTATTTTAAATATCACGCAAACAATTTCTGCCGGGGCAACTTTAATTGTATCTGCCGGAGCAAATTTTATCATAACCGGGAATATGATCTCTAATGATAATATTCCTGTTACCATTTGCAACCAAACCTGGACGCTCAAAAACCTTGACCTGAATACGTATAAGAATGGCGATACCATTCCGCTGGTAACCGACCCTGTACTGTGGTCTAATTTAACAACCGGTGCCTGGCGCTATTATGACAACAACACCGATACAGGCGCTATCTATGGGAAGTTATACAATTGGTATGCAGTGAATGACAGCAGGGGCCTGGCTCCTGAAGGATGGCATATACCAACCAATCTTGAGTGGGGAGTTTTAGCAGGCTGCCTGGGTGGGGAATTAATTGCAGGCGGGCCACTAAAAGACACCGGATTTTTGCATTGGTATTCTCCGAATAGCGGTGCCACCAACAGCAGCGGATTCACAGGGCTGCCGGGTGGCAGGATAGACAGCAGCGGGTTTAATTCCAATAATATCGGCTTCTACGGTTTTTTCTGGTCGGCTGATTCTGTAATTACGGGTAAGGCCTGGCACAGCATACTTAATTTTGGTTTTGAGGGATTGGGCCGGACAGATCTAAGTTTCCGCAATGGGTTGTCGGTGCGCTGTATTAAAAATACACTTCCTGTTCTTACAACGGTTCCCCCCGAAGTAACGGCAACGAATACCATATCGGGTGGTATTATCAGCAGTGATGGGGGGAAGCCTGTAACGGCAAAGGGTGTAGTATGGAGTACAGCACCCAATCCAACCATTGCACTTTCTACAAAAACAAATAACGGTACCGGTGTGGCTTTTTATTCTAGTTATATCAATGGGTTACAGTCGGGCACCACTTATTATATAAGAGCTTATGCTACCAGTAGTTTGGGAACCGGTTACGGCAATGAGATCAGCTTTGTGAACACTGTTGCAGATTCAGCCATTACTATTTGCAGCCAGCAGTGGATGAGAACAAATCTGCAGGTAAGTACTTACCGGAATGGAAATATCATTCCGCAGGTAACAGACCCTACCCAATGGACAAACTTAAATACCGGAGCCTGGTGTTATTATAATAACGATCCTGCCACGGCGTCTGTTTACGGTAAATTATATAATTGGTATGCAGTAAATGATCCCAGGGGGCTTGCACCGGCAGGATGGCATATACCATCACTAACGGAGTTGAGTACACTGTCAACTTGTTTAGGCGGAGATGGGGTAGCAGGTGGGGCACTGAAAGAAACAGGTACGGTACATTGGGCTAGTCCCAATACCGGCGCTACCAACACAAGTGGTTTCACTGGTTTACCGGGCGGTTTCCGCAGCGAAGATGGGGTGTTTTATGAACTTGGCAGATCAGGAAATTGGTGGACCAATACGCCCAGTTTTACTAACTACGCCAAATATATGAACATAGATTTTGAAAGTGGATTTATGAATAAGCCCAATGCAAATAATCCACGTGGATATTCTGTTCGTTGTCTCAGGGATTAGTAATTTGAATATCGAACTGCTCAAAAACCTACAAGGATTAAAAATTCCTTTAAGCTTTCAAACCTTGATATAAAGTCAAATGCAAATGAAATTGCTGTAAAGAAAATATGTCTTTAAAGGTTTGGTATGTTAAAATACCGATTAATCGTATATCCAAAGGATGATTGACTTTTTGTTTTCTTTTACGTATTTATCCAAAATAGCCAGAAAAACAGGTGACACAGCAGGACAACCAAGGCTTTCCATGATATGTTCCGGGTATGTTTCCTTGTCGGGAACATGAATATGTGAATGTAAAACAATATCACGTTGATACGCATTACTGTTGCTGCTGTCTAATCCAAATAACTTATAAGCCAGGCCGAAATGACCCGTATAAGAAGTGCCTATTCTGTATTTCCCCAAAGAAGTTTTTAAACTAAATGGCATATTTGAAAATGACAACTGATCATTGCAATCCCATTTATAAGAGCCAAATCCATGGGTTACCAGTGAAGAAAATTCAATAGAATCTTTTTTAAGATTGTAAACAAAAAATCGTTTTTTACCGGATGGGATTGACATATCTACAAGAAAGCAATATTTCCCATTATAATTATTTTCTTTTACATATTTTTTCAACACTTCTGCCTGCTCTTTTAGTTTAACTAATGAACTATTATACTTTGTATTAATTTTATTAAAGGAGGTGTCAGAATCAAAGCTTGAACCTGTTTCTATTTGCGTATCATTATTTGCTCCCGGAAGCGAAGTAGAGATATTAGTAACTGGCTTATCTTCCTTTAAAACTGTTTGTTTTTGAATAGATTGACTCCTTGCATTAAGTGACACAAATAACACAAAAAAAGAAAAGCTTATTTTAAGTATCGTTTTCATGATTATCTGAAAAATGAATGAATTTTATTTGGCTATAAAGGTTAGTCTAACTCAATGATTCAAACACGGGATTCAATTCATCTTACATCTATAAAAGTACCAATATTTTCTTTAATAGTTTCATTCTGAATATAAGTTTAAATAATTATTAACGATAAGATGACCCTTTTCTGATTTCGTATAATGCAATTATTATCAGCTAATTAAGGATACTATTTATGATAGACTTTACAATTGTTTTTCCGGGGAATAAATTCGCGAATTATATTTTTAATTCTGGTCGAAGTTACTAACTTCATACAAAAGCGATAAAGCTTTTCATATTCAATTGTTTATCAAAAATTAGTTGTGATGACTCAAGCTGATTCTTTCAGATCATTTCTGTTTATTACCAAACAAAGGATATTTCATGTGTTGATCTTCATTTTGTTAGTATTGTTTTCAAATTCTTCTTTTTCTCAGGATAATACATTTTATACCGAATCGAAGAAAGCATTACTAAAAACTTTATATAGCACGGATTTAGGCAAGACATACACCGCAAACATTGATCATTTCTATTCAATTACCTGTGATTCTTTAATTGGCAAAAACATTGTTGTTGATGGAAGACCCATCCAGGTAATTCTTACACGGTTATTTGATGCATGTCAGGCTAAGCTTAATTCAAAGGCCATTACTTTACTTCGTATCCCTTCCGTAAATTTTTATTTCCTTCAAACATTGAAAAACTATAAGAATGAACCTATCATTGAAACTTTTAAGGATGTGGGTATAACACAAGGAGCCATTCTTGAATCTACTTTTGATGGCATTCCACTTGGTGATACAATCAGCGTTTTTGTTGGGATACGTGAAATGAGAATAACCCCTTATTTTATTCCAGCCAGGATAAGTAAGCCCCAATATTTGCCTTACCAGGATACGCTGTTATATTACCTTGCCAATTCCGCTCCTGAGTTGTTAACCAAAAAACTTGAAGAAAAAGATCCGGTGATCAGTAACCTGGTCAGCAAAAGTAACAATCTAACAGTCAAGGCAGTTTCCTCAATAAAACCCGGGATCTATTTCGATAAAACCATGCCATTTGGCCTGGCCATCCAGGAAAACAAGGTTACTGCAGATGCTATTGAAAAACTAAGCTTAACACCCAATGAATATTACCGTGCTTTTGTGACAGAAGTATTGAGACTACATACCAGTCCTGAACAACAAATTAAATCCTATTTAAAACAACCCATTTTTGAAGAGAACAAAAAACTGGCTAATCAATATTATATCAGTGTAATAAATTCACTGCATGAATCGCCGGACAAAATCCGTTTCCAGATATTAAACACACTTAGCACACGGGAACTCTATTTTATTATTTTAGGCGGTAGTGGTGAAATATATACTTCAAGCTTTTTGTATGTGTATAAAAAATTCATTGCAGATTCAGAAAAAGAAGGCCTTAACCAATTTTTTGAAAGTATCGGTTATTACCAGTTTGATCAATTCTTATCAAATATCTCCGGCTACGGATTGGTTGATAATCTTGTAGGTAAAATTAGCCAGGTAAGTTTTACCCGAATTATTACTAAATATATTATTAAGCTATCAAGCAAACAACAGACCGACCGGGAAATTTTGTTGAATGCAATGACGATGGCAGAAATACTTTACTCGATAAAACATCATGATACCATAAAAAATATCCTGATTGCAAAAATAGATAGTCTTCAAAGTTTGCCTGATATGCAGAACTTTGTTTTGATTAAAAAGATCAACAAAGGCTTTAAGGGGATCTTAGAGGGAAAAATGGATTATAATGCTGAGGATTCTTATGAAGTGTTGCAGGTAAAAAAGTTGAAAAAAGACAACAATATTGTTCAAGCCTGGTTTTTTTATGATGATGATGATGCAGCAAGTTCGTTTAGCAATAGTTTAGCTTCCTTTGATGTAAAGATGTGGGATAGAACGGATATGGGAAATTTTATTGTTTTCAATTCGAGATCCGGCAATAATATGAGGGTATATATGAATAAACCAAATACAAAACCAGGTTGTGATACTGCACAAGATGAGATGTTAAGGCATATTGCAAAAGAAGGCTTTGAGGTAACTTCTTTTATTCATCGCGGGCATAGTTATTATTTATTTCAGAGTATTAGAAAGATCTCAGCTTCATCACAGTTTGTATTCATGGGTTCATGTGGCGGTTATAACGAAGTGGTAAGTGTGTTTCAGTTAAATCCGGATATGAATATTATTTCAACCCGAAACATTGGTTCCAAACAGATCAATGATCCGCTGTTATACCGGATCAATACAGATATTGTCAATAACAAAGACATAAACTGGAATATCCTTTGGAAGGATTTTAATGCAAGGTTCCAGGATAAACATACGAAAGACCTGTTTTCTTCATACATACCACCCAATAAATATATTGGTATGAAATTCATCAGGAAGGTTTTGAATTTGTGATGTGGTCTTAATTCAAAATTTTGTATGCCCGCCAAAATGACATTGAGACAAGAAGTATTACAACATTTTCTTAGTGCTGCATTGAGCCTTCGTGGCGATTTAAACCCACCTTCATCTGCAATGCCATGATCTTCGATCACAATAGTCCTTGTTTTCATTCATCAAATTTTAAAACCTTATAGCTTTCAGTATTATGCAGCATATGCAGCCACCGGATTTCCTTTTCGTTCGTTTGCCCGGTGCTGTTATCAATAAAATATTCAATTAACAACCTTTGCTGCTGCAAAGTAGCATGCCTGCTTTCAAGCAGGACTAGTTGACAACACCCATGGCAACTCCACAACATCTCCAATTTACCTATATGTGGATGATGTAACTTTTTTCACTAATTGTATAAGATTTTATTTTGCAAGTAGCCTTACTTTGTATAAAGCTAACAACTGCTATTGCAGAATAGAACTATTCCACAATGAAAAATAATCACGATTATTTACCAATTTTCGAATTTAAACCACCATGGCAACCACTAAAACAGAAACGCAAGGCTACAAAGTGATTCGGGTAGAAAAGCTATTTGAGATAAGGTACTATCCTGCCGCTATTATGGCTAAAATCTCATCACCATTAAAATCATATCGTGATTTGGGCTATTCCGGATTTGGTAAATTGGCAAAATATATTTTTGGAGGAAACAGCGAGAACAAAAAAATAGCCATGACTTCTCCAGTTCATATGGATATAGGCGATTCAATATCAACTATGGCGTTCGTAATGCCTTCTCATTTCAAAATAGATGATTTACCAAAACCAAACAATGCTGATATATTAATTGAAACATCAGCTCCTGAATATGTTGCTGTCATAAAATTTGGCGGTTTTGACAATACAGCACGCATTAATAAACAAAAAGCTATTCTTGAAAATACATTAAGGGATAAAAGGATCAGCTTTTATGGCAATTTTCGCTACCTGGGTTACAATCCTCCCTATCAATTGTTTGGACGAAGAAATGAGGTCATTGTTGCCTTGTATGAAGATAATTTTACGAATAACATTGAAAAAAAAAGCAAGCCAGATTGCTTATAATAATTTTTATAAATGTGCCAATGTATAGCCGGCAATAAAACTTTAAAAATATGATAATGGAAACAGTGGAAACAATCATTACAATGCCGAGGATATGTGACAATGTAAATGAATTTAAAACTATAACAACACAGGGCGACATTAATTTTCCGTTTGATTATAAAGGAAAATGAGTAATTCTTTTTAACCACCCTGCCCCATCCTGTGCTGTTGCCAAAGACAGAATGGAAACAAAGCAAGACGGAGATCGCTATACTGGAAAGAGTCATTGCCGGCCTTCCTGAAGACGAAACAAAAAAGGATAATATCAGCAAAAGAACAAAACTCGAGTACAAGAAGTTCACTTTGTCTGGGTGTAAAGAATGCTATGGTGTTCTTGCTCTCCTGGATACCAAGGTTGACATCAGTTTTGTGGAAAAGGACTTCGCAGAATTCAATGCATTTATAACGTGCGTGAATGAACGTAAGAATGATTTGTAAGGTTCATTCCAGTGATTCAATTCCTGCCGGATATCCCGGCGGGGATTTTTTTTGCAAATACCCCGCTTGCGGAATATCATTATGGGAATTATGAAACTATTACCAAGGATTGTGTAATTATTTCAGTGGCCAAACTTTCAATTTTGTAAGATTAAAATTAGTAACACAATAAATTAATACAAATGAACAACGAAAAAACAATTGAATCCTTAAACGTTCTTGTACAAATCAACAACGACCGTATAGAAGGTTATGAAACGGCATCAAAAGAAACAGGGGAGTCTGATCTAAAAACATTATTTGCTGAGCTGGGAAGAACCAGCCAACAATGCAAACAAGAACTGACCGGCGAAATAACCAACTTAGGCGGCACTGCAACAGAAGAAACAAAAATAACCGGTAAGTTTTTCCGGGTGTGGATGGATGTAAAAGCATCCCTGACAGGTAATGACCGTAAAGCTATTCTCAACTCATGCGAATATGGAGAGGATATGGCAAAGGGTACTTATGAAAAGGCCTTGAAAAATGATACAGCATATTTAAGTCCGGGTTTACAAACCATGATTAAAGCACAACATACTTTACTTGTAGCCGATCACGATAAAATTAAATCGATGAGAGATGCTTTAGTAGAAGCATAATAGGTTTTCCTTACCAGATATACATAGTATGATACAGTATTTACAGAACTTACCAGCAAACATCGTTGGATTTAAAGCGACGGGGGAAATTACTGAAATGGATTTTTCTGAAACCATATTGCCAAAAGTACAAGCACTTATTAATAAAACAGGCGAATTGAATTATCTCCTGGTACTTGAAACTTCGGTGAAGAACTTTACTATTGGAGCCTGGATGAAAGATGCTATGATGGGCATAAAACATTTAACCAAATGGAAAAGAGCAGCCATCGTTTCTGATGTAGAAGCGATTCGGAATTTTACAAACTTCTTTAGCTACCTGATACCGGGAGAATTCAAAGGATTTGAACACAGGGACCTGCAAGAAGCTATTGACTGGGTTTCAGAAAAAAGTAAAATATAAAACACTATGCTTCATATAGCCATCATATCATCAAGTGTAAGGAGAGAAAGGAAAAGCCATAGAGTGGCTTTATACTTTCAGAATTATTTGCAGGAAAATAATCTGGCCTCTACAGAAATATTGGATTTGAAAGAATACGGTTTTCCTGTATTTAATAGCACCATTAAAACGATGCAAAACCCTGCTGAAAATGTTCTTGAATTTGCCGGCAAAATAAAAGCAGCTGAAGGCATAATAATCGTTACACCTGAATACAACGGTGGTTTTCCGGCCAGCTTGAAAAATGTGATCGACCTTTTGTATGATGAATGGCATGGAAAACCGATTTCAATATGCACGGTATCATCAGGGCCTTTTGGTGGAACCCAGGCACTGGTATCGTTACAATTCACACTTTGGAAAATTGGGGCATGGACCGTAACTAATATGTTTTGTGTTTCAAACGTGGATAAAACATTTGATGATCTGGGAAATCCATCAGATCATGGGGTAACAGATCCGTTAGCAGAAGGCTATATAAAAGAATTACTGGAATGTGTTAAAGTAAATATGCAAACGGCCATTGCATAAAGACATGATCATATAGAAGAGAACTATCTTAATTATGTATGGATGAAATTGTAAATAAAAAAGCATGTCGCGGTTAATAGGTTAACCGGCCTTTATATACCGTTGAAATATAGAATAAATCATTATTCATCTTTTAAATATAAATACAATGAGTTACAATAAATACAAAAAATGTATTGATGCCTGTCTTACAAGTGCTGCACTTTGCAATAATTGTGCTTCTTCTTGCCTGCAGGAAAAAAATGTTAAAATGATGGCATCTTGTATTCAACTGGATATGGAATGTGCCATATTGTGTTATGCAGCAGCACAGCTTATGAGTTTGGGTAGTGCAAAAGCAATTGACATTTGTTAATTATGTGCCGAGGCTTGTCAGGCTTGTGCAGATGAATGCAGCAAGCATGATAATGAGCATTGCAAAGCATGCGCAGCAGCTTGCAGCAAATGTGCGAAAGCATGTAAAAATATGCTGTAACGGTTTATAACTTTAGCAGTAGTGTTTTTATTAAAATTCGTTGAGCAATAGGCAAACAAAGTAAAATGAATTAATTAAAAAGAATTGTTTGATCTCAAAGCTGCTGAGCATCCCAATAAGTTCTGAAGTTCATTTTAAAAGCTGACGAAAAAATATTTATAGAATATGACAACAAAGCAAATTGTACTATCCGGCAGGCCAAAAGGGTTACCTGTTTTGGATAATTTTGAAACAAAAAATATAGAACTACCCGAAATTAAGGACAAGGAAATATTGTTGGAAGCTATGTATTTTTCTGTTGATCCTTATATGCGCGGCAGAATGAATGATGCAAAATCATATGCCCCTCCTTTTGAAATTGGAAAGCCGCTTGCAGGTGGAGTAGTAGCTAAAGTAATAAAAAGTAATACAGTCAGCTTTAAAGAAAATGATATTGTTACAGGTAATCTTCCCTGGCAACAAAACTGTATTGCTGCAGAAGCTGAAGTATTGAAAATAGATACTGAAATAGCTCCTGCAAGTTATTATCTGGGTATATTAGGTATGCCTGGCCTTACTGCTTATGTTGGTTTAAGGCATATTGGTAAACCAACATCCGGCGAAACGGTTGTAGTGTCAGGTGCTGCCGGTGCGGTTGGTATCGTAGCCGGCCAAATAGCTAAACTGCAGGGTTGCCAAGTAGTTGGAATAGCTGGCAGCGATGAAAAAGTAAAACTGCTGAAAGAAGAATTTGGCTTTGATGAAGTTATTAATTATAAAACTGCAACCAACATTAAAAGATCAATTGCTGAAGCTTGTCCAAATGCAGTAGATGTCTATTACGATAATGTAGGTGGAGAAATATCTGATGCAGTTATCAGCAATATAAACTTCAATGCAAGAATTGTATTGTGTGGACAAATTGCTTTATATAACAGCACTGAAATACCAATGGGTCCCAGGCTGCAACCGATCTTATTAACCAGAAGTGTATTGATGCAGGGCTTTATTATTGGCAATTATCAAAGTCTGTTTAGTGAAGGAAGCAGGAATTTGGCTAGGTGGTTGCAGCAAGGTAAAATAAAATATAAGGAAACCATTGCAAAAGGCTTTGATAAATTACCTGCTGCACTGCTGGGTTTATTTGAAGGGGATAACATTGGAAAGATGATTGTGGAAGCATAAAAATGTAATCAGTTAAAAAACATACAATGAAAATATTAATGGTACTCACTTCACACAGTGAGCTCGGAAACACAGGTAAAAAGACAGGTTTTTGGATAGAGGAATTTGCAGCCCCGTATTATGTATTCCTTGATGCCGGTGCTGAAATAACCATTGCATCTCCAAAAGGCGGACAGCCTCCTATAGACCCGTCCAGCGATACGCAGGAAAATCAAACCTCTGCTACTATCCGGTTTAAAGCAGATGAAAAATTGCAACATATTTTAGGGACAACATTATTGTTATCATCTGTTTCTCCTGGTGATTATGATGCAATATTTTATCCTGGTGGGCACGGGCCTTTATGGGATTTGACCAACAATGCGGATTCAATAAATTTGATAGCACAATTTTGGAGCAGTCAAAAACCCGTTGTAGCCGTTTGCCATGCACCTGCTGTTTTATTGAATGTAGAGGATAATGCAGGCGAACCGTTGGTAAAAGGCAAAGAAGTAACAGGATTTTCGAACAGCGAAGAAGAAGCCGTAGAACTTACAGAGGTTGTTCCCTTTTTATTAGAAAACGAATTAAAAAGCAAGGGTGCTATATATTCTAAAAAAGATAATTGGGCCTCACACGTAGTTACAGACGGTATACTCATTACAGGTCAAAATCCCGCATCTTCAGAAGCAGCAGCAAAAGAGTTATTAAAGATCTTGATAGCTTTACCTATATAGGTAAGGCAATAGGCCGGGTTGTTGGCGGTAGGTCAACGGATGTTTTATCGTTGAATGACCAGAAGGTATAGAGGCAGATAAAAAAGTAACTACTAAATATATTCCCATGCCAATGAAAACGAAGAATGAATTGAACAACGAAATTCTTGAAACTGCCAATAATATCCAGGAAAATTATCCCGAATTATCAAAGTTTGCGGATGAAATGGCCATTACAATTCCTTCAGAACGAGATCCGGAAGTAAACGAAAACAGCTTAAAAGATTACAATGATTCATTGCAATCAATGGCAAACGAATATGCCAGGCATGCAATAAAACATATTGTAATAATCGGTGCTGGTTTTGCAGGGTTAAAACTGGCCAGAACATTAAACAACCACCCAAATTATACCATTACTTTAATTGATAAAAATAATTACCACCAGTTTCAACCTTTGTTTTACCAGGTGGCAATGGCGAATTTGGATGCCAGTAATATTTCTTTTCCTTTGCGAAATATTTTCAAAAAAGTAAAAATGTAACCATTCGTGTTACCACTGTTACAAATATCAACACCGGGAGGAATAGTGTTTAAACACCAAACGGTCATTTCACTTACGACTATTTGGTTATTGCCACAGGTGCTGTCACAAATTATTTTGGGAATGATGAAATTGAAAGGAATGCATTTCCTATGAAATCAACTTTTGAAGCTTTGCAAATACGCAACACGTTGCTTCAACACTTTGAAGATGCTGTTAGTGGTAAAGTGATAAATACTAAAAAGTTTTTATCTATTGTGATTGTTGGCGGTGGACCTACATGCGTTGAACTAAGTGGAGCATTAGCTGAAATGAAAACAGATTCGTTGCCATTCGAATATCCCGAATTGGATTTAGCTGAAATGAAAATATATCTATTGGAAGGAACAGCAAAACTCTTGTCAGTAATGTGTGAAGCATCTTCAATAAAAGCAAAAGAATATTTACAAAAGCTTGGTGTTACAGTCGTGCTTAACGCCATTGTAAAAGAATACAATGGGTCACAATTGCTGCTGCAGGATGGTACTATTATTGAAACCTCATTCGTGATCTGGGCAGCGGGTGTTAAAGGAAATATTCCACAAGGAATACAACCTGATTTTATTTCAAGGTCTAATCAAATCAAAACCGATCGTTACCATCGTGTTATAACTACGGATAATGTTATTGCGTTGGGTGATGTTGCTCTTATTGAAAGTGAATTGCATCCAAAAGGATTTCCGCAATTAGCCAGTGTGGCAATTGACCAGTCAAAGAATTTAGCAAAAAATTTTAAGCGATTGGTAAAGAACAAACCTTTAATTCAGTTTCAATATATAAACAAAGGTAGTATGGCAACAATAGGCAAGAACAAAGCCGTTGTTGATTTAGCAAACCCCAAACTAACATTTCATGGATTTTTTGCCTTGTTTATTTGGATGACCTTACATTTATTTTTATTGATCGGATTCAAGAACCACTTAATCGTTTTCATTAATTGGATTTATAAATACTTCACCCATCGCCAATCATTGGCACTTTTATTTCCACCTTTATCTTCAAAAAATAAGTTCTAAATTTCAATTATGGAAAAAAAATATAAATTAACTACGACATGGAAATTAATCATCAGCATTCTCTTATGTGAAATTATAGGAATTAGTAGCGGATTATTGGCAAGTGCAAGCAACAACTCCTGGTTTGATACACTCAACAAGCCCATATGGAATCCACCTGCATACCTATTCGGACCTGTATGGACAACACTTTATTTGCTCATGGGAATTTCATTGTGGCTAATTTGGAAAAGTAACTCACCTACAACACAAAAGAATAATGCAGTAATAATATTTGCTTTGCAGCTCTTTTTAAATTTCTGGTGGAGTATCCTGTTTTTCAAGTTCCATTCCCCTGCATTGGCATTTGCGGACATCATTCTAATGCTGATCCTGATTCTATTTACTATCATACAATTTTCAAAAATTTCAAAACCATCCGCATGGTTACTTGTACCTTATATAGCCTGGGTATTCTTTGCTACAATATTAAATTACAGCATTTGGGATTTAAATAAATAACTATATAAGTAAGACAAGCCCTATAAGGTTTAAAAAACCTTATAGGGCTGCTTAATAGATCAGTTGATCATGCTTGTGCACTAGTATACACACAAAAAAAACCTTCCAAATAAATGAAAGGTTTTTAAAATGATATTTAGAGAATATTAATAATCCCTGTTGTATCCGCCGCCGCTTCCGCCGCTGCGTCCACCGCCACCACCATAACCGCCGCTTCCACCGCTACGGCCACCGCCGCCGCCGTATCCACCGCCGCCGCTTTTCTTATAGCCACCGCCACCGCCACCGCCGAAGCTGCGCTTTGGACGATCACCTTCCTGACGAGGTTGTGATTCGTTAACGATTAACTTACGTCCCTGTACTTCAGTTTCATTTAAATTGGAAATAGCAGTACGAGCTGCTTCATCGTCTTCCATTTCAACAAAACCAAATCCTTTACTGCGGCCGTTCATTTTGTCTTTTAAAATCTTTGCACTGGTTACACTACCGTACTGTGTAAAAAGGCTGCTTAAATCTTCATCGGTCATTGTCCAACTAAGATTTCCTACATAAATGTTCATTGTAAAAACTTTTAATAAATAAATAAATAAATAATTCTAATGACTTAGTTACAATGAACTGAAAACGACTTTCAAACAAGTTAAATCAGCCAACAGTAAAAACTAAAACCATTAAACCTACGTAAAGGTAAGGTTTTCCAATTAAAACTGGATTAAATCTTTAAAAATTTAATGGGTCGTGTAAATGACTGATAATAAGTGTTTTAATGTAAAACACGCCTCATTTCTAGCCTGTTTTGTTTGTTTTTCATCTAAAGATCAACACATACATATATCAATTTTTATTACCTTTTTTTATTGTTTTTCTTTATCTTCGGATGGATATAAATTATGTATAACAGATACCATCATAATCATCTGCTGTCACATCCGGTTAATTATAACAGGGCAATTTTATTTTTTGTACTCACTACCGGAACCCATACGACCCGATAGGGTTGTACATGATCATATCAACTTTTGGGCCTCAGGCTTTTACCGAAACCAGTTTCTACTTTCTTTTAATACATTTCTTATAAAATAACGTTATGCAAATTTTAAAATTTGGCGGCACTTCTGTTGAAAACGCAACGAACATTACCAAGGTCTCGGATATCATTAAAAGGTCATCAGCCAAAGATAAAACAGCGGTAGTAGTTTCAGCTTTGGGTGGTATCACCGATGCTTTATTAAAATGTGCAACCCTTGCTTCAGTTTCAGATGAAGCCTACAAAACAACCATCAGTGAAATTGAACTAAGGCATGTCAATGCGGTTAAAGAAATGATTCCGGTATCTGGGCAAAGCATTCTGTTAGACTTTGTAAAAAATACCATCAATGAAATAGCAGGCATCTGCAACGGTATTTATTTATTAGGCGAATTATCTGAACGCACTAAAGATAGGGTGATCAGTTTTGGAGAGATATTATCCTCCCGGATACTTTCAGCAAAATTACATTCCATTTCTTTGGAGAATGAATGGAAAGATTCAAGGGAACTCATTAAAACAGATTCAAACTTTGGTAAAGCAGCCGTTAATTTTTTTATCACCAATAATAATATCGTAAAGTATTTTGCCGAATCGAAGAGTAACATATTTATTTTTCCGGGATTTATTGCTTCCAGTAAAGATGGCGAAACCACTACACTGGGAAGAGGTGGTTCTGATTATACCGGTGCCATACTTGCCGCAGGCGTTGATGCTTCTACACTGGAAATATGGACAGATGTTTCAGGGATGATGACCGCTGATCCCAGGATCGTACAGAATAAAAAATTAATCCCACGTATCTCATACCAGGAAGCCATGGAATTATCTCATTTTGGTGCCAAAGTAATTTATCCGCCAACCATACAACCTGTGATGAATAAAAATATTCCGGTATGGATAAAAAACACTTTTTCCCCGGATGATACAGGTACAGTGATTCATAATGAATCTGAAAAAAGTGACAATACCATTTGTGGTATTTCTTCTGTAAGTAAAATTGTATTGATCAGCCTGGAAGGAAGCGGCATGGTCGGTATCCCGGGTTTTTCAAAAAGATTATTTGAAGCATTGGCCAATGCTTCCATCAATGTGATCCTGATCACACAAAGTTCTTCAGAGCATTCTATCTGTGTTGGTATTGAAGAAGCAAATGTGACAAAAGCAAAAACGGCTGTTGACAATGCTTTTGAATATGAGATCGCTTCAGATAAACTGTTACCATTAATTGTTGAGATGGAATTATCCATTGTTGCACTGGTTGGTGACAATATGAAGAACCATTCTGGTATCAGCGGAAAAATGTTCAGCGCATTGGGAAGGAATGGTGTGAACATCAGGGCTATTGCCCAGGGATCTTCAGAAAGAAATATTTCAGCCGTTATTTCAACAGCCGATGTAAAAAAAGCCATCAATGTTTTGCATGAAGAGTTTTTTGAAACAACCTATAAACAGGTGAACATTTTTATTGCCGGTGCAGGCAATGTTGGCAAAAGATTATTGGCTCAGATAATTCAACAACAGGGCTATCTTCAAAAAAACCTCTCCTTAAATATCAATGTTGTTGGAATGGCCAACAGCAAAAAAATGTTGTTCAATGATGAAGGGATCAACCTGGAAAACTGGTCAGCACAACTGGAAAAGGGAGAACCCATTGACCTGGTGAAATTCACTGAAACCATTGTATTGAAAAATCTTCGTAACAGTGTATTTGTTGATGTTACAGCCAGTGATGATGTGGCCAAACTTTACGGAAGTTTATTGCAAAAAAGTATTTCAGTGGTTGCCTGTAATAAAGTGGCGGCTTCCTCTGAATATGCATACTATAAAAAATTGAAAGAACTGGCCAATGAATTCAATGCGCTTTTTCTTTTTGAAACAAATGTGGGTGCCGGATTACCGGTGATAGGCACCTTGAATGACTTGGTAAGAAGCGGTGATAAGGTAAACAGGATCGAAGCAGTGTTAAGTGGTACATTGAATTTTGTATTCAATAATTACAATGGGGAAAAACCCTTTTCTGAAATTGTAAAACTGGCACAGGAGGAAGGTTACACCGAACCGGATCCACGACTGGACCTTAGTGGTAAAGATGTGATGCGTAAGATCATGATCCTGGCAAGGGAAGCAGGTGCTCATATAGAAATGGATGATATCAGCAATCATACTTTTATGCCTGATTCCTGCATGCAGGGCTCTGTTGATGATTTCTATAAGGCCATGTTAAAGGAAGAAGCTCATTTTAAAAAATTATTTCAATCAGCCAATGCTGAAGGAAAGAAATTAAAATTTGTTGCAACATTTGAAAACGGGAAAGCTTCGGTTGGATTACAGCATATTGATCCGGCGCACGATTTTTATCATTTATATGGTAAGGATAATATCGTTTTATTTTATACGAATCGGTATGTTGAACAACCATTGGTTGTAAAAGGTGCAGGTGCAGGTGCTGAAGTAACTGCATCGGGTGTATTTGCAGATATCATCCGTGCGGCCAGGATTTAATAACTATTCGTCATTGCGGACGTAGTGAAGCAATCTCAATTATTGGAATAAACTGGCGTAGATTGCTTCGTTCCTCGCAATGACGTATTAATAAAAAAACAATGAAGCAAGTTAATGTACATATCCCGGCTACCATAGCAAACCTTGTTTGCGGTTTTGACATTCTTGGAATGGCTGTTCATGAACCCTATGATGAAATGGAAGTGACATTGAGTGATGAACCCGGGATCCGTATAATTCATACAGACCAATTCGGTCTTACAACAGATCCCCAAAAAAATATATCCGGTGTTTCATTACTTGCTTTAATGAAGGAATATGGAAAAAATATCGGTTTCGATATTGTTATCAACAAACACATCAAACCGGGCAGCGGACTGGGCTCAAGCGCAGCTGCTGCTGCAGGAACTGTTGTAGCAGCCAATCATTTGCTCGGCAATATTTTTTCAAAAGAAGAGTTGGTCCGGTTTGCCATGGCTGGCGAGGAATTGGCTTCAGGAGTTAAACACGCTGATAATATTGCCCCATGCATTTATGGTGGCGTTGTTTTGATACGTTCCTTATCACCGTTGGACATTATTCCGCTTTCGACTCCACCGATGTTTGTTACCATCATTCATCCGCAGATAGAAGTAAAGACTTCTGTTGCCAGGCAGATACTTCCTGAAAAAATAACTTTAAAAAGCGCCATTCATCAATGGGCAAACATTGCAGGACTTGTTACAGGATTTTTGAAAAACGATTATGAATTAATTAGCCGCTCTCTTGAAGATGTATTGATAGAACCGGTACGTAGTACTTTAATTCCCGGCTTTGATGAAGTGAAAAAGAGAAGTAAAGAAGCAGGCGTTTTGGGCGGCGGTATATCCGGTTCGGGTCCGGCCGTTTTTATGTTGAGTGAACATGAAAGAACGGCCAGGCAGGTTGAAGAAAGCATGAAAGATGTTTATAATAAGATTGGAATTGATTACAAAACATATATTACTACATTGAATGATGAAGGTGTAAAAATAGTTGGTTAAGGACCTCACCCCCGACCCCTCCCCAAAAGTAGAGGGAAGAGCATTCGAAGTATTAAATAATTTGGAAACAAATTGGAAAAGTACAAATGAAAATGAAATATTACAGTACCAATAAACAATCAGCTCCGGTAGATTTTATGGAAGCTACAATAAAGGGATTGGCACCGGACAAGGGATTGTATTTTCCTGAAACGATACCGCAATTGGACCTTGCATTTATCAATGACATTGAAAAATATACCAATGCTGAGATTGCTTACCGGTTGATATCGCCTTACATTGGCAATGTTATTCCTGCGGAGAAATTGATGCAGATCGCTCAGGAATCGATCAATTTTGAAATACCTCTTGTAAAAATTACCAATAACATTTCTTCTTTGGAATTATACCACGGCCCCACACTTGCTTTTAAAGATGTGGGTGCAAGGTTCATGAGCAGGTGCCTGGGTTATTTTGCAAAAGAAAAAAGTGACAGAGTTATTGTATTGGTTGCAACATCCGGAGATACCGGTGGCGCTGTAGCCAATGGTTTTTTTGATGTGGATGGGGTAGAAGTGGTTATATTATATCCATCCGGAAAAGTAAGCAGCGTGCAGGAAAAACAATTGACAACACTCGGAAAAAATATTCATGCCCTGGAAGTGGAAGGTAATTTTGATGATTGCCAGCGAATGGTAAAAGATGCATTTGCAGATGAGGATCTGAATAAACAACTATTTTTAACTTCAGCCAATTCGATCAATGTTGCCCGTTGGTTGCCACAGCAGTTCTATTATTTGTTTGCCTGGAAGCAATGGAAGGATAAAAATGATCCGCCCGTTATATCAGTTCCCAGCGGAAATTTTGGAAATATATGCGCAGGGTTATTGGCATATCGGTCTGGGTTACCCGTGAAGCATTTTATTGCGGCATGCAATGCAAACGATGTAGTTCCTGATTATTTCAAAACGGGAAATTATACCCCTAAAAAAGCGGTGGCTACTATTTCAAATGCAATGGATGTGGGCGACCCGAGTAATTTTGTTCGTATACAGGAAATGTTTAAAGGGAACATGCCGGAATTAAAAAATATCGTAAGCAGTTATAGTATTACTGATGATGAAACAAGAGCGGCACTTAAAAATGTTCTGGATAAACAACATTATTTATTAGACCCTCATGGTGCTGTTGCTTGGATCGCTTTGAATAAATATTTAGATCTTCATCAAAACAGTAAAGGGATATTTTTGGAAACAGCGCATCCTGTAAAATTTTATGATGTAGTTGAACCTGTTATTGGGCAAACAGTTCCCATACCATCATCTGTACAATCACAATTGAGTAAAGAAAAGAAGAGTATTAAAATTGCCGCTGACAGCAATTTGGTCAAAGCGTTTTTAAAGATATTATAAAAAATACCCTAATAACATTTGCTCTTTATGTTCCGTAGAAACATTATATAGGTAGAAACATAAAATTAAAATGTTTTACGTTCCGTAGGAACGTTTTGTGTTTTGTTCTATAAGCACAATACGTTCCTACGGAACGCCATATACCACTAAATGATTTTCTACCCGGAAAATGTTCCGCTGGAACACAAAAATTTGTACATTTATTTTCTAATCCTCCCTAAATGCCCAACACATATACACAACTCCATATTCAGTTTGTTTTTGCTGTAAAATATCGTGCATCCTTAATTCACAAGGAATGGAAAAATGAATTGCACAAATACATCACCGGCATCTTCCAGGAAAATGAACATAAGATGTTACAGATAAACAGTATGCCTGATCACATACATATTTTCATTGGGATGAGGCCAACACAATCAATTTCATCATTGATACAAAATGTGAAAACAGAAAGCAGCAAATGGATCAAAGAGAAAAAATTTTGTTCATCAACATTTGCATGGCAGGAAGGATACGGTGCATTTTCATATTCTAAGAGCCATGTACAGGATGTTATCCGCTATATTCAAAACCAGGAAATTCATCATAAAAAGGAAACATTTTTAGATGAGTACAGGCATTTTTTGAGATCATTCGAGATAGAATATGATGAACGATATATTTTTAAAGAACCTTTTTAGGTATCGCATGTATTCATAAAAAAATCCGCCCTGGTTAAAAGGCGGATTCAGAATTATATGATGTTTGAAATTATTCAGCTACCACTTCAAATTCAACTTCGGTTTCGTTTCCGTTACCGAAATCAACTTTAGCTTTAAAAGTACCCAGTTCTTTCACATCATCAATGATGTGAATTCTGCGGCGGTCAATTTCATAGCCTTTTTGTTCTTTGATGGCACGGGCTATCTGAACAGAAGTTACGCTACCAAAAATCTTACCACTGGTACCAGTTTTAGCACCGATCTTTAAAGCACCATCTTTCAAAACCGTGATAACATTGTTGACCTCAGCTAATAGTTTAGCTTCCTTCTTACCTTGTTGTTTTAGTTTTTCATTCATTTGCTTCAAATTGCTCGGACTTGCTTCCACAGCCAATTTGCTTGGTATTAAATAATTGCGGCCATAACCGTTCTTTACGGTTACCAATTCATTTACGCCGCCTAAATTGTTTACATCTTGTATCAATATTACTTGCATGATGGCCTCCTTATTTTAAAAGATCAGTTACATACGGCAATATTGCCATCTGGCGAGCTTTCTTAACTGCTTCGCTCACTTTACGCTGAAACTTCAAAGAGTTTCCGGTAATGCGGCGGGGCAATAATTTTCCCTGCTCATTCAGAAATTTTTTCAGGAAATCTCCGTCTTTGTAATCGATGTAGCGAATGCCCATCTTCTTAAAACGGCAGTATTTCTTTGGACGCTTCTCAGCCTTGATGGCTGTAAGGTATTTTATTTCATTTGCTTTTGCCATGATCTATGCCTCCGCTTTTTGAGTTCCTGAATGTACACCACTTCTCTTTTTGGCATTATACTCGACGGCGTATTTATCGAGTACAGTGAACATGTGACGCATCGCTGATTCGTCACGTAAAAGTTGAATTTTCAACTTTTCATTGAAGCTGGTTGGCGCAGAATATTCCATCACCCAGTAAAGACCTGTGGTCTTCTTGGCTACCGGATACGCCAGTGATTTTAGTCCCCATGCTTTAGTGTTCATTACTTCGCCACCGTTTTCTTTAACGAGCGTTTCATATTTTTTCTGAGCGGCTTTATATTCCTCTTCAGATAACACCGGGGTAAAAATCACCATCAATTCGTAGTTGCTCATTTTACCTGTTTAATAATTAATAAAAATTGTTTGATCCGTTTTTTTTAACGGGAGGCGAAGGTAAGGGAAAATGCCGATAAAATATGCCTGTTAGCGGATTTATTTGATAATGCAGGAATACCCGGTCTTTGCCTTCTGATAAGGGGTTAAAAAAATCTGTTTTTACAGAATTGTTTGTATATTATACAATAAAATACATATATTCACAATAGATAATAGATTTTCAGTAAATTAAACTGGTTTACCAGGTTTTATCCTCATCCTAATAAAAACAGCTTCTATAATCCTTTTATTCATTTACCAAAACGTCAGTTATGAAAGTATTGTTCATTGGCATTTTTGCCATTATGCTCATTAGCAACTCAAAAGCGCAAAATATTGGTATTGGAACTATTATTCCTTCAGCTAAACTAACTGTAAAATCGCCAGGAAATAATGATGGCTTTATCCTGGAGCGAAATGCAACCACGGCCAAATTAATAAGAATGTATGAGCTAAATGCTGATGGATGCATTGAAGTGAGGTCGGCAAATGATGTCATCATATCCAGTTTAAGCGGATTTTCCGGATCACCTTCATATTTCATGAGCAATGTTGGTATTGGAACGACTACTCCTGACAATTCAGCCATTCTGGAATTAAAAAATACCGGCAAAGGCTTTTTAATGCCTCGCATGACCACTGTCCAGCGCAATTTAATAGCCAGCCCGGCTGTTGGGTTACAAATATTTAACCTGGATGACCAGTGCCAAGATCTATTTGATGGTGTCAATTGGATAAAAAACTGCGGCCTTAAAGTTACTGGAGTAGCTACAGACCCTTACCACAGCACTTCCAATAGCTGGGTACAAAAAGCAAACTTTGGCGGAACGGGAAGACGGTATGCAGTAGGTTTTTCCATTGGCAACAAAGGGTATATTGGGACAGGCGAAGATGGAACTAAAAAGAAAGATTTTTGGGAATACGATCCTGCTGGAAACACTTGGACACAAAAAGCAGACTTTGGTGGATCTGGAAGAACTTCTGCAGTTGGTTTTTCCATTGGTAGCAAAGGGTATATTGGTACAGGCATTGATGGCACTTTTCAGAAAGATTTTTGGGAGTATGATCCTGCCGGCAACTCATGGACACAAAAAGCAGACTTTGGTGGAACGGCAAGGAGTGGAGCTGTAGGTTTTTCCATTGGTAGCAAAGGGTATATTGGTACAGGCGGTGATAATTTCCCCCTTATAAATGATTTTTGGGAATACGATCCTTCCAACAATGCATGGACACAGAAGGCAAACTTTGGTGGACCTGGAAGAACCAATGCAGTTGGTTTTTCCATTGGTAGTAAAGGGTATATTGGAACAGGGTGGGATATTGGTGGCAGCCATTTTTATAGAGATTTTTGGGAATACAATCCTATCGGTAATGTGTGGACACAGAAAGCAAACTATCCTGACAACATTGAATATGCAGTTGGTTTTTCTATTGGCAGTAATGGGTATATTGGAATTGGAACAAAGTTTAATGACAATTTTTATAAATACGATCCTTCCAACAATGCATGGACACTGAAGGCAAACTTTGGTGGATCAGGATATCGTCTTGCAGTAGGTTTTTCCATTGGCAACAAAGGCTATATAGGAACAGGCGATGTTTTAGTGGGGCCCTATACAAATGAATTTTGGGAATATATGGATGATAATATAAACGGGGCAATCTATTCATCCAATGCCATTGCGTCCAATAATGCCATTTCTAATGGTTCCTGGACATTGAATAACAATACTATTTATAATGCCAATGCCGGCTTCGTAGGTATTGGTACAAGTTCTCCTTCTGCTAAACTTACTATAAAATCAACTGGAAACACAGATGCTGTTGTGCTGGAAAGAAGTGGCACTACTGCGAAGCTGGTTAGGCTTTATGAACAAGATGCAGATGGTTACTTAGAGGTCAGGTCGGGTGGAGATGCAATTGTATCCAAATTAAGTGGTTATGCTGCATCGCCAACTTATTTTTTAAGCAATGTGGGTATTGGAACAACAAACCCAACACAGAAACTTTCCGTGACAGGTAATATCTGTTATACCGGTTCTATCGGGGCATGTTCAGATAAACGATATAAAAAAGACATTGTGCCTTTAACTAATTCGCTGAATAAAGTATTACAAATGAATGGCGTAAATTATAACTGGAAGGTAAATGAGTTCCCTGATAAACAGTTTACTGAAAACAAACAAGTTGGTTTTATTGCACAGGAAATTGAAAAATTATACCCCGAACTTGTCATCACCGGTTCAGATGGATATAAGTCGGTGGATTATTCAAAACTTACACCCATACTGGTAGAAGCCATCAAGGAATTGAAAGCTACTATTGATAAACAAAATGCTGAAACGGAAGCACATAATAAAAAGGCGGATGAGAAAATAAAAATGCTTGAGGAAAAAATAAATTCGCTCTTAAACGTTCAGGTTAGTGCAAACAATAAATGAGTCTATGAAAATGATCAGGGTGGTTTGTATGGCCTGTTGCCAGTTGTTTTTTTTACAGGTACATGCACAGCAGGACAGGCATACTTTACCCGGTCATGAGAACATGGATTCTGTAAAGAAGGCCATGGCCCTGCAAAAAAAAGCACTGGCAAAACAATATGCTAACACAACAATTACTTATATGATCACCAACAGCAGCAACCACCAGTTTGGTTATTATATTTTCTGCAACGGGCAAATGCTGATCGATCAAAAAACAATACCCGCCATACCCGGCAATAATGGTTTTGTAACAAAGGACGAAGCAAAAGCAGTTGCTACGCTTGCCATCAAAAAAATAAAGCAGGGCGAGATGCCGCCCACCATATCAGTGACCGAATTAAAAAAAATGAAAATAAAGGGAGTCAATTAACCCGCATCCAGCATCCAGTAACCAGCATCCAGTATCCAGTATCCAGTATCTCACTCCACCCTGTACACCGGGTATCTTAAATGTGCTTTTTCATAAAATGCTGAATTCCTGTAAATGAATTCCAGTATCGCATTTGCATCTGCGGCAAATTTCGGGTCAGCCGCCTTTTTAGCTTCTAGTTTTTCCTTTAAAAGCGGATCTTTTTTCAATACTTCTGCTGCAATATCCTCCCAGCGGTAATCACTGTATCCTTCCTTCTGCTGTAAAATGGCATCAAAGAAATTCCAGGCAAAGAAACTGTCGTCACCGGTTGGTTCCAGCATTTCTATAATATAACGGTTGGCAGCTTGGTTTAAATAGATGATTTGATCTCCTTTAATAAAATGCATGGTCTCTTTTGAACCGGTTACTTTTACCCCATAATTCTTATGGTGCTTTTCATAAGGACGGGGAAAGCTTTTATAATCATTTATATGATAAGTATTCACTACAATATTACTGTCATGCTGAAGTTGCTTTACAATAACGCCATTTAATTTTAGCAGGTCAACCACGGCCCACCAACCCTGCGGGATGATATAGGCGGTTGGTCTTTGTATAAGTCCGGCCGGCGTGCATGCATTGAAGTATTTGATCTTTTTAGTGAAAGGTTTGTTGTGGTTATAAAATATTTTTTGTAAACCGGTGGCTTCACTTTTTGCAGAATCTGTTTCATAACCTTTAAATTCAATCTCAACATATTTTGTACTGTCAGCATTCCACTTTAACGGAAACATTTGTTGGCTCATAGTTGCTTTGTTAGCTATTTCCCGTTGTTCAATGATTTCATTGGCATGTATGCCTGCCTGTTCTATGAATGTTAGCATCAGGTCGTACGTTGATCTTACTCTTTGAGCAAATTCTTTCAACATATGGGTTTCGGGTACAAAAGAAAGTGTATTGAACAATGCTGCATAACCGGATGAATACCTTGGAGGATCTAAAAATATTTCCATGCCTTTGTCAAAATCTGTTGTTTCAAAATTCACATAAGGTACCATGCCCCAGCCTTTTGACTTCATTCCTTTATATAATCCCGGTTCAAAATTTTCTTTCAGCCATTTACCGAGCACCGGTCCCAGTTTATCGTATTGTGTTGTTATTAATGTCATGGTATGCTGGTAATCGGCGCCATCACTTACATGATTGTCTATAAAAATATCGGGGTTTAAATAATGGAATATTTGTGTAAACGAACGGGCTTCTTTGCTGTCGCATTTTGTAAAATCCCTGTTCAGGTCAAGGTTCTGAGCATTACCACGAAAGCCATATTCTTCCGGCCCGTTCTGATTTGCCCTTGTATAAGCGTTCCTGTTGAGGCAGCCACCGATATTGTAAACAGGAATGAATGCAAGCACTACATTTTCGGGAAGTTTTATCTTATTATTCACTACATCCCTTACAAGCATCATACTGGCGTCTATGCCATCAGGTTCGCCAGGATGAATGCCATTGTTAATAAGAAGTACTACTTTTTTTTGCTGGTGCCAGGCAATCGGATCAAACTTACCGTCAGCACTTACCAAAACCAGGTGCAATGGATATCCTGCATCCGTTGGCCCCATTTCCTTTACAAATATTTTCGAAGAATTTTTATCCAGGTCTTTATACCATTTTATTGCTTCAAAATAAGTGGCTGTTTTTTTACCATTGCTTTTTTCAAAAGGAGTTTGTTGTGCAATGGATGAAATAAATGAAAATAATAGAATTACAACTGATGAATATCTCATAATACATTCAAGCTACTATTTTTTTATCAACAAGAAAGCCCATCAAATTTAACTGACGGGCTTGTTATACTCTTAAAAAGATTTTTTGTAATTAGCTTATTTAGCCAGTGCGTTAACCTTTTTGGCCAACTTGCTTTTTAAATTAGCAGCTTTATTTTTATGAATAGTACCGCGTTTAGCAAGTTTATCTATCATAGAAGCTACCAATGGTAATTTTGTTGAAGCAGCTTTGCCTTCTTCCAATGCCCTGATATCACGTATTGCATTACGGGTTGTTTTGCCATAATAACGGTTACGTTCGTTGCGCTTGGCACTTTGACGGACATCTTTCTTAGTTGCTGAATGGTTTGCCATTTATTCCTTTTTTTGGGCTGCAAAGATAGGGGAATCCTTTTAACTGTACGTAATTATCTTAATTTTTTTAAAATGAATATATGAACCCTTTTTATACTTGAATAGACGGTTTTTTTGATAAATCTTAATTAATTTCTTACTTATTAAACCGATATTTGCTGCCAAATTAATTCGGATCTAAGCATAAAATCACATAAACAAATGAAGGATTTTCAGTATATAACAAATTCTCATCCGGGCTATATAGAAAATTTATACCAGGATTATGTAAAAAATCCGGAAGCTGTTGATCCTGATATGCGTAAATTCTTTGAAGGGTTTGATTTTGCTGTTTCCAGTGTAGTTACAACTATTACCCCAAAAACGAATGGCCAGTCATCTATACCTGTAAAAAACCTCGACAAGGAATTTGCTGTTTACAGGTTGATCCATGCTTACAGAATGAATGGCCATTTAATAGCTAAAACAAACCCGATCAGGGAAAGAAAAGACAGGCATGCCAACCTGGAACTAAATTTTTTCGGATTAACTGATAGTGATCTGAACGAAGAATTTGAAGCCGGAAAATTTGTCAATCTTGGAAAAACATCTTTACAAAAGATACTGACCCATCTTCAACTGTGTTATACAAACCATATTGCGGTTGAATACGGTTCTTTAAGGGAAACCAAAAAACTGGAATGGTTACAAAAAGCAATTGAAGTCACTTTTATTCAGACTGTGCCATTGGTACAAAAAAGACGGATACTTCAAAAACTCAATGAAGGGGTCATGTTTGAAAAATTCCTTCATACAAAATATGTTGGTCAAAAACGATTTAGCCTTGAAGGAGGAGAAACGACCATCGCGGCCCTTGACGCCATCATCAATACTTCTGTTGCAAATAATGTAGAGGAAGTAGTGCTGGGAATGGCACACCGGGGACGGCTAAATGTGCTTGCCAATATTCTCGGAAAAACATACCAGCAGATTTTTACTGAATTTGAAGGAACCGCTACACCGGATACCACCATGGGTAGTGGAGATGTAAAATATCACCAGGGTTTTAGCAGCGAGGTTGATACAACATCCGGAAAAAAAGTTCATTTAAAACTATGCTCAAACCCATCACACCTGGAAGCAGTGGATCCTATTGTTATAGGAATTGCCCGCAGTAAGGCTGATGTATTATATGATAGTGATTTTGATAAGATCTTACCCATACTTATCCATGGCGATGCTTCTGTTGCAGGACAGGGAATTGTATATGAGATTTTGCAAATGAGTAATCTCAAAGGTTACTATACCGGGGGTACTATACATTTTGTGATAAACAACCAGATCGGTTTTACAACAGATTTTGATGATGCACGCAGTTCTGATTACGCAACTTCCATTGCTTCAACGATCAATGCACCCGTTTTGCATGTGAATGGCGACGATGCAGAAGCCGTGGTTAAAGTATCGGAGATCGCCACATTGTACAGGCAGGAATTCAACAGTGACATATTCATTGATATGGTTTGTTACCGCCGTCACGGTCATAATGAGGGTGATGAACCGAAATTTACCCAACCTCAATTATATGCTTTGATTGAAAAGCATTTAAATCCCCGTGAAGTTTATACACAATACCTGATAGAAAACGGAGAACCTGATGCAAAAGAACTTGCCAGGGAAATGGAGAAAAAATATTTAACGGAATTACAGGAAAGGTTAGACGAAGTTAAACAGCATCCACTGCCTTACACCTATCAAAAACCTGAAATTTGGTGGCAAAGCCTCAGAAGAGCCACTGCGGAAGATTTTTATGCTTCACCGGTAACGGCAATAAAAGATGACCAGCTTAAGAAATTATTTGAAGGATTGATGAAATGGCCGGCAGAATTTAAGCCGTTGAAAAAGATCGAAAAACTTATCCAGGATAAATTAAAACTTTTTAATGATGAACAAAAAATAGACTGGGCTACTGCCGAATTGCTGGCATATTCAAGCTTGTTAACAGAAGGAAAAGATGTTCGCATGAGTGGACAGGATGTTAAGCGTGGAACTTTTAGTCACCGGCATGCTGTCTTGTACGATGAATCTACCAATAAAGAATATAACAGGCTGGATCATTTTATTGAGAACCAACCTCCATTCAGGATATATAATTCTTTGTTGAGTGAATATGCTGTTCTGGGTTTTGAATATGGATACTCACTGGCTAACCCCAATGCCCTGGTATTGTGGGAGGCACAGTTTGGTGATTTTTGTAATGGGGCACAAATTATTATTGACCAGTTCATAGCAGGTGCAGAAACTAAATGGCACCGGATGAACGGAGTAGTTATTTTATTACCACATGGGTATGAGGGGCAGGGGCCGGAACATAGCAGCGCAAGAATGGAAAGATTTTTACAACAATGTGCAGAGTTGAATATGGTTATCACCAATGTAACGACTGCTGCCAATTTCTTTCACCTGTTGCGCCGGCAATTGGCATGGCCATTCAGAAAACCTTTGGTAAACTTTACACCAAAAGCAAATCTCAGGCACCCGGGGAGTTATTGCAGTATAAAAGAATTTACCAATGGTGGTTTTAAAGAGTTGTATGATGATGAAAGTATCAAAGATCCGGCTGATGTCAGGAAAGTGATCATGTGTTCGGGAAAGATATATTTTGACCTGGAGGAAAAAAGAAAAAAAGAAAAGATTGAATCAGTAGCAATAATCAGGCTGGAACAGATATATCCTTTACCTCAGAATCAACTGGACGAGTTGTATAAAAAATACAGCAAAGCAATTTGGTATTGGGTGCAGGAAGAACCATTGAATATGGGTGCAGCCAGCTTCCTGCGGATGAATTTAAAGAATATTAACTTTTATATTGTCAGCAGGCAGGCAGGTGCAGCTACTGCTACGGGTTATGCAAAGGTTCATGCAAAGGAACAGGCGGAGATCGTGAATGCGGCGTTTAGTATTTAGATCATTGATTGAATGATTTTGTAAGATTTCGCTGATTTTATTTTTATGGGTGAGAAAAATATTCAGGATTTAAAATATTCAGATATAACTGAGAAAGTGATTGGTTGTGCAATGAAAGTACATTCTGCAATAGGGCCGGGTTTCCCTGAAAAAATATATCAGCGGTGTTTAATACTTGAATTAAAGTCAATGGGTTTAAAATGTGAGTGTGAAATTGAAAAAGATATATTTTATACCGGAATTAAAGTAGGAAGCAGAAGGCTAGATCTCTTTATTGAGAACAAAGTTTTAATAGAATTAAAAGCGATCAGTGAAATTGATAGCGGTTGTTATAATCAGATCATTAATTACTTAAAAGTATTTCAACTTGAAGTTGGATTACTCCTGAATTTTGGAAAACCAAGTTTGGAATTTAAACGTTTTATCAATTCCAAAATTTCATAAAAACAAGAATTATAAAAGAATAAAAATTCAAAGCATAATCAGCGAAATCAAAAAAATCTATAAAATCAGTGTTATATGTTTCAAAGTTTGAGTGAACGCCTCGAAGGGGCATTTAAGAACATCAAAGGTCAGGCAAGAATTTCTGACCTGAATATTGCCAATACGATCAAGGATATACGAAGAGCATTGGTCGATGCGGATGTAAATTATAAGATCGCCAAAGATTTCACAGACAGGATAAAAGAGAAAGCATTAGGAGAAAAAGTCTTAACAGCTATCAGCCCCGGACAATTAATGGTAAAGATCGTTCAGGATGAACTGACTGAATTAATGGGTGGAAGCGAAAGCCAGTTTAATATATCCGGAAACCCTGCCATTATATTGGTTGCCGGACTGCAGGGTAGTGGTAAAACAACGTTTAGCGGGAAACTCGCCAATTACCTGAAAACAAAAAAAGGCAAATCTCCTTTATTGGTTGCAGCAGATATTTACAGGCCTGCGGCGATTGATCAATTAGAGGTTTTAGGAGGACAGATCGGTGTAGATGTGTATAGTGAAAGAGAAAATAAAGATGCTGTTTCTATAGTACAGAATGCGCTAAGGGAAGCGAAGACAAAAAATAAAAATGTGATCATTATTGATACTGCCGGCCGTTTAGCAGTAGATGAAGTGATGATGACTGAAGTTGCTAATATCAAAACGGCCATCAATCCGCAGGAAATATTATTTGTTGTTGATAGTATGACGGGCCAGGATGCTGTTAATACTGCTGCAGCTTTTAATGAAAGATTGGATTTTACAGGTGTGGTGCTTACCAAACTGGATGGAGATACCCGGGGTGGAGCGGCTTTATCCATAAAGTACACAGTAAATAAGCCAATTAAATTCAGCAGCAGTGGAGAAAAAATGGATACATTGGATGTCTTTTATCCTGAACGTATGGCTCAGCGTATTTTGGGAATGGGCGATATTGTAAGCCTGGTTGAAAAAGCCCAGGAACAGTTTGATGAAGCCGAAGCAGCCAAACTGGAAAAGAAGATACGAAAGAATCAATTTGATTTTGAGGATTTTAAGACACAATTGCAACAAATTAAAAAAATGGGTAATTTGAAAGATCTGATGGGAATGATACCTGGTGTGGGTAAACAGATCAAGGATATTGATGTAAATGATGATTCTTTTAAAGGGATTGAGGCAATGATCAACTCTATGACCATGCAGGAAAGGCGTAATCCTGATATAATGACCCCAACCCGTAAGAACCGCATTGCAAAAGGCAGCGGCAAGGACATTAGTGAGGTAAACCAGTTCCTTAAACAGTTTGATCAAATGAAGGACATGATGAAAATGATGAACAAAATGCCTATGGGTAAGATGCCCGGAATGGGTATGGGAATGGGGAAACGTTGATTCCTTCTAAGTCTTTAATATTTTCTTTTGGATTTCTTCCGCAGGGTACTTATCTTCGTTTTCCTTTTTTAAGGAGACTAGAAACCCTATTTATTCACAACCAAAGAAATTTCTATTTTTTATGGCTGTTAAAATGAGATTGCAAAGACATGGTTCGAAAAAGAGACCATTCTATTTTATCGTTATTGCGGATGCCCGTAGTCCACGTGACGGAAAGTTTATTCAAAAATTAGGTTCATACAATCCACTGACCGTTCCGGCTACAATCCAGATCGATCGTCAGAAGGCATTGGACTGGCTTCAGAAAGGTGCTCAACCCACCGATACTGTACGCCGTATCCTTTCTTTCAAAGGTGTATTGTTCCTGAAACATTTATTACGTGGAGTTAGTTTAGGCCTTTTTGATGAAGCTACCGCAATGGAAAAGTTTACAAAATGGAGCCAGGAACATGATTCTAACATGGCAAGGCGCCAGGGTGCTCATAAAAAAGCCCGTAATGACCGCCGCGATGTACCTGTAGTAAGGAAAGTTGCAGAAAAAACTGAAAGTGCACCCGTTGCTACTCCGGAAGAATCTTCCTTAGAAGCACAGGCATCTGAAGAAACCAAAACTGGAGAATAATTACTCTGTTCCTTTAATTCTTTTAAGTCCCGTTTTTTCGGGACTTTTTTTATGAATAGCCCCGGCTTTAAAGCCGGGGCTATTCATAAAGCCGGGGCTATTCATAAAGCCGGGGCTATTCATAAAGCCGGGGCAATTCAAGTAACTTGCATCCCATGCCCCAATATTTCAAAATAGGAAAATTTGCCGCCAGTTATGGACTGCTTGGTGAACTTGTTTTACAGCATAGCTTAGGAAAAAAAACAACATTGAAAGGACTGGAAGCTATTTATATTGAAGAAAGCAAAGATAATTTCCTTCCATATTTTATCGAAAAGACATCAATAAAAAGTGAATCAGAAACCTATATAAAACTGGAAGGGATCGATACTAAGGAAATAGCACGTAAACTAACTCCAAAGGAAGCCTGGCTGGAAGAAAGTGATTTCAAAAAATTTGTTGCAAAAGCAGCGCCTATTGCTTTACTGGGTTTTAAAATGATCGATGGTGATACAGACCTGGGTGAAATAATAGAAGTTATTGAACAACCTCACCAGGTATTGTGTACCATTATTTATAATGGTAAAGAGGCGCTGGTACCCATACACGAAGCAAGCCTTATTAAACTGGATAAAAAAAATAAAAAGGTTTTTGTTGAATTACCGGATGGGCTGCTGGAAATTTATGGGTAATCATTCAATAAATTTAAACGTGTTACAATATCAACGAACCATAGCACACTTTGACCTTGATTCATTTTTTGTTTCGGTTGAAGTATTAAATGATCCGTCTTTAAAAGCTAAGCCTGTTATCGTTGGCGGAAGCGATAGAGGTGTGGTGGCAGCTTGTAGTTATGAGGCAAGAAAATTTGGTATTCATTCGGGAATGCCTTCATCCAAAGCGAAACAACTATGTCCGCAAGCATTGTTTCTAAAAGGCCATCGCAGTGATTACAGTAAATATTCCAGGTGGGTAACACAGATCATTGCATCAAAAGCTCCACTTTTTGAAAAAGCTTCTATTGATGAATTTTACCTGGATCTTACCGGCATGGAAAAGTATTTCAATCCATTGCAATGGACAATTGATCTACGTCAACAAATCATGGAAGAAACAAAACTGCCCATATCTTTCGGCCTGGCCAGTAATAAAATGTTGGCAAAAATGGCCACAAACCAGGCAAAACCAAACGGATATCTCCAGGTGCCTTTTGGAAAAGAAAAAGAATTTCTTGCACCAATGCCTGTTGGAAATATTCCCGGTGTAGGAGAACAAACTGAACTTGTTTTAAAAACTATTGGAATAAATACCATTCAACAAATTAGTGATGCAGGGATCGAGATACTGGAAGAAAAATTCGGCAAATGGGGAATCGATCTTTGGAATAAAAGCCAGGGAATACATCATGGATCTGTTACGCCATATCATGAAGCAAAATCTATTTCTTCTGAAAATACATTTGAAGAAAATAAAACAGATTTACTTTTTATTAAAAAAGAATTGATCAGGCTTACTGAAAAAATTTGTTTTGAACTTAGACAGGATGGTAAAGTTGCCGGATGTGTTGCTGTTAAAATACGATACCCCGATTTTGAAACTACTTCAAAGCAAACAACTATTCCATATACAAATGCGGATGATGAAATTATTCCGGTTGTGAAAGCACTTTTTCAGAAGCTTTATAAGAAGGGAGAACCGATAAGATTAATTGGAGTTAAATTAAGTGAGCTTACGAATGAAGCTGTTCAAACAAATTTATTCAGTGATGCCGAACGCAAAAATGACCTCTATAAGGCAATTGATGAAGTAAAAAATCGTTTTGGCAAAGGCTTTGTGAAAAGAGCGTCATCCGGTTGAACCTGAATTGGATTATTCTTCTGACAATTGAGTTTAATTAATTTTCTTCAGCTGCTGCATCAATGCCCTGAATTCTTTTGGCATTTCTGCAATCAGTTCCAGTTGTTCTCCATGCATATCAGTAAAAATAAGTTTGTAAGAATGTAAAGCCAGCCTGTTTAACATTGGCCGTTCTTCTTCATCATGCTTACTAAGCTTGAATTTTTTCTTGATGGATGATAGTAATACGGGTTTTCCATCGCCATATAATGTATCACAGGCTAATGGATGCCCAATATGTTTAGCGTGTACCCTTATCTGATGGGTTCTTCCAGTATGCAATTGAAAAGAGAGTAATGAAAAATATTTATTAGCCTCTATTACTTCATAAGTGGTCAATGATGGCTTACCGCTGCGGTGAACCGTCATGGTCCCTTTATGTTGCAGATGTTCGGTAATGGGAGCATCAACACTACCTGTTTTATTTGTAGGTGAGCCCAGTACAATTCCCAGGTAATATTTTTCTACTTTCCTGTCTTCAAATAGTTTGCATAGATATTTATGGGCAGTTTCATTTTTGGCAAAGGTCACCAGGCCACTGGTATCTTTATCCAACCGGTGAACTGTAAAAATGTCGCCGTATTTTTCTTTCAGGTATTCTTTTAAAGATTTTTCTGATTGCTCTCTGTCAGGAATAGTTAATAAGCCTGTTGGTTTGTTAATGGCAACCAGGTCATCATTTTCAAAAACAATGCTGAAATTATTTTTTGCCAATTTGCTGGGTTTTGAAATTTTTCTTTTCTGAATGGGTCTTGAATTTCCTGGGCTTGGGTACTTTTATTTCCTTTTCACGCATTGGTTTTTTACCCGGGGGAATAGATTCACCAATGGCTGCTGCAATATCTTTATCAGTTAAATTTTTCCAGGGCTTGTTGTCCGGCTTAACGGTTTCTTTTTTTTCTGTTAATGTATTTGAAGAAGGTATTTTATTGCTGTTCCTTTTTGATTCATTCAGGTATTTAAGTGAACGGATCTCTTTTTCTGCCAGGTAACGCCATTTACCACGCTCCACATTCTTTTTAGTAAGCCCTGCATACATAACCCTGTCAAGCCCTTTAACATCATATTCAAGGTGTTCAAAAATACGCCGTACGATGCGGTTACGACCGCTATGTATCTCTATGCCGATAATGGATTTATCTTTTGAATCTGCATAGGCAATACTATCAATTGTTACCGGTCCGTCTTCCAATACAAGTCCTTCTGATATTTTTTCAAAATGGGCTTTTGTTAATGGTTTATCCAGCTTTACTTCATAGATCTTTTTTATCTGGTAACTCGGATGAGATAATTTTTGGGTAAGGTCGCCATCATTGGTAAGCAACAATACTCCGGATGTATTTCTATCAAGCCTGCCGATGGGATATATTCTTTCATCGGTAGCTTTTTGTATCAATTGTAATACGGTCTTTCTTCCCTGTGGGTCATCGGTAGTAGTAATATAATCTTTGGGTTTGTTCAGTAAAATATATACCAGGTTTTTTGTGACGTATAATTTTTTTGTATTGAAAATTATTTCATCAGTGGGTTGCACTTTGTAACCGGGTTCTGTAGCAACGACACCATTTACTTTTACTTTACCGGCGCAGATCAATTCTACCGCATCTCTTCTTGAGCTGATGCCGCAATGAGCTAAAAATTTATTGAGGGGCATGACCACATCAGTAGTTTTTTGCCCGGGGATTGCTTTTGTTTTAGATGAGGAGGGTACAGATTTATCTAATGATTTGACCGGTTCATCTTTTTTTTGTGATGGATTTTTGGCAGCCATACGTGCCTGGTATTTCTCTTCTTTCAACTTATCGAAATAGGCATTCTTTTGTTTCCGGTATTCTTTCTTTTCCTGGCGTACTTCTTCTTTTTTTACGCTGTTCTTTTTGGGGGCTATGAATTTTTTGAAGGGAGCCTGGCTCATTTTTTTTGAAAATTTATGCTGTTTTGCAACAGTAATGAAATGTAAAGGTAGTCTTTTTCAATTTATAGATACGAACATGTAATTTTAGCTATCAACCCTGGGAAAGGCAATTTGATTATTTAAAAATAAGTTATAAGTAATTTAAGTATTTTCTTTTATAGCATAAATCTTTGGATGTTTATTGCATGACTGAAATAAATTATTTCTTATCTTCATTTTATAGGACATCTATAAAATATCTCATATTTTAAACAACCCATTATGAAACTAAAATCTAATTTATTATTCCTGTTGAAATGTAAGTCTAATCTCATTTTAATATTTTTAACAGCATTAACCATTTTGGTTTCCTGTAGTAAAAGCGATAACCCGGCACCGGCACCAGCAGCCACTATAGCAAGTGTTACATCACCTACGGGTACAACTTCGGGCCCAAAGAATACTGTCATTACTATTACGGGCACAAATTTTATTACTGACCTGACAAAGATCCAGGTAAAAGTGAATGGGAATAGTTGTATTGTTTTTACTGCAACAACAACAGTTATTACTGCAAAAATTCCCGCTAATTGCGGAACAGGTATTGTTGAACTTTTTTTAAATGGGACAAGATATGTAGGCCCGGTGTTTAATTTCATTTATACTTATACATTGTCTTCAATTACAGATGGGCAATTAGGAGCTAATGTATATGGACCACTTGCTTCTGCTAAGTTTGATCAGATTGAAAGCGTAAGTATAGACCAGAATGATAATATTTATTTAGGCCAATACAATTTTCCAAAAGTTAAAAAAATAAGCGTTAGTAATATTGTAAGTTTACTTGCCGGCTCAGGCACTTCCGGCTACCTTGATGCTATGGGTGCAGCTGCTCAATTCACTACCCCGGAATATACCAGTCCCGGTACTAATGGTAATTTATATGTTGGGGATGATAATAAAGTACGTAAAATTGATGCTTCCGGTAATGTATCTACGCTATATACTTCAGCTGCTTCTTCTCAGCTTTTTGGTATTAAAGCAATGCCATCGGGTATTTATTTAGGAGGCACGAATGTAATAGAAAAGATCTCTTATACGGGCGTTTTAATCTGGTCTATAAAAACGAAACCTGCTCAGCCTCCTTTTACTGATACATATGATTTAGATGGAGATACAAGTGTTGCAAAATTTAATACTTATGGTAACATAGAAGTAGATTCGCTTGAGCAAAACATTTACTTTAGTAATTTTGATGTCAATAATGTATTAAATGGACACAATGTTTGGAAAATCAAAAAATTGAATATTGCAGCACATAGTATTACTACATTTGCCGGAGCAAATACGGGCGTTGAAGCAAATGACGGGCCTGCATTACAAGCTACCTTTAATGTAATACCTGATATTCGTTTTGATAAACGCGGAGGGTTATGGATAGCAGATGGACAAAACAATAAGGTCAGGTTATTAAAAGCCGGAATAGTAAGTACTGTAATTGGCAATGCAGGTTCGGGAGATGTTGATGGAGATCCTTCTGTGGCTAAAATAATATATCCAACGGGCTTGGCTTTTGATTCTCACGGTTCATTATTTATTGGTTGTGTTGGTAATAATAAGATAAAAAAACTTCTCATTAATTAAAGCATAATTTTTCTCAAAATAAAAAAGCTGTGAATTAATTGCAGTTTTTTTAATTCTTATTGGCCAGTTGCCCGCAAGCTGCATCAATATCTTTCCCCCGGCTGCGACGAACCCTTACATTAACTTTGTGTTTAACGAGGTAGTCGGTAAATATTTGTGTACTGTCTTCACCTGACTTTACAAATGAGATACCTAAAACCGGGTTATATTCAATTACATTTACCAGGTGTGTCGGGATCTTTCGGTAAACTTTTACCAGTTCTTCTGCATCTTCCAGGCTGTCATTTTCACCATTCAGTAAAACATATTCGAGTGTTATGTCGTTTTTTGTCTGTTCATAAAAATAATTGAGTGCATCAACCAGTTCTGCAATATTATTCGTTTCATTGATGGCCATTATTTTATCACGCTTTTTATCTGTGGCTGCATGCAGAGAAAGGGCCAGGTTAAAACGAACTTTATCATCGCCCAGTTGCCTGATCATTTTTGCAACGCCTGCTGTTGAAACGGTGATCCGCTTTGGGCTCATGGCCATGCTGTCACTGGCGGTAATCCTTTCTATGGATTTTAAAACGTTATGATAATTCAATAAGGGTTCGCCCATACCCATGTATACGATATTAGTGAGTTTGGTTCCATATATCTTTTCACTTTGTTCATTCAATAAAGCTACCTGGTCATAGATCTCATCAAAGTGAAGGTTGCGTTTGCGATCCATTAATCCGGTTGCACAGAATTTACAACTCAGGCTACAGCCTATCTGGGAGGATACACAGGCTGTGTTTCTCTTTTCAGTGGGAATGATCACTCCTTCCAGCAAATGGCCATCAAAAGTTTTAAAACGTGATTTGATCGTGCCGTCACTGCTTGTTTGTGTTACATCAATTGAAATAGCATTGAAATCAAAATCCAGGGCCAGTTTTTTACGTAACTCAAGTGATAAATTGCTCATGTCATCAAAATGCCGGGCATTTTTCTTCCAGATCCATTCATAAGCCTGAATAGCCCTGAACTTTTTATCTCCTATTGATTCAAAGTATTCTTTTAAATCCGTTAAGCTTAGCGAACGTATATTTCTCTTATTTGACATCCTGCAAAGATAATCATCCTAACTTTGGGCAATAATTGAACTTACGTAGTAGCTTTTTTGTTAATAATATAAAATAATAGAATTGCTTTTATAAAGTAAAAATCAAAAATGTATGAAAACTACTTATATCATTGATGCAGTAAGAACTCCCATAGGGAAATATGGCGGGGCTCTATCAGGTACAAGGCCGGATGATCTGTTGGCTCTTGTTATAAAAGCATTGGTAATTCGAAATGAGAATATTGACGTAAATGTAATTGAGGATGTAATAGCAGGGGCTGCCAATCAAAGTGGCGAAGATAACCGTAATGTTGCCCGGATGGCTTCTTTGCTTGCCGGTTTACCGGTTACTGTTGCAGGAAATACAGTTAACAGGCTTTGTGCAAGCGGTTTACAGGCAATAATGGATTGCAGCAGAACCATTGCATGTGGAGATGCAGAACTGATGATTGCCTGTGGTGTTGAAAGTATGTCAAGAGCTCCATTTGTTATGCCCAAAGCTTCATCAGCATTTGACAGAAATGCACAGATATATGACAGTACTATGGGGTGGCGCTTCGTAAATAATAAACTTTCAGGTTTATATTATCCTTATACCATGGGCGAAACAGCTGAAAACGTGGCAAAAAGATGGAATATCAGCAGGCATGCACAAGATGAATTTGCAATGGAAAGCCAGCAAAAATATTCCAATGCATTAAAGGCTGGCAGGTGGGCCGATGAGATCATCCCGGTTCAGGTACAGGTAGGTAAAGAAACCTTTGATCTTGAAAATGATGAGCATCCAAGATTGTCTTCACTGGAAAAACTGGGACAATTAAAACCGGCTTTTTTAAAGGACGGAACAGTAACGGCTGGGAATAGCAGCGGTATAAATGATGGGGCTGCAGCATTGTTACTTGCAAGCGAAAACGCAGTAAAAAAATATGCATTAAAACCAATTGCAAAAATTATTAGCATGGCTGTTGCAGGTGTTGATCCTGCCGTTATGGGAATTGGGCCGGTTCCGGCAACAAAAAAGGCATTGCAACGTGCAGGATTGTCTGTTGCTGACCTTGACCTGATCGAACTGAATGAGGCTTTTGCATCACAAAGTATTGCCTGCATTCACGATCTTGGACTGGATCTTGAAAAAGTAAATGTGAATGGAGGTGCTATTGCTCTTGGACATCCCCTTGGATGCAGTGGTGTCAGGATCTCTACAACCTTGTTGCACGAAATGAAGAAAAGAAAAAGTAAGTATGGTTTGGCAACAATGTGTGTTGGTGTAGGGCAGGGTGCTGCAGTTGTGTTTGAGGGCTTGTAATCGTTTATTATCATTTAAGTCGTTTAATACGTTTAACAATTTGAGTAACTTTAAATACTTTCTGCTAAAAAACATTTAAAACGATTTTTAAACCTCTTAAACCTCTTAAACCTTTTAAACCTCTTAAACCTTAAATCCGGAAGAACTACAATCTATAAAGTAGTTTTCTGATCAACCTGTAATTGACGAAAATACAGAGCAACAACAACACAGCCGATAATAAAAATATATCCATGTGCAGGTATGGAGAAAGTTCTTCTCTTCCACTTAATACATAACGGCTGAATATGAATTGCAAGATTGCAGTTAGTAATAAAGCAAAAAGAATAATAATAGTATAAGCAGGTATCCATTTCTTTGCAACTGTTTTGCTCAGCCATTTTGGAGAATAACCTAAGGTTAATAGTAGTTGTAAATTATCTTTGCTTCTTGCTATCATTAATTGCAGGTAGAAAGAAAACAACATCATGGCAAGTAAAATAACCAAAACAGCAAATCCACCCAAACCACTTACAACGGCCTGTAAAACCTGTTTAACCCTTCCGAATTTTGTTTTGTCTTTATTAACGTGATAATTTTTTTGCTGCAGGAAATTTAGTAGTTGAGGATCATTGGCATCAATGGTTTTCAGATATACCCTTGCAGCCGGAGCTTTGGGTGTATTACTGAATGTATTGTTTGCCCATTGTAAAAAATTTTCAGGAACAAGTACAGAATTGATACGGTCGCTTAATGCAACAATATGCCCTCTGAAATTGACTATTCCCGAAGGGCCATAACATTCCAGTATTAAATTTACAGAACCAATGCTGCTTTCTGAAAGTTGCGGCAAACCTTGTGCCGGTGCAAAAATATTATACATTTCTAAAAAATCAGCCGAGAAGATAACGGGTACATCCTGTTGCCCCGGTTGCCAGGAAAATGAGGGAGGTACGGTATCTAAAAAATCATTTCTAACTGATTCAAGGAAAAGGTCGGTACTGAATGGTATAATTGTACCTGCACTTGCTTTTGCCCGGAACTGGTTGCTGATCAAAGGGGCTGCATCTTTAATAAACACCTGCGTTTGCAATTCTTTTATATCTGCATCTGTGAAACGGTTATCACTTCCCATGTTCTGATTGGTAATGGTCTTTGTAACGGATATAAAATCAAACCCGTTTTTTCGCGGGTTTTTATCTTTCAATAAAAGATTGATGTTAACATACATCTGTACAGAACAAAGCAGGAGTATAACTCCAATGCACAAACCTGCAAAGCTGAAAAATTTTGAAGTATTATTTTCACCGATGTTTAAAAATGGCGCAATGGTTTTAAACGATATTTTTTTAACTGATAATGCTGACTTAAACTTTTCCATTGGATGATTACTAAAGATATAAGATACGGTCTGCGGTAAAGAGATCAAGTTTTTTCAGATCAGCTAATATGATGGCAGCATTCCTTTTTGTGGCTTCTTCTTCAATAAGGGCCATCGCTTTTTTTCTGTTAACTTCATCCAGGTTGCTGAAAGGTTCATCCATCAATAAAAAATCAAACGGTTGTTGCAGGGCACGAATAATGGCAATACGCTGCTGTTCGCCATAACTGCATATCCTGGCAAGCCTGTTAAGTTTGTTTTCAATGCCAAGTTTTTCAGCCATTTCTTTGATCCTGTGTTCGGGATGGAATGGATTCAGCAATCTCTTGATATTTATATTATCAAAAGCTGTATGATCAGGAAATAACCTTAGGTCCTGAAATATGATGCTGCAGGTTTTGTTACGAATGGAAGCAAAACTTTCGGCATTGTATGTTTTAATATTTTCCTTTCCGAATAAAATATTCCCACTGTAGTCTTTACGCATCCCGTATAAAAAATGAATGAAGGATGTCTTACCACTGCCGCTGGGAGCAACGATCTGGATCTTTTCTCCTTTATTGATCGTGATGTTTTTATTCCAGGTCTCCGATCGTTCAATTTTTTCCGATTCCAGGAATTCCGGTTTTATTTCTCCCAGTATGATATTGATCATTGAAGTAAAATTAAAAAAGCCGTCAGGCTATAAAATTTTGACGGCTTTATATTTTTATTAATTCTCCTTTAGTCGGTTTTCAGTGATTCAGCCGGTTCTGCACTATCAACAGAATCGAATTTGTATTTGTCACGTTGCCTCATTTGTATTGCACCCAATATACTGAGGTATTTGTTCATTTGCTTCAGGCTATTGGTATTTTTATCCATCAGGTTTATTTCCAGGTGCATTGAGTTACCGCCATTTTTCATACCGGTACCTTTAAAAATAAGATCATCCCACATCTTTACGGAAGCATCATACATAACATTTTCAAGACTGTCTCTTTTGGCATCAACACTCATTGATTTTAAAATATACTGAAAATTTATATAAGCTCCTGAAGAACTACCCGAGAACTTCTCAAACAATTCATTGTTACTGTTATTTGCTGTTGCAATGTATTTATCTATCTCTTGTTTTTTATTTCCTATTGCAAAATAATTTGCATTCAAGTTATAAAATACGGAAGGCCCCGATCCCCCTATAAATTTCTCATTTCCTAACTTTTTTCCTGCTTGTAATAATTTATCAAATGAGGCTTTGTCACCAATAGATGCACTGAAAAGTGCAGAAAAATCAGGTCTGCCACTACTATCCTGTACAAGGTCTGAAACAGCAATAAGAATATCTCCTTTATTGGCTTTTATAAAATCATCCAGGTTAAAACCAAGGAATGCAGTTCCCATATTTGCAAATCCGTCAACTCCTAATAATTTCAGGTATTCTCTTAAACCTTCTGGTTTAAAATTTAGCGCTAATAATGCGGCCACATTTTTTGTAGGGATACGATTTAACATATCACTATTTATTTTATCGCCACTGTATTTATTCACAAGTTCAGTCATTTCCTTGCCTGAATATGAAGTAAGATCTGCATTGATTTTTCCATTGTCAAAATTAACAGTTCCGGTAAGTCTCGAACCTTCATATATTTTTTTGAGATTGATCATGCTGAGTGCAGCCATGCCTGGCATGTCTGAACTACCAAGGCCCAGCGCTTCAATATTCACCCAGAAATGTACGTCGCCACTGGTTTTCATCAGGTCTGTGAATTTTTCTTCTTTTCCTAAACTGTTACTTTCTTTTAGCGAAAATATTTGGCTTGCAATTGAATTCAGGTCTCTTTTTATAGCTGGTGTAGTGATTGTTGAATCAGTAATTAAGCCTTTCATTTTATTCATGTCATTCAAACCGGGGGCATCCATAACCATGACAAATTTTTCTTCTTTCCAGGAAGCGGTCATGTTATCATTACTTAAAAAATGAATGCCATCTTTTTCTGATTCTGTTGCGGGATTTTTATTTATGTTTTTGCTGAATTGTTTAAATTTTGCAGCGTCTTTTATAGTTCCTTCAACTGCTGCATATCTGCCGGATGAATCTTTAATTACAAATACCAGTATATCAGTTTTAACATCAATGCCTGTGTTCTCAGGATTATCCAGAACGGATTTCAAAATAACTGGAACAGAACTATCCGCATAAGCCTGTTTGAAAAGCTCACTTTGTTTTATTTCTTCCCACGGTAATTTAGTACTTAAAGACTGGCCGTTCATGTGGAGAACAAATGCAGCATTTGAAGGGATATACCTGCCCTCTTTATTTGTCTTGCTCCCACAGGAGGATAGAAATAAAATGGCAGAAATAGATAATATTAAGGTTGACTTACATCGGATTTGCATAAAAATGATTTTATTAATTAATACGAAAAAAATATTTTAGTAACCTTTTAATCAGATTTAGAGAAAAATAAAGATAGCTCATTTACCGGAAGCGTTTCCTGCACTCCGGTCTTTAGATTTTTTACAACCGCTTCACCGGATTCCATTTCTTTGCTTCCAATGATAATGGCAAAAGGTATATTTTTTTTGTCAGCGTATTTGAACTGTTTATCCATTTTAACATTTTCATGATACAGTTCACTGGCAATACCAAAGTTGCGTATTTCCTGCATGCAATTGAATGCAAACAGGCTTTCTTTTTCTCCCAGGTTAAAGAAAAGAGCCCGGGTACTTACCTGTAAGTTCTCAGGAAATAAGTGTAACTCTTCAAGTACATCATAGATCCTGTCTACACCAAAGCTGATACCAACACCGGGTATATTGGGTACACCGAATAAGCCGGTCAGGTCATCATACCTGCCACCGCCTCCGATGCTTCCCATGTCAACATTTGCCGGGGCTTTAGCTTCAAATATGGTACCTGTATAATAATTCAAACCTCTGGCAAGAGTGAAATCAATAAACAGGTTTGTATTCTTTGCCTGATCAATAACATACTTCAGTTCTTCTATCCCTTTGTTGGCAGTTTCATTATCTAAAAAAAGTGTTTTTGCAGCAATCAATTTCTCATCATTACTCCCGGTTATGTTTAGGTATTTTTGAATGATATCAATTTGAGCACTGGTTAAACCACGTTGGCTGAGTTCTTCTTTAACCTTTTCAATCCCGATCTTATCCATTTTATCTATGGAAACGGTAATGGCAATCAGTTTTTCAATACCTCCGCATAATTCGGACAATGCCATCAATATTTTCCTGTTATTGATCTTTAATTCATATCCTGCAAGGCCCAGTTTTGTAAAAACCGTGTGATAAATATTGGCCAGTTCTACCTCATTTAATAAAGCGTAGCTGCCAACCACATCCGCATCACATTGTGTAAATTCCCTGTAACGTCCTTTTTGGGGCCGGTCGGCACGCCAAACAGGTTGTATCTGATATCGTTTGTACGGAAACGTGAGTTGCCCGTGATTCATGGCTACCCATCTTGCAAAAGGAATAGTGAGATCATATTTAAGCGCTCTTTCAGTAAGCGCCGCAGAGTTCTTTCCCTGGAGTAATTTTTCAAAACCATCTTTGGCTTTTTCAGTATTCTTTGGATCACTTAAGCCATTGTTCAATATCTTAAAGATCAGTTTATCTCCTTCTTCTCCATATTTCCCCATGAGGGTTTCCAGGTTTTCCATGGCAGGTGTTTCCAAAGGCTGGAATCCATATATTTCAAAAACCTGCTTGATAGTAGATAAAATATAGTTCCTTTTTCTTACCGTTTCAGCCGAAAAATCCCTGGTGCCCTGCGGAATGGATGGTTTTGACATTGTTTTAAGAAATTTGTTTTGTAGTGATCATATAATTTTCAATGATTGCATCACATACCCTGCTTATCAGTTCATATACTTCATGATATCCTTTTTCAGGGCCTGACCAAGGATCAGGTACATCCAACTGTTGTCCGGGGTATAATTCGTTTAGAAACAAAACTACTTTTTTATTGTTGGAATCTCCTTTGCAGATTGATTGAATATCATTCATTACATCATTTGCCATGGCATAGATTATGTCAAATTCCAGCAGGTCATGCTTTACAAATTTCCTTGATCTTTGACTGCTGATATCAATTCCATTCAGCTCGGCAACTTTCTGACTTAATAAATGCGGTGGTTCGCCGGTATGATAACCATTTGTGCCTGCACTTTCAACATTCCATTTAAGGCCTTTCTTTGATATTTTTTCTTTTAATATACCTTCTGCCAAAGGGCTCCGGCAAATATTGCCCAGGCAGACCATCAAAATTTTCATTTTGCAAAGATAGGAGATAAGAGATAGGAGATAGAAGATAGAAGACAAGTGTACGTAGTTTTTTACTTGGTAGCTTTTATGGATTCAGGATCTACCGGCATCTTAACTTCAAACAAAGAAAAGTTTAGTTTTTTTTTAAATTCAAAAACTACTACAATGAAAACAGCATTAATTTTAAAAGCAGATCTGTTGGACATCATCTTTGAAAACCGTAACAAAGATTACGGTGCATATCCATTGCGAAAATATTATCATGAAAGATTGTATACAGCACTGGGCATTACTTTTCTTTTTATAACATTGCTTTCGTTATACATTTTCCTCAATAAACCAAAAATTGAATTGACAATCCCATTTGTTATCACTGATATTACGAAGGGCCATTTTAAACCTGTGGAAAAAAAAATTCCTCCGGTAGTTCAAAAACCTAGACAGGTTATTCCTTCAAAGCCTTTGAATTCTCAAATATTCACTTCAGTTATAAAAATAGTAGATAGTACTATGGAAACAACTAAACTGGAAAAGAACCTTGATAGTGCAGTTATATCAAATGTTAACAATATTGGTTCAGGTAACGGAAATGCAATTGTGAAATCTGAAATTAGGGGAGAAACGATATCCGTTGTGACCAATGAAATATTGAAAACGATTGACAAAACAAAGCCATTGTATTCTGCTGAAATAATGCCATCATATCCGGGTGGTTTGGATGCCCTAATTAAATTTTTGAAAAAAAACATACAGGATCCCCAGGAAGCTGACCACACTGAAACCGTTTCAGTAAAAATAAAATTCATCGTCGGTTATGATGGTGTTTTGAAGGGGTTTGAAACGGTAGAGGATGGTGGGAAAGATTTTAACAACGAAGTGATAAGAGTACTTAAAAAGATGCCAGTATGGATTCCGGGTAAAACAGCAGGGGAAAATGTTTCAGTATATTATACCATTCCCGTAAAGTTTGTTGCTCAGGATTAATTAGTGAATAAACTTTGTAAATTGCGTTTAATAATCTGTAAAATTAAAAATGAATAATGGCATTGGAAGAATTTGAAAAAGAACAAATGAGTCCGAAGGATAAGGGATATATACGTATGCGAAGCATTATGGATTTTGGAATGGGGATCATGTGGTCTGCTATGGGTGTGTTTTTAATTTTTATTCAAAAATTCAGTACGGGTTTGGAATTGCGTTATGATGCAACAACACTGAAGGCTTTTGGTGCTGTTTGCCTGTTGTACGGACTCTTCAGAATATACCGCGGATATAAGAAAAATTATTTAAAAGAACGATGATAAATAGATATTTTAAAGGGTGTCTTGTGTTTGTTTTGATCGTTTTTCTTTTTGACGGATGCAACAATGTAGCGGATAAAACATATAAAGATGATTCTCCTTTAAAAGGTACCATATACATAACCGTTGATGAATCCTTTAAACCTGTTATTGAAGAACAGATCAGGATGTATGAAGCCTCTTTTCCCGGTACGCACATAATTGCCGAATATAAGCCTGAAGCCATTTGTCTTAAAGATTTTTTCAGGGATACTTTGAACCGAATGGTCATTGTTACCAGAGGTTTGAATGAAAATGAAGACAAGTATATGCTGGATTCTCTTAATTACCGGCCTGGATGGGATAAGATCGCAACGGATGCTATTGCTATTATTGTTCATAAAAACAGTGATGATACTTTGTTTACTATCGATCGGCTGAAAAAACAATTGACAGGAAAGATCAACCGTGAACAACGTATTGTTTTTGATGGATTGAATGCTACAAGTACCGTTCGTTATATCAGTGATTCTGTTTTGAAGGGTGAAAAATTTGATACAACGATCGTTCAGGCAGCTAAAAGCACCCGCGAAGCAATTAAATATGTTTCTGAGAATGAAAATGCGATTGGCCTGGTTGGTATAAGCTGGATAGGAAACCCGGAAGATACTGCACAGGTAAATATGTTAAAAAAAGTAAAAATTGCATATGTGGAATGTAGTTTATGTAAAGATTCGCCTTATGTAAAACCAATGCAGCAAAGCATTCTGACAAGACGATACCCTTTGGTACGTGGTTTGTATTATATCATAAAAGAAAATTATTTTGGCCTGGGATCCGCTTTTGTGAATTTTATGAAATATGAAAGAGGCCAATTGATCTTCAGAAGGTCTTACCTGGGGCCTGTGATGGACTTCGAGATCAGAAATGTAAAGATCAACCAAAAATTATAAATAAATTAGTACAGGTTTTTAACTCTTTGTTATATATTTTTATAACATTGCATAAGTCTACAGAAAATGAATAAAATTAAAAAGATGAAAAAAGGGAAAATCGGGATACTTTGTTTGTGGTCATTATTTTTTACAAATGTTGTATTTGCTCAAAGTATAGATGACGGAAAAAGTTTTATGTATTATGAAAGGTATAAAAGTGCTAAGGATATTTTTCAAAAAATACTTGCTGCAAACCCTGCAAATGAAGAAGCTGCCTATTGGCTTGGTCAGGCTTATATTTCGGCTGATGACAAGACTGATAAGGATATTGCTGATGCAAAAGCGTTATATCAATCTAAACTCACAACCACACCCAACAGCCCTTTATTAATTGCCGGGATGGGTCATATCGCTTTACTGGAAGGTAAAAAAGAGGATGCCCGGAATCGTTTTGAAACTGCTGTCTCCTTGAGCCAGGGAAAAAGCATTGCAGTTTTGAATGCCATCGGTTTTGCAAATGGTAGTCCGGATTCAAAGAACGGAGATGCTGCTTACGCAATTGATAAATTAAAACAGGCAACCCTGATCAAAAAATTCAATGATCCGGATGTGTATGCCAATTTAGGAGACGCTTACCGCAAATTTGCTGATGGTGGTAATGCTATTCTGTCTTATGAAGCAGCACTGGCTTTGAACCCAAAATATGCAAGGGCTACTTACAGGATTGGTAAGGTTTACCAGACACAGGGTGTTGCACAGGAACCCATTTACATGAAATTTTTCAATGATGCTATGGCAATGGACCCTAAATATGCACCTGTGTATTATAACCTGTTTAATTATTATTATGAGAACAATGTATCCAGGGCAGCTGAATACCTCGATAAGTGGTTAGCAAATTCTGACGATGATCCTAAAGCATGCTACTATAAAGCATCTCTTAAATATGCTCAGGGTTTATTTAATGAAGCCGTTCTTAAAGCAGATGAGTGTATTGCTGCCGAAGGGATGAATCCTTACGCCAATTTATTTGGATTAAAAGCACTTGCATATAACAGGCTTAAAGATTCAATGAATGCAAAAAACAATTATGAAGAATATTTTAAGCGCCAGGTACCAGAAAAGATCGGGGCTGGTGATTATTCGTCTTATGCAATCCTGTTATTGAAATTTCCCGGAAATGAAACAAAAGCTGCTGAACTTGTTGAAAAAGCAGTCCAGCTTGATAGTATAGAATCCAATAAAGTGAGTTATTTAAAAACGATTGCGCAGGCTTATGAAGCACGTAAAAATTATCCTGAGGCTGCCAAATGGTATAGTAAGGTGTTGGATATAAAAAAAGATTATGGAAAAATTGATTTATACAATGCAGGATATAGTTTCTATCGCTCATCATTATTTGATTCATCAATAGCCGTATTCAACAAATATGTCGCTAAATATCCGGATGATATATTTGGTTATTATATGATAGGAAAAGCAAACGCTGTTATAGATTCAACAGGTGCGCTTAGTTTGGCAGTACCTTCTTATATGAAAGCAATACAAATTGGTGAGGCATCTACTGATAAAGAAAAAGTAAAGAATCAATTGTCAGGCGCATACAAATATTTCATTGAATTTTATTACAATGTTAAAAAAAGACAGGATTCTGCATTAGTATATTTAGAGAAAGCACTGGCACTTGAACCGACAGATACACAACTGATCGCAAACAAGGAATTTATTTCTAAAAATGATCCAAATGCCCCTGTAAAAAAACAACCTGCAACTAAACCAAAATCAGCTCCTGCACCTCAAAAAAAGTAAAGACAATACTAAAAAAATAAATCCAATGCCCGTTATATAAATAGCGGGTATTTTTATTTATTAATTTCTTTTTTTCATCATTGTATATTAGTGAAGCTGTCTTATTTTTGTCCTTAAATATCAAGCATTCATATATGCAATTTTTCTTATTACAGGTGAATACTAACAATGCGGAAAATTATTTACCCATTGTACTCCAGATGATTTTTGCAATTGGACTTATCATAGCTATCATTAAAGGTTCTGATCTTTTGGGGCCTAAAAGGAAGACCTCTGATAAGCTCCAGAATTTTGAAAGCGGGATAGAGATCAAAGGAAATGCCCGTCAGCCTGTTGCCATCAAATATTTCCTTGTTGCTATTCTGTTCGTTTTATTTGATGTAGAAGTGATCTTCTTTTATCCATATGCTGTTAATTTCCGCGAACTTGGATGGGAAGGGTTTAAAGCAGTGGCTTTGTTTGTGGGTTTGTTTTTAGCAGGTTTTATATATATATTCAAAAAGGGTGCAATGAAATGGGAAGAATAGAAATTTGAAAATTAATCAATTTGAAAATTTGAAATTGAATAAAACTTTGTGATCTAATAAGTGTTATCATTTTCAAATCTTCAAATTTCCAAATTAAACAATTAGTATGTCTCGTCCGGTCCAATTTAATAATACAATTAAGTTTGAAGGTATTCCCGAAGGTTATATGGGTGAAGGTTTTATGGCTACCAATTTTGAAAAAGTGGTCAGCCTTGCACGGAAGAATTCAATCTGGCCCTTACCTTTTGCTACTTCCTGTTGTGGTATTGAATTTATGGCAACAGCTGCCAGTCATTATGATATTGCCAGGTTTGGAGCAGAGCGCATGAGTTTTTCACCACGTCAATGTGATCTTTTAATGGTAATGGGTACTATTTCTAAAAAAATGGGTCCGGTGCTCAGGCAGGTTTATCTTCAGATGGCTGAACCCCGTTGGGTACTTTCAGTTGGCGCATGTGCCAGCAGTGGTGGTATCTTCGATACTTATTCAGTACTTCAGGGAATAGACCAGGTAATACCGGTTGATGTTTATGTGCCCGGTTGTCCGCCAAGGCCCGAAGCAATACTGGATGGATTTTTGAAAATACAGGAATTAGTTAATGCTGAAGGATTGCGTAGAAGGGATAGCGATCAATACAAAGAACTGTTAAATAGTTACGGAATACAATAAAGGGCCGATAGCTGATAACTTTTTGCTATTAGTTATAAACCTGTTTTAATAATACATTAGCTAAAAGCTAATGGCTAAAAGCGAACAGCTGAATGTCTTTAACAAACGAATCAATAAAACAAAAACTTACTGAAAAATTTGGTGAAGTTCTCACCGATTGGCAGGAACCTTATGGAATGCTGACCTTTACCGCCCCTAAAGATCAAAATTTAAAAGTTTTACAATTTTTATACGACGATGAGGATTTGATGTTTCGATTCCTTACCGACTTACAGGCAGTTCATTACCCGGAAGATAAAGGTGCAGAATTAGCCGTAGTTTATCATTTGCATAATCTTAGAGATAATATTCGACTGAGACTTAAGGTTTTTACAGATATCAAACAGCCGGATGTATTCAGTGCAACTGCTCTTTTTAAGTCAGCTAATTTTATGGAAAGAGAAACCTATGATTTTTTTGGTGTTAATTTTACCGGCCATCCAAATCTAATCAGAATTTTAAATGTGGATGAGATGGATTATTTTCCTTTGAGAAAGGAATTCCCATTGGAAGATCAAACAAGGATTGATAAGGATGATGAGATGTTTGGCAGATGATAAAAGCAATTTGAAGATTTGAAAATGAGCTAATTTATGCCATCTTCAGATCTCTGAATTTTTAATTCGAATTAATTATGAGTGACCATATTGTTTTAGCGGAGGGTTCAATAGGAAAACAGACTACCACATTAAACCTGGGGCCTACCCACCCGGCTACACATGGTGTTTTTCAGAATATTCTTGAACTGGATGGCGAACGAATTCTTGAAGCGACCTCTACTGTAGGGTATATTCACAGGGCATTTGAAAAAATTGCAGAAAGAAGGCCATTATACCAGATCACTCCGCTTACAGACAGGCTTAATTATTGTTCTTCCCCTCTAAATAATATGGGTTGGCATCTTACTTGTGAAAAGTTACTCAAGGTTCAGACACCTAAACGAGTTGATTATCTGAGGATCATTATTATGGAACTTGCCCGTATCTCTGATCACCTGATCTGTAATTCTATTGTTGGAGTTGACACAGGTGCTTACACAGGATTTTTATATGTAATGCAATTCCGTGAATTGATCTATGAAATTTATGAAGAGGTTTGTGGGTCACGCCTTACTACCAATATTGGCCGTATAGGTGGCTTTGAAAGAAACTTTACCAATACTGCTTTTGAAAAATTAGAAAAGTTTCTACATCCTAAAACAGGTTATCCGGCTCAACTCAAAGAATTTGAAAATCTTTTTAATCGTAACCGTATATTTATGGACCGTACGATCGGTTGCGGTGGTATCAGTGCTGAGAGTGCTTTGAATTATGGGTTTACAGGTCCTAATTTAAGGGCATCAGGTATAGATTATGATGTAAGGGTTCATGAACCTTATAGTAGTTACCAGGATTTTAATTTTACAATTCCGGTAGGTACGACCGGTGATTGTTATGATCGTTTTCTTGTACGGAACGAAGAAATGTGGCAGAGTTTAAGCATCATTAATCAGGCATATAAAAAAGTACAGGAATTTAAAGGAGCAGATGCAGAAGTGTATCATGCTGATGTACCGGCCTATTATCTTCCGGAGAAAAAAGATGTGTATACTAAAATGGAAGCACTCATATATCACTTTAAGATAATCATGGGTGAAACAAATATCCCGGCTGGAGAAGTTTATCATTCCATTGAAGCTGCAAATGGTGAATTAGGATTTTATCTCATTAGCGATGGAGGAAGAACACCTTACAGGCTTCATTTCCGCAGGCCATGTTTTATATATTACCAGGCATACACGGAACTGATCAAAGGAGGAATGTTAAGTGATGCAGTGATAACAATGAGTAGTTTGAATTTGATTGCAGGAGAATTAGACGCCTAATAAAGTAAAAAGGCAAAAGTGAAAGCCCAAAAGTTTTTTTCACTTTTACCTTAATAAATATGGAGGAATAATAAAAATGTTTTCACTTTTCGTTTTTGACTTTTAACTTTTGACCTGATACATGATACAATTCGATGATAAAAAACTGGCTAAAGTTAACGAGATAATTTCCCGTTACCCTGCAGGCAAACAAAAAAGTGCTTTGCTGCCGGTATTGCATATTGCACAGGATACATTTGGAGGCTGGCTCGATGTTCCGGTTATGGACTATGTTGCATCTTTATTGAATATTGAACCAATTGAAGTCTATGAAGTAGCCAGTTTTTACAGTATGTATAATTTAAAGCCTGTTGGTAAATTTATGTTTGAGGTTTGCCAGACAGGCCCTTGCATGTTAAATGGCAGTGATAATATCATTGATTATATCAAACAAAAACTAAACATTAAAGTTGGAGAAACAACTGCCGATGGTATGTTTACTTTAAAAACAGTAGAATGCCTGGGTGCTTGTGGTTATGCTCCAATGATGCAGTTAGGTAAAAATTACAGGGAGCATCTTACAAAAGAAAAAGTAGATGCGATCATTGAAGAATGCAGGAATAATGCAATTAAACATAATTAAGCTTGTTTACATGGTCTGTATGTAATAAGATCAAGAAAATAAATCAACCGTTCAAAGTAACGGAACACTTAAATGAGTAAAAAAATATTATTAGATAAAGCATCTGTACCGGGTATTCGTTCTTTCGATGTATATCGACGTGAAGGTGGATACCGTAGTGTAGAAAAAGCTATTAAGATGGCTCCGGCTGATATAGTGGAAGAGGTAAAGAAGAGCGGTTTGAGGGGGCGTGGTGGTGCAGGATTCCCTACAGGAATGAAATGGAGTTTTCTTGCAAAGCCGGAGGGTGTAGCCCGATACCTGGTTTGTAATGCTGATGAAAGTGAACCGGGAACGTTTAAAGACAGGTATTTGATGGAATTTATTCCACATATTCTTATAGAAGGAATGATCGTCTCTGCTTTTGCGTTAGGTAGTAATGTCAGTTATATTTATATCAGGGGAGAGTATGCCTGGATAGCTGATATTTTAGAAGAGGCAATAGGAGAAGCCAGGCATAATGGTTTTCTTGGAAAAAATATTTTAGGGTCAGGTTTTGATGCGGAAATTTATGTTCATCGTGGAGCAGGGGCTTATATATGCGGTGAGGAAACAGCATTGATTGAATCACTCGAAGGTAAACGCGGCAACCCAAGGATCAAACCACCATTTCCTGCTGTGAAAGGCTTGTGGGATTGCCCGACCGTTGTTAATAATGTAGAAACATTGGCTGCGGTTGTACCTATCATCAATGAAGGAGGCGAAGCTTTTTCAAAAATTGGTATTGGAAAGAGTACGGGTACAAAACTTATCAGTGCTTGTGGGAATATTAATAAGCCGGGTATTTTTGAAATTGATATGAATATTACTGTTGAAGAATTTATATTCAGCGATGAATATTGTGGTGGAATACCCAATGGGAAAAGACTTAAGGCGTGTATTCCGGGTGGTTCTTCCGTTCCTGTTTTACCAGCCAATCTTTTATTAACTACAGCAAAAGGTGAAAAAAGATTAATGAGCTATGAAAGCCTTTCAGACGGAGGGTTTGTTTCAGGCAGCATGATGGGGTCAGGTGGTTTTATAGTATTGGATGAAGATCAATGTATTGTAAAGAATACATACACACTTGCAAGGTTCTATCGCCATGAAAGTTGTGGTCAATGCTCACCTTGCAGAGAAGGTACCGGATGGATGGAAAAGATCTTGAAGAATATTGATGAAGGAAGGGGAGAAATGAGCGATATAGATCTGCTTTGGGATATTCAACGTAAGATCGAAGGAAACACGATCTGTCCGTTGGGTGATGCAGCAGCATGGCCGGTAGCTGCTGCCATCAGGCATTTCAGAGATGAATTTGAATGGCATGTACTGAATCCTGAAAAGTGTTTAACTGAGAATTATGGATTGAGGCATTATGCAGATCCGATTCATGTGCCGGTGCCGGCATAAATATAACCGCAAAGGCGCTGAGGCGCAAAGAATCGTAAGAAGTGTTTTACTTAGCGTCTTTGCGACTTAGCGGTTAATTAAAAGATATGAGTGAAGAAATAAAAACATTCAAAGTAACCATCGACAACATCAGCATTGATGTTCCTGTTGGCACTACTATATTAAACGCTGCCCGTACAATCGGCGGTGAGGTAGCTCCTCCTGCCATGTGTTACTACAGCAAGTTGCAGGGAAGTGGAGGTAAATGCCGTACCTGCCTGGTTGAAGTAGCTGCCGGATCTACTGCAGATCCCAGGCCAATGCCCAAACTGGTTGCCAGTTGCCGTACTACCGTTATGGATGGAATGATCGTAAAAAATATTACCAGCGAAAAAGTTACAGATGCCCGCAATGGCGTTGTCGAATTTTTATTGATAAACCATCCGTTGGATTGCCCGATATGTGATCAGGCCGGAGAATGTCATTTACAGGATCTTGGTTATGAACATGGTAAAGAAGGTACCCGGTACAAGTTTGCACGCCGCACCTTTGTTAGAGAAGATATAGGCCCATATATACAGTTACATATGACAAGATGTATCCTGTGTTACAGGTGTACATACGTGGCAGACCAGATCACAAATAAGCGGGTACACGGAATAGTTGACAGGGGAGACCATGCTGCTATTTCAACATATATTTCAAAAGCAATTGACAATGATTTTAGCGGCAACATGATCGATGTTTGCCCGGTAGGAGCACTTACTGATAAAACATTCAGGTTCAAAAATCGTGTCTGGTTTACCAAGCCGGTAGATGCACATCGTAATTGCGAAAATCCTGAATGTTGTGGGAAAGCTACTCTATGGATGAGAGGAGATGAAGTATACCGGGTTACTGCACGCAAAGACGAATGGGGAGAAGTACAAAGCTTTGAGGGAAAACCCGGATGGATCTGCAATACCTGCCGCTTCGAGAAAAAGAAAACAAGCGACTGGAATATTGAAGGCCTCACAAAGATCAGCAGGCACTCTGTAATCGGAGCTAATAAATATAAAGTGCTGGAAATGCCAGATGAAACAGTACGAAAAGTCATGCACGGTCTTGAACCGAAATTATTGATGAATATTCATAACGTGAGTGAAGTCAATAATCCGAATATTCATTTAAGTGAGATCGAAAGACCGGCACATTCAGATGATTTTAAAGATTCAGGAAAACATATCATTGGAGCTGGCGAAAGCAGGCAGTTTGGATTAAAACCATATGCAAACGAGGAACAAACAAATAAAGTAGACTAAATATTTAAAAGAACTTATGTTTTTAGCAATAGACCTTGCATTGATAGTTGAAAAACTGGTTTTGATCATTGTTGTTGTCATGGCATCACTTGTTATTGCCATGTATACAACCTTTGCAGAACGTAAAGTAGCTGCTATACTGCAAGACAGGCGCGGACCTAACAGGGCCGGACCATTTGGACTTTTACAACCACTTGCAGATGGGTTAAAACTATTTTTCAAAGAAGAGATCATACCGAATTTTTCTTCTAAATTTTTATTCATACTCGGTCCTGGGCTGGCCATGTTAACAGCTATTATGACAAGTGCTGTTATCCCATGGGGTAATAAATTAGAATTATTCGGACGTGATATTTCTTTACAGATCGCCGATATTAATATTGGAATACTATATGTTTTTGGTGTTGTGAGTCTGGGAGTATATGGAATTATGATCGGGGCTTGGGCAAGTAACAATAAATTTTCATTAATGGGAGGGTTACGTGCAGCTTCCCAGATCATTAGTTATGAACTGGCCATGGGTATTTCCCTGATTGCTTTACTTATGGTAACTGGTACCCTTAGCCTTAAAGAAATGGTTATTCAACAACAAAGCGGACATTGGAATATCGTATACCAGCCACTTGGTTTTTTGATATTCTTAATTTGTGCATTTGCAGAATGTAACCGAACTCCCTTTGATCTGCCTGAAGCAGAAAATGAATTGATAGGAGGGTATCATACAGAATATTCTTCCATGAAACTTGGATTTTATTTATTCTCTGAGTATATAAATATGTTCATCAGCAGTATTATCATGTCAACATTATTTTTTGGAGGGTATGATATTCCTTTTTTGAATGAAGCAAGTTTATCGCCTAACATTGCAGCTTTATTGGGAGTACTTGCCTTGATGGCAAAAGTTGTTTTTTTTATATTTTTATTTATGTGGGTAAGATGGACCATTCCGAGATTCAGGTACGATCAGTTGATGCACCTTGGATGGAGGATATTGATTCCATTGGCATTATTTAATATGTTGGTTACAGGCGGACTTATTTTATATTTTAATAAATAATAACAGCGCATTAATACATTATTTTTGCAAACCTTTTATACATGCAAGCACTAACAAACAGAGTTAAAAATGTAAGCCGCAAGCCGATGACAATGTGGGAGCGTCTTTACCTGCCTGCTATTTTTAAAGGTATGATGATCACATTCAGTCATATTTTCAAGAAAAAGCCTACAATAAACTATCCCGAAAAAAAGCGGCCTTTTAGCCCCGTTTTTCGTGGGTTACAGATATTAAACCGGGATGAAGAAGGCAGGGAAAATTGTACTGCTTGTGGATTGTGCGCAGTAGCCTGCCCGGCAGAAGCCATTACAATGGAAGCAGCAGAAAGGCAACCAGGCGAGGAGAATTTATACAAAGAAGAAAAATATGCAGCTAAATATGAGATCAATATGCTGCGTTGTATTTTTTGTGGTTTATGTGAAGAAGCCTGCCCTAAAGATGCCATTTACCTGAGTGAAACTTTTACTCCTGCAGATTATGAACGCAAACAATTTATTTATAATAAAACGGACTTGTTGATCCCGCATCCGCAACAAAATCCGGAAGCATATAAAAAAGCTTTGGGTAACAGGGCAAAAAAAGAAACGGTTAATTAGTTAATATCAAAAAATGAATATTACAACACTGTCATTTATTTTATTATCAGTCATGGCTATTGGCAGTGCAGTCATGATGATTCGCAGCAAAAGCCCTGTTCACAGTATTTTATGGCTTATCATCGTTTTCTTTGCTATATCGGGCCATTATGTTTTATTGAATGCACAATTCCTGGCTATCGTGAATATCATTGTTTATGCAGGTGCTATCATGGTACTTTTTCTTTTTGTGGTCATGCTTATGAATTTAAATGCTGAGACTGAACCTGTAAAAAATTACAGGCTTCAGTTAATAGGAGTTATATCAGGAGGAACACTCCTGTTAGTTCTTTTGTCTGCCCTGATGAAAATGAACTCACAGCAAATGGTACAAATGAAAATAGGAGACCCGGGGCTGATCAGTAATTTAGGCAAGGTTTTATTTACAAATTATATTTTACCATTTGAGATCAGCAGTGTATTATTTCTCAGTGCGATGATAGGGGCTGTAGTTATTGGAAAAAAAGATTAATGAATCATGGATATTAAAGCATACATCGTTTTAGCACTCACATTATTTACCATCGGTATTATCGGTGTATTGGTAAGACGCAATGCCATAATCATTTTTATGTGTGTGGAACTCATGCTGAATGCTGTGAACTTGTTATTAGTAGCTTTTTCAAAAATGCATGCAGTAAGTGCTGCAGTAAAAGCTGCTCCTACATACGCCAGTGATGCACAGATCTTTGTATTTTTTATCATGATTGTGGCTGCTGCAGAGGTAAGTGTAGGCCTGGCCATTATTGTTATGCTTTATCGCAACACACATTCGGTGGATGTGAATTTTTTAAACAGATTGAAGAATTAAGGACCCAATAGCTTATGAGTAATGTTTTACAAATAGCATGGCTGATACCGATACTGCCGTTGATTGGCTTTATCATCAATGGTGCAGGACGCAATATTTTATCAAAAGGAATTGCGGGCTTCATCGGAAGTGCAGTTGTATTTGCCTCATTCCTGTTGAGCATGTATGTTTTTATCCAGGTAAAAAATGGCCATACAGAGGTTGTTCACTATTTCAATTTCATTAATATTGAGACTTTAAAGATCGCATTCGATTTTAAGCTGGATCAGCTTTCCTCTTTATTCCTTTTAATTATTACAGGTGTTGGTTTTTTAATTCATGTGTATTCTACTTCTTATATGCATGAGGAACCGGCAAAAGATTTTGCAAAATATTTTGCATTCCTCAACCTGTTTGTTTTTTCCATGTTACTGCTGGTATTGGGGGCCAATTATGTCATCATGTTCATCGGATGGGAAGGTGTAGGACTTTGTTCATACCTGCTCATCGGTTACTGGTTCAAAAACAATGATTATACCAATGCAGCTAAGAAGGCTTTTATCATGAATCGTATTGGTGACCTTGGATTTTTACTGGCAGTATTCTGGCTCATTGCAAAAGTTGGAACCGTTAGTTTTGATGAGGTATTTAGTGCTGCAAACCTGGCTAAGCTTACACTGTCTGATAAAACCGGCATCACTCTGTTATTATTTATCGGGGCAACCGGAAAAAGTGCACAGATACCATTGTATACCTGGTTGCCGGATGCAATGGCAGGCCCAACACCAGTCAGTGCACTGATACATGCGGCCACCATGGTTACAGCGGGTATTTATATGATCGCCCGCAGCAATATCTTATACACGATGGCACCGCTAACCCAGGGAGTGATCGCTATTGTTGGATTGGCAACCGCTGTGCTTGCTGCAACTATCGCATTGAAACAAAATGATATTAAAAAAGTACTGGCATACTCTACCGTTAGCCAGTTGGGTTATATGTTTTTAGGTCTAGGGGTAGGCGCATATACCGGAGCTGTTTTTCACGTAATGACACATGCATTTTTCAAGGCATTGTTATTCCTCGGTGCAGGAAGTGTTATACATGCCATGAGTGGTGAACAGGATATGCGAAATATGGGTGGCTTGAAAAAACATATGAATATAACTCATCTTACTTTTTTACTCGGTTGCCTGGCCATAGCAGGCATGCCTCCTTTCTCCGGATTCTTTTCCAAGGATGAGATACTGGCTGCGGCTTATGCAAATAACCCGGTGCTTTGGGGTATTGGAGTCATAACGGCAATGATGACTGCATTTTATATGTTCCGCTTATATGCCATGACATTTCTGGGCAAATTCCGCGGCACACATGAACAGGAGCATCACCTGCATGAAAGTCCGGCTGCTATAACCATCCCTTTGATCATACTTGCCATCCTTTCGGTCATTGGTGGTTGGGTTGGGATACCGGAAGTATTTATGCATGGCGGCCACAGGCTTGAAACTTTTTTAGAACCCGTATTCAGGCAAAGCAATGCCATAACTGCAAAACATGAATTATCTCATGCAACTGAATATATGTTGATGGGTGTTTCCGTTGCAGGAGCATTGATTGCATTATTGTATGCATGGAACAAATTCAGTAAGTATGAAAAGACTGAAGTGCCTTCAACAGGAATTGCAAAATTGTTTGAGAATAAATGGTATGTTGATGAAATATACCATGCAATAATCGTTCAACCTTTAAGGGCATTAGCAGTATTCTTTAATAATGTCATTGAGAAAAAAGGGATCGATGGTTTTGTGAATGGTACAGGTAAAGCAGTGAATTATGGAAGCCGTCAGCTAAGGTGGTTGCAAAGTGGCCAGGTAGGCGCCTATGTACTATTAATGGTTATTGGAATCTTAGTTTTATTCATCATACAATTCTTTTTGTAAAAAGATGGGCAGTTACATTACATTTCCTGAATTACTGATCTGGTTACCAATGCTGGCGGGCATTTTTTGTTTTATTATAAAAAGTGAGCAATCAGCTAAATCAATTGCCTTGATATTTTCATTGATCATATTGGGAATTTCTGCGGCAAGTTTATTTTATACCGATTCAAAATATGATACCTGGAATATTGTAAACTATTTTTACCCTAATAACATCGGCAATTCTTTTTATGTTGGTCTGGATGGAACAGGACGTTTACTTACTTTTTTAACTGCATTGGCATTTCCTGTAATTTTCATTGCAACATATAAAAATAATTATAAGAATGCCGCTTCATTTTATGGGTTAATGTTGCTTACGCAATCAGGCCTGATGGGAGTATTTTGTGCGATGGATGCCTTATTATTTTATTTTTTCTGGGAACTGGCGCTTATACCCGTTTATTTCCTGTGCAGCAAATGGGGAGGTGAAAAAAGGATACAGGCAACTTTTAAGTTTTTTGTTTACACATTTACCGGATCCTTATTAATGCTTATCGGGATTATTTATGTTTACCTGCATACTCCGGGCCGTGTATTTGATGAAAATACAAATTCAATACATTCATTCTCATTGAATGCATTTATGAATGCATCACTTAATGCCCAAGAACAAAACTGGTTATTCTGGTTATTTTTTGTAGCCTTTGCTGTTAAAATGCCAATATTCCCCTTTCATACCTGGCAACCAGAAACCTATGATCAGTCACCAACTTCAGTCACCATGGTTTTGAGTGGTATCATGGTTAAAATGGGTTTATTCGGAGTGATCCGTTGGTTGATACCGGTTTTTCCGCTGGCTACGGTTAAATTCAGTCATATTATAATCATTCTTTCGGTCATCGGTATTATTTATGCAAGTTTTATAGCCATTGTACAGGATAATCTCAAAAAACTGGTTGCTTACTCTTCCATAGCACATATTGGGCTAATGTGTGCAGCAATATTTGCAATGAATCAGTTAAGTGTGCAGGGAGTAATGTTGCAAATGTTCAATCATGGAATAAATATCATCGGGTTGTGGGTTGTAATTGACATTCTTGAAAAACAAACCGGGGTTAAACAGATATCACAACTTTCAGGAGTTGCCAACAGAGCACCTGTTTTAACTATTTTGTTTGTCATCATTGCATTGGCAAATATTGCTTTGCCTTTGACTAATGCATTTACCGGGGAGTTTTTAATGTTCAGTGGATTGTATAAATTCAATGTGTGGGTTACTGTTTTTGCAGGTATTGGAATTATCCTGGCAGCAGTATATACTTTAAATATGATCAGGAATGTTTTTTATGGCAATAACAATACAGTTGTTGATGCAGTAAAAGAGATAACGTTTAATGAAAAATTCATTCTGGGTTTCATCGTTTGTTTGATATTTGTTATTGGCATCTATCCTCAACCGATCATTGATCTTACCAAAGGTGCAGTAACGGAACTGTTAAGTAGAATAAAATAGATTTAGAATTAATTTATGAACGCAATTATATTATCTGCAATCTGGGGTGTCTTAATGATGTTTAGTGCTGTGTTTATTAAAAGTAAAGCGGTGCCTAAATATATTGCATTGGCAGGAATCATTTTGATCTTTGCAGCCAATGCAATGGAATTATACAGCGGCAGTCCCTTTTTTTATTTTGATGTGCATGATATGTTGCGTATGGGAAGTTTTAATCTCACTTTCATTGCTGTAGCATTGGGTTGTACAGCTTTTTACTTTCTGTTGAGCGGCAGCGAATTTGAGAAAACGGGTCCACATGTGGCAGAATATTTTGCACTCATCTTCTTTGTTTTATGTGGAGTGGCTTTGTGTGCTACTTTCAATACTTTACTGATGTTGTTTATCGGTATCGAGATCATGTCTATTCCCTTATACATACTTACCGGTAGCGATAAACGTAATTTAAAAAGTAATGAGGCGGCCCTTAAGTATTTTTTAATGGGTGCTTTCTCAACAGGTATCATGCTCATGGGGATTGCTTTTATATATGGTGGTACACCAAATGCATCATTTTATATTGACAATATTCAATTGGGTACCGGTAAAATGCCTGTGATGATTGCTGTGGGTTTGGTGATGCTGATGGTTTCAATGTCGTTTAAAGTTTCAGCAGCACCCTTTCATTTCTGGACACCTGATGTTTACGATGGAGCTCCAACGGTCTTCACTTCTTTTATGAGCACCATTGTTAAAGTAGCCGGCTTTTTTGCCTTCGTAAGGCTTTTTGAAACTTCATTTGGCACCATACAACCACAATGGCAAACACTAATTGTTTTCATAGCGATTGCCACATTACTGATTGGGAATGTCACTGCAGTTTTTCAACAAAGTGTAAAAAGAATGCTGGCTTATTCAAGTATTGCACAAGCTGGTTTTATGCTGCTTGCTTTGTTTGCTTTAAATGAGAGAGCTAAAGAAGGCCTTGTTCTGTACGCTGCAGCCTATAGCCTTGCAACCATTGGTATCTTTTCCATTCTTTTAAAAATGAATGATTATACCATTGACGGTTTCAATGGACTGGCAAAAAAACAACCATTGCTGGCAATAACTACGACTGTTTTTTTACTGTCACTTACCGGTATACCACTTACAGCGGGCTTTCAAAGTAAGTTTTATATGTTGATGGCTGCAGTTGAGAACGACAATCACTTCTGGATCGTTATTGTTGCTGTGTTATTTGCAGCAATAAGTGCTTATTATTATTTCAGAATAATTCAGGCAATGTATTTCAAAGAACCTTTGGAAGATTTCATTCAAACAAGTGATGTTACTCATGGCTTTAAAATACTTCTTGTTATTACAGCTGTATTGATCATAATAATTGGTATATATCCTGAGTTGATCCTTGGTTGGTTATATCATTAGTATTTTACCGCCTGTAAAACTAATTACCAAAAACGTACAAGCCTTATTTACCTTTAGGTTCAATATTTAAATATGACCTATAAAGACTCATTATCACTTTCGTGGACCAATATAAAAGGCAATAAATTAAGATCGGCGATCACTATTGTGATCATTGCTCTGGGCATTTTTGCATTGATCCTTATCATCACTGCCATTAAAGCAGCCAGTAACAGCCTTACATCAAGTTTTTCAACAATGGGTGCAAATGCTTTTAGTATCAGGTATAAGGAAAGAAATATAAATTTTGGCGGTGGTGGCGGCGGCGGGGATGCTAAAAAATCAAAAAAATCTTCATTAAGGGAAAAAAAATCAAACATGGGTATGCCTATTACCTATGAAGAAGCCCGTGCTTTTAAAGAAAGATATTCATTCCCCGCAGCTAAAGTTGGAATCGCGTTGCGGGGGCCTGCGGGTGTTGTGGTCAATACAAACCAGCGGAAAACCAATCCTGATGTGAATGTTTATGGGGGTGATGAAAATTATCTGGATTTGAATGGTTATAAAATAGCCCATGGCCGGAATTTTACACTTTCAGAAATAGAAACAGGGCGTAATGTATGTATGATCGGAAGTGGTGTGGCAACCAGGCTATTTCAGGATAAAAAATCAAAGGCAATTGATGCAGTTATTAATGTAGATCATATTCCTTACAGGGTTATTGCGGTTCTGGAAGAAAAAACTTCCAGTGCATTTTTTAATTCAAGTAAGATTATTGTTACATCTTATAATAATGTCAGGCGACTGTTTTCTACCAGGTACATTTCTTTTAATATTGCTGTTAAGGTTACCGATTTGAAGCTAATGAATGTAGCTACCGGGGAAGCCAAAGGAACTTTCAGGCCAATAAGAAAACTGGAGACGAAAGAAGAGAATAATTTTTTCATAGATAAGAGCGATAGTATTGCTGAGTCGTTGCTAACGAATCTTGGCTTTTTAGAAACCGGTACCATCGGTATTGCTTTAATAACACTGATTGGCGCTGCAATCGGTTTGATGAATATCATGCTGGTGGCAGTAAATGAACGTACAAAGGAAATTGGACTTGCAAAAGCATTAGGTGGTACTAAAAAAGACATTCGATCCCAATTTCTGTTTGAATCAGTAGTAATAAGTTTATTGGGCGCTATCGTAGGTATTATTTCAGGGATCCTGGTTGGGAATATAGTGGCAGTACTTCTTCATACAGGCTTTGTTGTTCCCTGGGGATGGGTTATTGCAGGTATTTTTGTTTGCTCATTTGTTGGCCTGGGTGCCGGCTTATACCCTGCATATAAGGCATCTAAATTAGATCCGATCGTAGCTTTGCGATATGAATAATTGCCAAATGCAGCATTCATATACAGATTCCTGTCTTTTACATGAATAAAATAAAAAATTTAATAGCAAAATTGTTGCTTTCAAATATTTTATTAACTTGTGTGTTACTATTCCGATTACTTTCGGAATATTTTTTATGAACGATCTTATCAAATAATTTAAATTGTATTTTTAAAAAGTAACTAAACTCTTAACTAATTAAACTAGAATGTTATGGCAGAGACAAGACCAACTGCAACTGTAAAACCGTCAACTTCAGTACAGGCAAAAAAATCGAGCAATGTAATTTCATTGATTGCCCCTGTAGTATGTGTATTAGCCGGTTATTTAATCTGGAGATTTATTTTGGGTGATTCAGCCAATTTTGATAAAGGATCTGCAGGTGGTTTCTGGCCGGAAAGGGAAGGGCCTCATACCGCTTTGAGCAAAATGTATTTAGGTGGTATCATCGTTCCGATCCTGATTGGTACTTTTTTGACCATGCTAACATTTGTGATCGAGAGGTTTATGACTATCTCAAAAGCAAATGGCTCAGGTAATAATGCTGACTTTATACGTAAAGTGCAATATCACCTTGCAAATAAAAATGTGGATGCGGCGTTGGCTGAATGTGATAAACAAAAAGGTTCTGTTGGAAATGTAATGAAAGCAGGTTTATTCAGGTACAGAGATATGATCGCAAACAATGAACTTAGTACTGAACAGAAGGTTATGGCTATTCAAAAGGAAGTAGAAGAAGCAACTTCGCTTGAATTACCAATGCTTGAAAAGAATCTTGTATTCTTGTCTACGATCGCATCTATTGCAACATTACTTGGATTGTTGGGAACAGTACTGGGTATGATCCGTGCATTCTCTAACCTGGGTGCTGATAGTGGCGGTAGCGGCGCTGCAGCGCAGTTGTCGGTAGGTATTTCTGAGGCTTTGTATAACACAGCTTTGGGAATTGGTACATCTGCATTTGCGATCATTTTTTATAACATCTTTACTACCAAAATTGACGGCATCACTTATGGTATTGATGAATCAGGTTTTACTTTAACACAAACATTTGCTTCTTTATACAAGTAAGTGTATGGAAGATTCCCTGTTTTGTGTCTATAAAGTAATATCTTAAAAATAAAAGGAATGCCAAAAGTTAAAATACCACGTAAAAGCACCACCATTGATATGACTGCAATGTGTGATGTGGCTTTCTTATTGTTGTCCTTTTTTATATTGGCAACGAAACAAAAGCCACCGGAAGTACTGGCAGTTGCCACTCCATCTTCGGTTTCTGCAAAGGCTGTACCGGATAAGTCAATGATCATAACACTTACAAAAGAAGGAAAGGCTTTTTTAATGCTCGGCGATGATACAAAAAAAGCAGAGATATTAAGCAATATCAACTTAACAAAAAATATGGGGCTTTCTGCCGGTGAGTTGGCTAAATGGAACAAGGCTGATTTTATAGGTTTACCATTAAATCAGACTAAAAGTTATTTAGCACTGGGAACTCCAATACCTGCCGACAAAATGCCCGGGATACCCACCGACAGCACCAACAATGAAATGGCAGACTGGATGAAAAGCATTACCAATGTTTATGCCGGTGGTGACCAGAGTAAGCTTGAGCAAATGCTCCTTGTTAAAGGCGATAATGCAACTTTGTATCCCGTATTTAAAAATATTAAAGATGCGTTTAAGAAAGCTGATATTTATAAATTCAGAATTGTAACAGCTGGAGAAACAGTACCGATGGATTCTGAGTTATATAAGAGTTCAAAAAAATAATTGATAAATAAAAAATTATTGTCATGGCAGAAATGGATACTTCGTCGGGTGGCGGACATAAAAAAGGCCCCGGCGTCAAAAAATCAAAAAAACAATCTACACGTGTAGACCTTACACCCATGGTGGATCTTGGTTTTCTGCTGATCACATTCTTTGTGTTTACAACAACCATGAGCCAGTCTACAGCCATGAATATGAATGAACCAAAGGATGATCCAAACCAGGAACTGAAGGTTAAAAACTCTGGTGCTATGACGATCTTATTGGGAAAGAGCGACCAGGTTTATTACTATTTTGGTCAATTACAGGCCGATAAATTAAGTGAGGAATTTAAAAGTACTAATTTTAAGGACATACGTAAATTGATCGCAGACAAAAAGAATGCCACTCCCATTGGTGATCTGATGTATATTATTAAGTCTGATAATAATTCAACTTTTAAAAATGCCATAGATATTTTAGATGAAATGTCCATCTGTGCTGTGCCTCCGGGTCACTATGCAGAAGTTGATATGACCCCAACAGAGGAATTGCTTATAAAGCAAACAGAGGATGCTAATGGGATTAAATAGTTTATGAAAAGTGGGCAATTTTGAATCTAATTAACCAAAGAGATTAAAATGGAAGCAAATAAAATTTTAAGTGCAGATATACTTGATATTATTTTCGAAGGTAAAAATAAATCATATGGCGCTTATGAATTAAGAAAATCATATAATTCGAGGTTGACCAAAGCTTTGATCTATACTGCCGCGTTATTATTATTGATATTTTTGGGGTCTATTTTTGCAAACATCATGGATAGCAGAAAGGATAAAAACTTAGTTGATGTTTTAGATACTCAAATGGCAGAAATTAAGAAAGATGAGCCTTTGCCTCCTCCTCCTCCTCCTCCTCCAACTCCACCGCCTCCACCTGAAGTAAACCAGGTAAAATTTACTCCCCCTAAAATTGTAAAAGATGAAGAAGTAAAGGAAGATGAGAAGATCGAAGAAATTAAAGAAGATCAGGTAATTAGTACTAAAACAGTCGAAAGTGATAATAAGGTTGCCATTGTTCAGGCACCGGTTGAAGATAAGGGGACTCAGGTAGTAGAAGCACCAAAGAATGATGACGAAAACAAAGTATTTAATAAGGTTGAGGTTGAAGCCTCATTTCCCGGAGGCGATGCTGCCTGGACCAGGTATTTGAAAAATAACCTTGATGCAAATACCCCGATCGATAATGGTGCTCCGGAAGGTACATACCAGGTGATCGTACGTTTTATTGTTAGTAAGGATGGCAGTATCAGTGATGTGGTTGCTGAAACAAAACACGGTTTCGGTATGGAAGCTGAAGCTGTAAAAATTATTAAGAAAGGGCCAAACTGGAAAGCAGCTTTGCAAAATGGACGTAACGTGAATGCCTACCGTCGGCAGCCAATTACTTTCGTGGTTTCAGAAAATTAATATGAAATAAAAAATAAGTATTTGTAACCTCCCGGATTTTCCGGGAGGTTTTTTATTGTAACAAAATCACTGTAATCTTATTTCTGGCAGATCGTCATTGCGAGGAACGAAGCAATCTAAATAAGATGGTATTAATAATTCAGATTGCATCGTTCCTCGCAATGAAGGAGAGTTGAGTGGTGATGTCTTTTGTATCTTTGAACAATGATCAGTAAATTATCTGGATGGGATGATACAATCGTTGCACTTGCCACAGCTCCTGGCCTTGGTGCTATTGCTGTAATCAGGTTAAGTGGTGAAAAATCATTTCAGATTATTGCTTCTTTATTTCCTGCCAAAAATATATTGGAACAAAAATCACACACAATTCATGTTGGTATTTTAAAAGAGGATAGCAATGCAATTGATGAAGTAGTTGTTTCTTTGTTTAAAGGACCCAGAAGCTATACCGGTGAAGATGTGGTAGAGATCAGTTGCCATGGAAGCCCCTATATACAACAAAGGATCATCCAGGCATGTATCAATAAAGACGCCAGGCTTGCAAGGGCAGGGGAGTTTACACAAAGAGCATTCTTACATGGAAAGCTGGATCTTACACAGGCAGAAGCAGTTGCTGATCTGATCGCATCTAATACTGAAGCCTCACAAAAAACAGCCTTGAATAATATACGTGGAGGATTTTCACATCAGTTAAAAGATATGCGGGAACAACTTATTCAATTTGCTTCTTTAATAGAACTGGAACTTGATTTTGCAGAAGAAGATGTTGCATTTGCAGACAGGGAGAAATTTTATAAACTTATTACCTCCATAGAGGAATCTGTAAATAAATTAATAGAATCATTCCGTTTGGGAAATGTCATTAAGAATGGTGTAAGTGTTGCCATCATTGGAAAACCCAATGCAGGGAAATCCACTTTGTTGAATACCTTGTTAAATGAGAATCGTGCCATTGTAAGCGATATTGCTGGTACTACCAGGGATACGATCGAAGAGATCATCAATATCAATGGTATCTTATTCCGTTTGATCGATACGGCAGGAATAAGATCTCATAGCACGGATGTGATCGAAAACATAGGCATAGAAAAAAGCCTGGAAAAAATGAGAACAGCCGATGTGGTCATTTATATTTTTGATGCCAATATAGAAAGTGAAGCGGAAATAAAAAAACAGGTAATTTTATTTGACAGTTTTTCAATTAAATATTTATTGGTTGGTAATAAAGCTGATGTAAATGACAATACATATTTTACAGAAAAATTTTCTCAAACAGGGAAGGTGAATTTTATTTCTGCAAAAAATAATACCGGTATCAACGAATTAAAAAATATTTTATACAATCAAACGGTGCATGCATCTGTAACTACTGATAATACTATAGTTACCAATGCCAGGCATTATGAAGCATTGCAACAGATACAACAAAGTTTACTGGATATTAAAACAGGTCTTGATAATAAACTCTCCGGCGACTTGCTGGCGCCTGATATACGCAAATGCCTGTATTACCTGGGTGAGATCACAGGAGAGGTTTCTAATGAGGATAAGCTTGATTATATTTTTAGTAAGTTCTGTATCGGAAAGTAGCCCGTCCGGTAAAATATCCGAATCTTTCGATTTTTTCAACGGTTATAATGGTGGTTTTACACTTCCTTCGATTAAACAATTATTCTACATTTGGTTAATTGAAAATATAAAGCCTACCCAAATGAAAATTATACAAAGTAATCAAAACAGGATTTATGAAATAAGAGGGCAAAAGGTAATGTTGGATTTTGATTTAGCCTTGCTTTATGAAGTGGAAACCAATAGAATTAACGAACAGGTAAAACGTAATTTGGACAGGTTTCCCCTGGATTTCATGTTTAGACTTACCCCAAAAGAGTGGGAATTTATCCGGTCGCAAAATGCGACCGCATCCCAGAAGAAAAGGAATATCAATATTACCCCTTATGCCTTTACCGAACATGGGGTTACCATGCTGGCAAGTGTATTAAAAAGTAAAAGGGCAATAGATATGAATATTGCCATTGTAAGGGCTTTTATTGCTATGCGGCATTTTGTCAATAGCTATAAAGGCTTAGCCGAACAAATACAGGAATTACGCATTGAATTACAAAACCGCATAGGGGAACATGATGTACAGTTAGCAGCTATTTATGATGCACTTGAAAACCTACTGGACAAAAAAGAAGATGAAAATGAAAAGAAACAAAAATGGATTGACAGAGAAAGAATAGGATTTAAAAAATAAATTACAAATAATCAGCATGGTACCCATTTTCGAATTTTCCATAATGCAATACCAAAAAGAAGTTTAAAAGATCATTCATTTTGGAGAAACAAAAAAGTATCAATCTTACGAAATGCTATTTTATAATTTATTAATGTATGCTGCCAGATTTCCTTTTCTGCATGTAACTCTTTTTATAATAAATATTGAAAATACGACATGGTATATTTTTAAACATTTTTCTCTAATAAATTGTAAATAATATTTTTCATTGAATTGATTATTTTTCCCTAATTTCAAATATGTCCCAATCACGCCAACTCGCAGCCATCATGTTTACTGATATAGTCGGATATACAGCTCTGATGGGAAATAACGAACAAAAAGCTTTTGAACTTCTTCACAAAAACAGGGAGATTCAAAAACCTATTATCGAAGAATTCGGCGGCCGCTGGATCAAAGAACTTGGTGATGGTGTTATGGCAAGTTTTCCTTCTGTTAGTAATGCAGTATATGCTGCCATAAAAATTCAGGAGGCATGCTTCAATGCCAAAGCATTTGAATTGCGCATTGGTATCCACCAGGGTGAAGTGGTATTTGAGAATGATGATATTTTTGGCGACGCAGTAAATATTGCTTCACGCTTACAATCCTTAGCTCCTCCGGCAGGTATTTTTGTTTCAGAATCTGTTCAGCGGGATCTATCTAATAAAAATGATATCCGGTCAGAATTTGTACGGGTTGAAAATCTTAAAAATGTAAAAGACCCAATCCAGGTTTACAAAATATTTTCAGCCGGCAATGAATCAAATGAAATAAAGAATCGAAGACTTGTTGAGTCATCTATTTTGCCAAACTATGATTTCGATATACACATCAGTTATAGGTTTAACGATAATAAATATGATGGATGGGTTTCGGAATTTGTTGAAAAACTTAACCAGGAATTAAGCGCCACATTAAAAGACAGGCTTTCGATCTTTTTTGATAAGAACCCGGAAGACAAACGTGAAGAATTTCAACAGGAAGATGGAAGCCTTACACAAAAAATAAGATCACTGATATTTATTCCTATCATCTCTCAAACTTATTGTGACACCAATTCTCCTGTTTGGAAAAATGAGTTCAGGGTATTTCAGCAGGAAATAAAAAATGATAGTATCGGTAGTAATTTAAAATTGCCGAATGGAAATATAGTTTCACGTGTGATACCTGCAAAAATTCATGATATTGATACCGAAGATGTAAGATTGCTGGAATCTGAACTTGCAGGAAGTATGCGGTCTATTGATTTCATTTTCAAGGATGAGGGTGTTAACCGCCCGTTGCGTCCACTCGATGATGAAAAGAATTCCAATCCATTAAGGCCCATGTACCGTAACCAGATCAATAAACTGGCGAATGCAATAAAAGAAGTTATTGCAGGTATAAAACTTAGTCAACAGGGTAGCCCTGTTGTTACATCTTCTTTTCTGCCAACTTCCCGCCAGATTGTACCCAATGTTATATCAACATCTTTGTCATCGGGAATAAAGGTTCAGGTAATCGACCGCCAACGGCCTAATATTTACCTGGCATGGACATCAGGGGACCTGAAGGAAAGCCGGGAGGAAATGGCCATCATCCTTCAAAAAGCAGGATTTAATGTGCTGCCTTCCGTTGACTGTCCCGCTGATGATACAACTTTTAAAGAAAGAGTAGCAGAAGAGATGCAAAAGTGCGTCTGTTCGTTGCATATGTTGAGCGGAGAATTTGGCAGGCGTTTCGAATCCAATGAAGAAATGTCGTTTCCCCAATACCAGTTTTTAGAGGCCAAAAAAAGAATTGATTCAGCAATGGATGACTTCAATGTTTTTGTATGGCTCAATCAGCAAAACAGTCAATCAATAAAACCCTCGCAACAGGAATTTATCAAGTTCATCCGTAACAATATTACCCGAAATATGATGTTTTCGAATAGCATGGGACCGATGCAACTGGTAGACGATATTCGGGTGGTGATAATGAAACATGACGTAAAAGTGTACGATTCAAAAGATACCGATATCTATTTTATTTTCAATCAGCAGGATGAACAGGAAGCGCAGGTCATCGTTGATCAATTAAGCCAGGAGTATCCGGTAGAAACCCTGAATATACTTCCGGATGGGGAAGATTCTTACCGAGAAATGTCGACCCAGCAGATACCAAAAAGTAAACTAGCCGTTGTGTATTTTAAATATGCAGCAGATTGGGCACTACCTTTTATAAAGCAGATTTGGAAACAGGTTGGTGGCGCATCCTCTCCAACTCCCATGTTCCTGGTTGGCGATGATAATCCCCAGACTAACCTGGCCAGGAATTTTAAAGCACCCCGTGTAACATCATTGATCATTCCTAAAGAAACAATTCCGGAGGAGGTTAAAAAGGAATTCAGCAAACTAAATTAATAAGGATTTTACCATTATGTTTGAAACAGACCAGATTTGTCCTTATACAGGTTTGAGATCCTTTACAGAGGAGGAATCACTTTATTTTAAAGGGAGGGAAGATGATATTGACCAGGCTACCGAACAGTTGCAGCGAAATAAATTCTTAATGCTTACCGGTGCATCGGGTGATGGAAAATCTTCTTTGATCTACGCAGGTATTATTCCAAATGCAAGAGCTGGCTTTTTAAAATCAAAATACACACAGTGGTGTGTAGCCGATTTAAGACCGGAAAGAACGCCATTTCATAATTTATGCAAATCAATTGCACGGCAACTGGATATTGATAGTCCATTGACTGTAGAGGCTGAATTGAATCATGGCTTCTCTGCCATTATAGATCTGTATAAAAATTCAAAAAGACATATCGATACCCAATCAATTGCATGGCAGATGGCTGATGAGCCGGGAAAAGCTGCATTGAAAAGGGATGCTGCAAACCTTATTATCCTGGTTGATCAGTTTGAAGAATTTTTTACCAATCCGGAAAATTATCAAAAGGGTGTGCCTTCCCGTGATGCAAACCTGGTGCTGAACCTCTTATTGGAAACAGCCCGGATCGCCCTTGATGAAGACCTTCCCATTTATATAGTATTCACTATGCGTTCGGATTATATTGGGCAATGTGCTGCTTTTCGTGGGCTGCCGGAGTATATTGGCTTCTCCCAGTTTTTTGTTCCGCGTCTCAACCGTACACAATTGCAACAGGTAATTGAAGAGCCTGCTGTTTTAAGCGGTAACCGTATTAACAGGCGATTAACTGAACGGCTGATCTATGATTTAACAGAAGGGGTCGATCAGCTTCCCATTGTTCAACATGCCCTTAACCAAATATGGCACGCAGCAGATAACGGAAAAGAAGAAATGGATCTGATTCATTATGCCATGGTTGGCGGGATGCCTGTAAATGAGTTGCCGGAAGATCAGGTAGATCGGTTTAATATTTGGTTTGAAAGTCTGCCAGTATTAATAAAGAACTGTTATCATAGACCTAACCTGCAGAATGTACTGGATACGCATACCAATAAACTTTATGAGCAGGCTGCTGCCTATTATTTGGAGAAAACCGGTAAACCAATTTCGGCAGACGATGCAAAAGCGATTATCAAATCAGCCTTTGTTTGCCTTACTAAAATTGATCAGAGCCGTGCGGTGCGTAACCGGATGACACTGGAAGAAATCACCAGCATCATAGGAAGGACTGAATTTGGATCGGAAGAGGTGGGTGCCATACTGAATATTTTTAGGGAACCGGGTAATACTTTTATTCGTCCATTTATGTTGGATGATCCCGGCAGCCAACATCTCAACAATAATGATGTGTTGGATATTACACACGAAAGTTTGATACGTAACTGGGTTTACCTGGAGCAATGGGCAAAAAAGGAATTTGAGAATTATACCATCTCACTGGATTTTGAGCAACAACTGAACCGCTGGGTAGATAGCGGGAAATCAACTGATTTTTTAATGCCGATCGGGCCACTTACTTTTTTTGAGGACTGGTTCAATACCGCCAAACCAAACACACACTGGATAGCCCGTTACCTACCCGAGGATATTGAAGGAGATAAAAAACTCTCCCATGCAAAACAGGTGCTCGATCATTCACAGGAGTTCATCAAACGAAGTGCAAAAAAACATGTTATTACCCGAAAGATCATACGTTATGGTGCCAAAAGAATCGCAGCAGTATTTGGCATTATTGCTTTAATAACACTTAGCTCTTTTGCAATACGAAATTATTTCCTGCGCCAAAACAGTTATGTACTTAAGACGATTAAATCAGAATCAGTTAAGTTGGCCAATGAATCAAAACTGAGCATGGATTTTTCCATTCCCATAATTAATGAACAACTCATTAATGGAAATTTCACGATTCCAGAAGTTGTAGCTGGAATTAAAGATTCCATTCAAAAGATAAAAGTTGCTACAGGAATTGCTACGAATTTGATACTCCAGGGACACTATGAACCCCGAAAAGAAATAATTGAAAGTTTATCGCTTGCCGATTCATTGATGGAAAAGCTTTATTCAAATGCTAAAAGGCCGCAATTTTCTGAAGCCTTGAAACAGGTTCATGCCTATTCTGTAACTGCCGGTTTGGCACTTCATTTTCATCCCGATGACACACTTCGTGAACTCGTAAATCAAAATGCAAAACGTTCAGGCCGATTGGCTTTGCAACTGTTAAATGAACAACCGGAAGATTATTGGGATATTCGGTATTTAAATCTGGCAATTGAAAACGCTATTAATCATCAGGTATTTTCTCCAGATGAGATCAACCGGTTACTGAATATTCTTTCTCCCTTTGAAAATGTGCAAAGATCTGCCTGGCTCGAAAAAAATTACCAACGTGATATTGTGCACGTGCGTGGTGATTATACATACGGAACAAAGTTCAATGGCCTGTACCATGAACTTGCTTATTTGTACGCTGCTGCGGGAAAGCCGCAAAAGGCGCTTCAATGTATTGATACCTTGCTGAAGTATTCCGAAAGCTATTATGAAAATGATTTTAAGGAGAATATTGATAACGCAACAAATATTGCAGCTGTATTTTATTTAAATGGGAGAACCAACCAACTGGATAGTTTTGTTCAAGGTTATTGTTCAAGAAAAAAAATAAATGAGACTGAATTTTACAACAGGTTGGTCTCCCGGACATTGATAAATAGCATTGTTACCGATTATTTGATCTACTACGCACAAAACCAGAAATTCGCTAATCTGAATTTACTGTTTTCAAGTAATGAAATGCTTTCCTTCTTTTATTCGAAACTAAAAGAGCAAGCTTCAAAGATCAATGACAACGATGAACGTAATTTTAATCTGGCAGTTATTCTAAAAAACGAAGGAATTTCATTTACCTATCTGAAGGAGATCAGGGGCCTTGTTGATCAGGAAACAAATCAGTCATTTAAAGAAGCGCTCAGTTATTACAAACTGGTATCAAAAGATTATTTGAATCAGCCTCTTTCTGTTGTTGGAAGTCCTTTAGGAGCCAGGTTGATCACACAGCCACGTAAATTCCTTTTCCTGTATCCGGATTATCGTGTTTCTTTTGATCTCTTTGAACCAAAAAGAGGTTTTACATTCTATCATTCATCTGTTTTCTTAAAGAATATACTGGATCTGCAATTATTTGATACGCTTTATCAAAGTCAGGATGATCTCCGGTATTTTGAACTATGGCTGTTAGATTATCAGAATCGTATGGATAATCGTCCTGGTTCTCTGCATGACCCGATGCCAGGCAATACCATGGAGCGTTTGACTTTGAAACTGGAGGAGCGAAACGCAAATCAGACGTTTGATCTCAATATTCTTTATTTCAACCTGAGCGAACAATCGTTTAAACTGGGTGAGATTGATAAGGGAATTGCCTTGCTGAAAAAAATACAAGTGTCTAAAATAATCAACTCAAATTATTCCAAGGGTAGAATAGCTTATGAATTAGTTGCAAATGCAATCACTAATTTAACCGCAAATAATAAGTTCGATGATGCTTATACTTTTATTAATGTATATAAGAAACCCCTAAACCGGTCATCACTTTATGCATATGCCAGCCAGATGATATCAATAAAAAAGAAATCTCCTGTTATGGCCAAACGAATGCTTGATTCTGCCATAACAGAAATGAACAAGGATAATCCCGAAGTGTTTCAGCCCAATCGTCTCCTGGTTGCCATTGCTCAGATGTATATGAATCCGGAGAAGAATGAAACCATTGCCTACCGAACGATTAAAAATTCCTTTGCTAAGTATTTCACTATGGCACAATTTAGTAAGGCATTTGCTTATCATGGGAATCTTTATAAAGCATATCAGCAGGTTCCATCAATAATTGCCAATGAAGACAAAGCAGTTTTTCTTTATTTTACCTTGTATGGAAATAATATGAATGGAGAAAAAAAGAAATCATGGATGAAATTCCAGCAAAACTATAACAGATTTGATAATTCATTTCTGATTTATATCAATGAAAATGAATAAATGAGCGACCAGCAAACCATATGCCCTTACACAGGCCTCCGGTCATTTACCGAAGAGGAAAGCCTTTATTTTAAAGGCCGTGATCTACAGGTAGACCAGATCACTGCTCTGCTGGAACAAAACAAATTCCTGATGGTTACAGGTGCTTCCGGAGAAGGAAAATCATCGCTTATTTACGCAGGTCTTATTCCAAATGCAAGAGCAGGATTTTTTAAGGCAAAGTACACCAATTGGCTGGTGGCTGATTTTCGGCCGGAACGTGATCCTATCCATAATATGTCAGATGCCCTGGCAAAGACCTTCGACAGTAATACCGCAACAATTGAAACGGAACTAAGGCGTGGTTATTCTTCCCTGATCGATCTCTACACTAATTCTGATTTTTATATTGATGAAGCTGTGGAACAATGGCAACAAATGAGCGATCCTGAAAAAATAGATAGAAAAAGAAAAGCTGCCAATTTAATGATCCTGGTTGATCAGTTTGAAGAATTCTTTACCAACCCGGAGAATTTTTATAATGAAGCTCCTTCTCAGGATTCGCAGATCGTTGTAAACCTTGTTTTGGAAACAGCCCGAATTGCCATTAAGCGAAACATCCCGGTATATATTGTATGTACCATGCGTTCCGACTATATTGGTCAGTGTTCTGCTTTCAGGGGTTTGCCGGAGTATATTGGCTTTTCTCAGTTTTTTGTACCCCGTCTGAAACGTAAGGACCTGAAACAGGTTATTGAAGAACCGGCTATCCTGAGCGGCAATCGTATCTCTCAACGTCTTATTGAACGAATAGTATATGATATTGCCGATGGCGTGGATCAGTTGCCCATTCTGCAACATGCATTGAACCAGGTATGGCTTGCTGCTGATAAAGGACGCCAGGAAATGGACCTTATTCATTATGCGAAAGTGGGTGGTATGTCGGCCAATGAATTACCTGATGACGAACAGTTAGTTTTTATAAAATGGTTTGATAACCTGCCTGCAGTCCGGCAAAAGTATTACCATCAAACCGGACTCAGTAAGGTAATAGAAATTCACGCCAGTGTTTTATATGAAAATGCATGGGTAAATTTTAATAGCAAACATCCCGATCATCCGATTACCCAGCATGAAGCAAAACGAATCATTGCCCTGACTTTTAGTTGCCTGACCAAGATAGATAATAGCCGTGCAGTCCGTAACCGTATGACCCTGGGGGAAATTACCGGAATCATTAATTCAACTTCCTGTACTTCCGAAGTGATCAGTGAAGTTCTTGGTATTTATCGGGAAGAAGGAAACTCTTTTATCCGGCCTTTTAAAACGGCAGATCCGGCTACACATACTATTTCAAATGATACTGTACTGGATGTTACACATGAAAGTCTGATCAGGAATTGGGATAAATTAAATACCTGGGCCAGTCAGGAGTTTGAGTTTTATTCTACTTTCCTGGATTTTAAAAAGCAGCTTGACAGATGGAAGACAAGCAAAAAAAGCAGTGGTTTTTTATTACCGATCGGGCCACTTACTTATTTTGAAAGTTGGTATGCGAAATGCAAACCGAATGCAGGTTGGATAAAACGTTATACAGAGATACAGGATGATCAATTGAAAGTAAATGCTGATGCAGAATCTGTTCTTGCTGATGTTAAGGAGTTTATTAAACGAAGTGCCCGGAAAGTAGCCTTTACCAGAGCATTTATTAAATATGGTCCAAAACGTATTGCGATCGTTGTAGCAATAACTGCCATGCTTATCCTAAGTGGATTTTATTGGTATGATGCCACACAGAAGCAAAACAACCAGGTAATTAAAAAGGTCAGGAAGGATTTGTTCAACCTCATGGGCAGTAAGGAAGTGGGTTCACAATTAAAATCATTTCCATTGTTAATGCTGGAACGTCATGAGAAAGGATCTATGAAGGCCTATTTATCCGGGTTGACTTCAAAGGCAAGGTTTGACCTGGCACTCGAAACATATAATATTCTATTAACTTCAAACGAGCAAGACAGCATTGCATTCAAGGCTGAATTGATCAATACGATCATGGTTGATTTTAAAGATCTGCTGGTTAAAAAAACAGATCATTCCTTTTTAATGACCAAGCTGAGTAAATTTACCACTTACCTTGCTTTTGACAATTATTATAATCCATCTGATGTTACAGAAAACAGGCTTCGTCAATTTTCAGATGAAGGGTTTTTGTTGTCATTAGATTTTTTCAGGAATAAGAATTTATACACACCTATAATATCACCGGAACTGAATTATGGTATTCAACAATGGCTGACATTTGGCCAGGTATCAGAAAAAAAGATTCAATTATTGCTCAGTTTAATGTCTCCATTTGATTCTTCTGCCGGAAAAGAAATATTTGATATTTATTATTCAAAAGGGCGGTTTGAAAGTAACGGTAAGATCAACAATGATTTTAACGGAGGATATCATACCCTTGCTTCTTTATATGCTGCATTGGGAAATTCTGAAAAAGTAATTCAATGTTTTGAAGAGATCCGGAAATCGGGTACCAATGATTATTTTACAGGAACGCCATTAAATAATTACAGCAATATCATGGCTTTGTTTTATCAATATGGTTATGAAGCGAAATCAGGAAACATAGTTAAATGGATCAGCATCAATTACCCCAGTGAGACGCCTTTGATCATTTACAAAAATTTAGTTAACAGGTCTGGATATATTACGGAACCTTATGCAATAAATTTCAATAAAAACCTGGGAGAAGGGATCATTGGTTATTATTTCCCCAATCTTTGTATGAGCAGCCGCAAAGTCTTTGATAAAATAGCTGATGAATATGATCAGTTAACCGGGCAAATAATAAACGCTTCTGAAAGGAACTATTTACTGGCTATTAATAAAAAGCGAAGGGCTTTGTTTATACATAAATACCAGTTTGACCGTGATTTTAAGAGTGATTCAATTGCACTGGATAATCTTCTTGAGCAGGCCATTAATCATTTCCGGCTGGTGGATGATAATTACCTGAATGAGTCTGTATCCGTTACTTTACCTTATAATACCAGCAGTGTACGTAACCGGAAATATACACGCAGACAACTATTTATATATCCCGATTATATGGACGGATGGTATAGCGGAACTTATCATACCGATCTTTTTTATAATTTTATTGATAAGCACAACCTATACCTGGAATTTTATAAAACAGCAGAAGACTTAAGATTAATTCATTACTGGATGACGAATGCCTTACTGTTAAATCCTAATGATTTTAATGGAGTAGTAATGAGTAAACGTTATCCACTTAAAGATAAAGTCTTATCCAGGATCCTTTCCTTAAGCAATTCACATCCGATGGGTAAAAGTTTTGATCAAAACCTGCTTTTCATGGTAAGAGCTAATCGTTCCTATAGCAATGGTGATACTGCGCAGGGATTGAAATATTATCAGCATTTTGATAAAATGAATTTTGCTGCTTCAAGAGATAAATATGAATATAGTGAAAAGACCTTCTTTCTCAACCAACTAAAAGACATGTGTATCAACCTAGCATTAAATGGCAGACAAAAAGAGGCGGTTGAACTGGCTGAGAAATTTGAAAAAGAGAATGAAAAAGCAATCGCATATATTTTAATGGCTGAAAAGGTATATATAAAAAATACAGATCCTGCTACATTCATATTCCTCGACTCTGTTTTTTCAAAATCTAAAAAAGTTGAGTTTTCACAATTAATATACGGGCAAGGAGTTGATTTTCGGTATAGTTTGATCAGGCTTTTGTCTATTATAGGTGGAAGGCGCATGAATGAGATGTCTGCTGATATTTTGTCAGAAATAATTGAGGACTATAAATTTAATGGAATAATCAGCAGGGTGAATGGAATAGCCGGTGAAGGAAATTTTTACAGGGCTACAACAGCGTTACCCTCCACGCTGACTGAATTCGAAGATCTGGTAGCCAGGATCTTTATTATCTGGCATGCCTGTATTAAAAAAGAATCAGTACAAGAGCGGGGAAAATGGGCAGGATTTGATAGGTTTTTAGCAGAGGATAATTATATAAACTACCAATAGGATTAATGAAAAAAAATAACCCAATATATTTTTTACTTTTTATACTGCTTATCATGGGGGCTTTTGCTTCTATGGCACAGAACAACTATGGCCTGAAACTGATTGGTGGGGTGGCTTTTGTATTTGCCCTGGTTTTTATTGTTGAGTTCATATCAATGGTTAGAACAAAATACAAAAAAGATATATTCACTTTAGCAGAACCTGTATGTCTTTTTATAATTTCATTCATATTCGGACTTCGCGTTTTTTATATACAATTCTCTTATATTGAATGGTTGTTTGCAGCAGCCGCCATTTTACTGGTGCTGATCTATGGGCAAAAAATGATACTCCGCTACCGTCAGTTGCAGTATAAAAATAATTTGTTGGGAAAACTAATACTTGTATTTCATTTATGCCTGATACTTTTTCTTATTTCTCTGGTGATGGTTCCGTTTGCTCCAAATATAGCTGCAGTTGCAGGTTTAGCGGCCTTTGTTTTATTATTTATTTTTATTGCCTCCCGGTTTTTTAAACAGCATTTTTTAGTGGATGGAGAAAATATTTCTTCTTTTTCGATGGTAAAAAGTTTTAAAGATCATTCAATTGTGATCGTTTCCCTGTTCTTATTATTTTCTTTATATTTCGGACTTAACGGAATGGGTATACTTCCGGGTATTTATTCTGACGAATTTCCCGGTGTCTATAATGAGTTGGTAAATAAGGCTTCATTAATGAAGGAAAAACCAGTCAATGGCAAATACAAATACGAAGAGTTTATGGAGCAGTATCTGCAATTCCTGAAGCATAATAACATTAAGGATAAATAACCGGGGATAAATAATTATTGTACCTCTATGTATTTTTTCATTTTAATGTTTTATTAAACTGGTTTTAATTTTGCGGTAAAATGCCGGAGCATGGGCGCTTCTTCAGTAATGGTTAGTCCTTTTATTTTATCCCGGTCATTGAATACTTCAATGATCACTTCAGCCACATAATCAATATGGCTTTGGGTGTAAACTCTTCTTGGAATGGCAAGCCGAACCAATTCTAATACTGCCGGTATTAATTTTTTTTGTCCACCCGGCAGACTGGCATTCTCATCATATTTTCCAAACATCAATGAGCCGATCTCCACACTTCTGATCCCACCTGTTATGTACAATGCTCCTACCAATGCCTGCCCGGGATATTGATCAACCGGAATAAAAGGTAGAAATTCATTGGCAACAAGATATACTGCATGTCCTCCTGCAGGTTGCATCACCGGTACACCTGCAGCAATCAGTTTATTGGTCAGGTATTCAATACTACGGATACGGTATTGCAGGTAATGTTCATCCATCACTTCATTCAGGCCTATCGCTATGGCTTCCAGGTCTCTGCCTGCAAGCCCGCCATAAGTCGGAAAACCTTCTGTGATGACCAATAGATTCCTGCATTTTTTTGCAAGTTCTTTGTTGTGCATGGCAAGGAATCCACCTATATTAGCAAAAGCATCTTTCTTTGCACTCATCGTGCAACCATCAGCGTATGAAAAAAGTTCTTTTGCAATTTCCTGTACGGATTTCCCGTCATAACCTTTTTCACGAAGTTTGATGAAATAAGCATTCTCAGCAAAGCGGCAGGCATCTATAAATAACGGAATATTATTTTCTGTGCAAATCTTTTTCACGTCTTTAATGTTCTGCATACTGACCGGTTGGCCACCTCCTGAGTTATTGGTTACCGTTATCATACAAAGCGGAATATTTGCAGCACCTTTTTCTTTTATGAATTCTTTTAATGCTACTGTGTCTATATTTCCTTTAAATGGTGCAGGTATTGTTGGATGTTTCCCTTCTTCACAAAGCAGATCTATGCCTTCTGCACCCGAAAATTCTATATTGGCCCTGGTAGTATCAAATAATGTATTGCTGACAAAATATTTTCCTTTGCCCCCTAATATGCTGAATAATATTTTTTCTGCAGCTCTTCCCTGGTGTGTGGGAATAACCAGCGGCATGCCGGTGATCTGTTGTATGGTTTCTTCAAAACGGAAAAAACTGGGGCTGCCTGCATACGATTCATCACCCTGCATAATACCTGCCCATTGATTGCTGCTCATGGCACTGGTGCCGCTGTCGGTCAGTAAATCAATGAGTACATCATTTGAATGTATAAGGAATGGATTGTAAAAAGCTTTTTCTAATATGATCTTACGTTCTTCTTTAGTATTGAAATAAATTGGTTCAACTGATTTTATCCTGAATGGTTCTATGATTGTTTTCATACAATTAGTTTTTCTGAATTTGCAATAAATAATAGGTAGAATAACCCGTAACGGTTGTAAGAAGATTTAAGAAGGCCTGCTAATGATATTTTTCCACAGTTGCATAGGGCAAAGTTGGTTATAGATGGGCAGATTAAAAATGATTTTAATCATATTGAGCTAAGAAATAAAAAAATGATTATTATATCTTATCAGTTTGATTTTTGGCGGGAAGGTATTTATGTAAGATATGATATTGTACGATAATCGAATTAGGCATTGATCAAATAATCAAACAAACTTGTTTGTGTTGGAATATTTAATTTTTTTCGCAAACGATACCTGCTGATCTCAACTCCCCTGACTGAGATATTCATTAATTGAGCGATCTCTTTTGTTGAAAGGTTCATGCGTAAGTAAGCACAAAGTTTAAGTTCATTGGGTGAGATGCCGGGATGTTTTTCTTTTAGTGCAGTTAAAAAATCACTGTGCACTTTATCAAAATGTTTGGCAAAATGCTCCCATTCTTTATCGAGATTATCATCTTCACTTAGTGTTTTTATCATCTTTTTTAGTTCCGCAATGGCCTGGGGATTATCAAGTCCTTTCATCACTTGTGCCAGTTCGCTCTTGCTTTTGGATAGCAATTCGCCTTTCTTTACCAGGTGCATGGCTGAAGAGGCCAGTTCAGAATTCTTGAAATTGATCTCGGCTTCCAGTTTTTCATTTCTTAATGCTACCAATTCGCTTTCTGTTTTGGTTAGTTCAAGTTCATGTATATATGATAGTTTTTTTTGTTCCTCTTCATATTTTTCCTGTTGTGTTTTGAATTTTTTCTTTTGCCATCTGTAAAACAAATAAAGCACCGCAAAGACCAGGATCACGAAAAGAATATTAGCCCAGATTGTTTGATACCATGGAGGGAGGATATTAAAGGAGTAAAACGTTATTGTTGACTCATTACCCAGGTTATTCCTTACTTTAATTTCAAAACTGTATTTCCCCACCGGTAAATTGGTATATTCTTTCTCCGTTCTTTTTGACCATTCTGACCAGGTTTTTTCAAAACCTTTTAACCGGTAACTATATTCCAGATTTGACTGATAGCCAAAAAGAGTAGAAGAAAATTCAAATTGAATGGTTTTCCATTCATTATCTATTTGAGGGATATTACTTGCCTCCCCGATCTTCATTTTATTCACATCTGAAAAATATCCGCCAAATAAAAGACTGTCATAATTATTTATGATCCTAACTTTTCTCACATGCACCTGGAGGTTTGGTAATGTTTGCTTATACTTTTCATAATTGATGTGGTAAAACCCTTTTTCACCCCCTAAAAAAACATTGTTTTCATTTACAGGGTAAATAAATTCAAACCCGCTTAAAAGTTTATTATTCAATTCAGGAAAGTATATATTGTTTGGTTCTTTATCAGTAAGATCAACAACACCCAATGTTTTTTCATGTATGAACCAGATGTTTCCTGACAAGTCTTCTTTCAGGTAACGGATACTTTGATTGCCTAACAGTTTTTTGTAATAGGGTGACGCTTCAAATTTATCTTCTTGCTGATTATAAATATATATTCCATTTTCAGTGGCAAACACTACTTCATTTTTAATCTTATAAACATGGTTATTAAGTATTGATGGGAGACCATCTTTGTCAGTGTAAGTATATATTTTATATGAGCCATCACTGAGTTTGATAATTTTGTACACACCAAGATACGGATGCGATACCCAGATATTATCGTCATTGTCAATTGTAATAAACCTGGAAGATTCATTAAAGTTTGGAATTTGCAATGATTGTTTGAACAGGCCATCAGCAAAATTGAATAAGAATAGTCCTTTATAATTACCTGCTACAATTTGTGCTGATGG
>JANMMS010000074.1:0-3541 GCA_031373525.1 Ferruginibacter sp.
TCCACCTGTTAAAATCCCCCACAACCATCACCCTCTTCCCTTTCTCTCTCCTAATCGCCAAACCCAACTCCCTATTATCTTTCCTCTTAAAACCACCGTAAACTCCCTATACTACCACTTTTCCTTCCTCTCCAATTCTACCACCACCCTAACCGCTCTCTCTCCAACCACTCTCACTCCTCTCACCTTTCTCCTACTCCTCACTAACAATTTAATCCCTCCACTTTTGCCTTTGGCCAAAGTGTTAGTTCAGGAACTAATGGAGAAAATGGAATAGGCTTTAAAAAGTAATCTACTTTGCCGATAAAACGATCATCATTGATATTGAATTTATATACCCCTTCTTTTATCTGGCAATACTTTCCTATTTCCTTTTCGTTGAGTGAATGCCAGATCCTGTAATATTTCATTTAAAAAAATATTTGGTTAATGGCTATGTTCGGGTTGTTGACAATTGCCGGTCTTATCACATTGTTAATTAAATTTGTAAGTTCAGCCATTGCTGTTTGAGGGTTAAAATTACCATTGGATATAAGATTTTGCCTAATAATATCCATTTTTTGTTGGACCAGGTTTGAGTATGCTTGATGACTTCCCGAGTGCTGAATTGACGATAATGGAATTCCATTAAGTTGACTATTCAGATGAAATGAGTTTGATCCACCTGATGCAGCCATTTGAACAAGTTCATGATTGTTTTTTTCCCAAGGTATTAAATGGTGTGCAACCCTTGAATCTCCTTTTGCTAACCCCAATACTTTCCTTAATAAACCTCTGTCGCCAAATTTTATAATTCCGTTTGCTTCTTTAATCCATTTTAATGTTCGTTTACTACCATCTACAGCAACAATTAGTTTTTTAGCATACTTAACAGGTGTGGCAACCCAACCTGCTATAGGAATGGAGGCATATAAACTTAGTGTAGCATTAACTCCATCACCTTGTAAGATGTAAATACCGCCATTTGCCAAATCAGCAATTTCACCAATTACTGGAATCATCCCAGCTACATCAAAAATAATATGCACTATCTCCAAAGTCGCTTCCATAAATACCCTAGCATTTGACCATTCAGGATGTTCAAATTTTAGATTAATGCATTCCATTGAAAAATAAAACGCAAACATCGGGTCATATGCTGTTAGATTATATGGGCTTTCGAGTGTTGAAACTAAATTAGTAAAATGGGTTTGATTAAATCCAGTTTCTATGATGCCATCCATTACTGCTTGTAATGCAGATTTTGCGGCCATTATTGCTTCTGGATTATCATTTGGAAAATAAGGTAACTTAGTTGAAGGATTTATTGAGCTTTGGGCGTTCAATAAAAATTCCAATAACTCTTCTCTAAATAACTGATGATTATGTAACCAATCAACCTGAAAAGTATTTAAACCAAGAGTTGATGATAAAATAGAAATAGTTTGGGGTTCATCCTCAATTGGTATTGGTATCCACCCACCCACACCACCACAGGGGGCTAAAACATCATTTCGTCCGGAAATAGGTATTGGCACTTCGTTACAATTAGGGGGTGATGAACCTCCACCACTTCCGCCAGAACCGCCACTTCCAGCACTTCCACCAGAACCGCCACTTCCGGTCTCAATATATTCCTCCCAGCAATAGGTATATGCAAAGGATTCTGTACATCTCCAACATTGATCGCAGGTCGGTGTACATTCTTCAGTACCCTGATAAGTGCAATTAGTATAAAAAACGATTACATCCTGACAAAATTCATAAAGTTCATAAATATTGTTGCGCCCACCAGCAGTAGAAGAATCCAACTTAATATAAAGTGGTTGCTGATTTCCCTGCCTGAACAAATTTGTATCAACAATTTTAAAATTTTTATATCCAAATACAGCATTGTCTAATGCCATAAAGAATATAGCAAAGTACTCTGCACTATCACTCAGTATTGTAATGTTGTTTTGCATTTGGGCATATTCCCAATCGCATCTGTAAGTAAAGCTGCTGTCAGATGGTGATGTTTGTATTATCATTGAGGCATTTACATAGTTTTGCGAGTCTCTTACAAATGGAATGTAAAATGTTTGAAATGAAGAATCTAAGCTCTCTTTTTGGTTTGCAGTTGCTTTATTCTTTGATTTGGCAATTACTTTGTCCCAACGCGGGTAACCTATTTGGGTTGCTGTCTTTTCTATAAATTTTTCTTTGTTATTAGCATTTTTTATAAAATCTACTAAAGCTTTTTCAATTGGATCTGATGTACGGTGTGTGTTAAAAAATTTTTCTTCGATTGAATTTGTATTGACAATTTTGGGTTGTGTTACTAAATCTGGCTTTTTACAAGAAATAAAAGAAATAATTGAAATGATTAAAAAAAAACCAAGAAATTGATTCGTTGTTGTTCTCATAATTTAAAGTTGTAATTAATTCCAACCTTCATTTTAAATGCTGTTTCGGATTTTTTCACTATAGGTATTTTAAATTAGATTTGTTACTGATTTTTCATTTTTTTGCAATCGTAGCTTAGTTGTCTGCCTGTTTAAAGAACAATTTGTTTATAAATTACTGTAATTTAATTAAAGCAAAATATTACAAACTAGAATTTAAAACGGGTTTAAAACTAAAATTTACAAAAAAGTCTTACGAATAAAGTTAAATAAATTTATGCTTTTTTCTTTCATAAGTAAGGAACTTAGTTTTGTTTCATTTGAATTGCCGGTTATTTCTGCGAACAATTATATTTCTGCGAAAAGGTAAGGTAAGGTAATCTCAGGCTATATCAATAAAGCCTCAGCTTTTCGTGTTTTAATGTTAAAAATATTTCTGAAAAACGGATTTACAATATTTGAGTAATATTTACTTTCATAATACCGTCAGTTATAGACTTATTGATCGAGCCATTATTGCCTGTAAAGTTAAAAGTAGCTTCAATCTTTTTAGTAACTGTGTCGCATTTCGTTAAATTTAAAGTGCCTGATGTAGAATTATAATAATCATCAGGGAAAAAGACACCTGTTTTATAAGTAAGCCATGAATTAGTGAATGTACCGTCTGCATTGTAGCTGCCAACAGTTGGTTTAAAATGGAATTCAAGAACTTCAATTCCTCCTTTATAGGCATAAACATCTATCATTCTGTTAAAAGGCGGAACGCCCAAAGAATATAATACAGCATGGGCAGAGTCAATCGTTTTTGATGCCCCATCTGCTTTGTATGATACACTTGAAATTGCAGGTATAACATTAACAGTGGTTTCTTTCTTGCATGAGGAAAGTAAAATGATTACAGTAAAAGCCAGGGAAATTATTTTTTTCATTTTTTTATAAGTTTTGGTCAAAGTTAAATGCTGAAAAACTGCCATCATATACTCGATAGTGAGTATTAATAAAATAGTTTTAAGAAAGGTAATGATACAATATCTATAAGTATAACAAAGTTGTTTGAGCCAATATGAGGCAAGGCCTATTGTTTCAAAATCTTTTCTACAATAACTTCGGCACCGAAGATCAGTTTCACAAAATAAATCCCATTGCTTAGTTTAGACGTATTTATCTGTGCCAGTGTT
>JANMMS010000079.1:0-8276 GCA_031373525.1 Ferruginibacter sp.
TATTTTTTTGGTTTTAGGGTTTAGGGTTTAGGGTTTAGGGTTTAGGGTTTAGGGTTTAGGGTTTAGGGTTTAGGGTTTAGGGTTTAGGGTTTAGGGTTTAGGGTTTAGGGTTTAGGGTTTAGGGTGATATTTGGATTTGCAATTTAATATTTAATGCAATCAATTAGAAACTTCGGAGTTAAAGAAAAACTATTAAACCAATAAACCAATAAACTTCCCCATCACAACCCACTGTAATAATCATATCCCTTTTCAAACCAGTAATCTGGCGGGCGTTTATTGCTAAAGTAAATACTGCCGATGCGTTTTAAATGTTTAATGCCATATTTCACCGGAATGATCAGCCGTAACGGATATCCCTGGTTCATAGGAAGTGGTGCCCCGTTCATTTCATAACAAAGCATCGTTTGTGGATGCATCATACTGGAATTATCTATACCTACATAATATTCTTTATCCGGAGTTGATATTCCTGTATATCCCAATTTCATTTGTTCAGTTAAACCATATTTTTTTGCAAAATCACTGAATCGTACGCCACCCCAGTGAGTAACCTGACACCAGCCTTCAATACATTTGAAATCAAAAATGATCTCTGTTTTTGGCATTGATTTAATTTCATCCAAACTGATAAATAACGTATCACCGGGATATCTTACAACTCCAAGCTTCCATGTGGCCGGGTCAAAATTATTTTTCAAACCAATACTGCCATTTACTTTGGGCTTTTTTATGGCCTGATCTTTTGGATATACTTTTGAAAGATGTCTGTTGCTGAAAAAATATGAAAATATAGATTCATTAGCATATAAAGTGGTACGCAAAGGCTTTACTGCTCCATCCTCTTTTGGTTGATTTAGTAACCATCTCCATCCTGCAATACATGCAACTATAAACAAAAAGAAAAACAAAAATGCCAAAAGTGTTTTATTTCTGACCTGTTTTTCGGATATGATCTGTTCATTTTGTTCCATGCTGTGTAATTAATGCTTTGAAGAAAGAATCTTCTATAAAATTTATTGACTTTTCATTTCAGCATTTTCTTCTTTTAATTTTTTTACTTCAAAACCTGATATCATACCCCTGAAATTATTCCATCCCGCAAAGATTACCTGAATAACATGAATTACAAAGAAAAGAGAAAATAATATCGTAATGATAAAATGTTCAGCCCTTGCCCATTCGTAACCGCCAAGTATGGCGCAAAGCCAATTAAGCTGTACAGGTTTATAAATGGCAAACCCTGTGAGTAACATCAGGAATCCCATGATGAGAACACCCGTATAAGCTATACGTTGTGCTGCATTGTATTTTTTTTGATGTGGTAAACCTCTTCTAATATGCAGGTCATGTAAAATAACCAACCACGCTTCATTTATACAATTTTTATTTGGAAACAACAGTTTCCATTCTTTTGAAAAAAGTAAATAAAGAAAATAGAGGAGACCGGTTATGGTAAACAGCCACATAAAAACAAAATGCAGGTTCATGCCTTCTGCAAGCCTGAATGGTATGTTGAGCGCTTTGTTAACGGAATCAGGAAAGAATTTCAGGACGGTTCTGTCTCCCCAACCCAACCTGTAAACGTCATTGGCCCAGTATATTAGCAATCCACTCCAAACCATTACCGCCAGTATGGGGAAATGAACCCAGTGTAACAACCGGATGGCAAGGGGGTGTTTATGAACGATCTTTTTCATCGGTACAATTTACCAAAAATATCCCATTGGATTTTCTGAATATTATCTTAATTCAGCACTCCCAAATAAATGATTGTATTGTTCACAATGAATCAGTACATATTTATATTGTGTAAAATCAGGCGATCCGGCAATATTATATAATTGATTTCCATTTGTCGATCTCAGGTCACTCAGTTTAATGAAATTCAATGGTAATCGCTCTTTGGATAAATATACTTTCAGATCTGGCCCGTTACTGCTGGTAAAGTTTTCCAATGCAACAGTATATTTATTTTCTTTCAGGTAAATCCTGGCAATTCCATTAACTGTACCATAAGGTCCCGGGGTAAAAGTACCTTCGTACTTTAATACAGCTGTCGTATCTATAGACAGGTTTTCATTTATAAAATTCGTAGAAGTTTTTTTGCATGAACTAATTACGAAAAGTCCTGTGAAGAAGATTGTTAATACCATGAATTGCTTTTTCATAAATCTATTTTTTTAGTGCAGGTGTAAAACTAATAGATGTATAATGGAAAAGAAGTCAGCTAACTGACATAGAAGAATTTTTTATTGCTTTTATATCCGGGATAATGATATGATCTTTGGTAACCTTGATGAGATTTTGTTCTTCCAGGTGGGAAAGGGTAGTGGTAACCGTTTGCCGGGTTGAACCGATCAGTTTTGCCATATCATCGTGTGTTAAAAACCTTTCCAGTGAAATTGTATTACCCGTTTCAATATCCGGTATCAATTGGATCAACAGATTGATCAGCCTGCTGTGTACACTTTTATTCAGGAGATTTAATAGCCGGGTTTCAATTTTACGTACCTTTTTGCCGAGATGATTGCTGAAAGCCAGTGCCATACCTGGTTTCTTTTCTAAAAGTCTCATGAAATCTTCGATATTAAATGCACAAAGACTTACATTACTTTTATATGCTTGTGCAAATTCATCCTGCAAATTGTTTTTTTCTAAAGTGAACTGTCCAAAAACCTCTCCTTTCTGAATAACTTCTTTGATACATTCATTACCATTTTCATCCAGGTACCCGATCTTGATAAAACCTTTTTTTGTAAAATATAATTTACGGTGATTTTGCGACGGGAAGTAAATGTATTCACCTTTTTCAGCTTCAAGAAAATTATGTACAAGATTCAGCTCTTCATATTCTTCATCTGAGATATGTGCAAAGATGTCAAAGCCACGGATAAGTAATAAGGTTGTATCACAACTGGTGTTTGACAAAGTATTTGATTTAATTAAGTTTCATAGAGAGATAAAACAAATTTGAAAAAAAAATCACCGAATTGAAAAGTTATTTCTTTATGAAAGATAAAGAAGCTGAGTTCATACAATATCTCATTCCGGTTGGCTTTGGGCCATCATTGAAAACATGGCCCAGGTGTGCACCGCATCGCCTGCAATTCACTTCAGTACGCACCATCCCATAAGAATTGTCATCAACTTCTTCCACATTTTTACTATTGATGGGTTGCCAGAAACTGGGCCATCCTGTGCCGCTTTCAAATTTTGTTGAAGAACTGAATAAAGGTAAGTCGCAACAAATACAATTGTAAACACCTGTTTTGTGATTATCCCAGTAGATTCCGCTATATGATGCCTCAGTTCCTTTTTTTCTTGTTACATCAAATTGGATCGCAGTTAGTTGTTTACGCCAATCTGCTTCAGTTTTGGTAATTTCGTATGTTTTTGTAAGTGCCGGTTTCTTTGTTTGTGCTTGGCACCCGAAAGAAATTGAAATGATCAGGAATGCAGCGAATATTTGTTTCATATGAATTTATTTTATAAAAATACGTAAGTTTATTCTATGTAGTTTTATATCAATCAAACATTTAACATCCCTTTTTGTTTAAAGATTTATAGTATAATTTTAAATCAAAAACAGCGATACAATGGGCGTATTAAAACAGGTTGCAGAATACCTTTATATAAAAAAACGGGATCCGAATGATAAGCCAACTCAATGGATGAAATATATGCATGGTATTAACAGGTTATCTATCATCCTATTCCTGCTTGCGTTGATCATAATTGCGGTCAAATTAATATTCCTGTGATCACTTTTGCAGGAAAGTATAAATGCTTTTTGCTGCATTTGCAGAAGCATGACCGCCTTTGCTCAATAAATCTTTTAAATGGGCATAATCTTTTTGTAATTGTTCCTGCCTCGCAGGTACTTCCAGCAATTCATTTAATTCAAATGCTATATTATTTACATTCAGATCATCCTGTATAAGTTCTTTCACAACTTCTTTATCCATGATCAGGTTGACCAGGCCAATGAATTTTATTTTTATAAGCCTTTTGGCGATCTGGTAAGAAATGTTTCCTCCTTTGTAACAAATGATTTCCGGAACAGCAAACAAGGCTGTTTCTAAAGTTGCAGTACCACTGGTTACCAATGCAGCTTTAGCATTGTTTAATAATTCATAGGTTTTGTTTGCAACAGCATCAACATTGGAATAGGGAAAAAGCAATGAATTATAAAATGTATCATCAAGGCCGGGAGCTTTTGCTACAATGAATTTATAGTTTGGAAAAAGCCTGGCTACTTCCAGCATGATAGGAAGTTTTATTAAGATCTCCTGTTTCCGGCTTCCGGGTAACAAAGCTATCACTGGAGTATCATCTTCTTGTTTTATCAAATGATGAACTTTAAATTCATCGATCACTTCCACTAACGGATGTCCGACATATTCAACTTCAAAATCCCATTTCTTATAAAATTCTTTTTCGAAAGGTAATATGACAAGCATTTTATCAACATCTCTTTTTATTGCATTAACCCTGTTTTCCTTCCATGCCCATACCTGTGGAGATATATAGTAAATAATTTTCAGGCCTTGTTGCTTAGCCCATTTGGCAATTCGTAAATTGAATCCGGGGTAATCGATCAGGATGAGCACATCGGGGTGGTAATTAAGAATATCTTTTTTACAAAATGAAATATTGCGAAAAATAGTTGGCAGGTTTTTAATAACTTCTGTAAATCCCATGAACGCAAGATCACGGTAATGCTTTACCAATGTAGCACCAGCGGATTCCATTTTATCTCCACCCCAACAACGCATAGAAGCATTATTATCCAGTTTATGTAGTTCCTTGATAAGGTTACTGCCATGCAGGTCACCGCTTGCTTCACCGGCAATGATGTAATACTTCATGATTGCAAAGTAAAACAATTTGAAAATGATATGAATTGAAAATTTGGAAATGAGGCTACTGCTAATTCAGTAAATCTTCATTTTCAAACTTGCCCATTTTCTACTTTCCGGAATATTATACTTAATTTTAAATGTCGCAATTCACCCTGATATGTATTTTCCAAAAAGATTTACCTGTTACTTGCTGGTTCTGGCAGTTACTTTCATGGTGTCATGTAACAATGGTCAAATAAAAAAGGAAAAAGAAATTATCATCGATCCCGGATCGATAGATGCTGTTGTTGAGAAAAATATTGCGTCTTATCTTTTATCTGCTAATGGGAATAATGGTAAGATCGATGATAGTTTACAGTTGACATTTTTACCTGTTTTGCAAAACTATTATGAAGCCACTAATTACCATCCTGCATGGAGCAGGATGGAAAAATGGCAGCCCCGTGCGTTAGCGTTATTGAATTACCTGACAAATGCTGCTTCTGATGGCCTGTACCGCGAGGATTATCATTTTTCAACCCTGATTTCTTTTAAAAGATTGTTGGATTCTGATTCAATTAAAAGAATGGATGCAATCAATTGGACAAAAGCAGATCTTTTATTTACGGATGCTTTCATGCACATCATTCAGGATCTGAAACAAGGGCGGCTTCAGCCTGATAGCCAAAGCTGGAAAAATGATCCTGCTAAATACAAGGTTTTTTTTGCAGCAAATCTCAGCCGGTTAATGAAAGGGGAATCGCTGGATTCAATTTTGAAATCTGTTCAGCCTGTGACAAAAGGTTATTGGTCATTAAAGAATGGGATAAACACTTTTATTACACAAATGGATTCAGGAAAATACACTTATGTACCATATCCCTATACACCTGGCGATACAGATGATTCTGTTTCATTTGTGAAAAAACTTATTTTGCGTTTAAGCGAATCCGGTATTAATAATAATAACCTCATTGCAGATTCTTTATCTCTTGCAGCAATAATAAAAAAATATCAACAGCAACAAAAGATTATTGCGGATGGTAAAATCTCATCTTCCTTTATCAGGTATTTGAATACTACAGATTTTGAACGATTTAAAAGAATAGCCATTACACTCGACCGCTTCAAACAATTTCCTGATTCTATGCCTGAAAAATATATACTCGTGAATTTGCCGGCATTTAATCTTCAGGTTTGGGATGCGGATACAGTTGTATTTTCTTCAAAGATCATTTGTGGCAAACCCGCCACTTCTACACCTCTCATAACCAGCGCTATCAGTAATTTGGTGATTTATCCAACATGGACCGTGCCTTCTAGTATCATAAAAAAAGAAATGTTGCCCGGCCTTAAAAAAAGTACAAATTACCTGGCAAGAAAGGGTTTAAAGTTATATAATAACAATGGAGAGTTGATTGACCCTTCAACAATTGACTGGAAAAAATATTCAAAAGGCATTCCATATAAAATTCAACAAGGTAGTGGTGACAATAATGCACTTGGCGTAATTAAATTCAATTTCAATAATCCTTTCGATGTGTATCTTCATGATACAAATCAACGTTACTTATTCAAAAATGCAAGGCGTGCTATGAGCCACGGATGTGTCAGGGTTCAGGAATGGGAAAAACTAGCTTTTTTTATTGCAAGAAACGACAGCATAAAAAATGAAATGGCCGGAGGCGATACTTTAAAATATAATACCGATTCCATTACATATTGGATCTCAAAAAAAGAAAAACACAGAATTGATTTGAAATATAAGATTCCGTTATTTATACGTTACTTTGGATGCGAAGGTTTGAACGGATCTATACAGTTTTATGATGATATTTATGATGAGGACAAAAAGCTAAAGGAAAAATATTTTGTACTTAAATAGTATTCATTTTAAAGATTCAAATGAGTAAAAAAATCAGTATTCGGATTTTTCTATTGCTTCTGATTACTTCAGTATCATTTTGTGCAGAAGCTCAGCAGGATGAAAAAGTAAGCAATTCAGCCAGTAATAAGAAAAGTACAAAAATTTTATATGGCCAGGCAAGTTTTTATGCCAATAAATTTCATGGAAGGCTAACAGCAAACGGAGAAATTTTCAGCCAGGAAAAATTAACTGCTGCCTGCAATGTACTACCACTTGGAACCTGGATTCGGGTTACAAACTTAAAGAATGGCAAAATGATCGTTGTAAGGACTAATGACCGGCTACATCCAAAAACTCGTCGAATATTAGATCTTACTAAGAAAGGGGCCAAATTATTGGGTTATATTTCACGTGGACTTACAAGAGTAAAAATTGAAGTTTTAGATCAAAAGCTATATAAATAGCATTAAAATCTTATTTCTATGCACATGATCTCTAAATATGTGTGTAAATTATTTCATCATTTCAATCTAAGCAGCTATTTTTGTTGCGTTTACAAAACTGATTAATATGAAGAAACTTATTCTTTCAATCATTACATTGACTATTTTAACTATTACATATGGTCAAAATGATTACAAAAAAATGCCGTCATTAGGGGTCTCTTTCTTCTTTAATGATTTTCAAACTGCATCAGAAGTACGTAATAAAGGACTTTCAAATGTGATCAGGGATAAGGATTGGTCCAGAACTAAGCGTATGATCCCTGGAATGGCATTAAGTTACTTGAAAGGGATTAGTAATAAATTTGATTTTGCAGCTACTCTTTCTGCATCTTTTGGTGAGTACCCTGTTCCAAACAAAGTTTCTTTATCTGAGCAAAAGTTGTTATTGGAAGCAGTTCTTACCGGAAATTTAAAATTGCTTTCTGATAAATACTATATTGATCCATACATCACTTTGGGTGTTGGCGCTTCTAAATACAAAGGTTATTATGCAGCTTTTATTCCAATCGGGGTTGGTATGCAGTTCAAATTAACTGAAGGTGTTTTCATTATGGCAAATACTCAATATAGAGTACCTATTACTGAAAACAGTGCATATCATTTTTATCATAGCCTTGGTATCGTAGGTCCAATTAAAAATAGGCCTGTACCAAAAGTTGTACCACCACCACCACCACCTGTTGTGTTGGACCGGGATGGAGATGGTATTCTGGATGCAGTTGATAAATGCCCGGATACACCAGGACTTGCTGCTTTACAAGGTTGTCCGGATAAAGACGGAGATGGTATTGCTGATGGCGATGATGCTTGTCCCGATGTTCCTGGACTTGCTAAATACAAAGGTTGTCCTATTCCGGATACTGATGGTGATGGTATTAATGATGAACTGGATAAATGTCCAACTTTAAAAGGATTGGCCCGTTACAAGGGTAGTCCAATTACTGATAAAGACGGAGATGGTGTAAATGACGAATAAGATAAGTGCCCTAACCGTCCGGGCCCGGCAAGCAACCAGGGATGCCCTGAAATATCAAAAGAAGTGAGGGAAAAATTAAGCAT
>JANMMS010000006.1:0-26462 GCA_031373525.1 Ferruginibacter sp.
GCATCGACCAGCAACTGAAACAAGAGATGTTGTTGGACTAATGGACCTTGGCGAAACGCATCCCTATCTTGCCCCACCTTTAATTAATGTACTTACAACTGCTGAAATACCTACAAATGCAACCAATGACCTGTATAGTAATGTGATCAACAGGCCCAATGCCCGGAATCCAGCTTTTGTATTTGAAAATCTTACTGCACTGGGCCTAAATCCTGTTCAGGATTTTGAAAAAACCTTTGCCAGGAAATTGGATTCAAGCCAATATATCTATAACAGGGATATTGGAACACTTTCGCTTAGCCAGCCATTACAGACAGATGAAGTACTGGCTATAGCTTATCAATATTCATATCGTGGTAAAATTTACCAGGTGGGAGAATTTTCCCAGGACGTGCCACCTGACAGTTCATCGGCAACCCAGAAAATACTTTATTTAAAATTGTTAAAGGCTACTTCTCAACGCACCAATTTACCCATCTGGAAACTGATGTTGAAAAACGTTTATACGATAGGGTATGGTACTTTGTCTTCGCAGGATTTTAAACTGGATGTTCTTTATCAGGAGCCTGGTTTGGGAGCCAAAAGATATGCGCCTTATGGCGATAAGAACCAGGGTACACCTATTATTTCCCTCATTAACCTGGATAGGCTGAACAGTCAGAATGACCCACAACCTGATGGCGTTTTTGATTATGTAGAAGGCTTTACAATCAATTCTCAATATAGTCGGGTTATGTTTCCTGTTTTAGAGCCTTTTGGAAGAGATCTTGCTACAGGGTTATATACTAACCCATTGAATCCCGATATTAAGGATACTCTTTTTTATGCTTTATACGATTCTATAAAAGCAGTTGCTCAGCAATTTCCCAATCTAAACAGGTTTGTATTAAAAGGAACAGCAAAAACTTCCGGTTCTGCGGATATAAGTATTGGCTATAATATACCGCGTGGGTCAGTTACAGTTAGTGCAGGTGGCCGAATTTTACTGGAAGGCACGGATTATGATATTAACTATGATCTGGGAACCATTAAGATCACAAACCAGGCAATTTTAAATGCAGGATTACCGGTTCAGGTTAATTTTGAAAACAATGCCAGCTTTGGTCTTCAGCAAAGGAATTATCTTGGTTTAAGACTTGATTACCAGGTAAAAAATACTGCAAAATCACAACTTGCAATAGGAAGTACCATCGTTAGGTTAGGCGAAAGACCCTTCTTTACTAAAGTTAATTACAACGAAGATCCAATCAGAAATACCATGTATGGGCTCGATTTAAATTATAGGAAGGATATGCCACGCCTTACAAAAATTTTGGATAAACTGCCTTATTATTCAACAACTGCTGCTTCAACACTTAACTTTTATGCTGAAGGAGCTTATTTAGACCCCGGCCATGCACCACAGATTGGAAGGGGTAAAGAAGGAGTGATCTATATTGATGATTTTGAAGGAAGTAAATCAGGCATTGATCTTCGTTTTCCTTTGATCAGTTGGAGCCTTGCTTCGACCCCGTTTGGTGCTACAAATAGACTGGCACAACCTATTTTTCCGGAAGGAGCGCTTAATAATGATATTAATTATGGTAAGAGCAGGGCTAAACTCGCATGGTACCAGATAGAACAATCATTGCAACAATATAAGGGCCAGAATAATCCATTTGCTGATGATGCTGAAGAATTAAGTGACCCAAGAGTAAGGCAGGTCTTCCAAAAAGAAATATTTCCTCAAAGAACTACAGGATTTGGTGAAAGCCAACTAGTGACATTTGATCTTGCCTATTACCCTAAAAACAGAGGCGCTTATAATTATGATGATGATATATTAAAAGTAAATGCTGACGGAACGTTTAAGAATCCAAAAGAACGTTTCGGTGGATTAATGAGAAGCATAGACCAGCCGGATTTTGAAACAAGCAATATTGAATTCATAGAATTCTGGCTTCAGGATCCTTTTATTTTAAATCCAACATCACAAGGCGGAAAATTATATTTCAACCTGGGTAGCATCTCTGAAGATGTTCTCAAAGATGGTCAGCGTTTCTATGAAAACGGATTGCCAACTCCTAATGCCCCGGCACCGGTAAATATAACAAATTGGGGCAGGGTGCCTAATAATCCAAACCAGGTTACAAATGCATTTAGTAATAACCCTGATGATAGGAAATTTCAGGATATCGGTTTTGACGGGTTAATTGATACTGCTGAATTCAATAAGCGCCAGATTTACCTGTTACAATTAGCAGCTAATTTTACGATGGGTTCTAAAGCATATATAGATGCATCTAAGGATCCTTCAACAGACAATTATGTGCATTACAGGGATCCAAGATTTGGAGGACCCAGTGATGGTATTTTGATCAGGTATAAAAATTTCAATAATCCTGAAGGGAATTCACCGATAAACACCGGAAGCGATTTTTCAACTGCTGCTACTTTATATCCTGATGCAGAAGACCTGAATAGAGATAATACCATGAATCAAACGGAAGAGTATTTCCAATACATTGTGAATATTGAACCGGCATCCAGTGCTCAAATGACTATCGGTCAGAACTACATAGTAGATAAAAAAGTGGTACCAATAAATCTTGTTAATGGTCTTGCCCGAAACGAAACTTGGTACCAGTTCAGGATACCGATTTCTGAATATAACAGGAAAATAGGACAGATACCCGATTTTAAATCTATCAGGTTTATGAGAATGTTCATGACCGATTTTGAAGACAGTGTTGTGATGCGGTTTGGTTTGTTACAACTAACAAGGAATGTATGGAGAAAGTTTCAGAATAAAGTTGATAGTACAGGGATCTATACTCAGGCATCAGGAAGCTCATTTAATGTAGGTGCTGTAAATATTGAAGAAAATGACAAACGTACCCCATTACCTTATAGAACTCCCAGGGAAATACAAAGACAACAAACAACGGGCAATAACGGTGTAAACCTGCTGCAAAACGAACAAGCCATGAGCCTCCAGTTTTGTAATCTAAAAAAAGATGATGCTAAAGCTGTTTTTCAGACTTTCGGTAACAGGGATCTGAGGCAGTTTAAGAAGCTTTCCATGTACATACATGCAGAGAAATCTGTAAAACCGATATCTAACCTTGCCGATAAAGACCTGACTGCTGTAATAAGAATGGGAACCGATTTTGTAAACAATTATTATGAAATAAGGATCCCGCTTTATTTAACATCATTGGATGCCGCCACTAATTATTTCCCTGATTCAGATCAGTATAATGATTCGTTGTGGAATCCAAGAAATTCATTGGAACTTGATCTTGGTGCTTTAACAAGATTAAAACAATTACGTAATTCATCATCCCAGGCATTGGGTCAGATTTTCCGTACCGCTTTACCTAACGGCCATGTATATTCTGTAATGGGGAATCCTAACTTAGGAGAAATAAGAGGTTTCTTAATTGGAGTAGAAAATACGAAGATCCCAAGTGCATGTGGAGAGGTTTGGGTGAATGAATTAAGACTATCATCCCTGGACGAACAGGGGGGATATGCTGCATTGGGAAGGCTAGATCTAAACCTGGCCGATCTGGGTACGATCTCTGTTTCAGCCAATATGCATTCAAAAGGTTTTGGTACATTGGAGCAAAGGGTAAATGAGCGTTACAGGGATAATTTCATTCAATTTGATGTAGCAGCCAATCTTGAAATGGGTAAGTTGTTGCCTAAGAAATGGGGTATGACAATTCCGGTGTTTGCCGGTTATACCCAATCAGTTAGTACACCCGAATATGACCCTTATGATCAGGATATTAAATTAAAGGATAAAATAGCAGGTGCAGCTAATAAATCTCAAAAAGATTCTATTAAAAGCGTTGCGCTTGATTATACATCAACGAAAACATTGAATTTTACCAATGTTAAAAAGAATAAGACAAATGGATCAAAATCCCGCATATATGATATTTCCAATGTTGATGTCAGTTATTCTTTTTTACAAACACTCAGTCATAACCCATTAATTGAAAATAATGAGGTTACCCGGCACCGTGGGGCACTTGGCTATAATTATGCACCTCAACCAAAATATGTTGAGCCCTTTAAGAAATATTTTAAAAAGGTCAAGCATCATTGGTTTGACCTTATAAAGGATTTTAATTTCAATTATCTTCCATCTCAACTCAGTTTTCGTGCTGATCTGAGCAGGCAGTTCGGAGCCATCAGGCCCAGGAGTGTCGGTACTTCAAAATATGCAATACCTGAAACCTATGATAAATTCTTTACGTTTCAACGTGATTACATTCTTAGATGGAGTTTTACCAGGTCAATAAATTTTGATTATTCAGCAACAAATAATTCAAGAATAGACGAACCGGCAGGCCGGCTTGACAGTAAGGCAAAAAGGGATTCCATGTGGAATAATTTATTTAAAGGCGGAAGAAATACATTGTTCAATCAAACGGCTAATTTTTCTTATACAGTACCGACTGCTAAATTTCCTGCACTCGACTGGACAACAATGAACTTAAAGTACCAGGCTTCATACAAGTGGATCGGTGCATCCAGGCTTGCTGTTAACCTTGGTAATTTTTTGGAAAACGGACAGCAGAAAGAAGCTACAGCGCAATTCGATTTTACCAGATTGTATCAAAAATCAAAATGGTTACGTGCACTTGATCTGCCTTCAAATAAAGAAGATAAAATAAAATGGAAAAACAGGGTTACTATTATTAAAGATTCAGTAACAACCAAAAGTGGAAAAAGGGTCTTGCAAAAAAGAAGGGTAGTTGATAAAACGGCTATGCCATATGTTGCTGGTTTTGCCAAAGCTTTTGGAAAAATTCTGACCAGTGTTAAACAGGTTAATTTATCTGTATCAGAAACGGGAAATACCCGGTTGCCGGGATATACTGACAGCACACAGATACTCGGACAAAATTTCAATAGTATGGCACCGGGTTTTGATTTTGTTATGGGAAAACAACCTGACACAAACTGGTTGAACACCAAAGCCAGGGAAGGCTTGATAACAAGAGATACTAATTTCAATTCCTTATTTCAACAGAATTTTGATCAACGTATCACTTTGTCAGCTCAATTGGAGCCGGTAAGGGATTTAACTATTACGGTTAACCTTAGTAAAACATTCAGTAAAAATTACAGCGAAACTTTTAGGTTTATCGATACCAGTTTTGCGGGGAATAAACCTAAACAATTCTTACACCTGAACCCATACACCGGTGGTGGTTTTGATGTAACTTATATTGCTTTTAAAACTTTATTTGGAAAATTTGACCCCAACAGAGTTTCACAAACGTTTAAAACTTTTGAGAGTAACAGGGTCATACTTTCCAAACGACTTGGTCAGAGTAATCCATATAGCTCAGCTCAGGGACAAGGTACTGATGGCTACTATTATGGCTATGGAAGATATGCTGTAGATGTATTGATACCATCATTTATTGCAGCCTATACCGGCCAGGATCCAAATAAAGTTTCTTTGATCAAGCAGAATAATCCAAATACAAAATCAAACCCATTCAGGGGTATCAAACCCAAACCAAACTGGAAGATCGATTACAATGGCCTGAGTAAAATAAAAGGATTGGATAAGATATTCACCAGTTTTACTTTGTCTCATGCTTATAATGGAAATTTAAGTATGAATGGATTTACATCTGCTTTGCTTTACCAGGATATTTCTAAATTCGGGTACCCTTCTTTTTATGATACCGTTTCAAAGAATTTCATTCCTTATTTCCTTGTGCCTAATGTTTCCATCCAGGAACAGTTTTCGCCATTAATAGGTTTCGATATGATGTTTGTTAACCAGGTACAGGCAAAATTTGAATATACCAAAACAAGACAATTGAGTTTGAGCCTTTACGATTTTCAACTCAGTGAAGTAAGAAGTACTGAATTTGTAGTGGGCGCAGGTTATCGTAAACGTGGGCTACCCATGCCTTTTGGATTAAAGTGGCCTAAATTTTTAAGCTCAAAAAATGCCCCAGCTAAAAAACTGGAAAATGAAATTAATTTCAGAATTGATTTTAGGATCAGAGATAATGTAACAGCCAACAGCAGGCTTGACCAGGATAATAATTTTGCAACCGGTGGCAGTAAAGAAATAACCATAAGCCCTACGATTGATTATTTCCTTAATAACAGGATCAATATCAAATTATATTATGATCGCCGTAAAGTAACCCCTTATATTTCTTCCAGTGCACCAACTACTAATACCAGGGCAGGGGTACAGATCAGAATATCTTTATCGCAATAGGGGAAGCTGAATACTAGATACCAGATACTGGATTGTATCTCTTAAATAAAATTGGATCCCTGTTATTGCTGGGATTTTTAATCGCTCAATACTCAATCAGAAAAAAACGTGCTCTCCAAATTTTATAGATCAATTCTGCGTAAATCTGCGGGAAGATCTGCATTTGTCTGCGGGAGAATTAATAGTAGTTGACAACTTTTTTACCAGCCGGTAAAAACTTTTCATTTGTGTTATTTCCATCGTTATACTGATTTAAATAACATAGAATTGAAAGAAAAGTAATAAATATTTCATTGTTGGCTGCCAATGATATGGTTGAACTATCGATTAACTGCAGGCAGATCGTGGAAAAAATCAGAATCCGGAAAGTCTTATTTAAAAAAAAACTGTCCTTTCGAACAGCTTGGTTAATAATATTTTAGTTTTTACTTATTTTATTTTTTTCAATAACATAACATAGCCACATAATTGCTTCTTCTTTTTGTTTACCTGTGTGGTTTTCATCATATGATATTCTGTAAATTTCGGTATGTAAGAATAGCTGATCACATTTCCATCCACATCGCCCCACATCTTCTTTTGATAAACGACTTGTTTTTCATTCCAGTCAAACATCCTTACTTCATATAATTTTGAGCTCATATCACCAATGAAAACAAACTGGTACCAGCTACCTTCTGTTAAAGGAACAATTACAGGCATTTCATATTCACTCTCCATAGTTACAGAAGCTTCTTTTTCAACTATAAAACCCTGAGAGGCTAGAAATGCTTTGATACTGTCTGCCTGGTGAAGTATAGATTCCAGTGTACAAGGTCTTTGTCTGATAATGTCCTGCGACTGGCTGTTAAATCCTAAAAGGGTGGCGAGTATTAAGGTAAGTAGAATTTGGCTTTTCATTTTGTTTACGTTAGGTAATTGGATATGTAATTTTAATACTTATTATTTGCTTTTCATAGCTTTTTGTAAAAAAAGGTAGAAATTCTTTTAAAAAGCATTACTTCTCACATATACTATAACGGCTTTTTTATTATTTTATTTTTTATTAAAATAATAAACTCCCGCTTGTTGTAAACAAGTGATTGACAGGTCATTAATGCAAACATGTGGAGGCAGGTTCGTACAATAGAATATCGTTTCTGCAATATCTTTTGCTGTAAGTGGTTCAAATCCTTCATAGGCTGCATTTGCTTTAGCCTCATTTCCCTTATATCTGACTATAGAGAATTCAGTTTCAACTGCTCCGGGATTAATAGATGTTACTTTTATTCCATATTTGAGCAGGTCTACCCTCATTGACCTGCTGATGGCATCAACAGCAAATTTACTTGCACAATACACATTGCCATTTTCATATACTTCCTTTCCCGCAATTGAACCAAGATTAACAATATGGCCCTTTTTATTAGGGATCATAAATGGTAAAACTGCTCGGCTAACGTATAAAAGACCATCAACATTTGTATGCATCATAGTATCCCAATCATCCAGATCCGCCGATTCGAATGGATCCCTGCCCAGAGCAAGGCCCGCATTGTTTATAAGGATGTCAATGTTTTTCCAGGAATTGGGCAGTGCATTTACCGCATTAAAAACGTCTTGTCTTTCCTGAACATCAAAACAACAGGTGGTTACTTCTATCTGATAATTTTTTTCGAGATCATTTTTTAATGATTCCAACCTTTCTTTTCGCCTGCCGGTAATAACCAGGTTATAATTTGCTGCTGCAAAAATTTCTGCACATGCTTTACCTATACCTGCTGTGGCTCCGGTAATAAATACTATTTTATTCATTTATATCAATTTGAAAATTAGATGATTTGAAGATTTGGAAATGAAATACAATGCAATCTAATAATATGGAGTCCATAAAATGTTTTGAAAATATAATTTTTTTGGGCTTAGGTCATCTGCAATAAAAGAACTGCTACAAATCTTCAAATCCTCAAATCCTCAAATCTCCAAATTAAATGCTACCTGATCAAAACAACATATCCCTTTTTAGTTTTCAGTTTACCCTTATAAGTAACCCCTTGTGCCATCCACACAAAAGTGCCCGAATCCTGTGGCTTGCCCTTATGGACGCCGTTCCAACCTTTTTCTTTTTCTGTAGTGGAAAACATCAGTTCTCCGAAACGATTGAATACTTTAAAATAATTCAGTGACCTCATTCCCAGTAAAATGGGCCTGATCACATCATTGTTACCGTCGCCATTAGGAGTAAAGGCAGTAGGAACGTACATGTCCGGATCTAACCTGAATAACCTGATATTGATACTGTCTGTTCCTTTGCAGCCATTGAGATCGGTTCCAATAACAATATATTCTATATCATCCAGAGGTGCTACAACAGGGTTTGGTATTGTAATACCTGAGATCCATATTCCCGGGCTCCACAAATAGGTATTGGCTCCTGTAGCTTGTAAAGTGATCGTTTCTCCTTCAACAATACTGGTATCTCTTGGGCCTGCGTTTACCAGTAAATTTTGAATAACCCTTACGAGTACTGAGTCTTTAATAGCTTTTGTACAGCCTAAGGTATCCCTGACTGTTACCGTATATAAAATATTGGAGGTTGGTTGTATTACCTGTGGGTTTGCTATAGAAGGATTGCTTAAATAAACTGTAGGGCTCCAGTTGTAACTGCTTCCGCCCGAAGCCATTATTTGTGCATTAAAACCAATACATATAGTGGTATCATTTCCTGCAAAGGCTGGCGGATAAGGTGCAACAATTATTTTAACCTTGCTCTGACTTTGACACTTGCCGATATTTGCAGTAACAAGGTATGTTGTTGTTACCGGTGGATTTGCAAATGGATTTTTTGCGGTATCACTACTCAGGAAAGTGGCTGGTGTCCATAGAAACTGAAGTGCATCACTGGTAGTACGTAATTTAAATCCATCGGACCGGCAGATGGAAGTATCCGGACCCGCATTAACGGTAACCACCAGTTTTACATCCACAAAAACAGAATCATCTTTAAAACATCCATAAGGATCTGATACACGAACATAATACATGGTAGGTATATCCGGACTTACTAACGGTGAATTAACCGCTGTATTATTGATATTGTAATTGGGTGTCCATGAAATATTTCCGGTTCCATTTGCATTAAGCTGTAAAGTATCAATTGAACAAATTAAAGTATCATTGGTAAGCGTTAGCAAAGGTTTTGGCCTCACAGTAACCACAATGGTATCTTTTTTTGTCCTGCTGCAGCCATTAACGCCAACTGCTACAATATAGGCTGTTGTTACTGTGGGAGATGCCAATGGATTTGCTATTGTAGCATTGTTTAAACCTGCGGTTGGCGACCATTGGTAACTGACACCACCGCTTGCTGTTAAAGGTACGGCAGTTTGCCCGGCACAAAATGTTGAATCAGGTCCCGCATTTGGTATTGCAAGTGGGGTTACCGGTATGGTCACAGTTTTTGTGGCAATACATTCTTTGCCCCATTTAGTTGTTAAGGTATAAGTAGTAGTTGCCGATGGGAATGCTCTTGTAACCGGACTTGTTGGCGATTCAAGCGTACCGGCCGGGGTCCATTGCCAGGAAAGGTTGTTGGTTTTATTGCTGCTACCCGTAAGTGTAAGGGTATCTTCCTGACAAATAGTGGCCGGGTTTGCAATAACAGCGTTTGTCAGGTCATTCAGCGGAGTAAGCAATACGGAATCCCTGTTCTTACATCCTGCAAGATCGAGCGTTACTACATAATTGGTAGGAACGGTTGGAAATACGATCGGGGTGGCAGTATTTCCTCCAATAATATTCGTAGCCGGCGACCAGCTAAAAATACCTGTTCCCGTAGCCGTTAGTTGTATACTGTCAAGCCGGCAATAAGTAGTGTCATTTGGAAATAATGATACGGCAGGCGTAGCCAAAACAGTAATAGTGCTAAATGCTGTGTCTTTACATCCCTTGCTGTTACCTGAAATTAATTGAACATTATAATTCCCTGTAGCAGTGTATGTGTATGTTGGATTTTGTATAAGGCTGGTATCTGCCAATGTGGTAAGGTCACCGAAATTCCAGCTCCAGTTGCTGACGACACCATAATTTGTTTTGGTTGTATCATTGAATTGTACCGGCTGGCCAACACAAAAAGGAGCAACAGGTGTAAAGCCGGGAAAGAAGCCGGGGAATACATGAACAACCTGTTCAGTTGAATCTATACAAGGCAGCCCCCTGTTAACGAAAAGTTTTATAGTATAATCACCTGCTGTTGTAAATGTATGTGTAGGAAATTGTGCTATAGAAGAATCATTTGGTCCTGATGCTGGATCCCCAAATTGCCAAAACCAGCTTTGGATAGCTATGTTATCAGTGAGATTAAAGAATGACAATGTAAGGTCACCACAGGTAGTGAATTCGGGATCTAATGTTGCTACAACCGGAGAACAGGCAGCTACTCTTATGTGTAATTCTTTTTTTGAATCGGCAAAATGAATTCCATTCCTGAATTCAGCTATACAAACTGTGAGCACATATTCTCCGGGAGGAGGTGCAATACCACTGATAACTCCTGTAACAGGATTGATCGTTACATTTGAACCTAAAGGCTGGCTACCAGAATAAGGTAACAGATAGGGGACAGAAGAATATGGTGGGCTGGATGCTGTTGTTGGATCTGCATTAAGGGTATCTCCTCCATTTAAAGCATTGCAGAAAGAATATACAAGTGAATCTCCATTGGCATCATTTGCAAGAAAGTTTAATGTAAAAAAACTGCCCCCACAAATGATAGTGGTATCATTGAAAACGTATTTCGGACTGGTATTAATGTGGGCATTATTTATGGGTGAATTAAAGCCTGGTATTTGAATACTATACGTTTCACCAACTGAAAGTGAATTGGAAATATTATTGATTAGGTCTACGCGGCAACATCTTTGTTTTGCAATGATAAATCCGCCGGGCGATGGGCTTAATTCAACGATCGTTTCATAATTTCTGATACGATAGCATATTGATGGTATTACGTCCAGGCAGGGATAACAGGCAGCCAGAGTACAATTTTGAATGTTATTGTCATTGCCAACAGTTACTGCTGCATCCATTACAAAAGTGAATGGAGCAGACGCCTGGAATATTGATAAGTTATAAGATGCCTCAAGAACTCCTGAAAAACAACTCATGTAATAATTTAATCCTATCCTGTATCTGAGTTTTGTGGTATCATTTATTCCACGCCCCAGATATTCATAATACATCCAGCCGCCTTTTGTATGTGTGGCAAATGCAGTATATGCACTTATGATAAAAAATATGGAGAGCAGAATTTTTTTCATTTACTGATCATAGGTAATAAACAGGCTATAAATATACTAAAAAACGCCGGCCATTTAAATAATGAAGGCAACTCAATAACAGTGTTTTATTATCGTATCAGGATAACAGTCCCTTTTCTTTCCAGTTTGTTATTCTTATAATCGGTGCCTTGAGCAAACCACACATAAGTACCGGATTCCTGGCTTGCGCCGCCAAAGGTACCATCCCAACCTGCCCCGATCTGTGTTGTTGTAAAAAGTAATTGCCCCCAACGGTTATAAACCCTGAAAGCATCAATGGATTTTAACCCAAGCGCCAGAGGCCTCAAAATATCATTGGTGCCATCTTTATTAGGAGAAAAAGCAGTAGGTACATATAGATCAGGTTTTACTTTAAACAACTTCACATTAATTGTATCAGTATCAAAGCAACCGATCCGGTTACTGACTCTTACAATATATTCAATATTATCCTGCGGTAATGAAACAGGGTCTGGGATATTTGTAAAGTTCAGCCAGGTTCCGGGTGTCCATGAATAAATGGTACTACCGGTAGCGATTAGTTGTAAAGGTTGGTCCATTACAATGGACGTATCTCTTGGGCCGGCATCGGCAACGATATTTGCAACTTCTACGATCACGGTATCATTCACCGGTTTTGGACATCCCAGGTTATCTCTTACCGTTACCACATAAACAACACTAGCTACAGGGTTTACTGATACCGGGTTTGAAATATTTGTGGCAGTTAAAAAAGCGGAAGGCGACCAGGAATAATTACTACCACCGGATGCCCGTAAAGGCGCTGACTGGCCAAAACATATTAAAGTATCATTGCCTGCATTAGCCTTTGGGTAAGGAACGGTTGTAACTTTTATTTCATCTTGTGCTACACATTTACCAATACTGGCTGTAACTATATAAAATGTTATAGCAGCAGTTGGTGTGGCAATTGGGTTCTTAATAAAAGGATTATTCAATGTTGCTGCAGGTGTCCATACAAATTTTAGTCCATCACTAGCTGCATTGAGTGTTATGGCATCTGATGCGCAAATAGTTGTATCACCTCCGGCTGATAATGTAACAAAATCAACCACATTTATTTTTACGGAAGCAGAACCGGCACAGCCTGAATTATCAACAAAGGAAGCGAGGTATGTAGTAGTTATATCGGGGCTCACCAGTGGTGTAAAGCTGTTTACATTATTGATATTATAATTGGGCGACCAGGTTACAACACCGGGGGTGCCGGCCACAGCTTTTATTTGTAAAGTATCAATTGAACAGATCAGGGTATCGCTGCTGACAGAAAAAACCGGTTTATCTACAACTGTTACAACATTTGAAATAGTGTCTACACAGCCTTTATCGCTTGCTACAATTAAAGTGGCATTATAAGTACCTGAAGTTGTATAAGTGTAAACTGGATTTTGTAGCCTGCTTGTATCTGATGTAATGCCGGTGACACCAAAATCCCATTTCCAGGAATTTGCAGAGCCATAATTAGCGGTAGTTATGTCGGTAAATTGTAGTGGTTTGTCTTTGCAAATGGGCGAGTTTTGCGTAAACCCGGGGAAATAACCCGGGAAAACATTTAATTGGGAAGAAGCAGAGTCTGCACAGGATCCACCCCTGTTTACCACTAATTTTAAAGTATAAACTCCGGCAAGAGCATATGTATGACTGGGAGTAGGATTTATGGAAGTAAATCCATCTCCAAAATCCCAAAAATAAGTTAGGTTCAAAGGTGAATTATTCAGGTTCTCAAAATTGAAAGTAAATCCATCACAACTTAAATAGGCAGGAAGTAGTTGTGCTCCGGCAAAATCGCAGGGAGCTACAGTAATAATAAAATCTTTTCTGTGTTCAGAAATATATACACCGTTCCTGTAAGAACTCACACAGACTGAAACCACATATTTTCCTGCATCCGGTGCAATACCGGAAATGATTCCGGTTGAAGTATTAATATTTGCAAATTCACCCAATGGATTTGCACCGGAGTAGGAGCTGAAGTATCCCACAGAGCCGTATGGTGGGGCAGAAGGTGTAATGTTGGAAGCATTAGTTGCCGAACCGCCATTATAAGCATCACATAAACTATACACTAAAGAATCACCATCAATGTCAGTAGCACTAAAATCCAATGTAAAAGGTTTTTTATAACAAACAACAGAAATTCCCAATTCAAAACTTGGGCTGCTGTCTGTAAAACCAACTGGCCTGTTGATGGTTCCGGGAACTTTACATGTGTATGTTGCACCTATTCCGTTGGGAATATTTTGTATGCCATCTATACGGCAACAGGTTTGATAAGTTGCTGTGTATCCTGCATTGTTTGCAGGTAATTCTACTGTTAAACTATAATAGCCAACGGTATATGATAGTGATGGGGGATTTGTTATGCAGGAGGGTAAAGTATTGGTAGGTAAAATCTCCGTTCTTTCAAGAAACGTATTTTCAAATAAACGAAAAAGTAAATTATTGTCATTATTGAAAACACCAATTGTTACAGCAGAAGGCATATCTGCACATCCACTACAATTCTCATCTCTGAAAAGCAATAGGGTTATTTTATATATTTTTGAATTAGGGAATACGCCCGGACCAACATAAGTATATGTCATTTCTCCACCAGTAACATGTTTTGCATTTGCAAGAGCAAAACAAGATAAAAACAGCAATACGAGTAACAATTGTTTCATTAAAATATGTTCTTCATTAATTAGACTGTAAAATACTTAAAATTGCTGTCTGGTCTTAAATTAAGCCGTTTTGGATTAGTAAAAAATTAGCCAAAATTTCATTTATCTTATCGGGTTCCTCCAACATTCCCATGTGTGCACTGTTGCGTAAAATATGAACATGTGTTTGTTTTGCTATATGTGATTGTTCCAGGCTTTTTTTAAATGGTATGGCTTTATCGTGTTCTCCCATAATGAATAGAACCGGCATAGCTGTATTTTTTAATATTTTTGTTCTGTCTTGCCTGGCAATCATTGCTTTATAATATTGAATCAATACAGCAGGAAGAAATGATTTTCCTCTTTCTAATAACGCTTCCGGAAGCTTTGAGTTGCCTTGTTCCATAAATAAACCCGGTATACTTGTCTTTAAAAATGCCTCTGATCCGTTAGATTCTATAAAACCAATGGCCTTTTTTCTTATGTTCACTTTTTCATCATCATCAGCATAAGCACTGGAATGAAATAACCCGAATGCCATCAGCACTTCAGGGAATTTCTCAGCAAATGCCAGTGTGATATAACCACCCATACTGTGCCCGATCATAATACAATGGCTAATATTTTCTTCATCAAGGATCTGTTTTATGCAAAGAGCGTAATCTTCCATGCCAATGTTATCATCTATTGACCTCACCCCCAACCCCTCTCCTTCGGAGAGGGGGGAATTGATCATTTCAGATTTTCCACTACCGGGCAGATCGGGAAGAATAAGCTTGTAATCATTCTTCAAAAATGCTACCTGGTTATCCCATATGCGGTTATCTTCAGCAAAACCATGCAGCAAAACAACCGGTAAGCCTGTTCCCATTGTTTTATAAAACAATTTTGTATGCTGATATAAAGTGTATTTTTCCTTCATTAAAATTAAAGCTGTTTGATGTTAATTATGAAGATCAAAACCTTTAAGGGCAAACCCTAAACCCTTCCCCTTTATTTCAAATATTTCATTGCCGACCTGTAAATAAGCGTTATAACAAAAGGAATCAGTGCAATGTTCATTTGTTGAGGAAGAAAGAACCAAACTAATAATAGTACTGAAGATATAATAGCAGTGAACAAAAAATATTTTTTTACAAATGATCTGTTGCTACTTATTAAAAAAGACATGATCAAATGTGTTGGCCAGGCCCAAAGTAAATTATAGTTATTCTTTGTCATACTATGATCTGTGGAGGTCCACATGAAGACCAGGATAATGCCAAGCAAACCAGTTAAAAAGAACAGAAGCCCATCCAATCCCTTAAGGATGCTTTGTAATGACTTGTTTTTTGAGAAACCAAGTAAAATAAAAATTCCCAGTAATACTAAAAAGAAAAACATTGGTGTGAACCAGTTGTTTTGTTCATTAATATCCGGCAAACTATACAGGTTTTCAGAAGAACGAACAATGTTGGTGTTTTTGCAACTGTCTAATGACATCATAAGGTTATCAGGTAAGAACTCTTGCTGGGCAGTGGTCATGATTCCATCTGTTGGGGCGCCCAGTAAAATATCAATACCCAGTTTGCTCCAGGATTGTTTTCCTTTATCAAGGTATATATGTATTGCTTTCCGAAACGGAGTTTTAACAGGCATCACAGCAGGTAAAAGCGGTTGAGGATGTTTGTTCATAACAAGCAGGTCTCTTAACCTTGTAGTACAATTGTCTAAAAAGAAATCGTATTTATAATATTTGTTTTCTTCTTTAAGATTTTCATTGAGTGCATATTGAATGTTCTTTTTTTCAGGCCCGGAATAATTTAAAACCTGTTCTGTCATTCCACGGTTTGTTGCCTGGTATAAAAATTTAAAATCATCAAACCTTTCGATGCTGATGTAGTATAATAATTTACCCCTGATGAATTTTAAATAAAAGCCCTCATCATCAAAATTGAATGTGCCGTAATTATAAACGATATCGGTAACACTGTTACTGTCAATGATCCTGATTGCACTGTGGCCGAATATGGAGTATAATTCGTCGCCCGGGGTGCAGGTGAGGAGGGAGATGCGCAGGCGAGAAGAGTCCTGAGCAAATAGTTTATTAGTTGATTGGTTTATTAGTAAGAAAAGAAATAATACCCGGATGATTGCTTTCTTCATTGAAATTGATTGGCTGCAAATTTACAGAGATTATTTTGTTGCCGCTGACCTGTTTGTCGACAGGCAGGTTAGCTAATTAATTAATAAGATGAGTAAAGATTTGCTGTAAAAGTGAGTGACACAAGAATGTTTAATAGAATTACTGATGCTTGTAATAAAAACAATCCTCACATTTTCAAATCTCCAAATTTTCAAATCGATCATCTGCTATAATTAGGTGCTTCTTTTGTAATATCAATATCATGTGCGTGGCTTTCCTTCATGCCTGCATTGCTGATCTTAACAAAGCTTGCCTGTTGTAAAGCTTTGATATTATTTGCACCGCAATATCCCATACCGGCCCTTAACCCGCCAGTGAATTGTTGAACTACCTCCCGTAAATTTCCTTTAAAAGCAACCCTGCCTTCTATACCTTCTGGAACAAACTTTTTTACATCATCTTCCACATCTTGGAAATAGCGGTCGCTGCTTCCCTGGGCCATAGCACCCAGTGAGCCCATGCCACGGTATTGTTTAAACTTACGTCCCTCATAAATGATCGTTTCGCCCGGGCTTTCTTCAGTGCCTGCAAAAATATTTCCCATCATCACACAGGTTGCACCGGCAGCCAATGCTTTAACCATGTCGCCAGTGTATCTGATACCGCCATCACTGATGATCCCGATATTCCTGTTCTTTAAAGCATTGGAGGCCTCTATTACGGCAGTGATCTGAGGTACACCCGTACCTGCAACAATGCGGGTGGTGCAAATGGAACCGGGTCCTATACCAACTTTCACTGCATCTGCACCTGCATCAGCAAGGGCTTTTGCTCCTGCAGCTGTTGCAATATTTCCAGCAATTACCTGTAATTTTTTATAGGATTTTTTTATTTGTTTCAGGGAATCAATCACACCTTTTGTATGGCCATGTGCACTGTCAAGGCAAATTACATCTACGCCAACAGCATTCAATGCTTCAACCCTTTTAAATATGTCTTTTGTGATACCAACACCGGCGCCAACCAGTAACCTTCCAAAAGAATCTTTTACTGCATTCGGGTGGCTTTTTAATTTCAGGATATCCCCAAACGTTACCAGCCCGATCAATTTACCGGATTTATTAACAACAGGTAATTTTTCGATCTTATTTTTTTTGAAGATCAATTCTGCTTTTTTCAAATCGGTACCATCCGGCGCTGTTATTAAATTATCTTTAGTCATAACCGTGCTTACCTTATGATTGGGGTTTGTTTCAAAACGAAGGTCACGGTTTGTTAAAATACCCACGAGTTTATGTTGGGCATCTACAATAGGTATTCCGCCGATCTTATTTTCCCGCATTAATTTTAATGCTTCACCGATAGTGGCATCCGGGCTCAATGTAATGGGATCAAATATCAACCCGCTTTCACTGCGTTTTACTTTACGCACCTGTTCCGCCTGTTGTTCAATGGTCATATTCTTATGCAGGATACCAAGCCCGCCCTCACGTGCCAGTGCAATGGCAAGTTGGGCTTCCGTAACGGTATCCATGGCTGCACTTAGCATGGGTACGTGCAGCGTAATTGTTTTTGTAAGCCTTGTTTTGATATCCACGTCACGGGGCAGGATTTGTGAGTATGCCGGGAGGAGTAATACGTCATCAAATGTTAATCCTTCACCGAAAAATTTGTTTGATTTGCCTTTAGCAGAGGGGGTAATTATTGTTGCCATAGGCGAAGGTAAGATGAAAAATTGAAAAGAGAAATTTTCACGCAGGTGAAGAAAAGTTCCCCCGCAGATTGACGCAGATTTTTCCGCTGATCTGCGCAGATCTGCGCTATTCGATCTGCGTATATCTGCGGGAGAAAAAACATCAGGATAGTTTATACATTTTGCCCGGCAGGGAAAGAATAACGCCCTGCATTTCAAGCATCAGCAAAGCTTGGGCTGCAGCACTACTGCTTAGGCCACTGCGTAAATAAAGTTCATCTATGGCAACCGTGTCTTTTTCTTGTAAAATAGTTGTGATGATTTTTTCATCGGGAGTTAATTCTATAAAAAGTTCCCGTTGTTTTTTCCCAACTGGTTTTTCTTTTTCATTCCAGTTCATGATATGAAGCAGGTCATCTGCACCCGTAATTAGTAAGGCTTTGTTATTTTTTATTAAATAATTGCATCCTTCACTTTTATTATCATTTGTTCTTCCGGGAATGGCAAATACATCTTTGTTATAACTGTTTGCCAGTTCTGCTGTAATAAGTGAACCTCCTTTTTTTGCACTTTCAATCACTACCAGCGCATCACAAATGCCTGCAACGATCCGGTTTCGTTTTGGAAAATTTTGTTTATCCGGGTTGGTATTGCTTTTAAAATCAGTTAGCAGGCCACCCATATCAACCATTTGTTTTGCCAGTGATTTGTTTTGAGGCGGATAGATCATATCAAGGCCATGTGCCAGTACACCTATTGTTTGCAGGTTGTTTTTTAATGCTGCTTTATGGGTAATGGTATCAATTCCAAATGCAAGACCACTAATGATCAAAATATTATGCTTTGAAAAATCTTCGATCATCTTTTCACAAACCTGTTTTCCATATTCAGAATTATTTCTTGTTCCTACGATTGAAATGATCTTTGCTTCATTGAGATTTGCACAACCCCGGTAATATAATAATGCCGGACTGTCATAACAATTCAATAAACGTTGCGGGTAATTTTTATCAGTAATAAATAATGGGGATATTTTATATTTTTCTATAAAAGCGATCTCTGTTTCACAGGTTTTGAAATCATTATAATGTTTGATGCTGTTGGCTCTGATCGTTCCAATACCTTCAATATGTTCCAGTTGTTTTTTTGGAGCTTTAAAAACAGCAGCAGCATTTCCATATATATTAACGAGCGCTTTTGCATGTACATCTCCGATATTCGGAATACGGGTAAGGGCTACCTGGTATAACAGATCATTGTTCATAATAGTACGGATGAACAATATTAAGAAAAAAAATTAAAAGATGGATCTATGTCATTCGAATATCTATCCTAGTTGCCTGTAATAATTAATTCTGTTCTCCTGTTGAGGGCTTTGCCCTGATCAGAATTGTTATCAGCAATGGGTTTAGAAGAACCATACCCTTTATTAATAATTCGTTTTGGATTGATGCCTTTACCGGTTAAATATCCTGTTACTGATTTAGCCCTGTTTAAACTCAACAAAAGGTTGTCAGCTTCTTTTCCAACATTATCGGTATAGCCGTTTATTTGAATGTTAATGGCTGGATTTTCTGTCAATAAAAAAACTACTTTATTCAATTCATCTGTTGATGAAGGTTTCAATTCATATTTATTAAAATCAAAGAAAATATTTTTCAAAATGATGGAAGATCCGGCCTCAATCGGTTGCAGTGGTATATTCACAACAAGTGGTGAATCAATTTCATTATTTAAAAGTGAAAAATTATCTGAATAAAATAAATAAGCTTTACGGTTTACATTGAATGCATAATTTTTTCCTACCGGCAATGTTACCAGGTAATTGCCATCTTCATCCGTTTGTAATTTTGAAACAATTTTTTGATTGGATAAATCTGTAAGTTCAACAGTTGATGGTAAACCCTTGTTTGTTTTTTTATCAAATACTCTTCCTTTTACCCAAAGAGTCCGGTATGAACGGATATCTTCTCTTAATTCAAATCGATACAGATCCAAACCGCCCCTGGAATCGCTTCTTTCGCTGGCGTAATAAGATGTTTTTCCGTCAGAAGCAACGATCAATGAGCCTTCATCATCAATAGTATTTATCGGATAACCGAGATTTTCTGCTTTACTCCAGGTATCATCATTTAATTTTCTTGAAAGAAAAAGATCTGTGATACCATAGCCCATATGCCCATTGCTGTTGTAATAAAGTGTTTGGTTATCTGCATGAATAAATGGACAACTTTCATCAGCAGCTGTGTTAACATCAGACCCAAGGTTAACCGGCCTTCCCCATTTGCCATTTGACATTCTGTGCGATACCCATATATCTCTTCCTCCATATCCACCTTCGCGGTTACTTGCAAAATAAAGGTCTTTTTTATCAGGAGATAAAGATGGAGAAGACTCCCAGTAATCTGTGTTTACAACAGGTCCCATATTTTCCGGTTCTGTCCAGCCGCCATTCTTTGTTTTGTATGCTATATAAAGATCGCAACTGCCCTGACCTTCCGGATAATTACAACCCGTAAAGATCAGCCATTGACCATCCTGCGAAATGTTTTGTGCGCCTTCATTCAGATTGGTATTGATCTTGCCTCCTAGCGGTTTTGCATAACTCCAGTGCCCGTCAATGAAATTGCTTTCATAAAAATCTTCGTCCTCATTTTGGCGCCTCGTGAATATCATTTTTTTGCCATCAATAGTTAATGAGGGAAAGTATTCCAAAGCAGCATTATTGATGCTGTCGCCGAGGTTTTGCGGCGCAAAGATATAATTGCCTGCAGGATGTTTATTTTCATATGCTGCCGCAAATTCAAAGACCCTTTTTCTATAATTACCTGCCTCTATGCTTTGTTTATTTAGTGTTGGATTATTAAGAAATTCATTTACGGCACTCAATGCTTTGGCAAAATTCCCGGTACCGGCTAAAGAAATGGCATAGGGGAGGTAATAGGTTTTTGAATAAACTGAATCCATGTTAAGGGCGGTTTCAAAATCTTTTACAGAAGCAGGGTAATTTTTCAGATTTGCGTATATTCCTGCACGTGACAGGTACACATCAACAAATTTAGGATCCAGTTTAATGGCTTCGTTTAAATGGACGATCGATTCTTTGTATTTTCCCTCCTGTGCTTCTTCATATGCTGTGCCGTAAACAACACCTGCTTTTTTATTTACTTTATCCGGGTCGTACCATTGAGCGGAGGAAATAAGAAATAAGGAATTTAAAATAAGAAATAAGAAAGTTGATTTAATATATTCGTGGATTCTTTTTTTCATTGCGGGATTTGTGGGATGAAGTTAAAACTAAAAATTCTATTGAATATTGTCGAAATGTTAAAGTAATAGAATGTAAAATGTAGAATCATGAATGTAAAATGTAAAAGTAAATACCGGGGAGTGACCTTTAGTAGATGAAAAAGAAAACTGATTGAACCAATACGGGGTAAAACTTTATCATTTTACATTTAATATTTTACATTCATTATTTCTATGGAACATTGATGTATTTATGTATCTGCAGCGATAATTCCCATTTGGGATGTTGCTTTATATATTCAATGATCAAAGGAGTAACAATAGCCGCTTTGTCCCATTCCGGTTGTAAATACAGTTTACATTCCGGTGATACCAGCGCTGCATAATGTTCGGCCCATGCAAAATCTGTTTTATTGAAAACAATCACTTTCAATTCATTGGCTGCCGGCACCACATCGGGTAAAGGTGCTTTGAATTTCTTAGGCGAAAGGCATATCCAGTTCCAGTTTCCGCTTAAGGGATGTGCCCCCGATGTTTCTATATTTGTTTCAAATCCTGCTGCCTGTAACATTTTTGTCAGCGAATTTAAATTATGCATGAGTGGTTCGCCGCCGGTAACCACAACCAGTTTTGCTGCAGTTTGTTGAATGGTAGTTAACAGGTCTGCCATGTTAAATAAAGGATGCTTTGAAATATCCCAGCTTTCTTTTACATCACACCAGGTGCATCCCACATCGCATCCGCCCAGGCGTATAAAGTAAGCAGCCCTGCCCTGGTGAAATCCTTCACCCTGAATGGTATAAAAATGTTCCATAACAGGAAGCTGTTGTTCGGTATGTATTGTTGTTGTGTTCAATGTAATTATTAAAAGAATTTCTACAAAAAAATGTTCATTAATTTTTCTGCATGTATGCGTTATAGGTATTCATTAGTAATGCAGCAATGGTCATTAATCCTACACCACCGGGTACTGGTGTTATATAGCTGCATTTTGGAGCTACCTGTTCAAAATCTACATCGCCTTTTAATGCAAATCCGGATTTTTTTGTGGCATCTTCGATCCTGTTTATACCTACATCAATCACGACTGCATTTTCTTTTACCATATCAGCTTTTAAAAAAACGGCTTTACCGAGTGCGGCTACAATGATGTCTGCCTGCAGGCAGATCTCTTTTAAATTTTTTGTGCGGCTATGGCAAACAGTTACTGTACAGTTCCCCGGGTTGGTATTCTGGCTCAGCAACACGCTGATCGGGCGGCCCACGATATTACTTCTGCCAATTACGACGGCATGTTTTCCTTCCGTTTCTATTTTATAATGTTCCAGCAATAACATGATCCCGTAAGGAGTGGCCGGAATAAATGTGGGAATACCCTGCATCAGCTTTCCGGTATTGAGCGGATGAAAACCATCAACATCTTTTGTCGGGTCAACAAGTTTTATGATCCTTTCTTCATTAATATGCTTTGGTAATGGAAGCTGAACCAAAATGCCGTCAATATCATCATTTCGGTTAAGATCATTAATAGCTGAAACCAGCTTATCTTCTGAGATGTTTTCTTCCAATCTTACTAATGTACTGGTAAACCCAACTTCTGCACAACTTCTTATTTTACTTGCCACATAAGTTTCACTGGCACCATTACTTCCAACCAATACTGCAGCAAGGTGAGGTGTTCTCTTATGCTGTTCTTTTAAAAAAAGCAGTTTTTCTTTTAAGCTGTCTTTAATTGTCTGCGAAACAATTTTACCTTCTAATAACTTCATGTTTACAAAATTATATAACTAATGTTGATAAACAGCAAACAGTAAACTGGATTCTAGATACTGGATACTGGATATACAGGAACAGAAAACCGTTAAAAAATTGCATGAAGTAATATTAGGGTATTCTTGATTTTATTCAGCATTTGAATCTTTTATGTTATTTAACTAACTTGGTAATTATTAATCTTGCATTTTGAGAAAACTAATTATTTATTCAATAATAGCTTTAAGCGGTTTATTTCAACAATGTATCGGACAATCACTCAGGTATGCAGTTAGTATGCCTTATATCAGTTTAGGTGCTTACAGTAAACAACAGGTTGATGTTTTTTCATTTGGCAATAATCAGGCTGCACTTGCATCTTTAAAAGCTTCCTCAGTGGGAGTTTACGGAGAAAGAAGGTTTTTACTTTCAGAAAACAGTTTGTATGCTATGGCAGCAGCTTTTCCAACCTCATTGGGAAATTTTGGCCTGCAAATAAATTATTCCGGTTTCAAAAACTTTAATGAGAATAAAATTGGCCTGGCTTATGGCCGAAGCCTGGGAAGTAAACTCGATATTGGTTTACAGTTTAACTATTATGGTTACCGGATACCTTCTTATGGTAATGCATCTACCATAAATTTTGAAATCGGTGCTATTGTACATATTTCTGAAAAGTTCAGCGCAGGGTTGCATATTTATAATCCCATTGCTGCAAAACTGGGAAAAGAGAGAGATGAAAAACTGGCAGCAGCTTATAAAATAGGAGCAGGATATGATGCATCAGAAAATTTCTATGTTAGTGCCGAAATAATTAAAGAAGAAGATAAACCTGTAAATGTAACCGGTGGTATTCAGTACCAGTTTAAAAAACAATTTTTTGTAAGAGCAGGTTTTGTAAGTGAAACATCCAGCGGCTTTGGCGGTGCAGGAATTTACTGGAAAAATATTCGATTGGATGTATCTGCAAATTATCACCCGCAACTTGGGTTTTCTCCCGGTTTGTTGATTATCGCAAACCTTAAGAAGAAAAAATAATGGATAGTTCTGTATTGTATTTGTTGATGATCTTGATTAAATATATGCCAGTGTAAATGTTGCTCGCTGGCTGACAAAATTATCTTTGATTCCTATGTGTTCAAAACAATAGATCTGATGAAAAATTTAGTTTTACTATTTTGGTTTTTTTTACTTCATGGACTAGTGTTTGCACAGGTAACTGAATTTCCAACAACTAACACAGAGCAACAATTAGAGAATATAACAGAGAACAATGAAGATGCTGAAACAGAGGATGATTCTTACCTGCAGGAAATGGTACAATTTATTAAAAATCCTGTTAATTTGAATTCAGCGGATGAATATCTTTTAAAAGACCTGAAGGTACTTTCACCGCTGCAAATTCAAAACCTGATTTCATATCGCAGAATGTTGGGTAAATTTATTAGTCTATATGAATTACAGGCCATACCCGGATGGGACCTCAATACGATCCGCAGGGTCAGGCCTTATATTGCTGTTAACAATAAAGAAAGAATATTCGAAAGTATAGGTACCAGGTTAAAAAAAGGCGAACACAGCTTACTGCTAAGAGTTTCGCAGGTCCTTGAACGTTCAAAAGGCTATTTATTGGACGGATCTACGGCCACTAATTATTATCAGGGCTCGCCACAAAGGCTATTACTCCGGTATAAGTATATGTATAAAAATCTGCTACAATATGGTATTGTTGCAGAAAAAGATGGAGGGGAAGCATTCTTTAAGGGAAATCAGAAAAAAGGGTTTGATTTTTATTCTGCCCATTTATTCGTACGAAACCTCGGGATTATTAAATCACTGGCGTTAGGGGATTTTACAGTTAACCTTGGCCAGGGACTTACACAATGGCAAAGCCTTGCTTTTAAAAAAGGTCCGGATATAGGAGCAACTAAAAGGCAATCTGCTGTATTGCGACCTTATAATTCTGCAGGCGAAATTAATTTCCACCGCGGCGTTGGTATTACTATCGGAAAGAAAAATTGGGAAGCTACTGTTTTTGGGTCTTATAGAAAACTGGATGCAAACCTGGTTCCGGCAGATACTTTAATCTTTGATGATAACATTTCATCCTTTCAGACCTCCGGTTATCACCGTACAAAAAGTGAGATTGAGGACAAAAACATACAACGGCAAGTTGCTTTTGGAGGAAACGTTTCCTTTCAGTTCAAAAATCTTCATATTGGATTAAATGGCATCGGATACAATTTAAAATATTCTATCATTAAACAACAGAACCCATATAATTTATTTGCCTTATCAGGTAAAAACTTTGGAAATTATAGTTTTGATTATAGTTACACCTATAAAAATATGCACCTTTTTGGCGAAATGGCTTCGTATGGTAATAAGGGATTGGCTTTTGTAAATGGATTGCTGATAAGTGTTTCGGCCAATGTAGATATGAGTTTTTTTTACAGGAATATATCAAAAAAATACCAATCATTGTATTCAAATGCTTTTACAGAAAGTACCTATCCAACAAATGAAAAAGGTTTTTTTTCAGGCATAAGTATCAGGCCCGCACAGCAATGGCAAATAGATGCCTATGTTGACCTTTACAAATTCCCCTGGTTAAAATACCGCGTAGATGACCCAACAGCAGGTTCAGATTATTTCATACAGGTAACCTATAGGCCAAACAGGCAATTTGAAATGTACAGCAGGTACAAAAGAGAATCTAAAGGAATTAACTACAATCCTGATCAAATGGTACTCAATCCTGTAATAAACCAACCAAGGCAAAACTGGCGTACCCATTTCAGTTTTAAGTTAAACCAGCAGTTTACACTAAGAAGCCGTACTGAAGTCGTATGGTTTGATAAAAAAGGGGCAGCAGCATCAAATGGATTTTTAATATATGCTGATGTTGTTTACAAACCAATGTTGAAACCGTTTTCAGCCAGTATTCGATTTCAATATTTTGAAACAGATAATTACGACAGCAGGTTATATGCATATGAAAATGATGTATTATATAGTTTCTCAATACCGGTTTTCTACGATAAAGGATACCGGTATTACCTGAATGCTAATTATGATATAACAGGAAAACTGACAGCCTGGGCAAGGATTGCTCAAACAATTTACCCCGATAGAACTACAATTGGCTCAGGCCTTGATGAGATCAATGGAAACCGGAAAACAGAAGTTAAACTTCAAATCATGTATAAATTTTAACTTTTTTTATCAACCGTGCAGCTATTCGAATTTGCCTTTTGTCCTTATACATGAATGGGATTTGTTTTTATAAAAAGATTTAACAATTTTTTTACGTTAACAAAATATCCTTACTTTTACATTTCATTAAACAAATAATTAATCGCACATGAGAAGATTTTTATCACTGTTTACAGTGTTGATGCTCTGCGGAGTATTGGCATTTGCACAAAGCCGGGTGGTG
>JANMMS010000015.1:0-9238 GCA_031373525.1 Ferruginibacter sp.
CTAGAAGCTAGAAGCTAGAAGCTAGAAGCTAGAAGCTAGAAGCTAGAAGCTAGAAGCTAGAAGCTAGAAGCTAGAAGCTAGAAGCTAGAAGCTAGAAGCTAGAAGCTAGAAGCTAGAAGCTAGAAGCTAGAAGCTAATTAAATTACCGTATATAAAGATATTCGAAATTCTGGTAAATGTGTTAAGACCAATAAACCAATAAACTAATAAACTAATAAACAAATAACCCAGCATGAAATTCACAGTCTCACTTATTCTGATGGCAGTATTAAGTTTCGCAACCTGCCTGTATTTACCCTGGTGGAGCATTGCTATTGTTTGTTTTATAGTTTCCGCACTTATTCAGCAACATCCGGGTTTGGCATTCCTTTGTGGCTTTATTTCACTATTTCTTTTATGGGGTGGTTTAAGTTACTGGATCAGTGATCACAATGAACATATTTTAGCTCATAAGATTTCTATTGTTATTTTAAAAAAAGATGATCCAAACCTGCTGATCCTTGTTACCGGACTTATCGGTGCCGTCATTGGTGGTTTTGCAGCTTTGTCAGGCAGTTTACTCAGGAAAAGAGTTGCCTGATCCTTCTTTAAAAATATTTAATCTTTCACTAACAATTTGGAAGTAATTTTGTAAATACGCAAAATTCATTATGAGATTTATTTTCTGCTCTTTCCTGATACTTTTTTACCAGTTTTCGCCTGCTCAAAAAATTCACGGCACTGTTTTCAGTGACACAGGAGATCTCCTGCCTTTTGCATCGGTAACTGTTAAAGGAAGTTCCATAGGAGCCAGTGCAAATAATAAAGCCAACTTTTCATTTTCATTACCTGCAGGTACATATACCTTAGTTTGCCAGTATATTGGTTATACAGCTTCAGAAAAGAAAATCACTGTTAGTGGTGATATAGAAGTTATTTTTATTTTAAAAGAACAAAAACTGGTACTCAAAGAAGTGATCGTAAAAACTGGCGATGAAGATCCTGCATACGAGATCATACGCCAGGCTATCAGGAAAAGAACCTATTATGCAAAACAGGTAGATGCATTTACCTGTGATCTGTATACGAAAGATATGATCAAACTCCGAAATCTTCCCGGCAAGATCTTTGGCAGAAAGATCCCTAAGGAAGATATAGATGATATGAAACTGGATTCAACCGGCAAGGGAATCATTTATCTATCAGAATCTGTTGGAAAGATCAATATTGCTCAACCGGATAAATTTAAACTGGAAGTAATGAGCAGCCGTGTTAGCGGCAGCGGTGATTTTGGTTTTACCTTTCCAACTTTCATTACATTCTATACAAATAATGTAACCATTTTTACGGATAGATTGAATCCCCGGGGATTTGTTTCACCCATTGCAGATGCAGCGATCAGATTCTATAAATTTAAATTTTTAGGTACATTTTGGGAAAACGGAAAAGCGATCAACAGCATCCGTGTTACTGCCCGAAGGAATTATGAGCCTTTGTTTTCAGGTATTATAAATATTACTGACGGCGACTGGCGCATACATAGTCTTGACCTGATGCTGACCAAAACTTCTCAACTGGAATTGTTAGATACGCTTAAGATAACCCAGTTGCATGTGCCAGTAAATGATGATACCTGGAGATTGAAAAGCCAGTTTCTCTATTTTAATTTTAACCAGTTTAAAATTGATGCCATAGGAAATTTCCTGAATGTGTATTCTAACTATAACATCAAACCGGTTTTTCCAAAGAAACTCTTCGATCGCATCGTTGTAAAGTATGATACGGGTGTAAATAAGAAATCAAAAGCATATTGGGATACTACCAGGCCAGTCCCGCTGGAACAGGAAGAATTCATGGATTATAAAGTTAAAGACAGTATATATCAGTTAAAAAAAGATTCCGCTTTTACTCAAAAGGATGCCGATTCTTTGAATAAGAAACAAGGAAAGATCAAACCATTATCAGCATTATGGAGCGGAATAAACCGCACTCATTACAGTATTAAAAATAATTATTCATGGAATATTGAATCACCTGTACAATTACTGGAATATAATCCTGCAGAAGGTTTGGTATTGAATATTCAAGCCGGTTTTAATACATACCTGAAAAAATGGAAGTCAAATTTTTCATTTGAACCAAACCTCAGATATGGTTTCAGCAATACACATTTAAATGCGTGGGTTAATGTTAGGTTCCGTACAAGGGATGTTGATGCAAAACAAAAGATCAAACGGTTTGCATGGAATTTCAGCGGTGGTAAACGGGTTAGTGATTTTAATAAAGAAACGCCGCTTATTCCCCTGGTAAACAGTATTAGTACATTGTTTTACGGTGATAATTTTATCAAGACCTATGAGAATTATTTTGGGAGTATCCAATATTTAAAACGATATGAAAGTGGGTTACGGTTCAATGTAAACGCTTTATACGAAGACAGGATCCCATTAGAGAATACTACTTATTTTACTTTTTTTAAAGACAGTGCTAAAATAACACCAAATTATCCCAATGAAAGGATCTCCCGGTCAGAATTATTCCGGCACCAGGCATTGATTCTTTCTTTTAGTATTAGTTTCAAACCCGGACAGCGCTATATACAGTTGCCATACAGTAAAATTCCGCTGGGTTCAAAATTCCCCACTTTCTCTGCAGGCTTTACGAAGGGTATAAAAAATATTTTTGGCAGTGATGTTGATTTTGATAAATGGAAATTCAGTATAAATGATGATAAGAATTTTAAATTGGCCGGTTTGCTTAAATATAATATCGGCATTGGAGGATTTCTGAATACCAAAAATGTTTATATACAGGATTTTCAACATTTTAACGGGAACCAGGCGGTAGCGGCCAGTGAATATGTAAACAGTTTTCAACTGTCAAAATATTTTGAAAACAGTACCACAGAATCATTTTATTCGATTGCGCACCTGGAACATCATTTCAACGGTTTATTGACCAATAAAATTCCATTATTCAAAAAACTTAACTGGAATTTAGTAGCTGGCGTAAATACTTTTTATGTGAAAAGTAAAAATAATTATGTAGAGGTATTTGCCGGTGTGGAGAATATATTGAAGATATTCAGGGTAGATGTTGTTACTTCCTATGAAAATGGAACCCACGGGCATACGGGTATTCGTATAGGCACGGGCGGATTCCTGGGTGGAAGCATTCAGAGGAACCGCCGGGTTGTGGGAACAAGCGTTGGTTTATAGATCATCTCCGAAACACGGTTCTGACCGTTCGTATTTATATTCGTAAGATTGATACATGTATTTCCAGTGATATATCAACGAAAAATTTTCGTTAATTTTACAACGTATTTGGTTTGCCCTGCAAGCATCCAATCATTTAGATGTCTGACGCCTTCGTCTGACATCTAAAATTGTATGACGTTTTAGTTTGACATTTTAAATCATAAAATGTCCGACGAGACGTCAGACATTTTATGATTTCCTGTTTTAATCAGGATCAAATAAATTTTATGACAATACTACACAATCGTGTTTCACAGGCAGATCTGAAGAAACTGCTTTTTGAAGAAACCATCAAACGAACCACCGTTTCATTTTATAATTATTTTTTTATTGAGGATACAGCCAAATTCAGGGATGAATTGTATAAAGGCCTGAATGCCCTGAATGTATTTGGCCGTATTTATATTGCTCATGAAGGTATCAATGCACAAATCAGTATTCCGGAAAATAATTTTGAAGCATTTAAAGAATTCCTTTACAGTATTCCGGAATTAAATCAATTGCGGTTAAACATTGCTGTTGACAATGATGGTAAATCCTTTTGGGTACTGAAGATCAAAGTGCGTAATAAAATTGTTGCCGATGGAATAAAAGATCCGGGTTTTGATATGGTCAACAAAGGTAAATATGTAAACGCCTCCACATTCAATGAACTGACCAATGATCCGGATACAATTGTGGTTGACATGCGCAATCATTATGAATACGAAGTGGGCCATTTTGAAAATGCCATTGAAATTCCCAGTGATACATTCCGGGAACAACTTCCTATGGCTGCTGAAATGCTTGATGATCAGAAAGAAAAAAATATCATCATGTATTGCACCGGAGGGATACGCTGCGAAAAAGCAAGTGCGTATATGCTGCATCGTGGGTTTAAGAATGTATTTCACCTGGAAGGAGGTATTATTCATTATGCCAATAAAATAAAAGAAGAACAACTGCCCAATAAATTCCACGGAAAGAATTTTGTTTTCGACGAAAGGCTGGGAGAGCGCATCAGCAATGAGATCATAGCAAAATGCCATCAATGCGGTGAACCTGCAGATACACATACCAATTGTAAAAATGAAGCCTGTCATTTGTTGTTCATACAGTGCAGCAATTGTTCAGAAAAATACCAGAGCTGCTGCAGTACTGCTTGCCGTGAGGTCATCAACCTGCCCGAAGATGTTCAAAAGGAATTAAGAAAAGGCATCGATAAAGGAAGAATGGTCTTTAATAAATCAAAACAAAGGCTGCGGAAAACAATTGCAGAAAAATAAAAGAACGAACTGATGGATAAAAGATCATTGATGAATGAATTGATGACGAATACTTTTGTAATGCTGAAACCTTCACCGGTAGCGGGTATTGGCGTTTTTGCTATCGCAGATATAAAAAAAGGGCAACGGAATATCTTCTCCAATGATACGAGTGAATGGATAAAAATTTCCAAAGAAGAAATTGCATCTCTGCCTGAACACAGCAAGGCCGTTGTGGAGAATTATTGCCTGTATGACGAAGGAAATTATTATGTTCCCGAATACGGATTTAAAATGGTTGACCTGGTCATCTTTTTAAATCATGCAGATGAGCCAAACATTGTTTCGATCAATGAAGGAGAAGATTTTGAAGCTTTGACAGATATCAAAGCAGGTTCAGAATTATTTATTGATTATGGAAAAATTGTTGATGACTAAACAGGATGTTGCAATTTTTTTAATGAATTCAGGATACGCTTTTCAGTTTCATCATCTTCAAGAATTGAAGGAATGAATTTTTCACCGATCACTTTTTCATACAATTCAATATAGCGGTTGCTGATAGACCTGATCCATTCATCGCTCATAAACGGGATTTTTTGCCCTGTTTTGCCCATGAAATTATTTTCGATCAGCCATTCCCTGACAAACTCTTTGCTCAGTTGTTTTTGTTTTTCATTTTTTTGCTGACGTTCTTCAAAGCCATCAGCATAAAAATACCTTGAAGAATCCGGTGTATGAATTTCATCCATTAAAAAGATCTCATTAGCGATCTTTCCAAATTCATATTTTGTATCTGCAAGGATCAAACCTTGTTTTGCGGCTAGTTGTTTTCCCCGTTCAAATAATTGTAAAGCATAGGATGATAATTTTCCCCATTCAGTTTCGTTGGCTAAATGTTGAGCAATGATCTCCTCTTTACTGATATCTTCATCATGTCCTATGGATGCTTTGGTAGACGGGGTAATGATGGGAGATGGGAAAAAATCATTTTCTCTCATTCCTTCCGGTATGTTAACACCGCATAATATTCTTTTTCCTGATGAATAGGTTCTCCATGCATGCCCGGTAATATTTCCCCTTACCACCATTTCAATTTTAAACGGATCACACTTTTTTCCAATACTAACATTAGGCGCCGGAGTATCAAGCAACCAATTCGGGCATATATCTGCAGTAGCTTTTAACATAAAAGCAGCGATCTGGTTCAAAACCTGTCCTTTAAAGGGTATCGGGTGTGGTAAAACAACATCAAATGCAGAAATTCGGTCACTGGCAAGCATGACCAGTAAATTATCAGAAATAGTATAAACATCCCTTACTTTACCCTTATAAAAATGTGTTTGTCCGGGAAAATTGAATTGAATCATGTGCTAAAGTAATCCCAACAACTCAATATTCTTTTAATTAAATAGGATAAGATTTCAACACCCCGTTTAAAATTAAATTTTATTACCAAAATAACTATCCTTATTTTGCCGTATAATTTAAACCAAAACAAAGCTATATGAGAAAAATTACAAGCCATTTGGTTGCTTTTTTATTGACTAACCTTTTAGCGATCACAGCTTTTGCTCAAAATAACAGCATTAGTGGAACCGTTAAAAACAGCAATACTAAAGAGGCATCGGGTGCCGTTTCCGTTACTGTTAAAGGCACTACAAATGGAACCTATACAGATGATAAAGGAAAATTTAAATTATCTGTAAAAAGTTTACCGGTTACATTGGTAATCTCTTCGGTTGGCTATGAATTACTGGAGGTTACGGTAAACAATGCTTCTGAGCTTGTTGATGTGCAGTTTAAGCCAAGCAGTTCATTGGGACAGGAAATAGTTGTTTCTGCAAGCAGGGTTCCACAAAGAATTATGGAATCGCCGGTATCAATTGAGCGGATCAGTTCTGCTGCTATCCGAAATGCGCCTGCAGCTAATTTTTATGACATTGTTACCACTTTAAAAGGTGTAGATGTAACTACTTCATCACTTACATTCAGAACACCAACCACCCGTGGATTTAACGGAAGTGGAAATACCCGTTTCAATCAATTGGTTGATGGAATGGATAACCAGGCTCCCGGTTTGAATTTTTCTGCTGCAAATATCATTGGATTAAGTGAGCTTGATGTTGATAATCTTGAATTATTATCCGGTGCTTCATCTGCTTTATATGGCCCCGGTGGCATGAATGGTACGCTATTAATGACCAGCAAAAACCCTTTCAAATACCAGGGGTTGTCTTTCCAAGTTAAAGAAGGTATCATGCATACTGATAAAAGACAAAGGGATGCATCCGGATTTCATAACTGGAATGTTAGATGGGCAAAGAAAATATCAGAAAAATTTGCCTTTAAAATAAACATGGAACTGCTTCAGGCCAAAGATTGGCAGGGAATTGATTACAGGAATTATGCCCGTGCAGCAACAGGTGGACAGGTAAAAGCAGGAACAAGAGAATCGGATCCGAATTATGATGGTATCAATGTTTATGGTGATGAGACTACTGTAGATGTAAGAGCGTTGGCTTTTCCAACAATTGTTGGGTTGGCTCCTTTTCTTAAAAACTTTTTAGATACGTTGAACGGTGGAAGGGCGATCAATGTTTCCCGTACCGGTTATTCAGAAAAGGAGATCATCAATCCTAATACGGTAAACTATAAAATGTCTGCTTCGTTACATTATAAGATAACACCAGGTACAGAAGCAATCATCGCTGCATACTGGGGTACGGGTAATACCGTCTATACCGGAAGTGAAAGATATTCTTTGAAGGATTTTAAAATGGGGCAATATAAAATTGAATTCTTAAATAAGAATTGGTCATTAAGAGCTTACACAACCCAGGAAAATGCAGGAGAATCTTACAATGCAACTGTAGCTGCCCGCTTTTTTAATGAAAGCTGGAAACCAAGTGCCACATGGTATGGTACTTATGCCCAGACTTATGTTGGAGCCAGGTTGACAGGGTTATCTGATGCAATTGCTCATACTACTGCAAGAGCTGCTGCAGATGTTGGACGCCCTTTAGCTAACAGTATTCAATTTAAAAATGGTTTCGATGCCATAAGACTTAAGCCAATTAAGGATGGAGGGGCATTGTTACTCGATAAATCAGATCTGTATAGTGTAGAAGGAAATTATAACTTGACCCAATTTACACATAAGGTTGCTGATATCATTCTCGGTGCAAGCTATAAGCAATATGTTTTAAATTCTGGAGGAACCTTATTTGCTGAGCCAAATGGTCCGCTTAAAATCAGTGAATATGGTGCCTATATCCAGGCGTCCAGGAAAATTTTGAACTTTCTTACCTTAACAGCCTCGGGCAGATATGATAAAAATGAGAATTTTAAAGGAAGGTTTACTCCAAGGGCTACCTTGCTGTTTAAAGTAAAAGAAAATAATAATATCCGCCTGTCATATCAAACAGCGTATCGTTTTCCCTCCAATCAGCAGCAGTTTATCGATCTTGCTGTTGGAAGTGTTCGTTTAATAGGAGGCAACAAGTTTTTTGCTACTAAATATGATTTTGCAAATAAACCATTGTTTGATTTTGAAGATCTGAGAAAAGGTACGATCACTCAAATAAATGTTGCCGAATTAAAACCTGAATCACTTACTTCTTTTGAAGTAGGATATAAAGGTTTATTGATGCAGGATAAATTATTGATCGATCTGTATGGTTATTATGGAGAATACAAGGATTTCCTTGGAAGAAAAGTAACTGTTCAGGCATCCGGAACCACTATAGCGGTAGGTGATACATCTAAAGGCAACAGGCTTTCTATTCCTGTTAACTCTGCTGATCAGGTTAAAACCTATGGTTTCGGTATCAGCCTTGATTATCGCTTGCCAAGGAATTTCTCTGTTGGAATTAATTTATCATCTGATGTGCTTAAAGATGTACCAACAAATTTTGTAGCCTTCTTCAATGCTCCAAAGTATAAAGTAAATGCTTCATTTGGTAATACGGGTTTTGGAACTGACAAGCGTTTAGGATTTAATTTTTCATACAGGTGGACTCAGTCATTTACTTTCCAGGGTGATTTTGCCAATGGAACTTTACCGGATGTACAAACGTTGGATGGACAGTTTAGTTATAAATTCCCATCGACAAAATCTGTTCTTAAAATTGGTGCAAGTAATTTGTTGAATCAATATTATTATAATGCCATTGGTAACTCACAGGTTGGCGGTTTGTATTATGTGAGTTTCGGTTATAATATTTATTAATTGATTGCAGCAAGTAAAACATTTAAAATTAAAATCTTAATTATGAAATATATTATAAACAACATAAAGTTCAGTTTTTTGTTGGCTTTTTCAGCAATGTTGATATTCACTTCGTGTAATAAAGACCTGGAACAATTGTATGAATTGCCAACTGTTCCCCCATCCGGTTCAATATTGGGAGACGCAATAAAAGCAAATGCTGATGACAGTTTGTATTACAGGCTGATCATCAAAAGCGGTTTATTGAGTACGATCAATAACCCGGCCACTACATATACTATGTTTGTTCCGGGTAATAGTGCGATGAGATCTTTTATCGTTGCCATTTCCTTGGGTGCTGTTCAACCTACTGATCCTGATGCTGTATTTTCCGGTTTCATTACTGCATTTGTATCACAGGGAAATGCTGCAGGTATCGTAAGCTATAATACTTGTCCGCAGAAATTAACTTCTTCTAGCATACCAACAACTTTTCCGAATTTTGAATATCCTTCTATATTAAATCCGGCTCCAACTGTAAGCGC
>JANMMS010000020.1:0-82448 GCA_031373525.1 Ferruginibacter sp.
ATATAAGATAAAAGCTAAAATCTAAAAGCTAAAATCTAAAAGCTAAAAGCTAAAAGCTAAAAGCTAAAAGCTAAAAGCTAAAAGCTAAAAGCTAAAAGCTAAAAGCTAAAAGCTAAAAGCTAAAAGCTAAAAGCTAATCAATAATTCATAACTCAAAATTCATAATTCAACATGAGCTACATCGCCTCCCTACATGCCCGCCAGATCTTAGACAGCCGTGGAAATCCAACCATTGAAGTTGATATTTTAACTGAAAACGAAAAACTAGGAAGAGCAGCAGTGCCAAGTGGTGCCAGTACAGGCATTCATGAAGCAGTTGAATTAAGAGATAACAATAAGAAATTGTATGGTGGCAAATCGGTATTAAAAGCAGTTAAAAATGTAAATACTATTTTAGCAGATAATTTATTAGGTTGGGATGTTGCAGATCAAACCGGCATCGATAAAATGATGATCGCTCTCGATGGTACAGAAAATAAAAGCAAACTGGGAGCAAATGCCATGCTTGCTATTAGCCTTGCTGTCGCAAAAGCAGCTGCCTTAGAGGCAAACCTTCCTTTGTACCGTTATATCGGAGGTACCAATGCAAAGATCCTTCCCATTCCCATGATGAATATTTTAAACGGAGGAGCTCATGCTGATAATAAAATAGATTTCCAGGAATTTATGGTGATGCCTGTTGGTGCTAAAACTTTCAGTGAAGGATTGCAATGGGGCGTTGAAATTTTTCATGCTTTAAAAACTGTACTTAAGAAAAAAGGGTATAGTACAAACGTAGGAGACGAAGGTGGTTTTGCTCCTAATATTCAAAGCAACGAAGAAGCCATTGAAACTGTGTTAACTGCCATTCAGGCCGCAGGTTATAAAACTGGCAGCCAGGTTTCTATTGCAATGGATGCAGCCAACAGTGAATTGTGGAATGCAAAAGAGAAAAAATATATTTTTCATAAAAGTGACGGTAAAAAAATGACCAGCGAACAACTGGTTAAATATTGGGAAAGCTGGGTTAAGAAATATCCCATTATTTCTATAGAAGATGGTATGGCAGAAGATGACTGGAAAGGATGGAAAATGTTAACAGATACCATTGGCAGCAAATGCCAGCTGGTTGGCGACGACCTCTTTGTTACCAATGTAAAAAGACTTCAAAGAGGTATTGATGAAAGTACAGCAAACGCATTATTGGTAAAAGTAAATCAGATCGGCACCCTTACAGAAACCATCAATACGGTTAATATGGCCCAAAATAATGGATACAATACCATTATGAGCCATCGTAGCGGGGAAACTGAAGACAGTACCATTGCAGATCTTGCTGTTGCTTTAAACTGCGGACAAATAAAAACGGGTTCTGCTTCGAGAAGCGATCGTATGGCAAAATACAATCAACTGATAAGGATCGAAGAGATCCTTGCTGATAGTGGTGAATATCCAACAGGTAAAATAAAATTCGGGAAATAAAATTTAGAGAATTTTTTTAAAAATAGAAGCGTTCCGGGAGCGCTTCTTTTATTTTAAAGTGGTATATTTATTCTCCCTAAAAAAGCTTATTAATATATTATTTGCAGAAACAAGCTTTTCCAAAAATGCTCAAAAATTACATATGAAAAAATTTTACGCTTATTTATTGTTGTTAACATTTGTTTTTTCAACAACAAGCTTTGCTCAAAAAACCAAACCGTCTGTTTTATCTGGTCCAGGAAGTTTAATTGGTCAACCAACAACCACCGGAACATTACCTTCAAACACTTTACAACCAAACGGGTATTTAGCAGACAGGTGTGGTTTTGTAACACAAATGGACAATATGAAAGCGCTGGGCTATGACCAGGCTGCTTTTGAAACTTTTATTAACCAGAAGATTGCTGAAAATAAAGCTGCAAGAGGTACTGCTATTGTTAATTATATCATACCGGTGGTTTTCCACATTATACATGATGGTACAACAGAAGGAACGGGTACCAATATATTTGCATCTCAGGTAAATCAGCAAATAGACCAGCTAAACAAAGATTTTGGAAATTTATCCGGTTCAGCTTTTGGAGTTGCTGCAAATACGGGTTTAACTTTTTGCCCGGTATTGAGAGATCCAAATAATGTTGTACTTGCTCAGCCAGGTATAGACCGAATAAACAGGAATACTCAGGGATGGGCTGATCCAACAACTTTTGGCTCATCAACTGCACAAGTAAATGCCATGATCAGTTATATTAATAATACTATTAAACCTGCCAGCATATGGGACCCCTCACAATATGTAAATATTTGGGTTTATAATTTTAGCAATAGTGGATTATTGGGCTATGCAACATTCCCAACAGCAGGATTGGCAGATTTGCCACCGGGCGAAACAGCAACAACTGCAGGAGTCGTATTCCTCACCGGAGCTATCGGAAGTGTAGTTTCTCCGGGTACTGCAACTCCTTATGCCTTAGGCAGAACAATTACTCATGAACTCGGGCATTTCTTTGGATTATACCATGTGTGGGGAGATGTTGCCAATTGCAGTGGTACAGATTATTGTGGAGATACTCCACCTTGTAGTGATCGGTATTTTTCAGCAGTACCAACTTGCACCATTCCCGTTCAATGTAGCAGTTTACCCAGGATGATACAGAATTATATGGATTATTCCGATGATGGATGCATGAATACATTTACTCAAAATCAAACAGACAGGATTCAAGCTGTTATGGGAGCAGCACCAAGAAGACCCAGGAATCCGGGAGCTACCATATGTACACCGATAACAGCAAATGCATTGAGGTTTCTTTATGATGCAAGTACAGTATCTGAAACAGGTAACGGTGCCACCTGCCCTAAGTATAAGGATTATGTGATCAATGTAGCACCTGCCATTCTCGCCAGTGGCAATGCAACAGTTAACTTCAGCTTTTCCGGAACAGCAACACAAAATGTTGATTATTCTGTGATCGGATCTACTACCGTAAATTATATTAATGGTGAAAGCGGCGCAAAAGGCGTAACAATAAGGGTTGTCGATGACGGTGAACCTGAAACATCTCAAACTATTATTGTAGGATTTACCATTACAGGTGCTGGCCTGGTAGTTGGGACCACCAATCAAACACATACCATCACTGTTACAGATGATGACACTTTTTATTTTTTGAATAATACAAGCCAGGTTACCACTTTACTATCTGAAAATTTTGGAACTGTTGCTGCAAGCGGTGCTATTCCGACAGGATGGCTTAAAGGATTTTTAAATGGCAGCACAAATGGGTGGACCGTAAATGCTCAATATGGTACTTCCACTGGTTTTACGGCCGGTGCTAATGGCAGAGTATTACATATAACAAATGAAAACGCTGCGGCTCAAACGGCAGAAACAGCTGTTCCTGATTATACTGCAACCACAGCAGCTGATGCCATCGCTATAACAAGAGCTATCAATACCACAGGATACCAAAACATAAAAGTTACATTCGATTATGCAATAAATGGTGAAGCTGATATTGATGGTGCGTATGACTTTGGATATTTAAGATATTCTATTACAACTCAAGGTTCTGGTTTAATTCCTGTAACTGATGTAAATGGTAACCTTGTCTTTTTCCAGGGAACAACAGCAAAAACTACCGTTACTGTAAATCTACCGGCTGCTGTATCAAATGTTCCTAATCTTTGGGTCGGATTTGATTGGACTAATGACAATAATCTTGGAAACAATCCTGCTTTTATTATCGATAATGTTGTTATTACCGGTGAAAACAGTGGTGTTGAAACAGTATTAAACCAAACAGCAACACAAACACACAACCAGGGGCAGACACAACAATATATGAGCAGCACCAATAGGATTATTGCTGCAATTACAAGCCCCAATAATAATATTGGATGTAATACTGCTACCGTAGCCAGTGCAGGACCCGGCCAAACTACAGTTAACACAAATACAGGAGCCTATTTAAGGAGTAATAAAGTTGTGAATCTTACTCCTGCGATTGCTAATACAACAGCTGGTTACCAGGTTACACTATATTATACAACAGCAGAACTTGCTGTTTGGGGAGCTAGTGTAACAAGTTTAAAAATGCTGAAAGTTAAAGATGGTATAAGCCTGGCTTCAACATTAACCGGGCCGAGTGCACAGGTATTCAATACCACTGTAGATGACCAGCGTGCTACCAAAGGATATGTTGCATTTACTGCAAATGTAACCGGGGGATTTTCTCAATTCATGCTTGCATCACCAACAATTGTAATACCAGTTACCCTCATCAGTTTTGATGCCAGAGCTAATGGAAAAAACATCCTGCTCAACTGGTCCACTTCAACAGAAAGTAATAACAAAGGATTTGTAATTGAACGCAGTATCAATGGCACAGATTTTGAAAAGATAGGTTGGGCAGATGGAAAAGGTAACAGTAATATATTAACCAAATACCAGTATACAGATAATTTTGTACAACCAAATATTGTATATCATTATCGTCTTCGCCAGACAGACATGGATAACAGGGAAAAACTTTCTGAGATCAGGCAGGCAAAGATTAAAGGGTCAGCTATAGAAATTTCTATTAGCCCTAACCCGGCTAAAGACCAGTTAAAATTATTTATTACAGGTGTTTCCGGAACAACAGATATTAACCTTGTAAATACTCAAGGCCAACTGATTCGTTCCTGGAAAAAGGTAAATGCAACGAATGCACCTGCTTTACTGGATATCAGCGGATTTGCTTCAGGTATGTATATGATACATATATTGATGTCACAAACATCTATGGTTGAAAAACTAATTATAAAGTAGTTAGTATGAGATGATGTATTTTTTTATTTTCTAAAAGATATCATCTCTAAAAAAATATTTAGTAATTTGTATCGGCTAAACAATTTTTATGAAAATTATTACTGGTATTTTTTCATTTATAGGTAACAAATACCTTATTGCATCTGCTTTTTTTATTATTTGGATGTTGTTTTTTGATCTTAAAGATTGGACATTGATGAGTAATCGAAGGGAAAAACTTGCCGAACTGCAAAAAAGCGAACAACATTTATATCAACTGATAGCTGAAACACGAAATGAACTGGATCTGTTAAAAACCAATGCACAGACTATAGAAAAGTATGCCCGTGAAAAATATTTAATGAAAAAAGACAATGAAGACCTTTTTATAGTAAATACACCATAAAAAAGGAAAAATTACGGTAAAAACACAATATTCTTTTAAAGCCTCCGTTTAATATGCGGATAATGATATTTATTTAATTTCAAACAAGTTTTTAACTTTGCCTATGCACAGCTTTACACCGGAAGATTTGTTACAGTATTTGTACAAGGAGACTTCCATTGAAAAAACGGCAGCTATCAAAGCAGCTATAGAATCGGACTGGAGTTTGCGTGAAAAATTAGAAGTAATTTCTTCCGGGTTGAAAAGACTGGAAACAATTAAACTTTCTCCGCGTAAAAAAACCATTGATAATATATTAAACTATGCCGAAAAAGCAGTAGAAGAGCTAACACCTCACGCTTAATTCAGTAGTATTTATGTAATTTACCCGTTTCTGAAGCAGAAACGGGTTTTTTTATGACTAAAAAAGAACGCTATCAATATGTAATTAACTATTTCCAGGAGCATGCTCCTGATGCTGAAACAGAATTATTTTTTCATAATCCATTTCAATTGTTAGTAGCTGTAATTCTTTCTGCACAATGCACTGATAAAAGGGTTAACAGTATAACTCCTGCGATCTTTAATAAATTTCCAGATGCAGAATCAATGAGTAAGGCAGAATTTGATGATCTTTTTCCAATCATTAAAAGTATATCCTATCCAAATAATAAGACCAAACACCTGATAGGCATGGCAAAAATGCTTCAGGACAGCTTTAATGGTATTGTTCCAATGAATGTTGCTGAACTGATCAAATTACCGGGTGTAGGAAGAAAAACTGCAAATGTTATTACTTCAGTAATAGATCAACAACCAAATATGGCAGTTGATACCCACGTTTTCAGGGTAAGTGCCAGAATTGGACTATCTACAGGTGCGAAAACACCACTTGAAACTGAAAATCAATTAGTTAAACAATTTCCAAAAGAGCTTATTCATAAAGCTCATCATTGGTTAATATTACACGGCAGGTACATTTGTATTGCCAGAAGTCCAAAATGCAGCAATTGCGGGATTAGAAATGCATGTAAATTTTATACCAAGCAAAAAATCTAGTTTAATAATTTAAAAATATTCGTTTTCTTTGTAACAATAATTTCAGTAATTTACAGTCCCGGTATTGTAAATTGCTTATTTCAAATTAACTTTTTGTTTTCATGAAAAGAATAATCAGCCTGTTAAGTCTCAGCATCCTGCTAACAGTATATTCAAATAATGTATCTGCCCAGTATTATTTTTATGATGATAACTTTTATGATAGTCCCTTTCTATTTGAGGTAGGTGCATCTTTAGATGTTATGAATTCTTTAACTGATATTGGTGGTAATAAAGGCATCGGTAAAAAGTTTGTGAAAGATATCAATCTTGGAAAAACCAGTATTGGTGGTGGTATTTTTATCAATGCAATTTATAAAAATGCAGTTGCACTCAGGTTAGAAGGTACGTTTGGAAAATTATCTTCTGATGATGCTGTTTTAGCAGGGGTAACAGATATTGCTAAAGAACGTTATAACAGGAACGTAAATTTCAGAACTAAGATCACTGAATTTTCTTTGATTGCAGAAATACATCCTTTGTATATTTTCATTAATTATGAAAACAGGGAATCAGACCCTCCAAGATTATCTCCTTATTTATTAGGAGGTGTAGGCTTTTTTTCTTTTAACCCACAGACAAATTTTAATGGTAAATGGGTAGATCTACAGCCGCTAAGTACCGAAGGGCAGGGCTTTAAAGAATACCCTGACAGGCCAGTTTACAAATTGCAGCAAATTAATATACCGGTAGGCTTAGGAATTAAGTATGAATTATCTCCTTTAATAAATGTAAGAGGCGAGTATGTTTATAGGATGTTAAATACAGATTACCTGGATGATGTAAGTAAAGATTATGTTGATCCTGCTGTTTATTCACAATATTTTACCGGAACAAAACTTGCCAATGCGATTGCATTAAGCGACAGGCAGATAACTAAAGTAACCGGCCCCGGTGGAAAACGTGGAAGTGCAACTCAAAAAGATGCTTATTTCAGTTTTAATATCAAATTTAGTGTTACAATAGGCCGACAAAAAATCAGATAATTTTTTAATAAAAAAAGAGCCGCTTTAATGATAAAGCGGCTCTTTTTTTATACTAAACTTTTAAACTAACATCTTCCTAATAACATCTACCAGTTCGCCTTTCGTAATAGGTACTCCCATTATCTTATTATAACCTTTGGCATCGATCATATAAATGTCTCTTATTATTTTTATGAGTTGCCCGTTATTTATTTCGGGAATCAACACCTGTTCAAAGTTTTTAATAATATCACCCAGGTTTGCCGGGAACGGCCTCACATAACGTAAATGTGCATGAGAAACTGCATGGCCATCTTTTTGTAATTCTGCACAAGCGCTTTTAATCGCCCCAAAAGTACTGCCCCATCCGAGTACCAGGATCTTACCTTTTTCCGGACCACTATCCAGGTGTTGTGCCGGAATATAAGAGGCGATCTTATCTATTTTTTCCTGCCTTATTTTAACCATCAACTGATGGTTTTCTGCTTCATAACTAATATTGCCAGTAATATTTTGTTTTTCAAGTCCACCAATACGGTGTTCCATACCCGCAGTACCGGGAATTACCCATGGCCTTACCAGTTTTTCATCTCTCAGATATGGCTGGAATTTTTCTTCGCCATGTCCCAATTGAGTTTTATATTTCACTTCGATCGGCGTAAGATCAGCAGATTGAGGAAATTTCCAGGGTTCTGCCCCATTAGCAATATAACCATCACTTAATAAGATAACTGGTGTCATATGTTGTACAGCTATTCTTACCGCTTCATAAGCTACTTCAAAGCAATCACTTGGAGTACTGGCAGAAATTATTGGCATTGGGCATTCCCCGTTTCTGCCATAATAAGCCTGCATCAGATCACTTTGCTCTGTTTTTGTAGGTAAACCCGTACTTGGCCCGCCACGTTGAATATTTACGATAACCAATGGTATCTCCAACATTACTGCCAGTCCCATGGCTTCCGCTTTTAATGCCATTCCGGGACCGGATGTTGTAGTAAGCCCCAAAGCACCGCCATAGCTTGCCCCGATAGCAGATGTGATTGCAGCTATTTCATCTTCTGCCTGAAATGTTTTTATTCCAAAATTTTTGTAACTGCTCAGTTCGTGTAAAATATCCGAAGCGGGAGTGATGGGATAGCTTCCTAGAAATAAAGGGAGATTGCTTTTTTGTGTAGCAGCAATCAACCCATAAGATAATGCCTGGTTCCCCATAATAGAACGGTAAGTACCCGGTTCCATTTTGGCTTTTTCAACCGTGTACCTGGCTGAAAATGTTTCTGTGGTATCACCAAAATTATAGCCTGCCTGTAAAACTTTTACATTACTGTCAAGGATATCTGGTTTCTTACCAAATTTTTCTTTCAAAAACCCAATGGTATTGTCCATATCACGGTTATACATCCAATATAAAAAGCCGAGCACAAACATATTTTTTGCACGGTCTTTTTCTTTGAATCCCATTGTAAAGTCCTTTAAAGCTTCCCTGGTCATTTTAGTAACATCCATTTTTATGACTTCATATCCATCCAGGCTTTGATCGTTGAGAGGATTTACTCCATCAGGATAATTTGCCAACCGCAGGTTTTTACTATCAAAGCCATCTTCATTTACTATGATCTTACCACCCTTCTTTAATCCGGATAAATTCACTTTTAGTGCTGCAGCGTTCATTGCAACAAGTACGTCACATTCATCCCCAGGTGTGTATACCCTGTCGCTACTGAACCTTAACTGGTAACCGCTCACACCGGGCAATGTTCCTATCGGGGCACGAATTTCTGCCGGGAAATCCGGAAAGGTAGCCAGGTCTATACCAAGCATGGCAGTATTGTTTGTAAACTGACTGCCGGCTAATTGCATACCATCGCCACTGTCTCCTGCAAATTTTATTACTACGTTTTGTAAAATTTCCTGTTTGTCCATCACTATAAAAATTATGTTGTAAAGTTAATAAGTATCTGTGGTATGTTAACCGCTAAGTTAATATTTACATAGAAGTAAAAGCCAAAATAGGGGATAAAAAAAAAGGTTTTACATTTCATGTATCCGATTATTCCGTTAGGTTTGCCGCAAACTTTTTTTATGCAAGACCTGATTGATTTTCTACATCCTATAAACATCCGTGAATTAAACGAAGAAAATAACTATACCGATGGGCAGCTGGCAAAACATATTGCTATATTTGAATCTGTATTACCCGATCTGCAGGATATAGATATCATATTAGTTGGCACCGGGGAAATGAGGGGAAGTGGGATTTTCAATGGAGAAAGCAATTCAGCTGATACAATTCGTAAACAATTATACCAGCTTCATTATTGGCATACAGATGTAATGATCGCTGATATCGGAAATATAAAAACGGGCGAATCATTACAAGACAGTTATGCTGCAATAAAAACTGTTCTATCAGAATTACTCCGGTTAAAAAAAACGGTGATCATCCTGGGTGGTTCACATGATATTACTTTGGCCCAATATGAAGCTTATAAATCTCTGGGGCAGGTTGTTGAAGCAACATGCATTGACGCCATGATAGACCTGATAGGTGAAAGCACATACAGAAACGAAAATTTTTTACTGGAGATGCTTACCGGTGAACCTAATTTGGTTAAACACTATAACCACATTGCTTTTCAAAGTTATTTCGTACATCCCAGGATGCTGGAAACCATGGACAAGTTGCGCTTTGATTGTTACCGGGTTGGTTTGGTAAAAGAGGATATGGATGAAATGGAACCTGTGATCCGCAACACCCATTTGTTGAGTTTTGATATCAGTGCTATAAAAAACAGTGATGCGCCGGCAAGCATTAATTGCCCCAATGGTTTAACAGGGGAAGAAGCATGTATGCTTACCAGATATGCCGGAATGAGTGATAAGCTAAGCAGTTTTGGTATTTATGGCTACAATCCCTATTTAGATATCAATGATCTGACTGCAAAACAGATCGCACAAATGCTATGGTATTTTATCGACGGAAAAAGCAGGAGTAAAAAGGAAAGCTTACTCGAGGAGCGGGATAATTTTAATGAATATCATACCGTTTTTGCAGAAGTGGATACTGTTTTTTTACAAAGCAAAAGAACCCAACGGTGGTGGATGCAGTTACCGGATAAGAAATTTATTTCCTGCAGTTACAATGATTATCTAAATGCCAGCAGCGATATCATACCGGAAAGATGGCTCAGGATACAGGAAAGAGGGTAGGAAATGTAAAATAAGGAATGTAAAAGTTGGGCAGTATCATTTTGGGATTTTAATTTTAAGTCCTCATTTCAAAAATAAAATGATGCATAAAAGAAAACAACAAAGTGTTTTTTCTCTAAGATCACTGGATTAGTTAGGTAAACTGTTGATTTTCTCTATTTTAGCCAAAAATACCCCATCAAACTAAAGCCTTGTTCGTAGGGCTTTTAAGCAGTATTTAATTGGGAAAAGGGAAAATTATCAATAATTTTATCCTCTGTAAGCAACGCATTTTCCAATAACAGCATCTTTATGTACACGACCTTTTAAACAGCATTTAATTCATTCAAAAAATATCAGTATGAAAAGAATTTTTACAATCCTGATGCTCCTGCTTTCTTTTGCAGGTATCAATTCAAAAGCACAAACCACAACCTGTAATGCAGCATTTGCCACAACCTATCAAAATGGCAATACGGTTCAATTTATTCCGGCTTATCCAGGCACACCTAACTATACATTTCACTTTTGGAATTTTGGTGATGGAGCTACTTCGCCTGCGATTTCGCCGGTACATACTTATACAAGTGGTAGTTTCTTTTTGGTGCAACATGTAATGTACATATTCGTAAATGGGGCAATTATATGCAGTGACACTGTGTATATGAATGTGCAGGTTCAAAATCCCTGTAACCTGACATCCGGTTTTTATTCATTCAGAGATTCATTGGTTGCCATTCCAAACCCGCCTTATCATTTTATCAATACGACTAATCAACAGAATCCAACAGATTCAGTTCGCTGGACTTTTGGCGATGGTACTTCATCAAATGTTTTAAATCCGATTCATACATATGCACAACCTGGTACATATACGGTTTGCCTGCGTGTGCAACAAAGAACAAATACCGGTGCATTATCCAATTGTGTTAGTGAAATATGCCATCCGGTAGTTGTACCAAACCCAACAGTATGTAACCTGGTTGCCAACTTTACTTTTACACAGTTAGCGGGAGCTATAAATACTTATTCTTTCCAAAATACTTCTGTCCCATTAAATTCTACAGATTCAATACGCTGGACCTTTGGTGATGGTACTTCTTCCAATAATCTGAATCCAACACATACTTTTACACAACCGGGTACTTACAACGTTTGCTTAAGGATTATACAACGAAACAGCAATGGCTCATTGTCGAATTGTATCAGGGAAAAATGTGTACCCATAATTGTACAAAATACAACTGTATGTAACCTGGTTGCCAACTTCACTTTTACGCCGGCAACAACATCACCCAATACATTTTATTTTCAAAATACTTCTACCCCTTTAAATACAACAGATTCTATTCGTTGGACCTTTGGTGACGGAACTTTTTCCAACCAGTCAAACACAGTTCATTCTTATGCGCAGCCGGGCACTTACAATGTATGCCTAAGGGTACAACAGAGAACAGCAAACGGTACGCTATCAAACTGTATCCGGGAAGTTTGCCATACAGTTATTGTTCAGAATAATACCGTTTGTAACCTGATTGCAAACTTTACAACAACACCGGTAACAGCAACACCAACAGCCTTTCATTTTGTAAATACATCCACACCTTTAAATCCAACAGATTCTGTTCGCTGGACATTTGGTGACGGAACTTTTTCTAATGACATGAACCCTTCACATACGTATGCACAGGCAGGGACTTATAATGTTTGTATAAGGGTGCAACAAAGAAATCCAAATGGTACGCTTACAAATTGTATCAGGGAAAAATGCCTGACTTTGGTTGTACAAAATACAACTGTGTGTAACCTGGTTGCTAACTTCACTTTTACGCCGGTAGCAACATCACCCAATACATTTTATTTTCAAAATACTTCTACCCCTTTAAATACAACAGATTCTATTCGCTGGACCTTTGGTGACGGTACTTCTTCCAACCAGTCTAACACAGTTCATGCTTATGCCCAGCCCGGAACTTATACTGTATGCCTGAGGATTATACAAAGAACTCCTAATGGTACACTTTCAAACTGTATCCGTGAAATTTGCCATACTGTTATTGTTCAGAATTCTACCGTTTGTAACCTGATTGCAAACTTTACAACAACTCCTGTAACAGCTACACCAACAGCCTTTCATTTTGTAAATACATCTACACCTTTGAATCCAACAGATTCTGTTCGTTGGACATTTGGTGACGGCACTTCTTCCAATGACCTGAATCCTACTCATACTTATGCACAGGCAGGAACTTATAATGTATGTCTAAGGGTGCAACAAAGAAATCCCAATGGAACACTTACAAATTGTATCAGGGAAAAATGCCTGACTCTGGTTGTACAAAATACAACAGTGTGTAACCTGGTTGCGAATTTTTATTCTTACAGGGATTCAACAGTATTAAATACCTATACTTATCATTTTGAGAACACCTCCGTTCCATTAAATAATACTGATTCAATTCGCTGGACATTTGGCGATGGTACTTCTTCTAACCAGGTTAACCCGAACCATACCTATACACAACCTGGCAACTATAATGTATGCCTGAGAATAATTCAAAGAACTGCCGCGGGTTCACTAACAAATTGTATTCGTGAGATTTGTCGTACCATCGTTATTGTAAATCCCAATGCCTGTAACCTGGTTGCTAACTTTACATTTAACCTGATACAAACTGCACCCAATACATATCATTTTCAAAATACTTCCACACCATTGAATGCCAATGATTCAATTTACTGGACCTTTGGCGACGGCTCTTCAACCAGCCAAGTTAACCCGAATCATACTTTCGCACAACCGGGTGCTTATAGTGTTTGCCTGAGGGTTCAACAAAGAACAAGTTCAGGCGCTCTTTCAAACTGTATCCGGTTGAAATGCCTGACCATTTATGTACAAACAACAACTGCATGTAATCTTACAGCAAACTTTTATTCTTACAGGGATACTGTATCAATGACACCTGTAGCCTTTCTTTATCATTTTGTAAATACTTCCACTCCGTTAAATAATACTGATTCTATCCGTTGGACATTTGGCGATGGTTCTTCGTCTAACCAGGTCAGTCCGGCACATGTTTATGCACAACCGGGAACATATTATGTTTGTCTGCGTATTCAAAAAAGAAACAGCAACGGAATCCTTACAAATTGTGTACGTGAAATTTGCCGGTACGTATATGTTGGCCAGGTAAATCCACCAAATTCATGTTTCATACAAACATTCCCAAATCCGGCCACAACAATAGTTAACCTGAATGTTTATCTTTCTTTGCCGCAAATGATAGATGTGTATATTTATAATTTTTCAAATACACTTGTAAGAGAAAAACATCAACCAGGCGTTGTTGGGAATAATACCGTTTCAGTTTCAATAGCATCGCTTCCTACAGGCATTTACAGAATGAAAGTAGTGCGAGGCAATATGGTTTGTTATTCTTCTTTTGTAAAATTATAAAGGTGATATTTTCAATAAAAAATCCTGCAAATTAATTTGCAGGATTTTTTATTAATGTAAATTTGTCCGATTTGGTTATTACCTTCCAAACATTTTATCCATTTCATCTTTTTTGAAACTCATATAAGTTGGTTTGCCGTTTGGAGTGCAATTGGGCGTTTCACTTGCAAATAATTCATGTACCAAGACCCGCATTTCTTTTTGAGTAAGTGTTGTGCCTGCTTTTAGTGATTGTTGCAATGCCATTGATCGCATTAATTTCTCTCTTTTACTGAATTTAACATCACTACTGAAATGTTTATATTGTTCTAACATTTTTTCAATAGCAATTTTTTCATTGCCCTGATCAATATCAGCAGGCGTTCCCTGTATCACAAATGTATTGTTTCCAAATGGTTCCAGCTGATAACCGAGTTGCTGAAGATCCGGGACCAGTTCATTCAGCAAAACCGAATCGGCTGCAGCCAGTTCGATGGTTACAGGAAAAAGACTTTGTTGTGTTGCAATTGGCCTGCCTGCAATTGCATGCAGAAATCGTTCATACAATATTCGTTCATGTGCATTTTGTTGATGGATCAATAAATACCCGGTATCATTTTGCACGATAATGTATGTGTTATGTAATTGCAACAGATCATACTGATGTGCATGCTGATCCAGTATCAGCCGATCACTATGCAATGGAGACTTTTGATCATCGGTTATTTGGGGGGTTAGGTCTGCTTTAGGTTTTTCATAAAAATCTTTCCAATGTCGCAGTTCACTTTTATTTTCAATAAAATGAGCCTGGTTTTTCTGTGAGAAAGTTTGATACAATGATGATGAAGAAGAGGAAGCCCTTCTTTCTTCTGTTAATGGCTTACTCACTGCTTCCAATTGTTGTATAGATGGATCAAGGTCAAAATCCAGCGTTGGTGTAATGCTGAATTGTGCCAATGCATGTTTTACCGCAGACTGAACAAATGCATAAACAATTTTTTCATCTTCAAATTTTATTTCCTGTTTGGTTGGATGAACATTTATATCAAGTTGCGCCGGATTAAGATCAATAAACAGTGCATACATCGGAAAACTGTCTTTTGCGATCATTTCATCAAAAGCATTCATCACAGCATGATTGAGATAAGCACTTTTGATGAACCGGTTATTCACAAAAAAATACTGGTCGCCCCGGGTCTTTTTTGCAGTTTCCGGTTTACCAACAAATCCAAAAATATTCAGGTAATCTGTTTGCTCTTGTACACTAACCAGTTTTGCATTGTAACTATTGCCAAGAATCTGAACGATCCGTTGCTTTAATGTACCTTTTTCCAGATGAAACACCTGCTGCCCGTTGGAAGAAAATGAAAAGAATATTTCGGGGAATGCCATGGCAACTCTTATAAACTCATCAACTATATGCCTTAACTCTGCTGCATTGCTTTTTAAAAAATTTCTTCTGGCAGGAACATTAAAAAATAAATTTTTCATGGCAATACTGGTACCTGTATTTACAGCAGCAGGTTCCTGTAACTTAACAATGCTGTTTTCGATCTCTATATACACACCGATCTCATCTTCTTCTCTTTTTGATTTTAACTCTACCTGTGATACAGCGGCTATACTTGCCAGCGCTTCGCCACGAAAACCCATTGTTTTTATCCGAAAAAGGTCATCTATATTTTTGATCTTAGACGTTGCATGTCTTTCAAAAGACATTCTAGCATCGGTCTCGCTCATACCTTTCCCATTATCCATTACCTGTATCAAAGATTTACCGGCATCATTAACAAACAATTTTATTTCATCAGCACCGGCATCAACTGCATTTTCCAATAACTCTTTAACAGCACTTGCAGGGCGCTGGATCACTTCACCGGCAGCGATCTGGTTGGCGATGTTATCGGGCAATAATTGAATTATATCAGTCAAAATCCTGTAATTTACAGCACGAAAATAACACATACTTTTCACTATGAATTATTATGCAGCTATGCGGAGTTTAGCCATTGCCCTTTGTCTTCTTTTTTCGATAGAATCATATAGCCAGCAAAAACCTGAATTATACAGTACGGCTGCCAATAACTGGGCCGACAGTGTTTTAAATACACTCAATAATGATGAGCGCATCGCCCAATTAATGGTTGTACGCCTGTCTTCTATTGATCTAAAAACAAAGCAGGTCACCTTTTATTACGAAAAAGTTACAAACCTTGTCAAACAATATAATATAGGGGGAATCTGTATTTTCCAGGGAGGGCCCGTTAAACAGGCCGAAATGATAAATACATTGCAAAGCCTGGCAAAAACACCTCTTTTAATGTGTATGGATGCAGAATGGGGTGTTGGACACAGGCTTTTAGACAGTGTTTTACCACTACCAAAACAAATGATGCTGGGTGCTATGCAGGATGAATCGATCGTTTACAAATATGGCCAGGTAGTGGCGGAGCAATGCAAAAGAATAGGTTTACAGGTAAATTATGCCCCGGTAGTAGATGTAAACAATAATCCAAATAACCCGGTGATCAATGACCGCAGTTTTGGAGAAGATAAATATAAAGTTGCCAGATTTGGTATTGCTTACATGAAAGGAATGCAGGATATGGGTGTGATGGCATGCGCCAAACATTTTCCGGGACATGGCGATGTTTCTGTAGACTCGCACCTGGATTTACCGGTCATAAATAAAACAAAAGCTGAACTTGATTCATTGGAACTATATCCTTTCAGAAAGATTTTTGATGCCGGTGTAGGTGCAGCAATGATTGCTCATTTATATATTCCTTCCATAGACAACCGTTTGAACAGGGCTACTTCGTTATCAAAAAATAATGTGACTGAATTATTAAGAAATGAACTTGGCTTCCGGGGATTAACATTTACTGATGCTTTGGAAATGCAAGGGATGAAAAAAAATTTTCCTAACGGCGAAGCATCTGTTGAATCCCTGATTGCAGGAAATGATATGTTATGCCTTCCTGAAGATGTTCCAAATGCCATAATAAAAATCAAAGAAGCCATTACAAATAAACAACTCAGTTGGGAAGATATTGAAATGCATTGCAGAAAAGTATTATTAGCTAAGTACCAATATGGATCAGCTAATATTCAACCCATCATTACAAATGATCTTTCTAAAGACCTTAACAGCAAGGTTGCTGCAATGACGAAGCTGGTAGCAGAAAATGCCATTACTTTGTTATCAAAAAAAGAATCAGCATTTTTTCCATTATCCGTTTCTGAAAATAATGAACAGTCAACTACTGCTTATGTTGGGATCGGCGTCAACAGTGATAATGCCTTTGCCACAAGAATGCGCAAAGATTATAATGCTGATATATTTTATCTTGACTATTTTAATAAAGATTCTGTTGCTATGGCAAAAAAACTGGATAGCATCACAACCAGGTACAAGAAGGTTGTTATTGGCATCCATAATTTAACCAGGACTCCGGCAACTAATTTCGGGTTAAGCAACCTCGCTATTAATTTTGTTTCGCAATTACTACAAAGAAAAAATACCATTGGTTTTCTATTTGGCAATGCCTATGCCGTAAAGAATTTTTGTAATGCGAATAATCTTGTACTGTGTTATGAAGATGATCCTGTGATACAAAACACTGCCATTGAAATGCTGGAGGGATATTTACCTTATAAAGGAGTGCTTCCGGTAACTGTATGTGAGCAATATACTTACGGCTTTGGACTAACGGCAACAAACGGAAGCCTTCCTTTGATCAATCCCAACCAGGCTGGGTTTGCTTCTGAAATGACAAGCCAAATTGATTCCATTGCAAATGATGCGATCGAAAAAAAAGCAATTCCCGGCTGTGTTGTTCTGATAGCTAAAGATGGAAAAATTGCTTATGAAAAAGCATATGGAAATTACAGTTTTGACAACCATCAACCGGTTACAACAACAGCAGTTTATGATATGGCTTCAGTAACAAAGACCTGTGCCACTACCCTTGCTGTAATGAAATTATATGATGAAGGGAAAATTGATCTAAAAAAAAAGCTTGGCTATTACCTTTTGTTTGTAAAAGGTTACAACAAAGAAAATATTACGATCGAAAACCTATTGCTTCACCAGGCGGGTCTTACAGCTTATATTCCCTTTTACAAAGAAACCATTGATGCCGCTGGTTTACCATTACCTGATCTGTATAGAACTGTTCACTCCGATTCTTTTTCCATAACCGTTGCTGATAAATTATTTCTTAGAAATGACTGGAGGGATACATTATATAAAAGGATTTTAGTAAGCCCGGTAAATAATGCAGGGAAATATGTTTATAGTGACAATGATTTTATTTTCTTAGGAAAAATAGTTGAAACCATTACCGGATTTTCTCTGGATGAATATGTAAGAAAATATTTTTACATCCCTATGTCATTGGAGTCTGCAGGATTTCTGCCTTTGAAACATATTTCACCAAACAGGATTGTACCAACTGAAAATGAAAAACAGTTTCGCCTTCAGGAACTAAGAGGCGTCGTACATGATCCCGGAGCAGCGATGTTTGGCGGGATCGCCGGCCATGCGGGTCTTTTCTCTGATGCATATGATATTGCCTGCATCATGCAAATGCTATTGAATGGCGGAACATTTAACGGTAAAAGATACCTTCGAAAAGAAACGGTAGACCTATTTACCTCCTATAACAGTAGTATCAGCAGAAGGGGATATGGTTTTGATAAACCCGAGAAAGATAATAATATTCGTCCCGAGCCATATCCCTGCTTATCTGCATCTTCTCAATCATTTGGACATACGGGATATACCGGAACCTGTGCATGGGCCGATCCGGGTAAGAACATTGTTTTTGTTTTTTTAAGTAACCGTGTCAATTCACCAGAAAGTGAGCGATTTCTGCAAATGAATGTGAGGCCAAAGATCTACGAAACCATTTACCGGTCATTGTCAAAAAAATGATCGGTATTATTTGTAACTTGACAAATTGACAATAAAAAACTAATTATCACTCAACTTATTTCTACAGATGTCATATCCTTATCAGATCAAATCATTAGAAGCATATCATGCTGATTATAAAAAAAGTATCGAGGATCCCGAAGGATTCTGGTCTTCTGTTGCAGAAAATTTTTTATGGAGAAAAAAATGGGATATAGTTTTGAACTGGAATTTTTCAGAACCCAAAATAGAATGGTTCAAAGGCGCCAAACTTAACATTACAGAAAATTGTATTGACCGGCATTTGGAAACAATGGCAGATAAACCTGCTATCATTTGGGAACCAAATAACCCTGAAGAAAGAACCAGAATTGTAACTTATGCCCGCTTACATAAAAGAGTTTGCCAGTTTGCACAGGTATTAAAAAACAATGGTGTAAAAAAAGGTGACCGGGTTTGCATTTATATGGGTATGGTTCCTGAACTGGCTTATGCTGTATTGGGCTGTGCCAGGATTGGTGCCATTCACAGCGTGGTATTCGGCGGCTTTAGTGCGCAAAGTATTGCAGACCGGCTCGAAGATGCAAAGGCAGAATTTATCATTACCTGTGACGGTGCTTACCGTGGCGGAAAGGATATTCCATTAAAAGATGTTATTGATGATGCACTGATCGGGAATAAAACAATTAAACGTGTTATTGTTTATACAAGAACCAGAAGGCCCGTTTCAATGATCAAAGGAAGAGATGTATGGTGGGAAGATGAAATGGAATATGCAGAATCGCAAATTGAAAAAGATGGGGTGGTATCTTTTCCAGCAGAAGAAATGGATGCTGAAGATCCGTTGTTTATTTTATATACATCCGGTTCTACCGGCAAGCCCAAAGGCGTGGTACATACCTGTGCAGGATATATGTTGTGGACCACTTACACATTTGTAAATGTATTTCAATACAAACCCGGTGATGTACATTTTTGTACGGCAGATATAGGCTGGATAACCGGTCATAGTTATATTGTTTATGGACCATTAAGTGCCGGGGCAACATCGTTGATGTTTGAGGGCATTCCTACCTGGCCGGATGCAGGTCGATTTTGGGATATAGTGGAAAAACACAAAGTGAACTGCTTATATACTGCCCCAACGGCTATACGAAGTTTAATGAGCTATGGAACTGATCCTCTATCAGGTAAAGATCTGTCTTCTTTGAAAATCCTCGGAACGGTTGGTGAACCTATCAATGAAGAAGCATGGCATTGGTATGATGAAAACATTGGAAAGAAAAAATGCCCCATTGTAGATACCTGGTGGCAAACCGAAACCGGCGGTTGTTTGATAAGTAATCTGGCCGGCGTAACGCCATCAAAAGCCAGTTGGGCAACATTACCTATGCCGGGAATACAACCATTACTTGTTGATGAAAACGGAAAAGAAGTTACAGAAAAAGATGAAAATGGCCTTCTAAAAGGAAATCTTTGTATCAAAGCCCCCTGGCCCGGGATTTTACGAACAACTTACGGTGACCATGAACGCTGTCGTACAAATTATTTTGCCACATACCCCGGTCTGTATTTTACAGGGGATGGCGCTATGAAAGATGAAAATGGTTTTTATCGTATTACCGGCAGGGTTGATGATGTATTGAATATCAGTGGCCACCGGATCGGTACCGCTGAAGTGGAAAATGCCATTAACATGCATGCAGGTGTTGTGGAAAGCGCTGTTGTGGGTTACCCGCATGATATAAAAGGCCAGGGTATTTATGCTTATGTTATTTATAATGGACATCACGGAGATGAAAACCTGAGGCGTCAGGATATTAGCCTGACAGTTTCCAAAATCATAGGCCCGATTGCCAAACCGGATAAAATACAATTTGTAACCGGGCTTCCAAAAACAAGAAGCGGAAAAATAATGAGGCGTATCTTAAGAAAAATTGCAGAAGGCGATCTGAGTAACCTGGGTGATACAACAACATTACTTGATCCGTTAGTAGTTGATGAAATAAAATCCGGTAAACTATAATTGAAATGATAAACCTTATTATTCTGCTGTAATGCTGAGGAACGAAGCATCTCTCTGTTTAATTTAATTGACAGATACCAGTATGAAAAGATATTTTAATTCCCTGTTTTCAAATATCATTACAGTTTTTCATTCATATATGATTACTCATTTTAAGAAAATAAAAAGCAGAATAATGAAATAACCGTTTTTTACAATGACAGACCCACGAAAAATATCCATACAGGATTTTACTTATGATCTACCTGAAGAGAAAATCGCCTTACATCCTTTACATGAAAGAGATGCTTCTAAATTACTCATATATCAGGACGGGATCATTAAAGAAGATATTTACAGCAATATCGCCGGTCATATACCCGAAGGCAGTTTGCTGATCTTTAATAACAGTAAAGTAATCAATGCCAGGATCAGGTTTAAAAAAAGCAGTGGCGGTATCATTGAAATTTTCTGCCTCGAACCACATGAACTGTTGAATGAATACAACAGCATTATGAGTAAGACTAACCTTGTAAAATGGAAATGTTTTGTAGGTGGTGCTGCTAAATGGAAAGAGGGGCAACTTATTAAAGAAATAATAATTAACAAAAAAGGGAATCCCGATAAGGCTGGTGAAAAAATTATACTTAAAGCAATTCAAATACAAAAAATACCGGATGCTTATGTGATCGAATTTTCGTGGACACCAGGATCATATAGTTTTGCTGAAGTTATTGAATCTGCAGGAGACATTCCTTTACCACCCTATATTAAAAGGGCCTCGGATATTACAGATGCAACCAGGTATCAGACTATTTATGCAAAACACGATGGTTCAGTAGCTGCCCCCACTGCCGGATTACATTTTACTGAAGCTGTTTTCGAAAAATTAGAAAAAAAATATATTGATAAAACTTATGTAACGCTGCACGTTGGAGCTGGGACTTTTAAACCGGTTAAAGCCAATAACATGCAGGATCATGAGATGCATTCAGAATGGATCGATGTTAGTATTGAAACGATCAAAAAGATCTTATTTAAAATAAATAACATCATTGCAGTTGGTACCACTTCTTTACGAACTATTGAAACATTATATTGGCTTGGCGTAAAAGTAATTTCAAACCCGTCGTTGAATAATTTAATTCTTCATCAATGGGATATTTATGAAGAACCTTTGCAAAGAAGCAACATACCTGCACAGGATGCCTTACTGGCATTAATAAACTGGCTGGAAAAAAGAGAGACCGATCACCTGTTCACCCAAACACAATTATTAATTACACCAGGTTACCATTTTAAGATCACCAAAGCCCTCGTAACAAATTTTCATCAGCCACAATCTACTTTATTATTATTGGTCGCTGCTGCTGTTGGTGATAAATGGAAAACTATTTATACTTATGCCCTTGAGCATGAATTCAGGTTCTTAAGTTATGGGGATGGGAATTTGATTTTTATTTCTTAAGGCCGTTTACCAAATTAAGGTTGGATAGTAACAGGAGTGCCGATGGGAATATAACTAAACAGATCTTTCATTTCTGTATACTTAACAGAAACACAACCATCTGTCCAATTGTAAAAATTATCTATGGTCCATTCTTCTTCGGGCCTTGTTGCATGTATGGCAATACCTCCTCCAATCTTAGCGCCTCTGGGCAATAAACCTTTGGCCTTCCTGTCATTAAAACGCTGATAACTTACATCATTTGGATAATCCAGTAAAAGTTCGGGGCCCCATTTGGGATGTATCTTTTTTATGATCACCTTGAAACTCCCGTTAGGTGTTCTGCGATCCCCCTCTTTCATTTTATCAGAAAGATCCTTGCTGCCAAAAACAATGGGATAAGTTGCAAACCAACCTTCATCATCAAAAACTTTTAATTCATAATCGCTTTTATCAACGATTATATAGTATGGATTTTCTTCATCCACTTCTTTTTTGAAAGATGTAACTTTAATTTTTGACACAACCGATTTTTTGGCAGGTTTCTTTTTTTTACCCAATGGAGCAAATGCCATTAACATAGTTAATAAGCAAAAAACAACAATGGAAACTAAAAAACGGGTTTTCATTTAAAATAATTTTGTCATATATGAACAAATGGTATGCCATTATTAATTATTTCACACCTGTGATTAACTTTAACATCAATGATTGAAATTAATTATTTTATGTAACCAACAATAACAATATAAGGAGAAATTTTTTTCCCTACAATAGTAATACCTGCGTTTAGCAATTTTTTCACAAAATTGATGAGCCCCTGCCTGTAATCATTGTAGAAACCTGCATAAAATTTACATGAAAAACCCGCTTTTGAGTAAATTGAGCGATAATCATCAAAAGATAATATTCGTTCTGTCCAACTGCTGTTCATTGGATTACATGTATTGTTTCCGGGAGCAGGTACGGGATATATACCTGATCGTTTGAATTGATCTATAGATTGAATGATATCATGCTCATTCATGCCCCGGGTGTATTTGGCCAATTGTAAAATCTCCTTTTCAGATAACGCCTGTCCATATGTTCGGATGATCTTTTCTCTCATACTAATGAAAGATTCTAATTCAGTTTCTCCGAATAAAATATGCTGTTCAGGAGATCCTCCTACCAGTTCATCTTTTAATTGAATTTTGCTCAGGGCCCTGACTTTTAAATAATTAGCCGGGTTTGAACCTGTTGTAAAAACAGATACCATTGCCGGGTTCAATTGCCGCAAACATGTAAACATATCTTCCAGGTTGTAAACATGTTCAATTACATCAGCTCCAACAAAAGCATCAGGCTTCTCATTTTGTAAATACAATTGTACTGAGCTAATATTGCCAACTATATAACCATCTATGTTAATTCTTAATTCCCCTGAAAGATTTTTTGAAGCCTGAATAAATTTTTCATCTGTATCGTTGAGATATACTTTTTTAAACCCGCAGAACTTTGCAAAAATTCCCAATAACCCATTCCCCGAACCAACATCTATTAATATGATGTCTTCCTTTTTTTTTGTTGAATGTAGGATCAGTTTATCCAATACATCAGCATAGATTGCCAGGTAATATTTTTTATGCTGTAATAAGTGCGAAAGATATTTTTTACAATATGTTTCAGTTGAAATATCATCTGTAATGATATGCTCCAGTTTTATTTCAAAAGATTCAGTATATTGACTAAAATAGTTTCGCCGCTGTATCAATGTATTGGTTTTGATTTGCTAATTTAATAAAATAAGCAGAAGCCATAGGAAATAAAAAACCCTGTAACAATAAAACAAGTTTATTATCACAGAGTTTAGAGAGAGAATGTGTGTGATCATTCCGGATGACCACACACATTACCAACCGCCTAACCTTATTCCGAAATTATATGGCCTGATGTCGAGACTATGTTCATACATAGATTTTGGGCTATATGAACCATAGAATCTTACTGGTCCCAATCCAATTTCTGCCACATAAGAGAACTTGAATTTCTCCATATCATATTCTCCCTTATTTTTTAATTTGCCTCGTTCAGCACTTATTTGTTTGTTTCGTTGGCTATACAAGTAACCAATACTAACACCAGCACTGAAGCTAAATGTTTGTCTATTATATTTAGGGGTAGTTGAAAAATTTAACATCACGGGAACAGTTATATAATCTGCCGCAAGTTTGTTCTTTGAAAAAGTAATCACAGAATCTCTGAAAATAAATGGATCGTTGGTTAGTGCACCTCCACTATAGGGAATTACACCGCCTTGTTTATAACTAATCGGGGCAGTTGATTTGTATCTATAATTATTAAGCTCCAGGCCCAATCCGTATTTGAGATTAACATTTTTCTTTACCAGGTTTATACGTTGCATGAATAACCAGATATTTACATTTACACTTTTATTCGTCCTTAATTTAAAATCGCTTTTAGATAGATCGGGGTATCCCGGTCTGTTTCTGAGATAACCATCATTTGTTGCATTGACATAATTTGACTGGTCATTATAATTTGCAAAACCCAAATCAACGATCCACCAGTTTGTACTTATTCTTTTTGATTGCTTGCGTTCAAAGGTTGCTTTCCTGTCTTCCTTAGAAGCTATACTGGTTGTACTGGATTTATTTCCCTTTTTTATGATGATCATATTTCCTATTCGCAAAGTGTCATGGTTCTTTTGGGAATTAGTAGAATCTTTTTGAGCAGTTGCACTCATGCATAAGAATACTGCTGCTAATAAAATGTTTAGCTGTTTCATGATTTATTTTTTTAGATTATTTATTCAGGGCAATTTCAAATCCGGCGATTGTTACGCCATTCCCTGTTTTAATGTTAGTATTCCTTTCAATGGTTCTTTTTACTTTCCGGAAAAGCCCACCGATCTTTGATCGTGTTATTTTTTCTTCATTAATGTAAAATATCTTATTGTTATTATCAGGGGCGGATTCATCCAACACTGTTGTTTTTGCATAACTGTCAGGCATGGCCGGCACTGAGTTGTAATCTATGATCGGAGCCTCCGGAGCTTTGATCTTATCCTTCATTGATTTGTTTGCAATTTCAACAGGCGATTCATTTTTATATACAGTTAACCTGTTTTTATCTAATACGGCTGCAACAATTGTTTTGTTACTTTCTTCCTTGTTAATATTATCTAAAGATGTTTTTGGAAATATTATTTTTTCTTCTTTCACCAAAGGAGTATTGCTAACCGTTTCACTATTACGCGGAGATGTTTTGTTATTTACAAGAGTAGAATTAATAGCTTTGTTTTGTTCTATAGCAGGAACGGTAGCTATATTTTCAGGAATGCTATTTTGCAATGAATCAAATAAATGGCTATTTGTGCCGGTATTGTATTTATTTACTTTTTCCTGATAGACTGGTGTATTAATTTTTGTTGCAGTGGAATTTTCATCTGGCCCGCTTTTTTTAAGTAAAGAAATCCCTGTAAATAAACCTCCAAGTAAAATAGCTGCTGCAATCGCTATTTTCCAGAAACGCATTGTAATCACACGGTCTTTTTCATGGCGGTATAAAAGTGATTTGTTTTCAAATACGATCTTTTCGTTTGGATCCAGTTTGGTCTGTTGCAAAATTTTCCATTCATTTCCGATGTTATGCTCTGAAATGATCAATGCTTCCATTTCCATTGCTACAACAGAATTAAGCTCATTGTCCATTAGTAATAATAAATTCTCCAGGATCGTTTCATGGTCTATTTCCTTTTTATACAACTGTTCTTTAGTTGTATAACTTATAACGTCTTCCGGCAATGTGGTTTCAATAATGGATCGTAATTCCGGTTCCAGGTCGGCATTTTCCAGTACAAATAACTCAACGGATTTCCTTTCTGATGCAGACAATTCATTGTCTACATATAGGAGAAAAAATGTTTCGTAATTATGGCGGTTAATATTCATTAATCAGGACTTAACGATTTAAATTACATTCTCTGGTTTTACAATATATGCACGTAACTGCAACCTCGCCCTGTGCAAATAAACTTTTACCTGGCTTTCATTGAGCCCGGTTATTTGGCCAATCTCAGTATAATTATATCCTTCGTAATCTTTCAGCATAACGAGGCTTCTTTGTGTTTCGCTTAATTTACCCAATGCTTCATCCAAAATTCTTTTAACATTGTGCTGTTGTTTATAAGTGCCCCGGTCATTTTCATCAAAATTTTCTTTAAAACTGATGCGTTTATTCTTACGGATATGGTCTATCATCTGGTGATATGCAACTGTAAATAAGTAACTTTTACATTTGTCATTATCAATCTGCTGACGGTTTACCCACATTTTCTCAAAGGTACCCTGTACTACATCCCTGGCATCTTCTTCATGCCGCAGATTCTTCAGGATAAATCGAAAAATATTATCCGAATACAGATTAACACATTCATTATATTCTCTCTCAGTCATATAGTGATTATGATAAAAGCAAATTTGCCATACAATTGGTATTCATTAAACGGAACACGTACTGGAAAAGTTACAAAAAACTCAAAATTTATATCGTAAAGTGTAAAACCCCCTGTGTAATAAAGTTCCAGGGAGATATATTGCTGTTATTTATTGGAGCATTTTTACAGCAAATTGCAGGGGAATTACCCGGAACAGAACAATTCTCAGTAGTTTTCTTTGAAAGATCCGCCGCCATGATAAGGGTAATACATAGTATGACAAGGGTAAAAAACAGTAAAATTTCCTTTTTGATCTGCATAGCGGTAGTTTAACGGTAATACGAATATAAAAACATAAAAGTTACAGAACCTTGTAAATAGTGTTAAACATTTTCAAAATATCTATCCCGATCAGGTTAAACAAATTGATCCGGAATCACTTAATCTTCACTTACTGTTGTTAGATTTGTGCCGGAATTATAAAAACTCTTTTATGAATACTTCTTTCGCAAACCGGATCTCATCGGAATTAGATGAGATCAGATCGGCAGGGCTTTTTAAAACTGAACGTATTATCAGTAGTCCGCAAGGCGCCGAGATCATTGTTAATGGCAAAACTGTATTAAATTTTTGTGCCAACAATTATCTTGGACTATCTTCTCACCCTGCTGTACTGGAAGCATCTAAAAAATATATAGATGACAGGGGATATGGGATGAGCAGTGTTCGTTTTATCTGCGGAACTCAGGATATACATAAAGAACTTGAAAAAAAGCTTTCCGATTTTTTAGGTACAGAAGATACCATTCTTTATGCAGCAGCTTTTGATGCGAACGGAGGTGTTTTTGAACCTTTATTCAATGAACAGGATGCGATCATCAGTGATGCATTGAATCACGCTTCTATTATAGATGGAGTACGATTGTGTAAGGCCCAGCGTTTCCGCTATGAGCATAATAACATGTCGGACCTGGAAGAAAAATTAAAAGAATCTGCAAATCTACGTAGCCGCATAATCGTTACTGATGGTTCATTCAGTATGGATGGCACGATTGCTCAACTGGATAAGATCTGCGACCTTGCAGATAAATATGATGCCATTATTATGATAGACGAATGTCATTCTTCAGGCTTCATTGGAAAGACCGGCAGAGGTACTCATGAATACAGGAATGTAATGGGCCGTATTGATATCATCACAGGCACTTTAGGCAAAGCATTGGGTGGTGCCAGCGGCGGATTTACTTCCGGAAAAAAAGAGATCATTGAAATGTTACGCCAGCGAAGCAGGCCTTATCTTTTTAGTAATACCGTTGCCCCAAGCATCGTTGGCGCTTCTATTGCTGTGTTGGATATGCTGAGCCATACAACTGACCTGAGAGATAAACTGGAAAGCAATACAAAATATTTTCGTACAAAAATGACCGAAGCCGGTTTTGATATAAAACCCGGTGATCACCCAATCGTTCCCATCATGTTGTATGATGCAGTTGTGGCACAAAATTTTGCTGCCAAACTTTTAGATGAAGGAATTTATGTCATCGGTTTCTTTTTTCCTGTGGTGGCAAAAGGACAGGCAAGAATCAGGGTTCAATTAAGTGCAGCCCATGAACAAAGGCATTTAGATAAAGCCATTGATGCATTTACAAAAGTGGGAAAAGAACTAAATGTATTGAAATAACATTTAGAATGAAGTGATTTTAATTGTGTTGAGTTTTATTTATTAAGTTAGAAAATTGTTACCCTACATTTATCAAACAACTCTTAACACCTAACATTTAACACACAACAAATTATTAATGTCAGAAACTTCCGAAACATTTTTAGCAAAGAGTTCCATAAAAGCTGCCGACCTGGAGCACAGGCGTAAAATAAATTTCAATATTGGAAAATACAATGCCGTGGTACCCAGGGGTAAAACTCAATTTGACAATGTAAATCTTGCCAGGGAAAGAGCCAAGAATATTAAGTGGCGTGCTATAGAAACACTCGATCAGCAATTAGAAGAGTTTGAATTAAATTTTACCAGGCGTGGCGGTAAAGTTATCTGGGCCGAAAACAGTGCTCAGGCTATAGAAGAGATCCTCAATATCTGTAAACAGAAAAACTGTAAGACTGTAGTGAAGAGTAAGAGCATGGTAACTGAAGAAATTCACCTAAATGATGCACTTGAAAAAAATGGTATTGAAAGCATTGAAACCGACCTGGGGGAATATATACAACAACTGGATGGTGAAGCACCTTACCATATTGTAACACCGGCGATGCACAAAAGTAAAGAAGATGTGGCAAAACTTTTTGCAGAAAAGTTAGGAACCGATCCAAAACTCACGCCAGAAGAACTTACGTTGGTAGCAAGAAATATTTTAAGAAAAAAATATGTTGAGGCTGAGATTGGCGTAACCGGTGCTAATTTTATCATCAGTGATATCGGCGCCATAGCAGTAACAGAAAATGAGGGAAATGCCAGGCTGAGTTGTTCATTTCCTAAAACGCATATTGTAATTGTTGGTATAGAAAAAATGATCCCATCTGTTACAGACCTTGCTTTATTCTGGCCATTGCTCAGCACTTTCGGTACCGGACAAAAAATAACAGTTTACAACAGCATCATTACTGGCCCAAGGCAGAAGAATGAAACAGACGGTCCTGAAGAAATGTATGTGATTCTACTAGATAATGAACGCACCAATATTTTAAAGAACCCCAAACAAAGAGAAAGTCTTTATTGCATACGCTGTGGCGCCTGCCTTAATGCTTGTCCGGTTTATAAAAATATCGGAGGCCATGCTTACGGTGCAACTTACAGCGGGCCGATCGGCAGTGTTATTACACCTCACTTGCAGGGTATGGAGGATTTTAAGCATTTAAGTTTTGCTTCTTCACTGTGTGGAAACTGTACAGAAGTATGTGCTGTAAAAATAAACCTGCATGAACTGTTACTTGATAACCGGCAGGAATCTGTCGAAGAAGGACATACTACTTTAACCGAACGCCTTGCCTGGAAAGTATGGAAAATAGCCAGTAAAAAAAGAAGCCTGATGAACCTGGGAAATGGTAAAATGAAAAATAAAATTGTAAATGGCCTATTCAAAGACTGGCAAAAGAATCGTGGCGAATTGAATTTCAGTCCTAAGACATTTAATCAAATGTGGAATGAAAGAGGTTAAATTAATAATTGATAATTTTACCCTGTTTCTACAGCTATTGTTATAGGATATGATATTGATATATACTCATAATACTTCCACACGATTACAGTATATCTGCAAATTCATTTTTGATGAACAACTGGGAATTTCTCACAGCATTACGATCGATTCGGAAAATTTTAAAAACCACAAAGGCCCAAAGATCAATTACAGTGATCTTATAACAGATGATGATTTTACCATAAAAAATCATCGCTTACTTTTTGAAACCGGGATCCAAAAGCAGGATACCAGGTGTTTTGAATCTAATGGATACAAAGCATTTTTTAAAATCAGTGATTCAGATCTTCTTTTTGATATTTTTGCCGCCAGCTTCTATCTCCTCAGCCGTTACGAAGAATACCTGCCACATGAATTGGATATGTATGGTAGGTTTGGGCATGAAAATTCCCTTGCATATAGAGAAGGATTTTTAAATAGTCCCTTAGTGAATATCTGGATACAGGATTTTGGAAGTGCTCTAAAGATCAAATACCCTGCACTCACTATCCAATATCCAGCATTCAATTTCAAACCAACTTATGATATTGACATCGCATATTCATACAAACACAAAGGATTGATCAGAAATCTTGGGGGATTCATAAAATCTCCAACGATGGAAAGACTGGCGGTTTTGTCAAGGATAAAATCTGATCCATTTGATAGTTTTGAATTTTTACATCAATTACATACAAAATATACTTTAAACCCGATTTATTTTTTCCTGGTAGCTACAAAGGGAAGTTTGTACGATAAGAATATCTCTCCCTATTCCAATGCTATGTGGCAATTGATAAAACAACATTCAAAAAAATATACGATCGGCTTGCACCCTTCCTGGAAGAGCAATGATGATAAATTAATTATCAAAAGAGAAAAAAAGATACTGGAAACTGCAGCTGGCGCCCAGGTAATAATATCAAGGCAGCATTATATCAAATTTACGTTACCAAAAACATTTGAAAATATAATTGAATCGGGTTTTGAAAATGATTACAGTATGGGCTATGGAAGCATCAATGGTTTCAGGGCTTCTGTAGCATCTTCTTTTTACTGGTATGATCTGCAAAATGAAAAAACAACTGCTCTGCTGCTACATTCTTTTTGTTTTATGGATGCCAATTGCTATTATGAACAAAAATTATCTGCAACAGAGGCTTATGATGAGATCATACATTACCAGCAAGTATGTAAAAAAGTAAACGGTACTTTTATCAGTATTTTTCACAACAATTTTCTTGGAACGGATAAACAATTTACCGGGTGGAAAGAAATGTATACGAAATTCATATCTCAGGTTCCAATATAACTTTTGCACTTTTCTTGATACTATAGTTTACCAGGAACACACCGATCAGTGTTACAATAGCCCCCCATAAAATATTGATGGTAAGTTTTTCATTCAGAACCAGCGCAGCTGTAACCATTGCTACCAACGGATTAATATAAGCATATAATGAGGATATGGCAGCAGGTAATTTTTTCATAGAATAAATAAAAGCAACAAAACTGATAATAGAACCAAAAACCACCAGGTAAAGGATCACCATCCAAACTTTAAAAGAAATTTCATAAAAAGGTACAGTAGGTTGTGTTAGTTCTGCAATGACTATTAAAATAATGGCACTGATCAGCATTTGCCAGCCTGTTCCGTAATACGGATTTATGTTTGCTTTATTCCTGGCAATAAAAATGGTTCCAAAACTCCATGATAACATGGCTATGACCGATAGGCTGAGACCAATACCGAATGATAAACTATTGCTGTTAAAAGCGTTTTCATAAAAAACGATCCCTACCCCTGAAATACCCATAAACAAACCAATGAAAGTCAGTATGGTCATTCGTTTACTTTTATAAAAGACCCTTTCAATGATCACAACACTTAATGGATATAATGCTCCAATCAGTGCGCTCAAACCGGTTGGAATAAATTTTAAGCTCCAGGTACTGAGCCCGTTTGCAAATACAAACATTAATATTGCCATTACAATGATCCAGCGAAATTGCCTTGCAGTAGGAAGTTTAAATTTTCTGTAGAATATGAAAAAAGCAACGAAACAAATACCTGCAATGAGTTGCCTGATATAAGCCATTTGTAAAGGAGGTATCTCGTTTACCCCCATCTTGCTGGCAACCCATGTTGTGCCCCAAACCACACTTGTTATTAAAAGTGCAAGGTATCCTTTCCCTTTTCCATCTAAATTTTTTATACCCTGCATCTGTTAACGCTTAAATATTTTTATTATAACAATTCAAACATATTTATTGAGATAACAAAATTTGAACATTTTTCTTATAATAAACAGATTCAGATTTGTTCATTACGACCAGATCAGATTAGTTCCATGGAGAGGAACAATGATCACTTTAATATTAAATAATCAATGGCATAATTATTAATGCCTGAAATGCCGCATACCTGTAATTACCATGGCAAGACCATTTTCCTTACAATAGGAAACAGAATCATAATCCCTGATTGAACCGCCGGGTTGAATAAATGATGTAATACCAGCCTGGTGGGCAATCTTTACACAATCATCGAAAGGGAAAAAAGCATCACTTGCCAATGCTGCACCTGCCAGATCGAAATTAAATTGCAAGGCTTTTTCTATTGCATGGCGCAATGCATCTATCCGACTGGTTTGCCCACAACCTTTACCGATCAATTGTTTATTTTTTACCAAAGCAATAGCATTACTTTTCAAATGCTTACAAATAATATTAGCAAAAACAAGGTTTTCTTTTTCACCCTGGGTTGTTTCTCTACCGCCCGATTCCTTCCATTCAGCATAATTACCATTGTCTAAATCCTGGACCAATACACCATTTAAAACTGACTTGTATTGTTTTTTATTTTCGGAAGCTGCTGTAAGTTTTAAAACAATACGATTCTTTTTTGTTTTCAATATTTCCAGCGCTGCTTCATTAAAACCCGGAGCTATCAATACTTCAAAAAATATTTCATTGATTGCGTAGGCCGTTATCTGATCAATTTCAGCATTACATACCAGTACACCACCAAAGGCGCTTTCCGGATCTCCAGCAAGGGCCTTATCCCAGCTATCCTTTACTGTTTTCCTGCTTGCAATACCACAAACATTTGTATGTTTTATAATAGCAAATACTGTTTCTGTTTGATCGAATTCATTGATCAATGCCATAGCAGCATCAACATCAACCAGGTTATTGTAAGAAAGCGTTTTACCATTCAGCTGGTCAAATAATACAGAAAGATCACCAAAAAAAACTCCCGATTGCTGGGGATTCTCTCCGTATCGCATCGGTATTGGATTTGTAACCGATTCCAAAAAGAATAATGAATCAGCCTGACCTTCCAGACGACCTGCAAAGTTGAAATATTTTGCGATCACTACATCATAATGTGCCACGATCTCAAAAGCCTTTGCCGCAAAATATTTTCTTTGCCCGATCGTTGTTTCTCCTTTTTGTTCGGCAAGCAAATTTTCAAGTATCGGATAATCTTTCTTAGATGCTACAACCACAAGATCTTTGAAATTCTTGGCTGCAGCCCTGATCATAGAAGGCCCTCCGATATCGATCTTTTCAATGATTAATTTTTCTTCATTGGTAGATCTGAGTGTTTCTTCAAAAGGATATAAGTCAACAATAACCAGATCTATTTCAGGAATCTGGTATTCCTGCATTTCTTTCAGATCTGTTTCATTATCTCTTCTTCCCAGTATGCCCCCGAAGACAGATGGATGTAATGTTTTCACCCTGCCACCCAGGATAGAAGGATAATTGGTTAATGATTCCACTGGAATACAAGGCACTTTTAGCTCTTCAATAAATTTCTGAGTACCGCCCGTACTGTAAATTGTTACACCAAGGTTGTGTAATTGAATAATAATATTTTCAAGACCATCTTTATAAAAAACAGAAATGAGTGCCGATTGTATTTTTTTCATGATTGCTTTAAGTTGCCTTTCATTGCAGGTTAAGATGTTGATGAATTGTTTACTGATCAATATTTAAAACAAAAGCGCCTTGTTCAGGTATTGAAAAACAGGGCAAAGCTAATGCTAAGCATTCTTTTTTCCACTTGGCAATTTTCCACAAACTGTTAGAAGAATCAAATAATATGACGGAAGGCATAATGGCAGAAGTTATGGAACAAATATCTATTTTAGGATCTTTCGAAATGATCAATACGTCTACTTTAATCCTATTATTCAGTTGTGCATAAAATACAGTAGTGTCGATTATCATTATCTTTTTATCAAAAAAATGCCAGAAATTATCTTGATACTGAAGGCCGTTTAATTTTTGCTCCCTTTTATCAAGATGCATTGAAATGCGTGAAGGTTTTAAATGAAAGTTTTGAAGTAGACCATCTTGTTTCAAAATACTATCGCCATAAAAAACATACTTATTTCCTAAAACAAAATCCACTGCAGTTTTTCCAGGAACATTGTAAACGATTATTTTGCTTTGCTGATGCGTTTTAAATGAAGTAACTCCCTGTAATATTGTAAAAGCCAATAAGAAAAACAGGGTTAGCTTAAACATTTGTTTACTTTTATAAAGCAGCCAAAAACAGGTAGTAATAATAAATGCATACAAGATCCATGTAGATAAAACAGTTGAGAAAATATTATCCAGCCGGGAAAAAGGAAGATCATTACATTTTTCTATAATTAAGTTCATCAGTTTAATGAGCAAACTGATCAATTTCCCTAACAGTACAGCAATAATGTTTACCCACGAAAATGCAATTAAAAATATTTCAGTAAATAAAATAATGGTAGAAAGCGGTACCGCCAGCAAATTTGTAATTAAGAATAAATTAGGAAACTGGTGAAAGTAATAAATACATATTGGAAAAGTGATTACCTGTGCAGCCAATGTGACTGCTACCATGCTCCATAATTTATTTAATTGTTTATTTTTTATGTAAACAGACCGATAGATGGCTTGTTGCAACCAAACAATCCCTATAACAGCAAGGTAACTTAATTGAAACCCTACATCCCATAAAAGATAAGGGTCAGAGCACAACAACAGGAATGAAGATGCTGCGATAGAATTATAGATAGAAGATTGTGTAAAGAAATTTTTTCCAATAACGATACATGTAAACATAACCGCACTTCTTAAAACAGATGCAGATGCGCCTGTTAATAATGAAAAAAACCATAGACTTCCAAGTATCAAAAATACTTTAATGAACCGGGACCTTTTTATATACGGTAGCCTGTTAAAGATCCATACCAGCATTACATATATCAAGCCGAGGTGAAGACCTGATATTGCGATAATATGTACAACGCCTGTATTACTGTATGCCTGCACCAGGTCTTTATCAAGGTCTGACTTATACCCGATCAATAAAGCTTCCGCAATCCCAAGTACATTTTTATCTGCCGGTAAATATTTTTGCAACACGTCAATAATATATTTCTGTGAAGAAAAAATAAAACTCATTGTGTAGTTTATATGATCTTCTTTCAAAAAGACAACTTCATTACTCTTTAAATAAACTTGTTGGAAAATTTGCTGAAATGCAGCATAACGTTCATAATTGAATTCACCAGGGTTACCCGAATTCTTTATAGGCTGAAGGGATTTACGAATCAGTAACCTGCTGCCATAGCGAATTGATTTACTCAGTGAATCTTTTGAAAAATAGATCAGTAATTTTCCCTTTGCAGGTATAAATTTTCCTGTTTGATATACGGACTCAATAACCCCCTCACATTTATATGATTTTGATTTTTCGACTACCGGTTCATTAATCCGAATCAACAAAGCACTACTGTCATTATAATAGTGGCCAAACCAGGCATTGTTGTGCCGGATATCTTTTTGCCAGGTAAGCATGATGGCAAAGCAAACAATAACAATCTGTAATAATATCCCCTGGAAAACTTTTAGTTTATAACGAATTTCTATTACCAAAAACCGTAACAATAAAAAAGAGAGTGAAAAACTAACAAAGCAACAAATAATAAAATTGTATGAAAACCGGATATACCATTGTAATACAATCCCAATAATTAATGGTAAAACCAATCTGCAAAAAGGCGCAGTTTTCCAAATGGGTATGTGGTACGGTTGCATAGGCTAAAATAAACATCAGCCTGTGCAACTTCAAGTATTATTGAAGATGAAATAACGTGAAAAATATGAGATTTTTCTTCTGCCTGTTCTCTTTTAACTTCAATTGCCAACAACGCATTGAATATGATCTATGAAATTGCATTTACCGCAATCTTATTATTAAAGATCTGCATCCCGTTATAGTTAACTTCCCATGTAATGGGAATTGCCTTTTTAAGCATATGACTAACACCGCAATATTTTTCCTGCGAATCATTGACCGCACTTAATGCAGCATCTGCTGAAGCGTCCTCGCCTATAAAATCATAGATTACATGCATGGATATATATTCAACTGGTTGCTGCTTACTTAATTCACCAGTCACTTTCATATTTAATTCTCTTACTTCCTTTTGAGCTTTTCGCAAAATGGCAACAATATCCATTCCGGTACAACCTGAAAGTGCCGTAAGTACAAAAGGTTTGGGAATGGGGCCTAAATCTTCGCCTCCAATTCTTTCCGGTGTATCCATAATTATTGTGTGCCCATTTACCAGAGAATTGAATTGCATTTTACCCATCCATTGTGTTTCAATTTCATGATATGCCATTTGTTTTATTTTTTCTTGTTACAGGTATTAAACCCAAAAGGAAGATAAAGTGGGCAAAAGCCGATAAAGCTGGTTAATAAAAACACGCCCGCTAGTATCAATAGTATAATACCAAGTGTGCCTGTGATGGTATTTGTAAAATAAAGAGATGCAATAATTGCCGCAATGATCAGCCTGGCAATTCTGTCTACGGAACCCATGTTTGTTTTCATAACTATATTTTTTAATTATTTAATTGTTGAATGAATAAAACAATAAAAGTGATACTGCCAATACAGGTAATGCATAAAAATATTAACTTGTATATTGTAGGCTTTACTACTTTCACTAACAACGAAATTACAAAGTCTGAAAATGCAGGTTAGTGACAAATGTTACAAAAGGAAATGATATATATCAGAAATTCAGGGGAAATACCTTTTCAATGAGAAAGAAGTTTGAAGGTATTAAGTAGTAATATTATCCATTCAAAGGAATTTGAACAGTAATTTATCATTTAAAAAGATGCAATTTTTTATAAAGAAAAAATTATTTACTAAGGTGCATACTCCTTTCCTTATATAATTGCCTGAAATAAGGATCCCGCAGATCCTTGATAAACCGTATGGCTTCGCCGGTACTTTTCATTTCAGGGCCCAACTCTTTATTTACACCGGGAAATTTATTGAATGAGAATACAGGTTCCTTGATAGCGAATCCTGTCAATTTTTTTTCGTAAACAAAATCTTTTATTTTATTTACGCCGATCATCACCTTAGTTGCAATATTCAGGTAAGGGATCTGATAAGCTTTTGCAATGAACGGAGTCGTTCTGGATGCGCGAGGATTGGCTTCTATTACAAAAACATTACCGTCTTTAATAGCGAACTGAATATTGATCAACCCTTTAATATTCAATGCACGGGCAATTTTTTCGGCATACTCTTCCATGGTATGAACGATCAAAGGCGATAAGTTGAATTGCGGCAATACTGCATTACTGTCTCCACTATGAATACCTGCCGGTTCAATATGTTCCATTACTCCCATAACATGAAATTCTTCCCCGTCAAAAATCGCGTCGATCTCTGCTTCCTGGCATCGATCTAAAAAATTATCGATCAGAATTTTATTTCCCGGTAAATGTTTGATCAGGCTCAAAACCCCTTTTTCCAGTTCATCATCATTTAATACAATCCGCATGCGTTGTCCACCCAAAACATAACTGGGCCGTATTAAAACAGGGTATCCCACTTGCCTGGCCACTTCAATGGCTTCATCCGTATTATAAGCTGTTCCGTATTTTGGATATGGTATGTCAAGAGATTTCAACATATCACTGAAACGTCCGCGATCTTCAGCAATATCCATATTATCAAAAGAAGTTCCTATGATCTTTATTCCTTTTGCATGTAAACGACGTGCAAGTTTCAATGCTGTTTGTCCTCCGAGCTGTACGATTACACCTTCCGGTTTCTCATGCTCAATAATTTCCCACAAATGTTCCCAGAATACCGGTTCAAAATACAACTTATCAGCAATATCAAAATCGGTACTAACTGTTTCGGGATTACAATTGATCATGATGGCTTCATACCCGCATTCTTTAATAGCAAGCAAGCCATGAACGCAGCAATAATCGAATTCAATGCCCTGTCCGATCCTGTTAGGGCCACTACCCAATACAATTATTTTCTTTTTTGTAGAAACCAGGCTTTCATTCACAACTATCTTTGCCTGTACCCTTTCTTCAGGTGAATTTACGGGTGCCTCAAAAGTTGAATAAAAATAAGGTGTCTTTGATTCAAACTCGGCACTACAGGTATCAACCATTTTAAATACCCTTGTTAAACCTATAGCCTTTCTACGCTCATATAATTCATCATCGGTACCATCTTTCATTATTCTGCATATCTGTTCATCGCTAAAACCAAGACCTTTTGCCTGTTTTAAAATATCAACCGGTAATGTTAGAAGATCGTATTTCAAAATTTCCTTTTCGCACTCACAGATCTTTTGTATCTGGTAAATAAACCATCGGTCAATTTTGGTGCTTTCGCATATACGTTTTATACTGGCTCCAGCCATCAACGCATCTTTGATCCTAAAAATACGGTCCCACTTAGGTATCTTAATATACTCGATCAGTTCATCTGCATGCATCAGGCTTTTTCCATAATAACCTAACCCTACCGCTTCATTTTCAAGACTCTGACAGGCTTTCTGCACCGCTTCAGTAAAGCTTCTGCCAATACCCATTACTTCTCCTACACTTTTCATCTGGAACCCAAGCGTATCTTTGGCTCCTTTGAATTTATCAAAATTCCAACGGGGTATTTTTACAATTACATAATCCAAAGCGGGTTCAAAAAAGGCAGAAGTTAATTGAGTAACCTGGTTTTTTAATTCATCAAGATTATATCCTACAGACAGCTTAGCTGCAATTTTTGCAATAGGATAACCGGTTGCTTTACTTGCAAGTGCAGAAGAACGGCTAACACGTGGATTTATTTCTACCACTATAAGTTCTTCGGTTTGTGGATTAATTGCAAATTGTACATTACAACCTCCTGCAAAATTTCCGAGATTTCGCATGATGTTAATAGCTGTATTTCGCATGAGCTGATATGCAGTATCGCTTAAAGTCATGATCGGTGCAACGGTTATGGAATCACCGGTATGAACTCCCATTGGATCAAAATTTTCCACTCCGCAAATGATGACTACATTGTCATTGTTATCTCTCAAAAGCTCAAGTTCAAATTCTTTCCAGCCCAACACAGCTTTTTCAACCAAAACTTCATGAATCGGGCTTGCAGTTAGACCGATATTTAAAGCCTCGTCTAATTCTTCTTTCTTAAAAACAATACTTCCCCCTGTTCCACCTAAAGTAAACGATGGCCTAAGCACTAATGGAAAACCAATTTCCTGTGCAAATTCCTTTCCTTCTAAAAACGAATTGGCAATTTTTGCCTGGCAAACCGGTATGCCCATTTCAATCATCCATTTCCTGAATTTTTCCCTGTCTTCGGCTTTGTCTATTGCTTTAATATCCACACCAATCAGTTTTACGCCAAATTTCTCCCAGATACCTAATTCATCTACTTCTTTACACAAATTAAGCGCTGTTTGTCCCCCCATGGTTGGGAGCACTGCATCTATTTTATTTTCTTCTAAAATCTGTTCAATACTCTCTACAGTCAAAGGAAGCAGGTAAATTCTGTCTGCCATCATTGGATCAGTCATGATAGTAGCCGGATTGCTATTGATAAGAATTACTTTTACACCTTCTTCCCGAAGGCTTCTTGCAGCTTGCGTTCCGCTATAATCAAATTCACAGGCCTGCCCGATTATGATGGGTCCAGAGCCGATTATCAAAACTGATGTTATAGAATTGTCTTTTGGCATAAGATAGAAATTGTAAGATGGCGTGCAAAAGTAATTGTAAAAAATAAGCGTCGCAAATTTTGCGACGCTTATTAAAAAATTAGTCCTAAAAAATTAATTTGACTCTATATAAACATCATAATTCCCTTTCTCATTAAATAATATTTCAGCATTTTCTCCATTACTTAAGAAAAATATTGCCCTGTAGGGAAATATTACCTGTTGAATCCTTGTTATACTGCTATTTGTTAGCACCTGGCTGTTCTTTGTATAAAAAGATCCTAATAAATTGGATATGCTGCTGATAACCGGTAATTGAGTAGCGGTGGTCATACTTGACGAGACAACACTCTGATGGTATGTAATAATAATATCTTCCCCTTTTAGATCGGTTATCCTGCAATCTACTTTTGTTATTCTACTTGTTGAACCGATGACCATAAACTGTTTTTCATAAAGGCCGATATACTTGCCTTTTTTCCAAAAACCTGTAATGACACTATCCTGCAATGTAACTGTTTTATAATGCATCTCTCCTGCTCCTTCCAAACGCCCTTTTTTCCAATTACCTACATAATAATTTTCATTTTTCCAGGTGTATTTCCCCGATCCTTCAGGCAAACCATCCTTAAAATTTCCTTCATAAGTATCAGTACCTATAGATTTACCGAGGCCATACGCCTTTCCTTTAACACATTCGCCGGTATATGTACCTTTGATGTCATCTAACAATACTTCACAATTACTTTGTTGACAATAAATATTATTATTGATAAAACATAAAATGATCAATATTGAAATAATATGAATTTGATTAAACTTTATTGTCTTTGATTCAGGCATTGAATTAATTTAGTATTATAAATATATAAAAATTAAATAAAAAGAGTCCTTTAATTATGCTTTCATTCTTTTTCAGGTTCCTGTTTTTCATTCAAATGTTATTCATTTACTCCCCGGTTAATTCACAGTTATTGCCCGAAAAAGATTATCCCCATGGGTATTTTCAATGGCCTGTTGGCGCGCCTGTTGGCATTGTTGCAAATTTCGGAGAATTACGCCCCAACCACTTTCATATGGGGCTGGATTGCAGAACAGATAGTAGAGAGAACCTGCCAATTTATGCAGCCGCATCCGGCTATATTGCAAGGGTTAAAATTGAACCTTTCGGGTTTGGCAGAAGTATTACAATAAATCATCCAAATGGGTTAAGTACTTTATATGCGCATTTGAATGATTTTTATCCTGAATTGGAAAAATATATAAAAAATGAACAATACAAATTAAAGCAATGGAATGTTACTATCATGTTACCCGAAAATGTATTTCAGGTAAAAAAAGGTGATTTTATTGCTTATAGTGGAAATACAGGTGGCTCACAAGGCCCGCATCTTCACTTTGAGATCAGAGATACTAAAACAGATAAAGTATTGAATCCTTTGCTTTTCGAATTTCCCATAAAAGATAATATCCCTCCTTCCATTATACGTTTAGCAGTTTATGACAGGCAATTCAGCACGTACGAACAATCACCAAAAATATATACATTAAAAAAAGTAAATGGGATATATACTCCGGTTTCAGGAAATATCATTGTAAAAACAGATAAGGTTAGTTTTGCAATTACTTCATTTGATCATTATACCGGATCAACAAATCAAAATGGCATTTATACAGCCGAACTTTTTTTGGATGAAAAAGCCATTGCCGGATTTGAAATGGACAGTATCAGTTATGATGAAACAAGGTACCTGAATGCACATATAGACTATAAGACTAGAAGCAATGGTGGACCCTTTTTACAACACCTGTCAAAACTGCCCGGATATACTGATGGTATTTATAAAACTGCTAAGGACAATGATGGTGTTATAAATCTGGAAGATGAAAAAAGTCATGATATCAAAATCATTGTACGGGATGCTGATAACAACAGTTCAACACTTTCCTTTTCCCTGAAGACTCTTGTTTTATCTGACTCTAAATCCAATGACAATTCAAACAAAATGTTCTATCCGGATTTTATCAATATTTTTGAAAACGACCGTATTAGTTTTTATTTGCCCGAAAGAAGCCTGTATGATTCATTTAGATTTATTTATCACGAAACAGTTTCTGCAAATGGAAGCAAGATATATCAGCTTCACAATACTTCTGTACCATTACAAAATTATTTCACTATAAAGATCAAGGCAGATTTTTCTTTAACAGATACCGGGAAAATTGTTATGAAAAGATTTTCAGGAAAGAAAGATGATTATAAAAAAGCCTTTTATGATAACGGCTGGTATCGTGCTTCTTTCAAGGAATTTGGAAATTTTCAATTGATGGTTGATAATATTCCACCGGTTATCATTCCAATAGGATTCAAAGATGGCCTGAATGCTTCCAGATCTTCGAGAATAGTTTTTAAAATTACGGATAACACGGAAGAGATAATAAAATTTACTGCTTTGTTAGATGGAAACTGGATCCGCTTCAGCAATGATAAAGGAAAAATTTTTATATATTATTTTGATGAACATTGCAGCCCCGGTGATCATGAACTGCAAATAATTGCAGAAGACCAGGTAGGAAATATTACAGAAAAAAAATACCATTTTACCAGATGACAACAATAACAGAAGGACAAAAAGCACCGGCATTTAAAGGGCCTGATCAAAACGGAAAACCTGTTTCATTATCCGGGCTTAAAGGGAAAAAAATAGTATTGTATTTTTATCCGCAGGATAATACCCCAACTTGTACTGAACAGGCATGCAACCTGCGTGATAATTTTGGTTTGCTCAAAAACAAAGGATTTACTGTAATAGGTATAAGTCCGGATGAAATTGAAAAACATAAAAAATTCAAGGAGAAATTTCAATTGCCATTTTCTTTGATAGCCGACCCCGGCCATACGATCATTGATAAATATGGCGTATGGGGTGAAAAACAATTGTACGGCAGAAAATACATGGGTCTGCACCGCACCACTTTTTTGATAGATGAAAAAGGTGTCATCCGGAAAATATTTTTAAAGCCTAAGAGCAAAAACCATACTGATGAAATATTAAGATCATGGGATATGCTTTCAATAAAAAAACCATCTTAATAAATATTTGAAATAAGATCATGGCAAACAAATCAACATGGGCAGTTGTTGAATTATTTTTTATTTTATTTTTATTTATCAGTTGTAACAACCCCAAAACTACAGGTTCAGATACACCTGCTTTCTGTGATGAAATAAGTGCTCATTATGCTACAGACATCATTCCCATTATTACAACACATTGCCAGATGGGAAGCAATTGCCATAGTACCGGAAGCAAAAATATTGGAGGTGAATTAACTGATTATGATAAAATATTTGCCAGGCGTGCTGCAATAAGAATGGCTATTTATTCAGGAAAAATGCCACAAACCGGTTCAATAACATCTGAACAAAAGAAAAAAATAATTTGCTGGATAGATAATGGTGCACTCAAAAATTAATTAGTTGTAAAAATGAATCGCATGAGATCATGTAAATTAGTTGACATTGGAAAACATTGAATTTTACATAAAAGAAAATTCCTGGCTGGCAAAAATAGCAGCATTGAAGCTTAAGACAGATGCTGTTGCAATCGTCTTTGGTAAAACCATTCATTTATATCATACACGCGGAGATGATTTTCTGCAAAATAAAAAATGGCTTCACCATGAACTATGCCATGTAAATCAATTCAGGCAGCACGGTTTTATTGGATTTATTGTAAAATATTTACTTGAAAGTATCCGCCATGGATATTATAATAACCGTTTTGAAATAGAAGCCAGAAATGCAGCGGAAGAGAACATTCTTTAATTTTAATAAATTTCGCCCTGGTTACTGCAATCCGGAAAAACATCATACGATTAAGGGCGTTGAAAGAGGAATTCCACTTCCCCGAAATTAAACACCCGTTCCATATTATCGAAAGTAATCAGTTGACCAAACTCGTTTACCTCTTTTATACAGGTTTCAAATACTATTTCATCTTTTTTAAAAAATACTTTTTGGCCTTTTTTATAAAGGTTCTCATTATATTTTACTAAAATAGCCGGCAATTGACTCACCGATACCTGGCTGATGCGGGTTAAGACCAGCTCAGTCAGCTCTTTTGCCAGCAAAACCGGGTCAAAAGTTATACCCGTAATTTGCATCAGGGAAACAGCATTTACCAGGTTCTTACTGAATGAGGCCTGGTTTATATTAATACCGATACCCACAACAGCCCATTTCCAGCTTTTTCCCATTATTTTATTTTCAATAAGTATCCCTCCTGCCTTTCTGTCACGCCAATAAATATCATTGGGCCATTTGATAAAAGTTTCGTCTCCGGCATACTTTTTAAAAAAATCCTTAATGGCAATGGCAACAACCGCATTAAAATAGAATTGATTTTGATAAAAAACCGCTGCTGGCGTAATCGCTATACTTAAAGTAATGTTTTGCCCGGCCTTACTTTCCCAGTTTTTACCGAACTGGCCTTTTCCGGCCAGCTGATCATGAGCGAACCATGCCATACCATGCTTCGCCATTCCAGCATGAATCTTTGCCATGGCATAGTTGTTGGTACTGTCAACACTATCTAAGATGCTAAACAATTCTGTCGATTTCAAAATAATCAAGTGACAAAGAAATAGTACTTTTGAATAAAGTTGCAAGCTACACGAATTTAGCTTAGCCTTCATGATTGAAATCATGAGAACATTATTAATAAAACAGCAAGACATTTGAACAACCTTGACGCATTAAAAAGCCGCAAAAAAAGCAGCCTGACCAGATTAACGAGAAACAGTAAAATTTTCAAAACAATCATTCACGCTATACAGGAGAAAAAAGGCGAAAATATCATTAGCCTTGACCTGCGTAAAATTCCCGAAGCAGTGGCCGATTTTTTCATTATTTGCCAGGCAAATAATAACAACCAGTTGAAGGCAATTGCCGACAATATTGAAAAAGAAGTTGCTGATGGTTGTAATGAAAAGCCATACAAGCATGAAGGCAGACAGGCAGAGCAATGGATCTTGATTGATTTTGTAAACGTAGTAGTACACATCATGCTACCGGAACCAAGGAAGTTTTATCAATTGGAAGAATTATGGAGTGATGCACCTTCTATTGAACACATCGATAATTAATAAAAAACACCCTATATAACAAGCAAAGATCAATTTTAATATGAATCAACAAAGCAATAAAAGAAAGATATCTCCTGACAATATACCACCAACGGGTGAAGATCCTCTAAAGAAGAAAAATAAATTCAATATATACTGGATTTATGGAATCATTTTCATATCCCTGATCGCTTACAATCTTTTCCGCAATGTGAGTAGTGCCGGATTGGAAATTAACCCGGTTCACTACCAGGAAATTTTAGCTGCAGGCGATGTTCAGCAAGATCTCAAAGAAGATAAAGAAAAAACAGGGCTTGTAGTTGTAAGAAATAAAAAGATCGTTCGCCTTTTTTTAAATAAAGACAGCCTTAAAAGTAAAGCCGCATATTATAAGTCCTTTTTAAATGAAGAAGAATATACAAGTCTTTTAAAAACACAAACACCCCAGGTCTTTTTTAGTATAGTAAAGGATGAATCTTTTGATACAGAACTTAATGTATTTTATAAAGATAATGCCGGAATAAAAAGAATATTACCGGTTTATACAGAAGAGGGAGAACTTTTCGGACAGATCATCAGTACTTTATTACCCATTTTATTGATCGGGTTCCTGTTTGTGTTAATGATGCGCAAAGTTGGTGGGCCCGGTGGTGGTGGCGGACCCGGCGGTATTTTTAATATTGGCAAATCAAAAGCAACACTATTTGAAAAAGGTACCAAGGTCAATATCAATTTTGGAGATGTTGCAGGTCTTGACGAAGCCAAAGTAGAAGTAATGGAGATCGTGGATTTTCTTAAAAACCCGAAAAAATATACAGCGCTTGGTGGCAAGATCCCAAAAGGAGCCTTATTGGTTGGCCCTCCGGGTACCGGTAAAACACTTTTGGCAAAAGCGGTTGCAGGCGAGGCGCAGGTTCCCTTTTTTAGCCTCAGTGGAAGTGATTTTGTTGAAATGTTTGTTGGTGTTGGCGCAAGCCGTGTTAGAGACCTTTTCAAACAGGCAAGAGAAAAAGCTCCCTGTATTATCTTCATAGATGAGATCGATGCCATTGGCCGTGCAAGAGGAAAGAATATGATGATGAGTAATGATGAAAGGGAAAATACTTTGAATCAGCTACTGGTAGAAATGGATGGCTTTGGAACTGACCTTGGAATTATTATTTTAGCTGCAACCAACCGTCCGGATGTATTAGACAATGCCTTATTAAGACCAGGACGCTTCGACAGGCAGATCACCATTGACCGTCCTGACCTTGTTGGACGGGAAGCAATTTTTAAAGTACACCTGGTCCCAATTAAAATATCTCAGAAATTAGACATACATAAACTCGCAGAACAAACTCCCGGTTTTGCCGGTGCTGATATCGCCAATGTATGCAATGAAGCCGCATTGATTGCCGCCAGGAAAAATAAAGATGCAGTTGACATGAGCGATTTTCAGGATGCTATTGACAGGGTAATAGGCGGTTTGGAAAAGAAGAATAAGATCATTTCGCCAGAAGAAAAAGAGATCATAGCATATCATGAAGCTGGCCATGCAATCTGCGGTTGGTATCTTGAACATGCTTACCCTTTATTAAAGGTTACCATTGTTCCAAGAGGAACTGCTGCTTTAGGATATGCACAATACACTCCGAAAGAACAATATTTATATAATACAGATCAACTGACCGACCAGATATGTATGACATTAGGTGGCAGGGCAAGTGAAGAGATCTTTTTTGGTAAGATCAGCACGGGAGCAAGTAACGACCTGCAACAGATCACCAAAATTGCATACAGCATGATCACTGTTTATGGGATGAATGATAAAGTTGGTAATATCAGCTTTTATGATCCCAACCAGGAAAATGTTTTTACGAAACCTTTCAGCGAAGAAACAGGAAAAATAATAGATCAGGAAGTAAGAAAACTGATAGATGACGCTTATATTAAAACAAAGAACCTGTTGATAGAGAAAAGATCTGATGTGGAAAAACTGGCTAAAGAATTATTGGTTAAAGAGGTTTTGTTTAAAAGTGATGTTGAGGCATTGATTGGCAAACGCCCATTTGAAGAAAAAAAATTGATCGATATAGCACCTGAAGAAGTAGTAAGTGAAGAACCTGCTACAACCCTTCCGGAAGAATTAAAGAATCCGACACAAATTTAATTTTTAACAATGGCTGTTACACCGGCTAAAGAAAATATATTAAAAAAGATTCGGCAGGCACTGAGTAATCCGGTGCCTTTGCCATTTCCACATAGTGAAGGGGCGCAATCTGTATTCAAATCAACCAATGAAGATGCCGCTATCATTTTTGCACAGGAGTTTTCTAAACTACAGGGCAAGTTTGCCTTTTGTTCAAATGAAACAGATCTTAAGAACCAGTTACAACAATTGGTTGTAGAAAAAAACTGGACAAAAATATTTTTCAGGGAAGATACAATCGCAGCCTTATTCAATACTGGTTCATATCATGATCTGGCATCCTGTGAAATTTCAGTTACAGGTTGTGAATGCCTGGTTGCACGTACCGGTAGTATTGTAATGAGTGCAGCCCAGCAAAGCGGAAGAACAACAAGTATTTATGCTCCGATACATATCTGTATTGCTTACAGCAATCAAATGATGTATGAAATAAAAGATGCATTGCTATTTTTAAAAGAAAAGTACAATGCTAACATGCCATCACTCATCACATTTGCAAGTGGCCCCAGCCGCACAGCCGATATAGAAAAAACACTTGTAACAGGCGTACATGGGCCAAAAGAAGTATATTGTTTTCTGGTAGAAGCATAAATTTACTACCGTCCTTTACATAAAACCTGAATCAATGGAAACAAAATCAGTTCAATTATTTGTTTATGGCTCTTTGCGGAGCGGATTTCGTAATCCGGCTTACCAATACCTTACCCAATATTTTCACTTATTGGGAGAGGCGCTGGTACAGGGAAAGTTTTATGATAAAGGCCCGCATCCCGTAGCGATACCAACTACTGATGAAGCCTATATTACCGGTGAATTATATGTATTCAATAATCCCGAAGAGTTTAAATGGGTTATAGAACAACTGGATGATTATGAAGGAATCAATGTTGAGGCCGGTGAAACTCCAATGTATAAACGTGACCTTGTAACCGTTTTTCAAAATGCTGTTTCTTCAACAGCATGGATATACTGGTTTAATGGCAGTGTTGCAGGTATGAAAGAAATTGCTACAGGCGATGTATTGAAATATCTCCAGGAGAAAAACAAGCCTTAATTTATTCCCGAAAAAAGAGGGAAATATTTGTTTAATTTTGAGTAAGTGAATACAATAATTGCCATATTAAAGGAACATAAAGAAGAGTTGTTTAAAAACTATCCCATAAAAAGCCTTGCATTATTCGGAAGTTACAGCAGGGGCGAGAATAAAAAAACCAGTGACGTTGATATAATGGTAGAATTGACAGAACCAAATTTTGATGCTTTCTGTAATCTTTCAGACAATCTAAAAAAAATATTAAAGAAAAAAGTTGACCTCGTTTCAAAAAATGCTGTCAAAATAAAATATTATCAATACCTGGAAAAAGATTTAAAATATGTCTGAAAGAAGTAGCAAATTACTGGTTTCGGATATTATAGATAGTATCGAAAAGATAAATCGCTATACCTCTCAATTGAATTTTACTGAATTTAGTAACACAGAAATAGTCGTTGATGCTGTTATAAGAAATTTTGATATTATCGGAGAAGCCACTTCTAAACTTCCCAGGTCTTTTAGGTCTGATTATAAAAATATTGACTGGAAAAAAATAAAGAATTTCAGAAACCTTTTGATTCATGAATATTTCGGTATCGATCTTAAAATTACCTGGGCAATTATTCATGATAAGTTACCCGGGATTCTTTTAGCTCTTAAAGAAATTTATAACACACTTCCGGATACCTTATTTAATTCCCAATGAATTTACAAACTAAAAAAATATATTTTCTTTCTGACTTCCATTTGGGTGCACCTGATGCAGCTTCTAGCCTTACCCGTGAAAAAAAAATCATCCGGTTCCTGGATGAGATTAAAAATGATGCAGCAGAAATATTTATTCTCGGCGACCTGTTTGATTTCTGGTACGAATACAAAAAGGTTGTTCCCAAAGGATATGTCAGGATACTTGGCAAACTTGCCGAACTTTCGGATAGCGGTATTTTACTTTATTTTTTTGTAGGAAATCATGATATGTGGATGAAAGATTATTTTCAAAAAGAACTGAATATTCCCGTTTTTTTTGATCCAAAGGAATTTGTCTACAATAATAAAAAATTCCTCATTGGTCATGGCGACGGATTAGGCCCCGGGGATCATGGATATAAATTTATAAAAAAAATATTCCGTAATAAAGCCTGTCAATGGTTATTCGGATTGCTACCTCCATATATCGGAATGGGTATTGCTGGTTATTTCAGCCGCAAAAGCAGGGCACAAACAGGCCAGACAGACGAAGTGTTTTTGGGAGAAGATAAAGAATGGCTTATTATTTACAGCAAAGAGATCTTACAAAAACAATCGTATGATTATTTTGTGTTTGGCCACAGGCATTTACCTTTAGATATCAAATTAAATGAAACAAGCAGGTATCTGAACCTGGGCGATTGGATCAAATATAACAGCTATGCAGTGTTTGATGGCAATGACATGACCTTACATTATTACAAAAAATAGTATTTTGAAAATATCTATTCTCTATATCGTAATATCTTGCTTTATTTTATCAAATATTGGTTATTCCCAAACTAAAAAGGCAGGAGAAAAACAAGGAGACCCGTTACTCAAATCTGATTCCAATTTCAAATATTTAAGAACCATTCCGGGCAGTTTCATTTATTTCAATGTTGATGTATTAGATAATATTTACCTGATCAGTACAGGAAATCAGTTAAAAAAATTGAATAGCAATGGCGATTCTATTGCTGTATTCAATGATGTAAAAAAATATGGCAATCCTTCTTATATTGATGTGAATAACCCGCTTAAGCTATTGGTGTACTATAAAAATTATTCCACTGTAGTAATTCTTGATCGGCTACTCACTCAAAGAAATATTATCAACCTGCGCAAACAAAATATTTTCAGTGTAAAAGCCATTGCTACATCCTACGACAATAATATCTGGATTTTTGATGAGCAGGACCTTAAACTCAAAAAAATAAGTGAAGAAGGTAAACTTATACTCGAAAGCACTGATATGAGACAGTTGGTAGACCCGGTTCCTTTTCCACAACAAATAATTGACTGCGATAACCTGGTATATCTTTATGACGACAAAAAAGGGTTTTTTATTTTTGATTATTATGGAGGTTTAAAAAATACATTGCCATTTTTAAACTGGACAGATATAGCTATTTCAGGTAACAGGATCATGGGGTTTTCTGAAAATAAACTTTTAAGTTATCAATTGAAATCTCTCAACCTGAAAACCTATGTACTTCCTTCTTTTATCAGTGACAATATAGCTATCAAAGCCGTAAACGGGAAAATTTATCTTTTAAAAAAAGATGGTGTGGAAATATATAGTGTTCAATAATCAGTAAGCAATGAATAAATTTTTAGAAACTGTTTTCCTGAACAATTCCGTTCTAAGTTACCTGGTGGTGCTTGGTACCATTCTTTTTGTATTACTCTTTAAAAGGTTTTTGTCACATTCAATTGCTTCCCTGCTTTTTCTGCTTGTTAGAAATAACTGGAAGACCATACAAAAGAAAGATTTTATCGGGCTTATTATTAAACCACTTGCATGGTTTATTACCATAACGGTTTCTGTTTTTGCAATAGATAAATTAAATTTTCCCGATTCCTGGTATTATAAAATTTACGGCCATCCTACAGATGAAATATTAGGCAAAGCCGGTACCTGCCTGATCATTATTTATTTTATCTGGCTCATTTTAAGTCTGATAGATTTTATTGCCTTGATACTGGAACAAAAAGCAAAGACAACCAAAGATAAAAGTGATGACCAGGTAATTGTTTTCTTCCGCGATTTTTTAAAAGTAATATTCACGATACTTGGTATTCTGTTACTGATCAAAGTAGTATTTAATCAGAATATAAGTACCCTTCTTACCGGCTTAAGTATTGTAGGCGCAGCTATGGCACTTGCTGCAAAAGAAAGCCTGGAGAACCTGATCGCATCATTCATCATATTTTTCGATAAACCTTTTTATTCCGGCGATACCCTAAAAGTGAATAATGTTACCGGAACAGTGGAACATATAGGCTTGCGCAGTACCAGGATCAGAACATTAGATAAAACGCTTGTGACCGTTCCAAATAAACAAATGGTGGATAGTGTGGTGGACAACCTTAGTATGAGAACACAGCGCAGAATAGAAATAAAAATGGATTTTGATGCAAAATCAACTACTACATCTATTGAAAAACTAATGGAAGAAGTAAAAAGAATAATGGCTCAACAAAATGACCAGATCATAAAATCTTCTGTTTTCTTTTCAGATTTCAATAAGAACGGCATCAGTATTACCCTGGAATTTTTTACCATCCCTTTTTCTATGACAGAATTTAATGTATTAAAACAAACGGTTAATATTTCTTTAAAAAAGATCATTGAAGAACTTAATCTGGAACTTGCTTCGGCAGGAAGTGATATCAATATTTTTAGCGGAGACCCCAATGCTGGTGCAGCAAAAAATCAATCAATTATTTAAATACATCTTTTAGCGCATAAAGGTAAAAGTTTGTAGGTCTAAACGAACAAGAAACGAGAAACGATTGAGATTATTTCAACAACTCCGCCAACTCCACATCCCATTTTCCTGTTTTTCCATATTCCACTACCCTTCCAACTTCTTTTCCATCTTTCATAACAATAATCGTAGGAACACTTAAAATATTAAATGCATCTCCAATATTTCCTAATGTTTTCTTGGCCCGGTTTACTCCAAAAAAGCTTACTCTGTTATCCGGAAATCCGCTTTGTTCCTGTAATTTAAAAAATCGTGGTAAAACAAATTGAGTGTCTTCACACCAGGTACCTCCGAATATGATAAACTGTACCTTATTTTTAGCAGCTTCCATTGCATTTACAACAGTAATCTGCGGATCGTAAATGCTTTGATTTGATTGATACCATTTGTAGAATTCTTCATTATTCTGCAATGCATATTTGCTGATGATTCCATTCAATATGGTTACATCTTTGTGCTTCTCGTCTTTTGAAATGGTATATGGAGTTTGTGCATTTGTAAACACAAAAGGAATAATGAATAATATTCCTATAAAAAGATATTTTTTTATGGCCATTCTCAGAGATTAGCTTTTAATTCAAATAAAAATGACTTGATCTTTTTAAGAGATTCTATCATGGCAAATTTCTCATCAGCATTCTTATTCTTCTTCAAAAAATCCTTTGCTCCTTCAATCGTATATTTTCTTTCTCTTAATAAATGATAGATCAATTTTAGATTCTTTACATCTTCAGGTCTGAAGAACCGGTCACCTTTTCCATTCTTCTTTGGTTTCAGAATATCAAATTCATTTTCCCAATACCTGATCAGAGATTGGTTCAATTTGAACATTTCAGCAACCGCACCGATACTATAATATCTTTTTTCAAATAAAACAGTATCATCCGGAATTTCAGGCTGATCAGCTATTGCATTCATTTCACTGAGCTTCATCCTGCCTCGTGGAGATCTTTTTATTGTTTCGTCATTTACAACTATTCTTTTAACAAGTGTTTCAGCAACGGGTAATTCCTGTTTTTTCATTATTAATTCAACATCCTGAACAAGTGGAGTCTCCTCACGGGCATCTTCAGCCGGAAGAATATCAAACTCAAGAGATGATTGTTTGTGTTGCATTGTTAATTGTTTAAAAGTATTAAAACATCAAAGGGTTAATGACCATTGAATCTTTTTTAACCTGGTATAAAGTTAGTCAAAACTTTTAGCACTACCTGTAGCTGCAATTTTTAATATCCTGTCGTATTGTTCAGCATTCAGGTCATTATAAAAGAAATATACCGGATCTACTTCATTGCCATTGATATGTACTTCATAATGACAATGCGGGCCGGTACTTTTTCCAGTGCTACCTACCCAGCCAATCACTTCCCCCCTCTTGATTCGCTGACCTTGCCTGGCTTTTACCCGAACCATATGACCATATAATGATTCATACCCATAACCATGGTTTATGATAACATGATTGCCAAATCCACTTTCAGAAAAACCTGAAAGCTTTATTATTCCATCGCCGGTAGCATAGATCGGTGTGCCCTGTGGTGCAGTAAAATCAAGCCCTTTATGCATTTTAGGGGTACCATATACCGGATCTATACGCATTCCAAATCCACTGGCTATCCTGTTCAACTGCTTATTACTAACCGGCTGTATAGCGGGAATACAGGATAGTTTTGCATCCTGGTTCTTGATTAGCTTTGCAATTGCATCATAACTGTTAAACTGATATGCCACTCTTGCGCTAATATTGTTAAGTTGTTTTGCTATGTCAATTTCCAGGTCATCATCACCCATTACATTAACTTTTTCCAACTCATTTCTTTTCTCAATAACTTTTGCCCTGGCACTATCCGGTAATGGGTTTGCTTCAAATATGGACCTATACACTTCATTATCTCTTTTTTCAAGGGCTGCCAATTGTTCCTGTAAAGTTTTTACTTTGTTGTTGATAACTGTATAATTTTCTTTTAATACTTCATATCGCTTATTTGCTTCAATATCTGTTGGCCTGGGGAAAAACCGGTTATATAAGTAGATCACAATGGCAGAACTAACAAGTAGGGCAGATAAAAAGCCAAAAAAACGCAATAGTTTAACACGCAACGGAGTTACAAGTTTCTCATACCTCAGGGTATGCGTATTATAGAAGTATTTAATTTTTTTCATGCTCGATACTAAAGAACCGGACTAAACCCCATTGAAAAATTTGTTTTCCGTTTTCCCGCAACATTATTGTGAGGCAGGTTATTCTCATAAAAGGATGAAATTTCCTTAATGAAAGATGAAACAATTCGCCTAAATCATTATTCAGCAGTTTTATTACCTTTGGCGCACGCTATACAAAGCGTACAAATATAAACCGTTAAATAACAAAAATCAACACTACAATACATTTTGGCATATGATGCAAAGCGCAGCAATTAGACAAGCATTCCTCGATTTTTTTAAATCAAAACAACATTTGATCGTTCCTTCTTCCCCAATTGTTGTTAAAAATGATCCAACCCTTTTGTTTACCAATGCAGGTATGAACCAGTTTAAAGATTATTTCCTGGGCAACAAAACAGCACCTTATGCCCGAATTGCAGATACACAAAAATGTCTGCGGGTAAGTGGCAAACACAATGACCTGGAAGAAGTTGGTGTTGATACTTACCATCATACCATGTTTGAAATGCTGGGAAACTGGAGTTTTGGTGATTACTTTAAAAAAGAAGCCATTGCATGGAGTTGGGAATTGCTGACCGAAGTATATAAAATACCAGCCGACCACTTATATGTAACCGTTTTTGAAGGTGATGATAAGGAAGGTTTACCTAGAGATGAAGAAGCATGGAACGAATGGAAAAAATATGTACCGGTAGATCATATCCTTCTTGGTAACAAAAAAGATAATTTCTGGGAAATGGGTGATACCGGCCCTTGCGGCCCTTGTACAGAAATTCATGCTGATTGCAGAACTGAGGAGGAAAAAATATCGGTAAGTGGTGCAACATTGGTTAACAATGACCATCCACAGGTTATTGAGATCTGGAATAATGTATTCATTCAATACAACCGTAAAAAAGATGGCAGCCTGGAACCGTTGCCTGCAAAACATGTAGATACAGGAATGGGTTTTGAAAGACTGGTGAGGGTTTTGCAAAAGAAAACAAGCAATTACGATACTGATATTTTTACCGGAACTATTGAAGCAACTGAAAATATCACCGGTAAAAAATATACAGCAGGTGATCATAAGGAAAGTATTGCATTCAGGGTATTGGCTGACCATATTCGTGCCATCTCATTCACCATTGCAGATGGGCAACTTCCTTCAAACACAGGCGCAGGTTATGTTATACGACGTATTCTAAGAAGGGCAGTCAGGTATTATTATTCATACCTGGATTATAAACAACCATTGATGTACTTGTTATTACCTGTGATAGCAAAGCAATTTGAAACTGTTTTTCCTGAGTTGAAACAACAACAGGAATTTGTGAGTAGAGTAATAAAAGAAGAAGAAGAAGCTTTTTTAAGAACGCTGGAAAAAGGTTTAAAAAAGATCGACAGCATCATGACTGCTTCTAATAAGATGATCAGCGGATCAGATGCTTTTGAATTGCTGGATACTTTTGGTTTTCCAATTGACCTGACCAGGCTGATCGCCTCCGAAAATAATTTATCTGTAGATGAAGTTGGTTTTGAAGCAGAAATGAAACAACAAAAAGATCGCAGCCGTGCGGCAACTGCTTTAGATACAGAAGAATGGAAAATAGTGAATGAAGGCAATTCCAACAGCTTTGTAGGTTATGATTCTTTTGAATTAAAAACAAAAGTATTACGCTACCGGAAAGTAAAAGGAAAGGGCAAAGAACTCTATCAAATAGTTTTGGAAACCACGCCGTTTTATGCCGAAAGCGGTGGACAGGTTGGCGATATGGGGGAGTTGATCCTCCACTCTCCTTTAGGAGAAGGGCCGGGGGTGAGGCTAAATATCATTGATACCAAAAAAGAAAATGACCTCATCATTCATTTTGCAGAAAATATTGCTACTGATCTGTCAGGAGAAGTAACGGCTTCTGTAGATATGCAACGAAGAAAAAATGTCACCGTCCATCACAGTGTTACCCACCTCATGCATGCAGCTTTGCGTACTGTTTTAGGAAAGCATGTTGCACAAAAAGGAAGCCTGGTAACTGAAGAACAAACGCGTTTCGATTTTTCACATTTTGCAAAAATGACCGACCAGGAAATTATTTTGGTTGAACATATGGTAAATGAAAAGATCAGGGAAAATATTCCGGTGGTTATTAAATCAATGGGTAAAAATGAAGCAATCGCTCTGGGCGCCATGGCCTTATTCGGAGAAAAATATACTGATACAGTAAGAGTTGTGATCATGGATCCTGCTTACTCCATTGAGTTGTGTGGCGGTACGCATGTTGGCAGTACAGGAGAACTCGGATATTTTAAAATTAAACACGAAACGGCTGTAGCCGCAGGTGTAAGAAGAATAGAAGCTGTATGTGGAAGTGCTTCAGAAGAAATGATCAACGAACAATTCGAAACTGTTCGGTTGATACGGGAGAGTTTAAAAAATCCTGCGAACATACTTAAGTCAATAGAAAATATAATGGCTGAAAACTCATCATTGAGTAAACGAATTGAATCATTGGAAGCCAGGCAACTGGTTGGTATCCGGAATGAACTGATGCAAAAAGATGAGATCATCAATAATGTGAGTTTTATCGGTGAGATCATTGAAGTGCCCAATGCCGATGCGTTGAAAAAATTATGTTTTGATTTTAAAAATCACTTACACGATCATCTCGTCATCCTTTGTGCCAATATCGGTGGCAAAGCATATGTAGCTATAAGTATCAGTGATACTGTGGTTGCTGCAAAGAAATTAGATGCTGCCAAGATCATTAAAGACCATGTGAGTGTTTTGATTAAAGGAGGCGGTGGCGGGCAGCCGGGCCTTGCAACGGCAGGAGGTCAGGATACCAGTAATTTGAAAGAAGTAATAGAAAAGGTAAAGGGATTATTATAAGATTTTTTTTACCACAGAGTAAAAAGAGTTTTTTTCACAGAGCTACACAGATAACTCCTCTCCTCTGTGAAAAAACTTTGTGCGACTCTGTGGTTAATTGTTCCAACATGCATATCATTTTTGAAACAGCCCGGCTGATCCTTCGACAATTTACAGAAGACGATGCTGCTTTATTATTACAACTGAACGGCGACCCGGAAGTATTGAAATATTTACATGAACCTGTTTTGGAATCGGAAGAAAAAGCTACAGAAATTATCAGGAGTATTATTCTTCCCCAATATACACTCAACCTGGGAAGATGGGCCATACATAAAAAAACTGATTACCAATTTATCGGATGGTGCGGATTAAAACTCCGGCCTGAGCTGAATGAAATTGACCTTGGGTATCGTTTATTAAAATCAGAATGGGGTAAAGGTTATGCTACCGAAACGGCCATACAAACTTTAAATCATGGTTTTAATTCACTCCAACTAAAAATAATTACCGGCAGGGCACATATTGAAAATATTGCCTCCATAAAAGTGCTTGAAAAAATAGGGATGCATTTTGTAAGCGAAGGAATAGTGGATGATTGCCCCGTTAAAACCTATATTGCTACTAATGATTTGGCTCTTTCCCGTTAAGTGATTAATTACAAACTGCTCGCCTGCATTGGATTTTTTAACAAGGACCTTTTAGATATGAATGGTTTGCCTGGTGAATCTGAATTATACAAAATTGAGTTGTATTTTCACGATAATAAACTAACTACTTATATCTAATGGCTAATGGCTGTTTCTAACAAATTGTTAAATAAAAATAAATTTATGCGAAAAGTTTCGTATTTAAAAAATTACCCTTAGTTTTGAAGTACTAAATATTTCGTACATAAAAAATCATAGCTCATGAAAAAAATTTTGTTTGCATTTCTCCCCTGGCTTTTTACAGCATTCGGTTATAAAGCAATGGCGCAGGAAGATCTGAAATCTTCGGACAATAAAAAAGAAAGCCAGGAGATCATTATCCGTAAAAAAGGAGATAAAGATGCCAATATCACTATTCAGATAACAGGTGATAAAGTTATAGTAAATGGCAAACCATTGGTTGAATTTAAAGATGATGAAATAACAGTGAATAAGAGAAAGGTCATAATCCGTGAAGGAAACAAACTTGTGCTCGGAGAAGATATGGACGAACTTGAGGGCAGATTGGCAGACCTGGGAAGAGGAATGGAAAACTTATCATGGGATGATGAAGGAAGAAAATCTGGTGCATTCCTGGGAGTGACCACAGAAAAAAATAAAGAAGGGGCAAAAATAAATGATGTTACAGAAGAAAGTGGTGCAGCTAAAGCCGGGTTAAAAGAAAATGACATCATTACAAAAGTTGGCGATACAAAAATTGACGGGCCGGAATCGTTGTCAAAAGCCATCAGAGCAAAAAAACCGAAAGATGAAATAAAAATTTATTTCCTGCGTGATGGAAAAGAGAAATCGGTCAAAGCTACTTTACAGGAAAGAATGTTTTCTACCGGGGTTCTATCCTATTCTTCTCCGGATGGTTCATATAAAACACTTACCATTCCTCAATCCAGGGAACTTTATCAAGACAAAGCCAGGTCATATGCTGACCAGTTTCGCAATAATCTAAGATCAACAAATCCACAGATGTTTAACGATGATAACTTTTCTTATAAATGGGATATAAACACTTTTCCTCGGCAAAAAAAACTTGGATTAAAGATTCAGGACACCGAAGAAAGTAATGGGGTGAAAATTTTGGAAGTCGCTGACAGTTCAGCCGCCGCCAATGCAGGTTTAAAGAAAGATGATATTATTACAGAGATCGGTGGGGTAAAAGTTTCCAATACCGATGAAGCAAGAGAACAACTCATGGATAATGCTGAAAAATTCAATTATAATATTAAAGCCCGCCGCAATGGCAATGAAATGAGTTTTGATATCAAGATCCCTAAAAAACTGAAGACCGCTAATTTATAAAAGCCATCGAAAAACAATAAAGCGCCGGAACCTTAAAAGTTCTGGTGTTTTTTATTTTTGAATATTCGTCATTGTGAGTTTGAATTTTCGTCATTGCGAGGTACGAAGCAATCTATATAATATATTCTTTCCCTTTTAAGATTGCTTCGTACCTCGCAATGACGGATTACTTAACTTTGCCCCGTGAATATGAATGATAAATACCAGGTAGTCATCGGGCTTGAAGTACATGCGCAGTTATCTACAAAAACTAAATTATTTTGTGCTGACAGTACCCAGTTCGGATCGGAACCCAATACCCAGGTAAGCCCAATTTCCCTCGCTCATCCCGGCACTTTGCCCAAAATGAATAAGAAAGCAATTGAACTGGCTGTAAGGCTTGGCCTTGCACTACATTGCGAAATTGAACATCACAATTATTTTGCCCGAAAAAATTATTTCTATCCGGATCTGCCCAAAGGTTACCAGGTTAGTCAGCATACTGCTCCCATTTGTAAAGGTGGATATTTATCTGTAACAACATCCGAAGGCCAAAGTAATATTCAACTCAACAGGATACACCTGGAAGAAGATGCAGGTAAAAGCATTCATGATATAGACGAAAATAATACATGCATAGACCTGAACCGGGCTGGTGTTCCATTGTTGGAAATTGTAACTGAACCTTGCATTCACAGTGCCGAAGAAGCATTTGTTTTTTTAACTGAATTAAGAAAGATCGTAAGATGGCTGGATGTATGTGATGGAAATATGGAAGAAGGCAGCATGCGCTGCGATGCAAATATTTCTGTCAGGCTGATGGGAGAAACTACCCTGGGGAAAAGAGTTGAGGTGAAAAATTTAAACAGCATCCGCAATGTAAAAAAAGCCATTGAAATTGAGACAGAACGTTTGATCTCCATTACAGAAAAAAATGAAAACGTCATTCAGGAAACAAGAAGTTATGATGCAGATAAGAATACTACATTCTCTTTAAGGAGTAAAGAAGAAGCAGATGATTATCGTTATTTCCCGGAACCTGATCTGCCGCCTTTTTTGATAACGGATAAATATATTGATGAAGTTTTTGAATCAATGCCTGTATTACCGGAGCAATTAAAGCAACAATATATCAGGGATTACGCTCTGTCAGAATACGATGCAGCAGTCATCTGCCAGGACAAAGAAGAAGCTGCTTTTTATGAAGAACTGATCAAACATACCAGTCATTACAAATCTGTAGCTAACTGGATGCTTGGTCCACTGAAATTTTACTGTAATGAAAATAATATTTCGATCGCTTCATTCCCTTTACCGGCATCAACGATTGCAGCACTGATCGAATTAACTGAATCTAACCAGGTAAATTTCAACAATGCTTCAACAAAGATCTTACAGGAACTGATAAAAAGACCGACTGAAACTGCAAAAAATATAGCTCTTTCATTGAACCTCCTGCAGGAAAGTGATTCAGGTGCAGTTGAAAGCTGGGTAAACGAGGTCATTTCATCCATGCCAGATAAAGTGAAAGAATATAAAAATGGTAAAAAAGGGTTGCTGGGACTTTTTTCAGGTGAAGTAAAAAAATTAAGCAAGGGAAAAGCAGATATGCAGCTTGCAAATAAATTATTAACAGAAAAATTAAATCAATAAATTCTCCCTCCCCTCTCTTTCGTCGAAGACCCCGATTATTTCGGGGGAGAGGGGCCGGGGGTGAGGTCTTAAAAAAAACACATGAAAAAAATCCTTACATTATTTATTTCTGTCCTTGCCCTTTTTTCCTGCAACAATAAAAATAATACTGAAAAATTCATCCTTACAGGAGAAATAAAAAATATTCCTGATCAGAAAATATTTCTGGAACAACTTTATTTTAGCCAGAAAGAATCAGAAGTGCTGGATACAGCTGAAATAAAAAACGGAAAATTTGTATTAGATGCTATTGCACCTGAAGAAGGCTTATTTCGAATTCGCCTTGAAAAACTGGATCATGGATTTCTTTTTATAAATGATAAACCCCAGATAAGTTTTAAAGCCGATCTAAAAGATATCAGCCTGGAAGGTCCTGTCTTTAATACCCCGGCAAATAATCTCCTGAAAAAATTAATAATAAATCTCAATAACAGGAATAAAATTTTATCTGAAACATCTTCCAATATAGATAGTTTAAAAGCAGCCGGTAACAATGACAGCCTGTTATCATTTGAAAATACTAAACTAACTGAACTGGGAATTGATTTTAAAAATTTTATCATCAAATTTATAGATACCACTTCCGATCCTGTGATTGCCATGTTTGCATTGGGTTATACCGGCAATATGGATCCCAAAGAATTGAAAGATGTAGTACCAGGTCTTGAAAAAAGGTTTCCCAAACACCAGGCAATTGGCGCATTGATAATGCAATATAACCAGTTCATTGCTCAAAAAAACCAACCGGCACCGTTAAAAACAGGCATACCAGCGGTTGGGGACCTGGCACCCGATTTTACTTTGAATGATTTAAATAATAAACCCTTTTCATTAAGTTCTCTTAAAGGAAAATATGTATTGGTAGATTTTTGGGCAAGTTGGTGTGGTCCATGCCGTGGAGAAAATCCATATGTTGTTGCAGCTTTTAATAAATTTAAGGATAAAAATTTTACCATACTTGGAGTATCACTAGATGAAGACAAAGCTGCATGGATCCAGGCCATTAAAGACGATAAACTAACCTGGCAGCATGTAAGCGATCTGAAAGGAATGAATAATAGCCCGGTGGGTTCATTATATGGAATAAATGGAATTCCTTATAATGTATTGATAGACCCATCTGGAAAGATCATTGCAACATCTCTAAGAGAAAATTTATTGGACCAGAAACTTTCACAGGTATTAAATTGATTCTATACCGTCATTGCAACCCACATTCCCGTCACTGCGAGGTACAAAACAATCTTTGTACTTTATTAGGTAGATTGCTTCGTTCATCGCATTGACGAATATACATACTAGCCCAGGTCTGCCGACCTGTTGCATTCCCCTCACTTATCCTACGATTAATAAACCATTAAACTGAAATCTCATGGGTCTCAAGAAGTAAATGATAAGACACAGGTCTGGTGACCTCCCCAGGAAGTTAATATAGTTTTAAAAAAATGTATTATTAAAAAAAAAATCCTGCTTAGTCGTAAGCAGGATTTTTAACGATTTAATATAATCTATCTTAAAAATTAACGATCGAATTAAATGACCATGCTCTTCCTGCAGCAGTACCTGTAATGTAGTGAGAATAAATCTTTCTGCGGCCAGCAGTAAATGTAGCAACAGTCGAAACTACTGTTTGAGTTCCTGCTTTTTTGAATTTAATGGAATATGTTCCTGATGGTATCGTTCTGAATTTTTCAAAATTAGCAATCAGAGGAGATGCTCCGGCAAAATTCCTGCCGGCAAAAGTAACGCTGTCATTCGGAGTAACACTTGTTCGCAAATAAGTAACGTCAATATTTTGGTCGATTGAAGTTGGGTAATTCGGAGCAAGATGCCAGAAACGAATTTTAGTACTATCCACAGCAGGAACTGAAAGGTTATCTTTCAACTTCATCAGCCTGATCGTATTGCCAGTAGTTAATGAATCATAGCCGATAATAGTAAAAGCATCATTTGCATTGTATAATGCATCAACATCGGATGCCAGAATTGCATTTGCACCTCCAACCTGTTTAACATCTGTAGTATAAAGACCGGGTAAAATACCTAAATAACCTGTATTCGAGTTATATGTTATAAGTGCTCCACTGGTATATAAACTGTCATTTACATATATAGATTGTATTGGTGCAGTTAATAAAGCAGGAGACGCATTTACGTACATAAAACTTGCAAAAATGGGTGAAGCTGGATTACTTTTACCGCAACTACCTAACATAATGATGGCAGATATTATCAATACGCTGAATTGAATTTTTCTCATAATTAAAGAATAATGATATTAATAATTTGGATTTTGAACAACATTAGAATTTGCCTGGATCTCTGCTACGGGGATGGGCAATGCAAAACGAAAATTACCAGGTGACAGGTTTAACCAGGTGGTGCTCTCTACATCAAGAATATCTCTATCCACACCAAGCCCTTTTCTTTTCAAATCAAAAAAGCGAAACCCTTCAAAACATAACTCACGGTATCTTTCATCCAACACATAAGTGATCGCCTCTGTTTTATTCGCAAAAGCAGGCAATGAACCAGCGTTTCTGGCTGTACGTACTGATGATAGGTCTGCATTTCCGGCATTGGGATTATTGGTATTTTCAATTTGTGCTTCTGCACGAATCAGGTACATTTCCGGTATTCTTATTCCTTTAAAATCATTGATCCTTCCACCAAGTGCAGAACCGAAGAATTTAAATACTACCCAATTAGATGGAGTTGTTGACGGATTTGCAAAAGCAAAATAATTCGCCGGGCGAATATCAGAGCCATTATACATACCACGAAGCTTTACAGACGGACTGAAATAAATAAAATTATTGGTTGTAATAAATAAACTACCCAATGAGGCGCTATTCCTTTTTGTGCGAAATAATACTTCTGAAACCAGGTCCGCATCAGTCCAGATATTAGCAAATGTAGTTCCGGTAACCAAAGGCCGTATATTTGAATTGATCACTAATGTAGATGAATCAATTGCCTTTTGCCATTCTCCTTTGTACAAAGCAACTCTTGCCTGAAGTGCAGTAATATTAAGCTTATTTAACAGTACATCGGTAAAATTACCTGCTGTAACTGCAGGCATTACATTTGAAGCTGCTTTTAGATCAGATTGAATTCTTGCAAGTACATCACCGGCATTATCACGAAAAGGTTTGGGTACTAAATTTGGATCAATAAATGTTAACACGATAGGAACACTCAGATCAGTTGGATTGTATACCCCTTTTGAATAACGTTGGTGTAATTCAAATAAAGCAAGAGCCCTTAATGCAATTACCTGTGCGCTAATTTGTATTTTCTTTGCAGTATCAGCTGCATTTGTAGCAACTACATTTTTCATATTATCCAATACAATGTTACAAGCCTGAGTCATAGAATAAAAACTACCCCAACCGCCTGTTACATCGCCACCTGTAGTTACATCCTGTCCATACTGAAATCTATAGGTGAATTGCCCTTGACCGCCATTATCCCTGCCATATCTTGCCTCATCCGATAATAAAGAATTGATATACGCGGTATTTTCACCGTTATACCTGGCATATGCAGTATTTAGACCATTTTGCAGATCAGTTACAGTAATAAATGCCTGATTAGCTAATAAGACATCAGTCGGCTTTAAATCTACCTGCTTTTCGCAACTGGTAAAAATAATAGCTGCTGCAAAAAATAAAATTGAATATTTGATTTTCTTCTTCATAATTGTATTTTTATTATTAGGGCTTAAAATGTAATTTCTAAACCGGCAGTGATTGATCTTGGATTTGGAAATTCTGATAAAGATATATTATTATCATCTTCAGGATCATAACCTCTCCATTTTGTCCATGTAAATATGTTAAATCCGGTTACATATACTCTCATGGCAGAAATGATCTTTGACTTGCTGATCACATCATTTTGAAGCGTATAGCCAAGGGTTACATTTTTTAACCTGGTGAATGAAGCATCCTGTATATATTTTGATGAAAAGTTAACCGCATATAACGGGCTTTGTGTCGTTGCGCTGATATCACCCGGTCCTTTCCAAAAATTCAAGGTAGCAGATTGGTTTAATCCTGATGCCAGAAATGAAGCAGGATTTTCTACAAAGAATTCAAGGTTGTTTACCCTTTTTGATCCACTTTGATAACTGAAAAATACACCAAGGTCAAATCCTTTTACCATTGCATTCAATCCAAAACCTCCCTGCCATGGTGCAAAGTACGTTCCGTAGTTTTGAGTCCTGTTGGATACACTATAATAATTGGTAATATTTCCGTACTTGTCATAATACAATGGTTTTCCTGTTGCGGGCTCTACACCTGCCCAGCCAACTTCCCAATGCGAACCCAATGGTTTACCCACAGAAATCAGGCTTGTTCCTAACTGGAATTCTGATATTCCTCCCAGGTCTGTTACTTCATTTTTATTATAAGATGTATTTCCGTAGATTGTTACGCGAACGTCCTTTTTTCTGATCAGGTCATAATTCAGCTTCATTTCTACACCTCTATTTATTATTGTTGCAGCATTTGAAGATGTACTCCCAATTCCGGTTGTTTGAGAAACCAATCGGTTAGCGTATGCTGAGTTTGTCTTTTTGTTATATATATCAACACTACCATACAAACGACTGGAAATAACTTCAAAATCAAGACCGATATTTGTTTGATATGTATATTCCCAATCTGCATTAGGATTACCAACATTATTAATGAATTCTGTCTGATTTCCACCTCCATCTGTTCCCAGATTAAATGATCTCAGATAACCAAAATCACCGAATGGAAAATTATCGGCATTTGCAGAAGAACCATAACTTCCCCTCAAGCGTAAAGAATTAATGAATTTAATATTTTTTATGAAACTTTCTTTACCGGCATCCCAAACAGCTCCTACAGAAAAGAAGTTTTTGAACCTGTTCTCATCAGGTAACTGAGAAGAACCATCATGCCTGTAAGATGCATTAATAATATATTTTTTTGCAAAAGAATATCTTATTGTAGCAATCTGAGAAACAATTGCTTTTTCTGACCTGCTTCCGGATACGTTTGCAATAAGTAAGTTTTGTACAGTGCCGGGAGTTATAGCACCAATTGTATTTGGCCTTCTGTAATCTACTCCAAATCCCTGGGCATTATAAAATTTGTTATATTGATGTATTAATTCAGCATAACCGTTCACTTCAATTTCATGTTTGTCTTTAATTGTTTTGTTGTAAGTCAATCCACCTCGAACCTGGTATTGAGCAAACCTGTCTAAACTCTCGGTAATTGATCCTGATTTTGTTCGCACATCTGTGCTGGAAGTATTATAGAATATTCTTGGATCAGAATAAAAAGTTCCCTGAGTCTGGCGGTAATCAATACCTAATAAAACACTTGCAGCAAGATCTTCAGTAATCTTATAATTGATATTATTTGAAGCCAATACCTTTATCTGGTCATTATAATTTTTATTGAATTCATTAGCCTGCACCAGGTTTGCACCGGCAAACTGATTACCTATACCTGTCGCAATTCCGTTTAAATAATCATTTGAATTTTCAAAACCTGCTTTCCACAAACGAACTGTAGACGGAGTCAATCTGCTGGCTAAGAAAGGATTCCTTAGACTATTGGACGTGGTGCTTTCCTGGAAATTACGTTTTGTATAACCTATTGTGCTGGAGAACTGAATCGACAATTTGTTATCGCTGTAATCTGCATTATTTCTCCAGCTATATCTTTTCAGATCTGTTCTTGTTGTGATCCCTTCTTCTTTATAATAACTAAAGTTTGAATAAACTTTGGTTTTACCGGTTCCTCCGGTTAAAGTAACATCCTGTCTCACAAAAGAACCCTGTCTGAAAAATATATTATCCCAATTGCTATTGATACTTGAAACGCTGTCCCTGATAACATTTAAACGAGCCTGTTGTGCCGGAGTTGCAGTAATATAAGCCGGATTTTTAGGTGAAGTATTCCAACCAAATAATAAAGCACCAAGATTTCCCTGGGCATTTATAGCCAAACCGTAGTCTTCCTGAGCTTTTAATAACTGTGAGCCATTCATCATCTTATATTGACTTACCGGCGGCTGTGTAAATCCAGCCTGGCTAGAAAGGGAAAGTTTCATTTTTCCACCTGTACCTCTTCTGGTTGTTATAACAATAACACCGGAAGCTCCCCTGGAACCATAAAGAGAAGTTGCAGAAGCATCCTTTAATACATCATAAGATTCAATATCATTTGGATTTAACGACTGAAACACACCAGCTTCTACCGGTATTCCATCTATTACATATAATGGAGTACTACCTCCGGTAATTGAAGTTAGTCCTCTTAAAGTTACCTGTGCCGCACTTCCCGGCTGTCCACTGGACGATAACACTGTTAATCCTGCTACCCTTCCCTGCAATCCCTGATCTAATGAAGCCAGGGGTGTGTTTTTTGTAGCTGTCCTCGATACCCTGTCAACTGCACCACTATATTCAGATTTTTTAATGCGGCCATACCCAGTAACAATAACACTTTCAAGTATATTTGCTTTAGAGACTAAAACTACCTGTACATTATTATTACGGATAAGCAATGTTTGTTGTTCAAAATTTATATTGCTGAAGGTTAGCCTTTTTACAGAAGCGGGAATTGTTATACTGAAATTACCATCCTTGTCTGTCATTGTTCCCTTTGCATCGGTAAATACTGAAACAGATTCAATAGGAGCCTGTTTTTCATCCAGCACCTTGCCTGTTACAGTTCGTTCCTGTGCGGTTGTTGACAGGACAAATACTATAAAACCTAAAAAGGTTAATATAACTTTTCTCATATGCATATTAGTTTATGTGGCAAATATATATTAGATTATCGGAGATTATCAAAATTGAGACAATTTTCTTTACGGAATTGCTGCACTTAAAAACAGGTAAAAGATCACATCGTTTCCGCAAAAATCAGGCTATATGATATTTTTGGTTTTATTCTTTTGTATTAGCAAAAGCAAAACAGGCAGCAGTATCAGATTTGTAATAGTTGCAACAAATAAAGTTACCGAAGTAAGCCAGCCCAATGCAAATGTTCCTCCAAAACTACTGGCACAAAAAATGATAAATCCTGCAGTTAGCACTAAAGATGTATAAACTATACTTAGCCCTGTTTGTTGTACTGTACTTTTTACAGTAGCCTCTACATTATTGTTATACAAGTCAAGATCTTGTTTATAATTAACTAAAAAACGTATCGTAATATCTACCGCAATACCCAAAGCAACACTGAAAATCAATACTGTAGATGGTTTTAAAGGAACTCCGGCCCATCCCATGATCCCGGCAGTAACGATCAGCGGAATAATATTAGGAATAAGTGAGCAAACCAATATCCGAAAAGATCTAAAAAGATATAACATGCAAAGGGCAATTAATAAAAATGCCCAGAGTATACTTTCCTTCAGGCCGTTAATGATAAACCTGCTTCCTTCCAGGAAAGTAATACTGGTGCCAGTTAAGGTTATTTTATATTTTGAACTGTCAAAAAGTTCGTTAGCTCTTTTTTGTATCCCATCTAAAATTACCGGCAAATCTTTTGTTCCAACATCTGCCATACTGATGCTGATACGGGTTTTTTGTTTACTGCTGTCAACAAAAGAGCTTAGCATCTTTGTAAAATTATTATTCCTGTTATTTTCTCCTTTTCCCGGGCGCAGGTATTCTCCTACAAAAGAACCATCAAAAGCATTTGGCATTAAATATTGCCCGGAATCATTTTCATAAAACCCCTGTTTGGCAAATTTCAATCCTTCGGCAACAGATAATGGCCTGTTCATTTCTTTTTGAGCACTAATATACATGGCCAGTGAATCTACTTTTTCATACACCGCCAAAGCTCGCATACCTGTGAGGCCATTTCGTTTTTTTGTATCTACAACAATTTCCAATGGCATAACACCTTTAAAATTCTTTTCAAAAAATTTCAGGTCTGTATATATCTTATCTGTTTTGGGAAGATCATCTACAATATGACCAACAGATTTTAAACGAAATATTCCGGCAAATGAGACTAGCAATACAAGAGTTGTAACACCCAACACTGTTTTTTTATGACTAAAAGCCCAGATTTCAACCTGTGTTAAAAAAAACGTGATCCATTTATTTTTCAGGTATTTCAACTCAGCAGGCTTAGGTGCTGGCAAATAACTTAATACAGCAGGTAATAATATAAATGAGATCATAAAAATGATCATTATACTGATGCCTGCCACAACACCAAATTCTTTTAAGATGGCACTTTTTGTTAAAGCAAATACAGCAAAACCTATGGCTGCTGTAAGGTTACAGAATAAAGTGATCACCCCCATTTTGCTGACCATATTAACAAGGGCGTTCGTCTTCCTTTCTGATACTGTCGTTTCGGTATCCTGTAAATAAGAGGAATGATATTTATTGATGAAATAAATACAATTGGGTATGCCAATGACCACGACCAACGATGGGATCAATGCCGTTAGTAAAGTTATATTGTATCCGCAGAGATAAGTAATTCCAACAGTCCATATTACACCAAATATAACCACCGCCAATGAAATTAAAGTAGTGCTTACCGACCGGAAAAAAAGCAACAATATCAAAACACTCAATGCCAGTGAACCAAACAGGAAAAGTTTCATTTCCCTTTGAATACGGTCTGCAACGACTGTTCTGATAAGGGGCAGTCCGCTTAGATACGTTTCAATATAGGTTTCAGATTGAAAATCATTTACAACTTTTGTTATTTCCGCTACTACTTTCGTACGCTTGGGTGAATTAAGTACATCTTTATTTATCCTGACCCCTAACAGGTAAGCATGTGAAACATTGTTATATAAAAGAGACCTGTAAAAAGGAAGGTTAAAAAAACGGGCAGTGGCTGTATCCAGTTGAGCCTGGGAGGTTAATACATCCGGAAATATTTTAACAGCCGATAGTTTTTCGGCAGCGCTATCTTTCAACAAACTAACTGCACCCGGTATACTAAGAATATCTTCTACATAATTTACCTGTTTTAGTTTTTGCTGAAGTTGCTGATACGATGAAAAATTCTTTAATGTAAACAAGTCCTTTGACTGAACACCGATCACCAGCAGGTTACCGTCGTCACCAAAAGTTTTTTTAAAAGACAGGTAATCCTGGTAACGGGGGTTGTCATTGGGAATTGATTTAGTAAATTCGTAACTGAGTTTTATCTTAGAAGCATAATAACCCATGATACCAGTGGTTATTACTAATAAAATCAACAAAACAAGCCTTTTACTGATTACAAATTTCCCTAAACGTTGCCACATAATAACTGGTATTGAATTCTCTTTTAAAGATTATTTTTTGGACAAGAATTTGATTGTTTATTTTAATATTGTCTGGTAAGAGTTCTTGCCCCTCTCTTTTGGAGAGGGGTTGGGGTGAGGTCTAACCAGGTAAATATCCTTTCTTAATTAATTATTGTGCAAAGAAAGATAAATTAGTTTAGAGTTTAGGGTTTAGGGTTTAGGGTTTAGAAGGTTTAGTTTTGTAAATTAATTTCTATCTAACCCTTCTAAACCTTCTTAGATTGACACACAAAACAAAAGGCATTGTATTACGAACAGTAAAATATGGCGAAACCAGCCTGGTTGTTACCATATACACCGAATTGTTTGGAGTGCAAACCTATTTGGTAAACGCAGTTAGAACAAGCAAACCATCCGGTAACAAAGCTGCTATGTTTCAACCTGCTGCAATTCTTGAATTGGAAGTGTATCACAATGCACAGAAATCCATGCAACGCATAAAAGAATACCATTGGGCCGTTTTGTATCAGGATATCCTAAGCGATGTGATTAAAAACAGCATAGCCTTATACATGGTTGAATTATTGTATAAAACATTAAAACAACCAGAACCCAACAGCAACCTTTTTTACTTTTGTGAAGATGCATTTATACAATTGGATGCTGCTGAAAAAAATATTGCTGCGAATTTTGCTTTATTTTTTTCATTGCACCTGGCCGATTTTTTTGGTTTCAGAATGAATAACAGTAAAGTAAAGGATATAGCTCCGGTAAATTTATATCTTGATCTGAGGGAAGGAGATTTTTTGTCAGAGCAGCCTGCTCATCCGGATTTTATCTATGGTGAACCCGCATCTGTTATTTCCGAATTACTAAAAGTTAGACTGCCGGCTGAACTGGATCAGTTGAAGCTTAACCAGCAAACCAGAAGATCGCTTTTATTAAAACTTCAGGATTATTATGCTTTGCATATTCATGATTTTGGAAAGCTGAAAACATTGCAGGTATTGCATGAAGTGCTTTCCTGAAGAAGGAAATTTAAAATATTGAATGTAAAATGTTAAATGTAAAAGTTGTAGTCCTTTTATTTTCAACTTTTATATTTTACATTCAATATTTTACATTTAAATAATTCTTTCTGCTTGCAGCAGTTCCTCATCCTCACTTTGCTTAATAAGAACCACTCCCGGTTTCTTTCCCTTCTCAAAACTTCCATACATACTTTCAATTCCCAAAGCTCTGGCTCCGTTGATGGTTGCCCATGGCAAAATCATTTCTAATTGCAATAATGGAAAATGTTTTTTAAGCGTGTTTATCTCAGCCATAATACTGAGTTGATCATTGGATGCAAGGCTATCCGTTCCTAATACAATTGAACTGCCATACTTTATCAATGTGTTTACATCAGGTAATGTATTTGTGATGTATAGGTTGGCGTTGGGGCAGAGGCAGAAATAAGTTTGAAGTTCGATGTTTGATGTTTGATGTTTGATGAATTCGATATCTGAGGCTGAAGTAGCGACATTGTGAACTGCAATAATTGATTGTTCTTTTGTAAAAAAGGGTAACCAGCTTTGCAGGCTTGATCTTCCGGTTGGTTTGAAAAAAGAAATATCAATTCCCATATTTTCATACATCCTTAAAAGATCTCCATCCCCTGTTTCAAAAAATTTATTTTCATCCGGTATTTCCTGGTTATGAATGGTAAGTATTTTATTTCCGGGAAAATCATTGATCAGTTCAAACATTTCGGGAGATACAGAATAAGGAGCATGCGGCACTATTGAATTATTGGGCAAGGATGCAACATATGTATTATAAAGATCAACTGCCCTTTGAAATCGTATTGATGCAGCGGCAGGCGGAAAACCGCTGACTTCTATAAAATTATGATACAACAAATTTCCCCTGGTCTTTTGCCCGATCGTCAATGCATTGTTACAGATATCTCCTACTGCTACGATGCCGTTCTGTAACATTTCATTTTCCGCATTTTCAATTGCTGCCAGTATTTCTTCTTCTTCAAAATGCCTTTCGTTCACCACTTTTAAAACAAAATCAATCAGGCCTGAATGTTTTGGAATCAGGCCCTTCATATGAGATAATTCGAGGTGACAATGACAATTGATAAGGCCAGGTGTAAGTATTCCTTTGAAAATCTCAATACTATCCCCCGCTTCACTTTCATCAATGATATCAAGAATAAGACCTTTATGGTCTGTTATCAATACCTGGTTCCCCTCCAAAATTTCGTTGCCCGTGAAAATTTGATCTGCTTTGAATTTTCTATACAAAATGATTGGTTGATATGCTTTAAATTTGCCGACTTGTACCGGTCTGACGCCCTCGTTTGACCGGTGCTTGCTGAACAATGGTATGCCGTACAAGTGAGTCCCGATCAGATCGGAATTAACATAACACAACAATGATGAGTAATGTTACTTCCGCTTGTTACAAATAAAATTACAATATGTTAGATAAACTGGATGCAATTAAAGCAAAATTTGATGACCTGGGCGTAGCATTATCGAACCCCGAAGTGGTGAGTGATAACAAAAGGTACAGCACAATGAGCAAGGAATACCGTGGCCTTGAAAAAATAGTGATTGCCCGCAATGAATATATTAAGCTGCTGAATGATATAGAATTTAATAAAGAAGTTTTAAACTCGGATGATGAAGAAATGAGGGAAATGGCAAAAATTGAATTGCCTGCTTTGGAAGAAAAAAAAGAAAATACAGAAAAAGCACTTCGCAATATGCTTATTCCCAAAGATCCTTATGATGAAAAGAATGCTATTCTTGAGATCAGGGCCGGCACCGGTGGTGATGAAGCTTCATTGTTTGCAGGAAACCTGTTGCGGATGTATTTGAAATATTGCGAGAAAAAAGGATGGAAAACTGCTTTATTGAGTGAGAGTGAAGGCACAGTGGGCGGTTATAAAGAAGTACAGGTGGAAGTTGTTGGGGATGATGTTTATGGTACATTGAAATTTGAAAGTGGCGTACACCGGGTGCAACGGGTACCGGATACCGAAAGTAGCGGACGGGTTCATACCAGTGCAGCAACAGTTGCTGTTATGCCCGAAGCTGAAGAAGTGGATTTTGAACTGAAAGAAAGTGATGTTAAAATGGAAACGGCCCGCAGTGGCGGTGCCGGCGGACAAAATGTAAATAAAGTGGAAACCAAGGTTTTCCTTACACATAAACCAACCGGTATTGTTGTGGTTTGTCAAACCGAACGCAGCCAGTTAGGCAACAGGGAAAAAGCCATGGATATGTTACGGACAAAATTATACGATGAAGAAGTACGCAAGGCTGAGGAAGCTATAGCACATAAAAGAAAAAGCCTGGTAAGTACGGGCGACAGAAGCGCCAAGATACGCACATACAATTATCCCCAGGGAAGAGTGACCGATCATAGGATCGGGCTTACTGTTTATAATCTGGATGCCGTATTAAACGGAGAAGTGCAGGAGTTTATAGAAGCGCTGCAGTTTGCAGAAAATGCTGAAAAGCTAACTTCTCAGGGGTAACAAATATTTATTGACCGCACTTTATTAATAAAATTAAATATTACATTCACTTTCTAAAAAACTACAATTATGTTAGAAGAATTATTTAACCTGGTAAAAGGTAATGCAACTGAAAGTGTTGTTAATAATACAGATGTACCAAATGAAAATAACAATGCAGTCATTGCAGAAGCAACCAATACAGTAGCTTCAGGTTTACGAAATATGGTAGCGGGTGGCGGCCTCCAAAGTATCTTATCTTTATTTTCAGGAGGGCAACAGCAAGGCAGTAATAACCTGCTTAGTAACCCGATCGTTAATATGATGGTAGGCCATTTTTCAGGTAAATTGATGAGTAAATATAACCTCGGAGGTACACAAGCCAGCAATGTTGCCAACAACCTTATCCCAAATGTACTCAGTGATCTGATAAATAAAACGAATGACCCGAACAACAGCAGTTTTTCTATAGAGGGTCTTTTAAACTCCCTTACAGGCGGGCAAAGCACCCAGGTGGCCCGGGAACAACAGGCAAGTGGAAATGCCGGATTTAATTTCCAGGACCTGATCAGCCAGTTTGGCGGAAACGGACAAAGTAATGGCGGAGGCGGGTTAATGGATATCGTATCTAAATTGGCCGGTGGCGCACAAGCCCAGCAGCAAAAAAATGCCGGTGGAGGATTGATGGATATGATCCAGGGCTTTTTGAAATAGTGTCAGCCCCAAATTTGTTAAAGCACTCATAAATACAGGGTGCTTTTTTTATTTTTTAAACAATTTGGGTAGTTATTTGTCTATTATACAGAAAGAAGTTATTAGACATTTTATAAGTGAATAGCATTATCATATTCTTAACAACATTAAAATCATTTGGCATCTAATTTGACAATATATAGTTAGAACACAACTTAAATAATTCAAATTTTTCTCATAAGCAGTTAGTTTTGGTAAACGGCCCTTGTTTCTACAAGGGCTTCTCTTTTTTAATAAGATATTTGAATGTGGAAAAATCTGATCCCTTTCTGTTATTTTATTTCAAAAATACAATCAGGTGCATACCATCGCTTTAGTTCGTTTTAAGACCAGACAAAATACAAAACGAATTACATCTGTGTAAAGTAAGATCAGTACTTTAACTTTGTTGAATAATTTATAAAAATTTGGCTTCAATAATACCTGACAGAAAATCCTTTTTTAGACGCATTCGCAGTGGCGAAACTCCTGCAAATGCTGAAATGACTTTTATAGACCATTTGGAAGCATTGAGGTGGCACCTGGTTAGGGCAGTTATAGCATGGTTGCTGGGTGCTATTGCTGTTTTTGTTTATATAGACTGGGTTTTTGATAAAATTGTTTACGCACCTGCAAATTCCAACTTTGTTACTTATACAGCCTTATGCAGGTTAAGCCATTTTCTTCACCTGGGTAATTCTCTATGTATGCCACCGGTAAATATTCCATTGCAGGGGAATACTATCAGCGGGCCATTTATGTCAGCCATATCCATTGCCATGATCGGAGGGATTATTATAGCATTCCCCTACCTTTTTTGGGAACTTTGGAAATTTATTAAACCGGCACTTTCACCCAAAGAAATAAAATATGCACGGGGAAGTATTTTCTGGGTTTCATTTTGTTTTTTTACCGGGGCTGCTTTTGGTTATTTCCTGCTGGCACCTTTTACATTTAATTTCCTCGCAAATTTTACTTTGGGTTCCGTTGGCGCTTATAAATACATGCCAACCCTGGATGATTATATTGATACCCTAAATAGTATCATCCTGGGTTGTGGAATTGCATTTGAATTGCCTATACTCGCTTATGTTTTGGCTAAGATCGGCATCATTTCTGCCAAATTTTTAAGAACATACAGAAAATATGCTTTTGTTATCATTTTAGTTGTTGCTGCCATTATTACTCCATCTCCTGATTGGACCAGCCAGACAATTGTAGCTATCCCTTTACTTTTTTTATACGAAATAAGCGTATTGCTTTGTGCCCGTGTTGACAAACAAAAAGCCAAAGAAGAAAAAGAATGGAGCTAGTTTTTAATGGATAATTAAATAATTGAGAATTGAGAATACGTTAATTTTGTAATACAGATTTATTCTCTAAAACCAATTATCAATTATCCATTAACCAATTATTAATTATCCATTATGTATACATTCGATAAAACCAAACCAATTGCCATAGGCTGCGACCATGCAGGTTTTGATTGCAAGGAAGACCTTATCTCTTTTTTAGAAGGAGAAGAAATGGTTTTTGAAGATTTTGGTACTTACAATAAAGATTCGGTTGATTACCCCGACTTTGCACATCCCGTTGCTTCGGCTGTTGAAAACGGGAGAGCTTCATTTGGCATTTTGCTTTGCGGCAGCGCAAACGGAGTTGCCATAGCAGCAAATAAACACCAGGGTATAAGAGCGGCTATTTGCTGGGGAGAAGAACTTGCTGAACTGGCCCGTAAACACAATAATGCCAATATCATTTGTATACCTGCCAGGTTTGTGAGAGATGGAGATGCAGAAAAAATGCTGGATGTTTTCATGAACACTGCTTTTGAAGGAGGTCGTCATAAAGGCCGTGTTGAAAAAATTCCTGTTTGAAGAAAAATACGCAGATAATCCTGATTTAAAGAATCAACACGAATTTTTTTATCAATTTTTTACGCTAACAAAAAGCTGGATTGGAAGTGTTCCGATTATTTCAGCATCCCACACTTGTTTGGTACATATTTTTAAAAATGCACTAAAAAGTTCACTAAATAAATCCTAAAATTAATTAATCGGGTCAATTCAAGTCACCGTTTATAAAAAAGAATATCAAAGCTTCGTTTGTTTTATTATTTTGCTCAAAATAAAAAAATTCAATGAAAAAATTATCACTGATCCCCTTTTTACTTCTATCCTTTCAATTATATTCTCAAAGTAATCAATCGTCCAAATACGCATCATTCATTACCATGAATGATCTGAAAAAACACTTAACCATAATCGCTAGTGATTCTATGGAAGGCCGGGAAACCGGTACAGAAGGCCAGCGAAAAGCTGCTGCCTATATAGAAAACCAGTTTAAGACAATTGGGCTTAAAACCGCAAATGGCATGAAAAGTTATCAGCAGTTTTACCCTTTATACAAAGACAGTATTTCAAATTGTAAATTAGCAGCAGGTACATCAGAACTTATTTATGGTGTTGATTATATCAGTCCGGCCAATACAAATGAAACGGGATATTTCACCAGCAATAAAATCGTGTTTGCCGGGTACGGGATCGAAGACAGTACTTATAATGATTATGCTTCGTTGGATGTTACAGGTAAAACGATAATTATTTTTTTAGGAGAACCTAAAGTCGATGGGAATTATTTAATATCCGGAAACAAAAGGAGCAGCACGTGGTCCTTCCCGGGCTTGTCAAAAAAACTGGCACTTGCTGCAAGAAAAGGCGCTTCCGGTGTTTTTATCATTAATCCTGCCCAGGAAAAGTTTGACCAGCGTTCTATTGAAAACAGTAAATCAACAAATATTTATTATCCCAGAAATACGGGTATTAAATCGCTGAACTATGCAATTCTAAGCCATGTGGTTGCAAAAAATATTTTAGGAACCAATGCTGATAGTTTATTTCAAAAAGTGAAAAGAAGCGTACCCTTTGAAAAAAACAGCTTATTTGAAATAAATATGAATACAACATATAACTATGTTGAAATGCGAACGGTCATTAATGCCAGTAATGTTATTGGAATTATAGAGGGTACAGATAAAAAAGATGAATATGTTTTTCTGACCGGGCATTATGATCATCTCGGAATAAGGGATGGCAAGATCTATTATGGCGCAGATGATGATGGCAGCGGAACAGTTGCAGTAATTCAAATGGCAGAGGCTTTTATGAAGGCAAAAAAGAAAGGCAAAGGCCCCAGGCGTACAATAGTATTTATGACCGTTAGTGGTGAAGAAAAGGGGCTTTTAGGAAGCGAATATTACAGCGATAATCCGGTTTACCCTTTGGAAAAAACCAGCGTGGATTTGAATACCGATATGATCGGCAGAATAGATACAGAAAGAAAAACAGCTGATACGTTGAATTATGTTTATGTAGTTGGCCATGATAAACTCAGCAGCGATTTGCCTGTTATTAATGAAGGAGTAAATAATAAATTCACTAAACTTGTTCTTGATTACAAATTTGATGACCCCAATGACCCCAACAGGATATACTTTCGCAGTGATCATTACAATTTTGCACGTAAAGGAGTGCCGGTCCTGTTTTTCTATGATGGGATGTTAAAATCAGATTACCACAAACCCACTGACACAATAGATAAGATCAACTGGCCTTTATTTGAAACAAGGGCACGAATGATCTTTCATACTGCCTGGGAAATAGCCAACAGGAATGATATGCTGAAAAGAGATATTCCTTTACCTGAAAGCGCAACAAGAAGATAAAAAAATGTATGAAGTTAGATGTTTGATGTATGATTTAAAATTCACTAAAATCATACATCAAACATTGTATATCCTAAATAATCTACCACCCTAACACCCAGGCAAAAATCAACGGCACAACAATGGTAGCATCACTTTCTACAATAAATTTTGGAGTTGTGATATCTAATTTCCCCCAGGTGATCTTTTCATTAGGCACTGCCCCTGAATAAGAACCATATGATGTAGTTGAATCAGAAACCTGGCAAAAATAACTCCAGAAAGGCACATCGTGCCACTCCAGGTCCTGGTACATCATCGGCACCACACAGATTGGGAAATCACCTGCAATACCACCTCCTATCTGAAAGAAACCAACCCCTTTTCCGCCCGAGTTATTCCTATACCAATCTGCCAGCCAAACCATATATTCAATACCGCTTTTCATTGTGCCGGCCTTTAGTTCATTTTTTATGATATAAGAAGCAAAAATATTCCCCATGGTACTGTCTTCCCAACCAGGTACAACGATCGGGATATTTTTCTTTGCCGCTGCGAGCATCCAGCTATTCTTTGGATCGATCTCATAATACTGTTCCAACACACCGCTCAGTAACATCTTATACATGTATTCGTGAGGAAAATATCTTTCGCCTTTATCATCTGCATCTTTCCATATTTTATGAATATGTTGCTGCAACCTTCGAAAAGCTTCTTCCTCGGGTATGCAGGTATCCGTTACACGATTGTAGTGGTTTTCCAGCAAGTCCCATTCTTCCTGTGGGCTAAGGTCACGATAATTCGGCACTCTTTTATAATGACTGTGTGCTACCAGATTCATGATATCTTCTTCCAGGTTTGCCCCGGTACAACTAATAATAGCAACCTTATCCTGTCTTATCATTTCTGCCAGGCTCAATCCAAGTTCTGCAGTACTCATGGCACCTGCAAGTGTGATCATCATTTTACCTCCTTCATCTAAGTGTGTTACATAACCCTTTGCTGCATCCATTAAAGCAGCTGAATTAAAATGCCGGTAATGATGCTCGATAAAATTTGAAACGGGGCCTTTACTCATAATAAATTGTTTAAGGCTGCAAAAGTAATTTTTTTTATGCTGTCAGCAGTTGATTTTCTTATTTGTTTAGGGGGAATACATTTGATTCTTTAATCCATAATTTATTAAACAATTCGCAGGTTTACAATCAAGTGTAACAGAATCAGGAAAAACAATACAAAAAATATATTTTATTAAAAAACTAAAGAATAATATTTTATTAATAGTATAATTTTATTTGCTAAATTATGGATGAATTGAATAAATCCCATTTTGATTATTAAGATCAAATATTGGAAAATCATTTCCATCAACAAATCCATCACCATTTAAATCTGTAACTATATATTCACCAACAATTCCAAGATTTGCATCGGTATCATACTGAACAAAATCATTTGAATCAATATATCCATCTTGATTCATATCACCGGTAAATAATTTCCATGTACTGTCTATTAGAAACATATTATTTCCGTAAGCTTTATTTGAAGCTGTGGTAAAATCGTAGGTAATTGCTGTACTTCCTATTGTTACAGGATTTGCACTCCATGTTTCTACAGTATTTCTATGCTTAACAGCAATAAAATAGGAATCTGACAAAGCCGGTACAAAGCCAATTGATACTGTTCCATCAGTTTTAAGAATACTGTTAGCACTGGCAACAGTAGAATAATCAGATGAATGATGCAATTCTACAGTTATAATATCTGTTTCTGTTGTGCTTGTACCAACACCCTGATTCAATAAAACCGATTGCATTTTTCCACTACTAATATCAAAATAACCCTGCAAGTACATTTTCAGATTTACTTTTGTAGCCGCTTCAATTTCAAATGCTCCAATGTCAGGTGCAATACCTGTAAATTGTAAACCAACGTAAACACCTGCATCTGCTAAACCGGAAGTTGTTTTTAAACGTAAGAAATTAAGATTAGGTAAACTACCATCTGTTTGTCTTGGCCCATCCATACCTACAGAAGAAACGCTAATAAAATCAGCATCTGAAACATTTGTGCCATTAGCCCATTGCTTATTATATACTCCTCCTGTTTGTTGAAGACCATCCCAGGTATTATGATCATTACCTGTATTTTCACCAAAATAACTAAAATTAGACCCCAATGGGTTTTGAACAGCGGGAAAAGGTTTTGGTAAATAATTATCGTATGAAATATTATTTTTAAATTTAAAGTTCTTTGCACCTGATATCCCCACATAGCCAAAATCAAAACCATAAGCATACCAAAACTGATTTCCATTACAATCTCCATCTGCAGATCCGTTCTTATAAGCAGTACAGTTATATATTTGGTAAAGGGTACTTTCGCCTGTAGGGGCTATTCCATTTTGATTAAATCCAGCATACCTGTTTTCAAAAGCAAGACAATTATTCAAAAATTTCGTAGTAGTTGTTGCAATACTATTATCAAATGGAGGTCCGAGTTTAAAGCCAGAACCATCTCCTCCACATATAAATCCCCCTCCAGGCATTGATTCATAATAGCCATTCCAAAAAGCCCAACAATTGCGGAATGTTATTTCACTATTACATAAGAAACTATCCCATCCATCATCAGAATTTAACCATGCCCTGCAGCCATCATATACACATCTTAATCCACTGGTATTTGATTGATTAAATCCATCTGCTCCACCATAAACACCTGCACTTCCCATACTTTCCTGGTCAGCGTTATGATGAGAATCGCAATTTTTATAAAGAATGTCATTTGAATTAGTACATACAAATCCACTGCCTCCAATATGATCAACCTCTATTTGTTCAAATATACAAAATGAAGAACCATAAATCTCAAATCCCCTTGAAATGCCCTGATTACAACATATTTGACGAAGATTTTTTAAATGCAATCCTTTTACATGAACATAATGGCAGTTACGCATAGTGATAATAAATGGATCTGTATAAATTGGTATCCCAACATTTGAACAATCGAGTACAGGAAACTCTCCGGGATAATTTTGTATTGTTATATAACTAGTTGCTGTACCATTAATATCCTGCCAATAACAGGCTGCTACTTCTAACGGCAAAGATGTATTAGGGCTTTGGTAAAGCCCCCCTCTGATAAACACAATATCACCAGGTTGCAACAAGTTACTCCAACGTGGTGCAGAAATTCTTTCCCAAGTAGCCCAGGGCGTTAGTATATTATCCCCTGAATTACCATTATCGCCTGTTGGGGAAATATAATAGGATTTTGCAAAAGAAATATTACTAATCATCAAAACCAATATTAAAATAATCGTTTTCATTTATGCGTGACTTATATTTCTTTGATTCACTAAACTATAAGATTGTGACAGGTTACTTAAGTAATCATAAAAGGTAGCTGTTATTCTTGAGAGGAGTCAAAAAGTAAATAATGCAAAAATAAATATAAGCAATATAGAGGTTATTGGGTAAATTTATTTATAAAAAACCTCCGCCATTAAGTGGCGGAGGATTTTTAATTTCAATTATAATTTAAATATTTTTATTGCTTAACAACTTTAACTGTGTGCTTTTGAGAATTGGTTGTTACAGTTAAAAGATACACACCAGCTGGTATATTATTAAGGTCGCTGAAAACTAAAGCATTGTTTCCCTTAAGCAATTGTGATTCCTTTTGTTGAATCCTTCTTCCGCTGATATCATTCAGGCTGAAACTGGCTTTCTCCTGCAGTTGAGTTTCAACATTTATCCTGATCAGATCAGTAAATGGATTAGGAGTTGCTTCCATATTAAAGCCTTTTGAATTCAACCTTATTTTAACGGTAGTACTGAGTTTTGAGACTCCGGTAATATCAACCATCTTTAATTTGTAATAGAAAATATTATTTCCCAGTGCAGCAATATTATCGTTGAAATTGTAACTTTTAGTAACGCTGCTGTTTCCTGATGCGTTTATTGTTCCTGCTTTAACAAAATTAACTCCATCTGTGCTTCTTAAAAGTTCAAAATAACTGCTGTTTTGTTCACTGGTTGTTGACCATTCCAGCAGGTTATTATTTCCGTTATTCCGGCCACTGAAATTTAGCAATGTCACTGGAAGAACGGTAACTTTTGATGACAAATAGAACCCGCTAAAGCCAACTACATTAAAAGTTATTCCCCACCTGTTCGTTCCTGCATCCCAAATAATATTGGCATCAAGCGGGTCGATCAATTCACTGGGTCCTCCATTATAATTACCCGGATAAGTTCCAGTTCCATGGTACTGAGTTAATCGTATATTGTTTATCCCGCTTACGTCACCAGGACCTCCCGGAATAGATGGATATATTCCTCTGGCAGCGTTATAGGCATCAAATTCAGCCTGTGTATAATAAAGAGTAATCGTTGCAGTTGCTGTAGCCGCATTGGTTGCTGGTTCAATATTATAGATACGCTGTACATATGGTACATTCAGATAGGTACGTACAATATTGTCAATCTTAACACAGGTATTAATATTTCCAGAAACCGCTGATGTGCCTGAAGGTACAACTTTGGCTATCAGGCTACATGATCCAGTTCCAAATGATGTACCACCTGCCAGCACAATTGCATTTGTGCAAATCTCTGCCCCACCTGCCACTCCTGCCAAACTTGTAAATAATGTTGTATTTAATGATTGAAAATTAGATACCGGGCTTCCACAACCGCTGTTTACTGTATATGTTATATCAGTTGATCCTGCAGTTAATGCAGTTACCAACCCTGCTCCGTTTACTGATGCGATCAGCGGGAAGGTACTGCTCCAGGTTCCTCCTGCAGTA
>JANMMS010000038.1:0-3163 GCA_031373525.1 Ferruginibacter sp.
TGGAGGTATTGCATATGGCGCCCAGGAATCATTTACTACTAAACCAATACCATACGGTTTTATTGTTTATTCTTCTCCTATAGTTCGGGGTGGTAATGTTCATTACACCTTGAACAATATGAGGCCGGGACATTATCAGACGCAGATTTTTAATAATGTAGGTCAATTGGTTTTCCAGAGAGAAGTAATCAGCCAGGTGAATTTTATTGACGATAATTTTATCTTGCCGGCGAACATCGGAACAGGTTTATATACTTTGCGTATAGGCAACTACGCTTTTAGAATGAATAAATCATTTATGGTGCGTTAATAATAACAAGTTCGTATAGATTAACAGGCTGCTTTAATAAAGGCAGCCTGTTATTTTTTGGCAAATGATCATCAGACGGTATTTTATCTGACAAATTACGATCCTGTTTATATTATTTATCTATAGGTATGTAAAATAGGTCGTAACTTTTAAACTCAATGAATCCCGTTTATTTCCAAAAATGCAATTAAAGTATACACTTTACACTTTACTGGCTGTAGTTTTTACATTTTTATTTCATGAATTCTCACATTGGACAATGGGAGAATTACTTGGCTATGAAATGGTAATGACTTTAAATAAATGTTATCCGGTTAAGATGTCTTATATCCAAAACTGGCATTATACTTTAATCAGTGCAGTGGGCCCGTTAATTACATTGTTACAATCTTTTATTATATTTCTTTTGATGAAACGAACTTCAAATAAAAATTGGTACCCGTTTTTATTTGCAAGTTTTTATGTTGAATTATTGTCCGGAATAATGAATTTCAGGAATCCAAATGATCTGGGCAGAATCAGTAAAACATTTGATCTTGGGTTATTAACATTGCCACTGATCTTTATCATCATTCATTTGTTCCTGGTATATAAAACATCTGTTATGGAAAAGTTTACTGTTAAGTTTAATCTGGTTACAGTTTTATTGATCATTGTATTTTCATCTGTTTGGATATTGGTTAATCAGAAATACAAAGTAGTAATTCTGTCATCTTAAATAAAAATTATAACACTGATCCTTTCTTGTGTCAGTTGACAGTCAGTAGGAAAGTTGATCCCGGAATTTCGTAACATTTTATACGATAACTTTAACTTTGAATAAATAGAATGGAACCAGGAAATAAAATAACTTAACCCGGTTTAGGTTTCAGACAAAATTAATTTTTTATGAATAAATCTTTCTTGATCGCTTTACTGTTTTGTAGTAAAATAACTAATGCACAAAAAAGTAATTTCAGCGGGATCATTAATGCAAGTGCTGATAAAATCGAACAAAAAGTTATCGATTGGCGGCACGACTTTCATCAAACCCCCGAGCTTGCAAACAGAGAAACAAGAACAGCAGCGATCATTTCCAAACATTTGCAATCACTGGGAATGGAAGTTAAAACCGGAGTTGCTGTAACAGGCGTGATAGGTATTTTAAAAGGCGATAAACCTGGTCCTGTTATCGCATTAAGAGCTGATATGGACGCATTGCCTGTTTTAGAAAGGAATAATTTACCTTATAAATCAAATGTTAAAACAAACTATAACGGAAAAGAAACTGCTGTGATGCATGCTTGCGGGCACGATGGGCACGTAGCAATATTAATGGGTGTAGCAGAGATTCTGGCAGGTATGAAAAAAGATCTAAAGGGAACAGTGAAGTTTATCTTTCAACCTGCGGAAGAAGGCGCGCCCAAAGGGGAAGAATACGGAGCTGAATTGATGATAAAAGAAGGCGTAATGGATAACCCAAAAGTGGATGTGATCTTCGGCCTGCATATGAGAGCAGGTTTAGAAGTTGGAAAAATCGCTTATCGTCCGGCTGGGACCATGGCCGGCGCCAGTGATTTTAGAATAACAGTTAAAGGAAAGCCATCTCATGGATCTGCTCCATGGAATTCCATTGATCCTATTGTTGTGTCTGCACAGATCATTAACAGTCTTCAAACCATCGTAAGCAGAAATATGAATCTTACAGAAAATCCAACTGTGGTTACTGTTGGTGCGATAACCGGCGGCAACCGACATAATATTATACCTGAGCAGGTAGAGATGTTGGGAACGATCAGAACTTTCAGTGATGAAGATGAAAAACTGGCTTTTACCCGTGTAAAGCTGATAGCAGAGAAAACAGCAGAGGCTGCTGGTGCAACTGCGGTTGTAGAATTACCATACTCTGTTAACTATCCTGTAACTTTTAATAATGAAAAACTCACGTCAGAAATGCTTCCGTCATTACAAAAATCGGCCGGTGCCGATAATGTAAGTATTATACCTGTTATAACAGGTTCTGAAGATTTTTCCTTTTATGCACAAAAGGTTCCGGGATTGTATTTTTTTATCGGAGGTTTACCCAAAGGAAAGGATCCTAAAACAGCCGCTCCTCACCATACCCCCGAGTTTATTATAGATGATGCTGCTTTTAAAACCGGATTGAATGCCTTTTGTAATTTGGTTTTTGATTATATGGAATTGAATAGCAAATAGAAGAAGTAATTTGCAATGTATAAATCTTCTTTTGAATCTTCTTTTTAGTAGAAGTATTTGCAAAAATTTTAACCAATTCCCTTTCGAATTACATCTTCTCAACAATGTTCGAGGTGTATTAAATGTTTGATACTCTGGCATTACCTTCAATCAAGCCAATTAATAATAGTGATTTTTTAAATTATGGATATTTTTCATTTGGCTCTGCAAAAATAATACCTGTACAACATGCTTGCTCTAACTTATGTTTTAATTCTTCAGAAATAAAAAAACCTAAACCTCCATCAATATTACCCAATACGAAAGTACTTTGATCTGCTTTTTTATCAATTACTATGCTGAAAATAAGAAGGGAACGTGGGTAAGAGAGTTCCTTTTGTTTAACAACAAAATCGTCATAATCCACTATGTACTTTTCTTTCACTTTATTCAGTGAATATTCGACTTCCCAAATTTCAGAGTTTGAATAATCAATAAGTTGATTTGATGTTCCACAATATCGCATGTACCAATAAACCCCGACCTGAAAATATTTTTGATAAATAGCCAGCTTAAAAAACTGAATATTATGTACCTTGTTTTTTTCAAGAATTTCTTTTATTTTATCGCTTATGATAAGCCCATCATGAAGCCCTATAGTACTTACAGAGATTAAAT
>JANMMS010000030.1:0-174337 GCA_031373525.1 Ferruginibacter sp.
TATTTTCCATTATTCATGCCTGATTTTAGCAGAAATAATACGAATTCATTTCAAATCGTCACCGTTTATTTTTCGGCTCAAATACACGTCTATTAGGAATTTCAAAGAACTTTTATATAGTTTTACAGGACACTAGTGTAAGTAAATATAAAATGTCTTTTTTGTTTAACCAAAAAAACTAGGGTTATGGTTTATTTTCTTCTTAAATTCTGAATGCTGTAATAATTCTTCCATACTGTGTCTGAATTTGATAATAAAAATAAGATTCATCATCAGTACAACAACGGCTAAAGGACGAGGCCGGTACAGGCGAATTTGTACATTGTAGATTCGCATGTCTAAGTACCGTGGTAGTAACATTCATGTATTCTGTTTTTCCATGGCTGTTATCTTCATCCGCTATCTTTTTTTCAGCAACGTCTCTCCATGCGAATGTTACGAAGATCCTGCAATTTCTCCGGTTTTCTGCATGGGGCTAAAGCCCAGCATTATTGGGATTTTATCAATTGCCCGGGCCTTAAGGCCCGGGCAATTCAGCGCCGTACACCTGTGACGGCATTCCCTGCTTTTAATTTTATGTCATAAATTGAAGGTTCTTAATTATGACAACAGAACAGATCCTTCAGGAATTCATCTCCGGCATGAAAGAAACCGGTTGGGTTGAATACATCGCCGTATTCGCCGGTATTATCAGCGTGTGGTACAGCCGCAAGGAAAATATATTAGTTTATCCAACCGGACTGGTTAACACCATCTTTTACATTTACCTGAGTTTCAAAGGTGGTTTACTGGGCGAAGCCAGTGTGAATTTTTATTATACGGTCATGAGCATCTACGGCTGGGCGTTATGGGCACGTAAAGACAAAGAACATCATACCATATTAACAATCACATCCGCCTCCAAAAAAGAATGGACACAGCACCTGTTATTCTTTGGAATTTTTTATGTTGTCATATTTTTTGCACTCACAGGGTTAAAACAAAATTTTGCTCCCGGCGCTATTCCCTGGGCTGATGCATTTGCAAGCGCTACTGCTTATACCGGCATGTGGCTGATGGCAAAAAAGAAAGTGGAAAGTTGGTACTGGTGGATCGCTACCAATATTGCTTCTGTTCCTTTATACTTTGTAAAACATTATGTGTTCACCAGTGTTTATTATGTTGTACTGCTGGTAATGGCTGTATTTGGTTTAATTGAATGGATAAAAAGAGAAAAACAACATGCAGCTTAAAAAAATTGTCATCATAGGGCCTGAGTCAACCGGCAAAAGCACTTTATGTACTCAACTGGCTGAACATTATAAAACCAAATGGGTGCGTGAGTATGCCAGGGAATATTTATTAAAGCATGGCACCAATTATAAATACGAAGATCTCTATACAATTGCCCAGGGACAAATAAAAGGAGAAGAAGATACCATCAACAAAATGCATCATCCTCAACCCTCAACCCTAAACCCTAAACCTCTTTTCATTGACACCGATCTCCAGGTAATAAAAGTCTGGAGCGAATTTGTTTTTAATAAATGTGATAACCGCATACTTACCCGGATCGCCAACAGGCAATATGATCTTTATTTACTTTGCAACACTGACCTGCCCTGGGTTAAAGATGAACTGAGAGAATATCCTGACCCGGAGATAAGAGAAAAATTATACCACTATTATAAAGAAACCATGATCAACCAACCGGTACCGTGGGTTGAGATCAGCGGGAATTATGAAGAAAGGTTGCAGAAAGGCATAGACGCAGTAAATCAGTTTATTTTACCGCAAAGGCGCTAAGGCGCAAAGAGACACGAAGAAAATACTTTTAAGTACGTTTGTTCCAAAACAATTCTATAATGAACAACACTTTGTGCGTCTTTGCGCCTTTGCGGTAAAAACTCATTTCAGTAATTCCCTTATATCAGGATCCTGCTCTAAGTTATTCATCTGGCGAACCAGCAATGAAGATCTTCTTGATACATAACGACTCAGCGGTACTACAGTAAATTTTTTGGGATTAGGTAAACAGGAAGCGATCATAGCAGCTTCTGATCTTGTCAGGTTTTTCGCATCCTTATTGAAATATGCTTTGGCAGCAGCCTGTACACCAAATATACCCTCACCCATTTCAGCCACATTCAGATAAGTTTCCAGGATCCGTTTTTTACTCCATAATTTTTCAATCATGAATGTAAAATAAACTTCCAGGCCTTTGCGGAAAAAACCACCACCCTGCCAAAGAAAAACATTTTTTGCAACCTGCTGGCTGATGGTACTGGCACCACGTCTTCGTGTTGGATGTTTTTCATTAAACTTGATCGCTTTTTTTATAGCCTTAATATCAAATCCATCATGGTCCGGAAATAACTGGTCTTCTGCCGCCATAACGGCCAGCTTGCAATTGTTATTCATTTCTTCATAAGAAACATAATCTCTTTGTAACCCATCTCCTTTGATAAGACTAACGGCCTGTGTAATTGTAATGGGCGGATTGATCCATTTGCAAAAGATGATGTACACAAACTGTAAAATAAATAACCAAAAAAATAATTTCCATATTTTTTTCAACCAGCTTGTTTTTGTCTCAACCATGTATATAAAGTCATTTAATTTTTTAGAGAATTATTTTTTTTCGTCTGTCACTTTAATATACTTCAGGCTATATTTATTTTTCCCGATAACGATTCCTTTATTTCCTGCTTTGAGTAAAATATACCCTATGGCACCCAATCCTACAGATGCGCCCAGTAAAGCCGGACTGAATTTATCCCGGTCAACCAGTAACACAACCAAATTGGCCAAAGTAAGTAATATACCGCCTCCCAACAGAGAAGCACCACTTCCACTTACATTAAATCCTTTTTGTTTTTTTCCGAAACTGGCTATCTGGTTATAATGATAAGCAAACCGGAAACTTCCGGCAGTATCTGTAATATAAAACCCCAGTTGTGTCGGGATCCGGCGTACCAGGAATTCCTGCAGGTAAAGCGTATCATGTACAATGCGTTTTATTAATGCATTCCTGTATGCACCCGAAGTGGTAACAAATTCAATTTGTGTACCGGCATAAAATGACTGTATCGTTTTGTCTTTTTTCTTCAGTATGATAAAATCTGAAGGCTGTGCATGAACAACAGATGAAACAATGATAAGTAAAAAAAATACCCGGTATATCATGCAGAAAATTTTATGTATGTTTAGAAGTGGCCCATATTACTCCTGCTATTAGTAAGATCCCGAAAAAAAGAAACATTGATCCTGAGATCTTATTGATAATGGTAATATTCCTGTCTGTTAATTTTCTCCGAAGCTTTCCTGCAAGATGAATTTTCAGAAAATCTGCTGACATATTCAATAACAGGCAAATGGAAAAAATAGTTAGCTTTTCGTCAAAAGTATTGGACAAGGATTTCGTTGCTGCTGCAAACCAAAGCGCAATTACTCCCGGGTTTAATGTGTTAATCAGGAATCCTGTTATGAAAAGTTTTGCATGAGTAGCATTGCCGATCTTAACGCCGTTATCCAATTCTTCTTTGGTATGGTATTTTTTAATGAACAGATAATAAAACCCTAATGCAATAAGAAAAACGCCTCCAGTAATACCAATCGGTTTTTTATAAGTAACAAGGCTTTCAAATAAACCACTAAAAGCATTGGCCGTTACTACCCAAAAAACATCACTAAGCCATACACCGCCAATAAAATAAAAGGCGCTTGCAAGACCATAATTAATACGCAGTTTGATTATTGTAAAAATTACAGGGCCAACAGAAAACATCAATGCAAGACCTAAAAGTACTCCAGAAATTATGGCATCTGTCATTCAGTATTATTTGCTATAAAATAATGAGGTTTTTAATTGATCTTTTCCTGTTCTAAAAAACCCTGCCAGTCTTCCAGGATCTTTCCTTTCAATACACGGGGAAATTTATGTTGCCCTCCCACTTTTCCTTTGGCATTCATAAAATCCATAAAGATCTTTTCGGGTAATACTTCAACTTCCACCGCTTTTAAAGCATGCCTGCGTTCTACTTCATAATCATCATTCAGCATTTTCAGTTTTTCATCTATCACATTTGCAAGTTCCGGGGCATTTACTTTATCGTCGGTTGCAATATACCACCTATGTGCAAAGAAAGTACCATGCGGCACCCCTGCCACTGTAAACTCAGGTATAAAAATATTCAATTCTTCGGCAGCCATTTCAATGGCCTTATTCATATTATCCACACTGAGATGTTCTCCCACCAGGCTTAAAAAATGTTTGGTCCTGCCGGTAATGATGATCTCACTTCTTTCTTTATCAACGAGCTTAACGGTGTCGCCTATGGCATAACGCCAGGCGCCTGCATTGGTACTGATCAGGATAGCATAATCTTTGTTCTCTTCTATTTCATGTATCATATACGCTTCGTGGTCCTCGTGCATATTTCCTTCACTGTCGAAGTTCTTATCATCAAAAGGCACAAACTCAAAAAATATATTATTGTTCAATGCCAGTTGCATACCAGCTGTTTCCTGCCTGTTCTGGAATGCTAAAAAACCTTCACTGGCCAGGTAGGTTTGTATATAAGTGATCGGTTTGCCCATGAGTTTTTCAAACCCCTTTTTATATGGTTCCAGGGCAACGCCACCATGAACATAAAAAGCAAGATTCGGCCATATTTCATGAATATTCTTCAAATTATATCGTTCAATGATCTTTTCAATACACAGCTGCAGCCAGGCCGGCACGCCAACAATAAAACCTATATCCCAATTGGGGGCATTTTCAATGACCTCTTCCAGTTTTTTTGCCCAGTCTTTTTCTTTGGCTATTTTTTTCCCGGGTTTATAAAGACCGAGGCCTAAAAACCAGAACGGAATGTTTTTTTGCTGGATCCCGCTCAGGTCTCCGGCATAATAAGTTGGCCCCTTTTGCAATTGAGTACTACCACCCAACATCAGCCAGCCTTTTCCGATAGAACTTTTTGGAATATGCTCATAACGGGTCAGGCTGAGTAATTGCCTGAAACTTGTAATGGTGTTGCTGCGGATGAGGTCTTTTGTAACCGGAATATATTTACTGGAAGAATCGGATGTGCCACTGCTCAAAGCGAAATATTTTATTACACCGGGCCAGCAAACATCCGGAATGCCTTCCAGGGTCTTATACCACCAGTCTTTGTATATCTTACTGTAATTAAATGAAGGAACCATTTGCTGAAACCGTTTACCGGGATGCCTGCTAAGTAAGATCTCATCAAATCGATATAATTGACCAAACTGGGTAAATCTTGCTTTTTTAAGCAATTTCTTCAAAACTTTCAATTGCTGCCTCCTTGCATCACTTATGGGAAGGTTCAATGCCCTTGCTATACCTTTAGGAAGTTTAATTTCGAAATATGGCATTTAAAAGTCTGTTAGTAAGAAAAGAAAGCAAATATAAATTATTGTGTATCTAAAGCCTAACCAAAAATTATAAAAGGCAATTCGATTTAAAATATGAAAATCAGGCAATTTTTTGTTCCGGGGTTTTGTAAATCTAAAATGCTTCCCCCTACGTTATTATTATTCCCATTGGGTTAAATTCCATCCGGTCGTCAAATTTCCAATCTATATTAATAAAAAATGGCTACGTTTGTCGTCTAAAAAAATGATCATATGAAGAAAATATTCTTATCGCTTGTATTAATGGCAAGCATTTTTAAAGCCAGTGCCGATGAAGGAATGTGGCTGCCAATGCTTTTAGGCCAGCAGGTCTATAATGACATGGTAAAAAAAGGTTTGAAACTAACCAAAGAACAATTGTATTCGATCAATAAATCTTCCATTAAGGATGCCATCCTCATTTTTGGAGGTGGTTGTACCGGTGAGATCGTGAGTAACCAGGGTTTGATATTTACCAACCACCATTGCGGGTATGCTGCCATTGCAGGTGCAAGTTCTGTTGAACACAATTACCTGCAGGATGGTTTTTATGCCTTTAATAAAGACCAGGAAATTAAAAGCCAGCTTACGGTACAGTTCCTCGACAGGATCGTTGATGTAACCAAAGAAGTTGAAGAAGGTTTAAAAGGATTGGCCTGGGCCGACAGGGTAAAAAAATTACAGGAAGTATATAAGGGGATAACTGATAAAGTAGTTGACAAAGAAAATGGGATGACGGGAAGGATATACAGTATGTTCAAAGACAATCAATACATTATGTATGTATATAAGACCTACAGGGATATTCGCCTTGTTGGTGCTCCTCCGGAAAGCATTGGTAAGTTTGGAGGTGATACGGATAACTGGGAGTGGCCAAGGCATACCGGAGATTTTTCGATCTTTCGTGTATATGCAACCAAGGATGGCAAGCCCGCTGAATACAGTAAGGAAAATGTACCCTTGGTTCCAAAACATTTTTTACCCGTGAGCATTAAAGGTCTAAAAGATGGCGATTTTGCCATGATCTACGGATACCCGGGAGGAACAAACCGTTATGAAAACAGCTATGGTATCAAATTAAAGAATGATATAGAAAATCCTACATTGGTCGGTTTAAGGGATATGCGCCTTAAATACATGCATGAGCAAATGATCAAAGATCCTGCTGTGAAATTAAAACTTGCTTCAGATTATGCAGGCATTGCTAATTACTGGAAATTCTTTGATGGCGAAACCAAGCAGTTGAAAAAATTCAAGACATACGAACAGAAGCAACAGTATGAACAAAAATTCACTACCTGGGCAAAAGGTAAACCCGAATATGAAAATATTTTTTCGGAATATGAAAAGAACTATGCTGCCTGGACACCTTACAGCAAGCATCGTCAACATTTGCGTGAAGGAATACTAGGCTCACCGCTTGCTGCCTATGCCTCATCTTTAATGGGCCTTGAAGCTGCCATGGTTAAAGTTGGTGCAAGTAGTGCGGATATAAAAAAAGCAACGGATGCTGCAGATGCTGCACATAAAACATACCTGGATGCTGCAAACAGGCCAAGTGATGAAAAGATCCTGGCGGCAGTTGCCATGGCATTTTACACAGATATAGATAAGAGCCAACATCCTATCGGTTTCTTTGAAAAATTAAAGGGTTCCTATGGAGCTCTTGATGAAGAAACTACTTATAAAAAATGGGCAAAAGATGTTTTTGATAATACCATGATCCTGAATGATACAAAATGGGCTGCATTTATTGCCAATCCTGATGCAAATGCATTACAGGCTGATCCGGCTTTTGATTTTGCCACAAGTTTTGTGAAAAATTACAATAACAAATATGCTCCTTTGTTCACTGTCTTTAATAATAAGAACAATGAACTGGGGCGCAGTTATTTAAAAGGTATCATGGAAATGAATCCGGATGCGGTTAAGAAAATGTACCCCGATGCAAATTTCAGTATGCGTGTTAGTTATGGCAATGTAAAAAGTTATAATCCGAGAGATGCTGTTCATTACGACTATGTAACCACCAGTAAAGGCATATTAGAAAAATACGTTGCAGGTGATTATGAGTTTGATCTTCCATCTAAGCAAGTGGAGCTGTTAAAGAAAAAAGATTTCGGCCAGTATGTTGATAAAACCCGTAATGATCTGGTTGTAGCATTTATTACCACCAACGACATAACAGGCGGTAACAGCGGAAGTCCGGTAATTGATGGGAACGGAAATTTGATCGGTCTTGCTTTCGATGGCAATTATGAAGCGTTAAGCCATAAAATTGCTTTTGATAAAGATCTAAACCGTACCATTTGTGTTGATGTACGTTATGTACTCTGGTGTGTAGATAAGCTGGGAGGTGCAAAGAATATCATCGATGAACTGAAGCTTGTAAAATAAATCATTAAAATAAATCAATTTAAAACCGTTGTAAGATCTGCAGCGGTTTTTTTTATGTAGTGCCATTTGAAATTTAGCGATCGGGAGATTCAAGTATGTTTCGGTTTGAATTTCTCCCCGGATACTACATTTTTTTGCCTTATGCAAAACGCCTTCTTTGATTTATGGTTTTATGCTGGCGTTGGATATTCCACAAAGCTGCTGCACTGAATGTTTTGGCGGTATTATGGATAGAACCTGTTTCTTTCACTTCCATTACAAGATTTTCTACCTGATTTTTACTTTCCTGGTTGAACAAGTTTGTTGATTGTGCTTTCATGACTTAATGTTTATATGTTTATTAATTGACTGTGCTATTAAGCAAAACGCCTTCTTTGATTAATACTTTTACGTTGGCGCTGGATATTCCACAATTCTGCTGAGCTGAATGTTTTGGATTGGTTATTGTTATAACCTGGTTCCTTTACATCCATTGTAAGGTTTTCTGCCTGTGTTTTACTTTCCTGGTTGAATAGGTTTGATGATTGAGCTTTCATTACTTTAAGTTTATTTGTTTATTAATTGACTATGTTATTAAGCAAAACGCCTTCTTTGGTTAATACTTTTACGTTGGCGCTGGATATTCCACAATTCTGCTGCGCTGAATGTTTTACTTTGATTTGGATTGTACCCAACCGCTAAAGTTTCTTTTACTTCCATTGTAAGGTTTTCTACCTGTGTTTTACTTATCTGGTTAAATAAGTTTGTTAATTGAGATTTCATGATTAAAAATTTATATGTTTTAAAAAATTGTTTTGTCTTTGTTTTAAATCCCTTTTTGAGTGCTTCATCACATTGACAACACAAAGATATAAATTATTTAGTACTATACAACACATAGTACCAAGTATCTAACAGTAATTGGTACTGTTTATTAGCGAAATAATTTTTAAAACCCTTACCAGGATTGACTTTTGACCAATCTCTATTACCAGGTGGGGGTAATATTTGTATTTTATGAACGGATTTAAAGAAGGATAAATGGTATTTTATATAAAATATTTATTTAATACAAAGAATAAAAACAGTGAAAATTCTAAATCAGCATGTGAAGCTTGTGCATTTTGGAGCCGGACCTTTCTGTAGTAAAGATAAAAACCGGGAATTGGTTCTTATATAAACAACACCGGGGAGAACAGCAAATTGTCTTTAATCTTCCCCCCAGGATAATATTTAATACCATCTTTATTTACTAAGTAGCCCAACGGACTACGTGTAAATATTAGATGGGATTATACCGACATAAAAAATATTGAACTAAATAATGTGTATAATCGGTATAATCTTTTCAATAATAATTAATGATGCAATAAAAGTGTAATAAGAACCATTCTATCTGCAAAAAGCTTATACACGCTATTACACTTAACTGCTTTCAATAAAAACAACCCTTTTCTAACAGCAGCATTTTAAATAACTATTTAAAACATAACAGGCACGATCTTAATTATTAATAAACAGTATGCAGCGAATTTTATTTTTTACAAATAGAAAGTATTGTTGGTACGAATCAAATGCTTGAAACAATATATTGCGTATATAAATTGACTCATTTATTAAATAGAAAAATTAATAAAGACCCATTGGTTGTTAAAAGTAAATTCCCGGATAAAAGCTCGAACTTTTTAAAATCTATAATTATCCATAGTTGGATTTAATGTACATTTCTAAATAAATCAACAGAGATAAAATCATTTTACTAAATTTTTATCCCTGTATTTTTCCACTTCAGGTATAGAAATGATTTTTGACTTTTTAAATATTACTATTAATTATTGCTTGTGCACATTTGTAAAAATTGAAAATAGCAGATAGGTGAATCCTGGTATTTTATCCATTTAAGCAGAACCGGGGGATGCAATTTTTGGCGGCAGGGGAAAATAAATGATGCTGTCTTATCCATTTAATGTGAATTGTTTTATTTAAATATTACCCCCGCTGTGAAAATCCTGTAAGGCAAATTCGAATCCTTTTATTGTTGAACGAGGCCACTACAGTTTATTTGGCAATTGATTCATCTTTAAAAACGCCCGGTAAAACCAGCCGGAAAAGAACTTCATTTTATGCTGAAAAATAATGTGGAAAAAACATCTGTAAATTACTCAGAAAATTAATAACTTGCCTATAACTGTAATTCATGATTCCATGATCATCCAAACCTTTTGAAAAAATATTATTTATGCTTTCATTAACCGGCCTTGATAAATATTTTAGAAAATATATTGCGGTTGAAATGGAATAAAAAAATGTTGCTGAATATTAAAAACGTACACACTCTAAAATCACATCCTATATGCTAAATACATTTATTATAAAAACAGCCAAACTAACTGAAGCGCTTAATGAATTAAAAAGCAGTGGTTACACCTATAACTTTATTAAGAAGAATGAGTTTTTATATTGTAGTGAAAAAGAAATGAATTTCAGAAGTTATGAACTCAACATAACAGAAAAATTCCGTTACGAAAATAAAAACGAACCTTCCGAAAATACCGTGCTGTATGCCGTGGAATCTCCTGAATACGGACTCAAGGGTTTTCTCGTAAATTAAAGGCTCAGTCATTGCATCTTTATCTATTCCCCTGAATCAATGGTTGTTACTAAGTAAGCTTTCGTTTAACCAGGTTTCAGTTTTATCAATTTTTCTATATAACTACCTCTGGTTTTCCATATGCGGAAAATTTTTCAATAATATTTCATGTTTCATTTCTTTTTATATGAAGAAATGCCGGCAAATTGTCATTTATGGCCGAATCAACATTTTGGCAGTATTTTGGATATACGTTTATATAAGTATTTATTAAATAACAACTAAAACTTAAAAAGATGAGATCAAATAAATTATTAGCAGCGGTTTTGCTTGGTGCGGCAGCGGGTGCTGTTTTAGGAATACTATTTGCCCCGGATAAAGGATCTGAAACAAGAAAAAAGATCTCGAAAAAAGCCAGTGATATCAATGATACTGTAAGGGAAAAGATCAATGAAATGGGCGAAGTGATCGCTCAAAAATATGATAACATAAGAAGTGAAGCTAATGAAATACTGGAAAAAACAAAAGGGAGCGGACATAAGGATACAAATGAGACAAAACGAAATTTTGTATAATCTTACCGGATCGAATCTGTTATAATCACGGCGATAAAATATAAAAATGGAAAATAGCATACATGACCATTTGGAATCCCTGTTCATAAAAACACGAGAATATGCAGAAACCAACATTGAACTCAACAAACTGAAAGCTGTTGATAAAACGAGCGATATTTTATCAACATTTCTCTCCAAAATGATCGTTTTGCTGGTTTTTATTATTTTCATCTTTATTGTAAATATTGGTATCGCTCTTTTATTGGGCGAGTATCTTGGCAGATCTTTTTACGGTTTTTTTGTATTGGCAGGATTTTATCTTATCGCCGGGTTTATTTTTATTTCCATGAGGAAGAAGTGGTTTAAAGAACCCATCTCAAATATGATCATTCAAAAGTTTCTTAAATAAATTTTATGAAGATCAACAACAAAACTGAATTAGATGCAGCTATCATTGTACTGGAAAAAAGAAAGCAGTTTCTGGAAGCGTTACTTGTAGAACAGTACAAAACTACCCGTGATAGTTTAACAGCAATGAATCTAATTAAAGATGGTTTTAACAGGCTTACACATACACCGGGTTTGCAGAGCAGTATATTAAAAACTGTTGCAGGCGTTGGCATAGCTGTTCTAACCAATAAATTATTACCCGGAAAATCAGGCTCTATACTAAAAAAGGCTTTGAGCGGCGTAGCAGAGTTTGCTGTTGCCAAATCAGCTATTAGCAATGTTGATAAAATTAAAGCTTATGGAATTTCAATTTATCACAACCTGTTCAGAAAAAAATCAACTCACGTATAAACAAAATTATAACATAACCAATCGGTTATTTATAATTTTAATACACGCTAATCCGTATTCTTACCGGTAACCGTTTTCTTTGCTGCTTTAAAGATACTTTTCCATACCAGGTAAAAGAATGACTTATTAATATCTCTTTCCTGGTTTACCTCATTTTTTCTCAGTTCACCATTTTGGGGATTCTTATCTTTAATTAATACATTAGCTACAAAACTCATAAGCCCTTTTTTCTTTGTATCGGTTGAATCCATTTTTAAAAGATCGATCTTTAAATCTTCGTATAAAAGTGTAGATGTACCTTTAGCCATCAAATCTGTTCCTGTAAGTTCAAATGTGATTTGATCGACCCGCCCATTTCTTATTGAAAGCATGCCTAAAGGTTCGGTAATTTTATTCAATGATTTAGCATCAAATCCACCTCCAACTCCGGTAACTTCAAAGGCACCATTGGAAGTATTTAGTGGAAGTTTCCAGGTTGTTTTTAAATCACTCACGCCCATAAACAAAGCCCTGGCATTTAGTACCAATAGATTGTTCTTACTTATTTCTTCCTTACTATTTGTCAGGTTTACAATGGTTCCGTTGATCTTATTAAAAAAAACGATACCTGTTTGTCCCGAAATGGCACCTCTTTCTTTATATGCTACATATCCGTTTTTAATGACTACTTTTTTAATGTTTAACGGATAACTGATATTGTGTAAAAGCTGGTGCGGATATTTCCCTACTTTACTTGCCGGGTTGGGTGCAACAGTTCTGTCATTAAATGCCCTTATGTCTGGTTGCAGTATGGCCGTTTCAACTTCAAGCCTTTTTTGGGTGATCAACAATTTAGTATCAATGCCTTTTAATTCTATATTCTTAAAATTTAGTTTAAACAGATCATCCTGGTATCGCAGGCTTTTTGAAAAAGCTTCTTCCGTAAGCAGTGGTATCACAGAAAAACTGCTGATGTGCATGGATGAATTCACATTGTTAATATCAAATGCGCCAACATTCATTTTATAACGTTTGTTTGCTGATATAAATGAAAACCCATCACCGGATAATGCCCAGTTGCTTCTGCTGATCAGGTTTCTTATGCTGGTACCGGAATATAATTTTTGAATATCCGTGGCCTTGAATTTTATATTTTTTAAAATAAAAGGGGCTTCATTCGGTTTTGCCCTGTCATAGATCAGGATATTAGTATTTCCAATAGTTATATTATTCAGTAATGCTTCATCGAAATAATTGTTGTCAATTTCTATTTCATCTTTATAAGTATTTTCCTTTTTACTTTGCTTTCTGTAAAAGGTTAAAATACCTCCGCCGCTGATAAGTTCTTCTGCCTTTAACTGCTGATTAAGGATAAAAGAATCTGTAGAGATATTATTGATGGATGTATTATTGATATCGAATACAACCTGATGCTGATTATTTTTCTGTTGAAATTTTTTAAGCCGGATAAACCTACGGGTTGCATTGTATTCCACATCAGTAAAAGTTGTTTGATTCAATGCTCCATTTAAACTGATCTCTTTTACTTTTGCTACTACGCCTTTAATGAAATAGCTGAGAATGTTCTGATAATTCCGTGAGCTATCGATCCTGAAATTATTTAAGAGTACCGATATATCCTTTAACGCTATATGCGGCTCATTCGATTTGTAAGAAAAAATTACAAAGCCTTTTTCTATCATGATCTCGCCTGCGTAAATGGATTTAAATTTACCAAGCAGTTTCTCATAAATTGCCAGGCTATCCTCACTGCTGAATGATTTTTTTTCTTTTTTACCGGAACTGATAATATATACAACAGGGTGTATGATCCGGATCAACTTTGCATTTACATAATTATTAGAAATAAGAGCAGGAATATCGGCCCCCTTGATAGTAACCTCATCAATGAGTATATGGTAAACAATGGCTGAAGAAGCTGTGTCGAATTGCAACAATTGCTTTTGCAGAGAATCTGATTGCAATGCTACATGAAAGAACGATGCATTGCCGTTCACTTCATCAATGGAAGAACTGTCATAATGAATAAAGTATAAACTATCGGTACCTCTGCTGACAGCATTTTCAATAGTACTTTTTATAATGCCTTTCTTGTGTTGCTGCCAATAAATGAAAACCGCAAGCAATATCGATGCAATAATAACAACAACTGCTATAATTGTCTTTTTCAAAATAATTTTACCTGTAAGGTAAGATTAGTATTTGATCAATAACGTTAACAGCAGAACAGGATATACAATCATTAACAATAACCCTGCCTGTAAGATCCGATTATGAATGGCAAGAATTGTTATATAGTAAAAGTGATACTCCTGTAAACACTGCTAGCTGGGTTTATTAATGAATGACCCCGAAGAAAGCTGCGAGATATCTAAAAGCAAAAAATAAATTGCCGCAGACCTATCTGCCGATAGGCAGCTTCACAGATTTAATACAATCAAAAAATCTAATCTGCGAACCTGTGGCATTTCATTCACCCCGTAGCAAAGCTGCCAGGAATTCTTTGTTTAAACTTTTGCTTTAAATTTTTGAATAGCATTTCTTGAAAATTCACTTAATATCAATTTTCCACTGATCGCTGCCCTTTCTTTTAATAATACATCCCAGTGTTCTGTTCCTTTCCAGGCTATCTTTTTAAGCTCTGCCATTGCTTCGGGATTTGAATGTGCCAAATGATGAGAAAGCCTTTGAATAGATTCATCCATATTTGCCAGATCTTCATGCACCTCTGAGAACAAGCCTTTTCTCTTTGCCCAATCACTATTCCGCCACATGGTAGCATCCATGGCCAATGTAGTAAAAGCAGAAATGCCTATTTTTCTTTCCACCGCAGGCCCAACAACAAAGGGACCGATACCAATAGCTAGCTCACTTAATTTTACATCTGCATTAACCATGGCGATACTATAATCGGCTGCAGCAGCAAGGCCAACGCCGCCACCAACGCATTTACCCTGTATCCTGGCAATGATGAACTTCGGACATTTACGCATGGCATTAATAATATTTGCAAATCCATTAAAAAATTTCAAGCCTTCCGATTCCGTTTTTATTTGCAACAATTCATCAAAGGAGGCTCCTGCACAAAAAGTTTTTTCGCCCGAGCTTTTTAAAACGATGACCTTGGTTTCTTTATGGGTTCCTGCAAAATGTATCTCCTGTGCAAGTTCTTCGAGTATCTTACCCGGCAATGAATTACTCTGCGGATGAAAAAATTCAATGGTAGTAATTCCCTGGTGTGTTTCGGATTTTACAAATCCTTCCTGAATTTCCTTTAGCATAAAAAGAATTTTAACCTCACCCCAACCCCTCTCCCCCGAAATAATCCGGGGTCTTGAACAAAAGAGAGGAGCTTAAGCTCTCTACGGGCAAGAAATTTATAATAATAAATATTTTCTAAACTAATTTTTTAGCTTTTTTTCATTTCAACCATTGTAAGAATGGTTCCAACCCCGACCGCTTCATCTAGTTCATCAAAAATTTCCACGAGCCATTTTACAATTCCTTTTGGTATATCTGCTCCCTGTACCATGGGCACATCCGGATTTTTTTCTTTTAGTTCCTGTTCAATTTTTTCTTTGCAACTGAAACGGATATAGATCGATGTACCCGGGTAAACAGGTTTGGTGAACCGAAGTTCGTCAATTCCGTAATTCAACAGAACAGGATTTTTTTCATAACTATCTACAAATAACCCCGCCGCCGCACTCATAATAAAATAACCATGTGCCACCTGTTGTTCAAACATGGTTCCGGCAAAATCGGTGGCCTTTAAATGAGCATAAAAATGATCCCCACTCAGTGCAGCAAAGCTGTCAATGTCTGCTGAAGTTATCAATCTTTTTGCTGTAATGATCTGATCACCAATGTTTAATTCTTCAAAATATTTTTTAAAAGGATGTATCCCTCCTGTATTGCCTTTTGCGTTAGCCTGAAAAACATTGCTAATTGCAGTAATCATAGTTGGAGAACCCTGAATGGCAGTACGCTGAAGATAATGCCTTACACCACGAAGTCCACCCATTTCCTCACCACCACCGGCACGCCCCGGGCCTCCATGAACCAATAAAGGCAATGGCGAACCATGGCCGGTACTTTCTTTGGCACATTCATTATTTAAAACCAATATCCTGCCGTGATGAGAAGCCGCACCAAGAACATATTGCTTTGCAATAAACGGATCTGCTGTAACAACTGATGAACAAAGACTTCCTTTTCCTTTTTTACTTAATGAAATGGCTTCATCCATATTTTTATAAGGCATGATGGTACTTACCGGACCAAAAGCTTCAATACTATGTGATTCTTCTGACGCAAATGGTTTTTCATTGATCAATAAAAGCGGACTTAAAAATGCGCCTTCTTTTGCATCTGCATCAATGACAGAAACACTATCAAGGGATCCATAAATAATTTTAGAAGATGCGAGCAATTTCTGGACCTGTCCCCTTACTTCATCTCTTTGTGTAAGGCCTGCCATGGATCCCATCCTTACTTTTTCATTTAAAGGATTTCCGATTGCTGTCTTATCCAATTCAACAGCGATGGCTTTCCACACATCCTCCATTTTATTCTCAGGAACAAATATGCGTCGGATAGCGGTACATTTTTGCCCGGCCTTTACGGTCATTTCTTTTTTAACTTCTTTAATAAAGATTTCCCACTCAGGTTTCCCGGGGGCAACATCATCTCCCAATACAATGCAGTTCAAAGAATCTGCTTCCATATTGAATGGCACACTCTCATTTAATATTGCCGGATGTGATCTTAATTTTATTCCGGTAGATGCGGAACCCGTAAACGTAACCACATCCTGAGAAGTAACAAAGTCGAGCATATTACCGGCGCTTCCACATACGAGCTGTAAAGCTCCTTCGGGTAATATGTTGGAAGCAATGATCTCTCTTACTACCGCCTCGGTAAGATAAGAAGTAACCGTTGCAGGTTTTACTACTGCAGGTACACCTGCCAGCAAGTTGACTGCAATTTTCTCCAGCATGCCCCATACGGGGAAATTATAAGCATTTATATGAACAGCTACTCCTTCCTTTGGCACCAGGATGTGATGCCCCATGAATGTATTTTGTTTACTGAGGTTAATGGGATCACCATCGAGGCAAAATGTTTCATCGGGTAATTTTCTGCGAAGTGATGCATTGGAAAACAAATTACCGATACCGCCTTCAATATCAATCCAGCTGTCAATTTTAGTTGCACCCGATTGGTAACTGATATTATAAAACTGATCTTTCTTTTCCAGTAAATAAATGGCCAGTGCACGTAACATCCTTCCCCTTTCCTGGAAAGTGAGTTTACGCAATGCAGGGTTTCCTTTCTGCCTGGCGTAATTCAGTATGGCTTCAAAATCCAGTCCTTTGGTTGTAGCGCTGCTAATGGCTTTTCCGGTTACAGCATTGTACAATAACTGTCCATCGCCGTCTCCTTCTATCCAATTACCGGTGATATAATTACCTAATTTTTGCATCGTATTTTATTGTGGGAGGCTAAGGTAAGAAATGATAAGAAAAAGAAGATTTATTATTCATATTTACTTTTAAGCCAGAAATGCTAACTGAACTCTTATTTGAATGTATATTTTATTGCTACGAATACAAGAATAAGAAAATCATTTTTGGCATAATTCTTAAACGTTGATTGTGGTTCCCATATTTGCCCGGTTTAGGATTACAATGTTTGTGAAAACCTTTTTCACACTCTCAGATAATAAGGTTAAGTAATTTGCAGTTCTGTTTTTTTAAAAAACCCCAAAAAAAACTTAGTTATTATAAATATTATTTTTACATTACAAATATTTTATTTAGCTTGTTAAAGAATCCATGCATTTCCAATACCCTGCTTAGAAAAAATTTGATATTTCTTCCTCTTCTCCACAATAATTAATTAAGGTAGAATTTATTATATCCTTTTGAATTTATTGCAAAAACTTTGCATAGCCGCCTTTTTGTTATTAACTTATTTATTTACTATCAAACTATTGTAATGAAAAAAAATCAACCCTTTTTAACGACAGCTAATTTGCTGAAAACTTCAATTAGTGCTTCATTATTCATACGTCGCACTGTTTTCCTTTTATTGTTTGCTTGTATTACCCAAATAAGTTTCGGACAAAGCAACCCCGATATACCAGACTTTGCCAAATTTAAGTTGAACAAAGAAGAATTCATGGCTCGTCGTTCAGAGGCAATAGGATTTAGAAGAGGTATTGAAAAAAATAAACCATTTGACCCCTCTAAACGTATTCTAGCAATCAGGCAAATGGAAGAACAGAAAATGCGTTTAGCTTCTAGAGCTAATAATAATCATAGAAATATATTATCAGCCTGGACAGAAATCGGGCCAAACCCGATCCCCAATGGGCAGGTTGTAAGTGGCCCGCAGTTAGCGGTTTCAGGAAGGACGATTTCGATTGCTGTGCACCCCACAGATCCAGATATTGTGTATGTTGGAACGGCACAAGGAGGCCTTTACCGGTCGCTCAACGGGGGTAATACTTGGGTGCCAATTCTGGACAATGCCTTGAGTTTAGCAGTTAATACAGTGGCAATTGCAGCTTCTCAACCAAACACAATATTTGTTGGTACGGGGGAAGCTAATTTTTCAGCAGACAGTTATTTTGGTGCAGGTATTTACCGGATTGATAATGCCAATTCAGCAACACCAACAATTACCGGCCCTATCGGCGGTAGTGTCTTTACCGGACGTGCTGTAAGTAAAATTGTGGTGCACCCTACTGATCCAAACATCATTTTTGCCGGATCTGCTTCCGGTATCGGAGGAATTGGTGCTGCTTCAAATAATTCACTCGCTAATCGGGGTCTTTTCCGGTCAACGAATGCACTCAGTGCTTCTCCGACCTTTACGCAATTGACTTTAACAGGTTTAGCAGCACAAACCCGCAACATTGTTGACATGGTAATGGATCCGGGTAATCCTGATAGGGTACTTTGTACTGTTGGAGATTCATTTAGTGCCGGTGAAGGCGGCGTATACCTATCTACGAATGCATTAGCCGCAATCCCAACGTTTGTTCGCACATTTACTGCGGGCATTGGAACTAATGCTTCCAGAACTGAACTTGCATTACACCGAAGCGGTGGAGGGGTAGTTACTGTATATGCTGCTTCGGGATTTAACGGAGGAACGGTTCAACGATCCATTGATGGTGGCGCCACGTGGACTCAACAAATAGACAATAATTTTTGTGGAGGGCAATGTTTCTATGACATCGCAATAGAGGTTGACCCAACCAATGCAGACCGGGTTTATTTGGGCGGTACCGGAACAACTACAACATTTACAATTTCTACCAATGGTGGTAGCGCTTTTACCAGTAGTGCAAGCGGGTTACATACCGATTCACATGTTATTACAGTTGCTCCTTCGCTGGCAACAACAATATATTTCGGTTCAGATGGTGGGATTTATAAATCCACGAATGCCGGTGCTACCTGGGCTTCATTAAACAACAGTACCTTCCGGGCTACACAATTCATGAGCCTTGCGGTACATCCGATTGATCCAAATTTTACGATCGGAGGTACACAGGATAACGGCACCAATTTTTATCAACCAAATGGAACATGGACAAGGGCTGATTTCGGTGACGGTGGTTATTCATTGATTGATCAAGGAGCTACTGATAACATTAATGTTGATATGTATCACACTTACTTTAATAACACCTCTTTGAAGGGTTATGCAACAGTGTCTTTAACAGCATCTGCTACTGAAGGCAACTGGGTATTCCGTGGTTGTAATGGCTCAGCGGGTAACGGCATTGCTTGTGGTGGTGCAGTATTATTTTATGCACCCATTGAACAGGGACCGGGTACTCCAAATACTGTATATTATGGTGCGAACATATTATATCGTTCTGCCGACAAAGGTTTGAATCATACGGCTGTGAGTCAAAATCTAACAGATCCAATAAGTGCTATCGGAATTTCTACACTAAATGATAATGTCAGAATTGTTGGGCAATCCACCGGTGGTCTTTTTGGAACTACTACCGGTTCAGCTACATTAACTAATCTTGATGCTGGCAATGTTGTACCAAATAATTTTATAGCAAGAACGGTTATTGACCCAAACAATGTTAATACAGCTTATGTTACTCTATCAGCTTTTGGCGTTGTAAATGTTTGGAAAACAATAAATCTCAACAATGCAGCACCAACCTGGACTGCTGCTGCAACAGGCATTCCCAATGTTCCGGTAAACGCATTTGTTGTTGACCCGACAAACTCGAATAATTTATTTGCCGGCACTGATATTGGCGTATATACATCTGCTGATGCAGGGGTTTCCTGGATTCCTTTAGGAACAGGTTTACCTATAGTTGCTGTCTTTGATATGGCGATACAGCCGGTAACTCAAATGCTCAGAATTGCTACCCATGGACGTGGTATGTGGCAAATTCCAATTGGAGGAGTAGTTTGTAATGTATCAGGCTCAGGTACAACAACTCCTGTTACCTGCTTTGGCAATACCAATGGCACAGCAACGGTTACGCTTACTGGCGACGGTTCAGGGGCAACAGGCACTTATACTGTTGACGGAGGTGCACCCCAGGCGTACGCAACCAATCCGTTCACTGTTACAAATCTTGCAGCTGGCAACCATACCATTGTTGCTACAGTTACAGCAGGTGGTTGTGTATCAACGGATATTATTGTAAATGTGGGAACTCCGGCAACATTTACCGCTTCAATTGTTAAGACTAATTTAAGCAGTTGCAGCGGCGGCCTCCAGGACGGCAGCATTACGGTAACGCCTGCAGGAGGAGTTCCTCCATATACTTATGCCTGGACAGGCATTACAGGTTCAGGTAATCCGGCTACTACTGTTTTTCCTAACCCCGGAAATGTATCATCAATTACCGGATTGAATTACGGTTTTTACAATGTAACGATTACGGATGCAGGCGGATGTGGCAGTGTAACAATATCAAATATTCACGTTCAGTTTGCATATGCGGTATTTGTAACCAATAATGGAAGTTCTTCCAGTGCATGCGGTAATACAGGGTCTGTTACTTTGTATGGTAATGCTGGTGTTATACCATATACTTTTGCATTGGTGCCTGGTACAGGAATGCCGACACCAGCCCCGGGATCATTCCAGGCAAGTGGTACTTTCAATTTGTTGGCAGCAGGTCCCTATTCAGGATTTATAAAAGATGCAGGTGGATGTGTTAGTGCAAAAAATATCACAGTTGGTTCAATAGCCGCAGTAGCAGCTAATCCATTTGCAATTGCATCGAGCAGTTGTAATGCAGATGGTTCTATCCAGATCTTTAAGACCGGCGGAGTTGGGCCTTATACGTATAGCCTGAATGCAGGCGCATACCAGGCAAGTAACTTCTTCCCGGGATTAGCAGCGGGCCCTTACACAGCAAATGTGAAAGATGGCAATGGTTGCATCGGATCAGCCCCTGTAACAGTAGGCCAGGGAGCAGCACTAAGCGTAACAGCATTTAAGACAAATACCAGCAGTTGTGTAAACAATGGTAGTATCCAGGTTAATGTAACGGGTGGAGTAGCTCCATATACGTACAGCATTAATGGCGGATTATACCAGGCAAGCAATTCGTTCACCGGATTGGGAGCGAGCACGTATGCTATATCAGTGAAGGATGCTAAGAATTGTACCGGAAGCCTGAACGTTACGATTAATGTAAATACGATCATTGTTACGGCAGCAGCAACAGCAGCCAGCAGTTGTATAATTGCTAACGGTAAGATACAACTGTTTAGGACAGGCGGAACGGGTCCATACACATACAGTTTGAATGGCAGTACTTATCAGGCAAGTACGATCTTCTTAGGTCTTGCTGCAGGTACTTATGATGGATATGTGAAAGATGCGTTTGGATGTATCGGAGTGTTGAACGGAATCGTGGTAGGTCCAACAGGCTGTGCACCTCCACCTCCACCGATAGCCGGTACATTTACAAAAACCAAAACAAGTAAGATTTCCGAAACTGATCTGTTAAAAGTTGAAGTCTATCCTAATCCAACTGCAACTGCATTTACATTGGTTTTGACAGGAAACAATAAAGACAAGGTTACCATTATAGTAAGAGATATTACGGGACGAAAAGCATATGAAGCAATGGGACAGAGCAACAAACAATTTAAGTTTGGTAGTGGTTTTATTCCAGGTGTTTATATGGTCCAGGTTTTACAGGGTAGTTATAAACAAAGTATCAAACTGGTGAAAAAATAATATTATGCCAGGAATGCACGAATAAAAAACATTCGTGTATTCCTGGCTTTTTTTCTACATCCCATACTGCCTGAGGTGATGTGTTACATGCTTATAATGCAGTAACACCCATTCATCAAAATTTAACGGGCCAAATACAGGGTGTAATGTTTTCTTTTCCGGATCTTCTTTAAAATAGGCCAGGAAATGATCTACTGCATCGTGAAGTTTTGAAACCGCTTCATTGTAATTTTTATAATTTATTGGCAATGGTTCTTCACCGATCACATTAACAGGTGCTTTTGTATTTTCCCTGAATTGTTTATCGCTTAAGAGGAATTCTTTATACTTTGGTAAATGTTCTTCGTGGGTTACCAGATCGAATTTTATTTTTTCAATTGATACATTAAAAATTGCAGCCAGATGCTCCACCATTTGTTGGGCATTCATTTTGCCCCAATTGGCATTTTTTTCGGCAGTAATATTTTTCAGCAAAGAAAAAAGATCATTTTTAATAAATGCCAGTTTCTCTTCCTGCATGATATTCTATTAGAAGTTTATGGTTATGGTATATAACCGGGAATGTTTATTTGCAACACTATTTTCCTGCATTAGCTCTTTCTTCCATTCTTTTATCGATCTCTGTACATAACGATTCAAGTATCTCAGTAACGGAACCTTCCCCTTTTATTAATACAACTTTATCAAATTGTTTGTAATAATCAGAAACAGCCTCGGTCTTATTTCGATATTCCGCAATTCTGGCTTTTATCACATGATTGTTATTGTCATCGCTGCGGCCACTGGTCTCTCCCCGTTTTTCCAGTCGTTTGATCAGCTCTTCTTCACTAACATCCAATGCAAGCATAACAGCTATAGAAGCTTTTTTAAGATCTAATAGCTTGTCGAGTGCTTCAGCCTGGGTTGCAGTTCGTGGAAAACCATCAAATAAAAAACCCCTTACATGTTGATTTTCATCTAATGCAGAACTGATCATACCAATAACAACTTCATCCGGTACAAGCTGTCCTTTATCCATAAAATTTTTGGCTTCCTGCCCCAATGGGGTATGGCGTGCAATTTCTGAACGAAGCAGATCGCCGGTACTGATATGCTTTAGTCCGTATCGAGCGATCAACTTTTCACTTTGTGTACCCTTGCCGCTGCCCGGAGGACCAAATAATATTAAATTGAACATAATTGCTTACTAAGCTTATTATTGATAATGAGTTATTTACTTAATTTAAATAGAAGCAAAGGTAATTAAGCATGATAAAACTTGATTATTTAAGCCAAAAACAGTTGACCAATACAGCGTAAATGTTAGTTTTAGTATAGTAAATATAATATTCAGTAATCAAATAGCCTTATTTGTATCCTTTTTTTGATAAAATAAATTAAATAAGCGTATTTTTTGTCATTTTTTAATGTCATTTAAGGAAGATATTGGGTATGATGAAAAAATAACTCGACTTTGCATCAAGTTAGCAAATTGGAATAACAGGATATGTTTTTAGGTAAAGCTATAAAAGATTTGACTCTAGACATTAAAATTTAATCAACTCTTTGTTATCCTGAGCCTAACAATTACTTTTGCCATTAACCAACAGCTCAAATACATTTTTGTCATATGGGTAAACTTAAACTCAGCCATCTTGCTGAAACCTTGATCGCTTCAGAAATTGTACGCCTGGGTGCAACGATAAAAGAAAAGATCAGGAACGGCTCACAAATATTCAATTATACCATTGGGGATTTTGATTCTTCGCAATTTCCCATTCCGAAATTACTAGAGGAAGAGATCATTAACGCATATAAAGAAGGAAAAACAACTTATCCTGCTGCTGAAGGGGAGTTGGTACTGAGAAAAGCAGTTTCAGGTTTTATTGAAAAATACCAGGGTGTAAATTATTCACCACAGGAAATACTGATTTCAAACGGGGGCAGGCCTCTTATATATGCTTTATACAGAACCATAATAGATAAAGGAGATAAAGTAATATACCCGGTGCCAAGCTGGAACAACAATCACTATATCCATTTTACAGAAGGCGTACATGTTGTTATTGAAGCAACAAAAGAAAATAATTTTATGCCAACTGCTGCACAAATAGCCCCACATATAAAAGGAGCTACCTTATTGGCTTTGTGTTCTCCTCTTAATCCAACCGGAACAACATTTAATAAAGAAGAACTGGCAGCTATTTGTGATCTGGTTATAAAAGAAAATGAACAAAGAAAAGATGGAGAGAAAAAACTCTACCTGATGTTTGACCAAATCTACTGGGCACTAACTTTTGGTGAAACCAAACATTATAATCCGGTAGCATTACGGCCTCAAATGAAAGACTATACCATTTTTGTTGATGGGATCAGCAAAGCATTTGCTTCTACTGGTGTAAGGGTTGGCTGGTCAATGGGGCCGGAAGAAATTATTGTAAAAATGCGTTCGCTAAATAGCCATGTTGGCAGTTGGGCACCCATGGCAGAACAACATGCTGTTGCGAAATTCCTTATACAGGATGAAGCAGTTCAGCAATACCTTGTTGAGTTTAAAAAGGAAGTTGATTTCCGTTTAAGAAAAATTTATGAAGGGTTTCTGCAATTAAAAAATGAAGGATTTTCTGTTGATGCAGTTGTTCCGCAAGCTGCTATATATTTAACTGTTCAGATCAACCTGGTTGGTAAAAAAACAATTGAGGGGTTAATTTTAAAAGAACAAACTGATGTAACAGAATATCTCTTAACAGAAGCAAAACTTGCATTGGTCCCGTTTAGTGCATTTGGGGCCGGTAAAGAAAATAACTGGTATAGAATCAGTGTAGGTTGTTGTAAAAAAGAAGAAATTGAAACGGTATTTAAACAATTAAAAGAGGCGTTGCAGAAGCTTACTTAATTCAAATTATTAAGAAATAAAAAAGAGGGGTCTTTTTTTCCGCGGATCACTTTTTTGATATCGATAGCCTTATTGGTTATTTTATATTTATTCAGATCGATCAGTTCGTGTGCCTTTACAAAATTATCCAGGCGCTCTACCCAAAAAAGTAAATCATGCAGCAATGCAACCTCCTGCTCAATAGCCTGTGGCGTCATTAATTCCTGCTTGAATAAAACCAGTAGATCCCTGTTCGAGTTATTCATAAATATCCAAATAATTAAATATTATCTGTATCCAACCATCCCTTGTTTATTAGGGCAACCACACTGTCCTTTTTTGGAAGAAGAACAACCGGCAACACAGAAAACAAAGGCCATTAAAAACAATAACGATATTCTTTTAAATTTGTTCATTGATTCAGATTACCAAATTAAACTATTTTCACTAATATTTATTGTACATCTTTAATGATTGTGGATAACATTAACAAATCAAATCGCCCGATTCGCATATTAGTTGCACCACTTGATTGGGGACTTGGACATGCTACCCGTTGTATTCCAATCATTAATATGTTAAAAGAACACAATGTTGATGTAATAATAGCTGCTGATGGGCCTGTAGCTCTATTACTACAAAATGAATTTCCCTCCATAGTAATTTTACGATTGAAAGGATATAAAATAAGTTACAGCCGTAACAAAATGTTTTTTTTTCTGAAAATGATGAGGCAAATTCCTTCTGTAATTGCTTCAATTTATACTGAACATAAATGGCTAAAAAAAGCGGTAACCAGGTATAAAATTGATGCGGTGATATCTGATAACCGATTTGGCTTACACCTGGATAAAACCCCATGCATTTACGTTACTCACCAGCTTTATATTCAAACAGGAAATCAACTGCTGAACAAAATTGCGCAACGTATACACTATTATATCATCAATAAATTTGCTGAATGTTGGATTCCGGATTCTAACGGAGTTCAAAATCTTGCAGGAGATCTATCTCACCCGGTAGTATTTCCAAAAATTCCGGTAAAGTATCTTGGCGTTTTATCAAGGTTCCATATAATGCATACTGAAATAAAATACGATCTGCTGATTCTGCTTTCCGGACCTGAACCTCAAAGAAACTTGTTTGAAAATATGCTGATGGCTCAGCTTGAAAATTATGAAGGAACTGTTGTATTGGTAAGAGGGTTACCCGATACCGGTAATACATTGTATTCGGAGAATAAAAATCTTATCATTCATGATCATTTGCCTGCAGACTCTTTAAATCAATTGATTCAACAATCTGAAAATATAATTGCGAGATGCGGCTATTCAACTGTTATGGATCTGGTTACGCTTAAACACAAAGCCATCCTGATTCCAACACCTGGTCAAACAGAACAGGAATACCTGGCAACATATTTAATGGAGAAAAAAATATTTTACACCTGCAGCCAGGATAATTTCTTATTGCAACAATCACTTGAAAATGCAAGAGAAGATCAATATACAGGAGCAACCGGAATTAAAGAAATTCAAAAAGAAGTTATCCTGGAATGGATCAGGTCTTTGGCCAGGTAACTCAGTCCTTAGCAATAAAAAAACCTTTCCTGTTTTTATTGCTGCTGCCAACAATACTGCTGCTGTTATCTGCATGAAATAAAAAATCAGTTTTTACTGCTATGGATTCCATTGTATCAATAATTGCTTTAAAACTGAGCACTCCTTCGCAAAAGATCAACAGATCAATATTATTTTCTTTGATACAGTTTTCCAAATTGTCAATAGTTGAAATTGCAATTCCCTGATCGGTATTGTCAACAGCAACCCTGCCTTTAAGAACAACCGGAATGGTTGAGTGTTTTACTAAACGGATCATTTGGTCAAATCGTTCCTGACCGGCTATGATGATGGTTTGTAAAGACTTTTTTGACCGATAATTAATAGTCAGAGATCTTTTCAAAAATAATACTACCATAGCAACCAGTTTACTAAAGCCGATAGAAATTTTTAAAACCAACAATGCCAGGTTGTTTTTTTTGTAATGCTTGGTTACAAATATTTTCATGGCAGCATAGAATATGCGGATATATTCATAAGAATTTTTTTGTGTACTTTCTCCTTTGAAATGTATGATAGTTGTATCCGCAAAATAATAATTCTTATACCCTTTTTTTTGTATCCGGTAACAGAGATCTATGTCTTCACCATACATAAAATAATCTTCGTCGAAGCCTTTTGTTTCATTCAGCACAGGTCTGCTTAACATTATAAATGCTCCAGCCAAAACATCAACTTCATTGTTTTCTTTCTCACTTAAATGACCAGCATAATATTTTGCAAAGGTTTGTGATTCAGGAAATAAAGTTGCAACCCCGGCCAATTTAAAAAACGATGCTAAAGCAGATGGAAAAGATCTTTTACTTTCCTTTAAATATTTTCCTGATCCGTCAATCATTCTAACACCCAGGGCACCACAATCCTCATGTAAGTGAAAAAAGCCGATACATTTTTTAAAACAGTCTTCCGGAATAATCGTATCCGGATTTAAAAAAATAACCTGTCTTCCTTTAACTTCTTTAATAATACTATTGTTTGCTTTTGCAAAACCTTCATTAGAGTTATTCCATTTGAAAATCACCTGTGGAAATTTGTTTTCCAGGTAATCCTTACTGCCGTCCGTCGAATTATTATCGACTACAAATATTTCTGCTTCAATATCAGCACTAGCTTTGATCACAGAACACAGGCATTGTTCCAGAAAGTATTTTACATTAAAATTCACTATGATGACAGACAGATCCAATCGTTGCTATTTATCTACGAAATACGAGTTTTTATGGCAGCCTTCAAAATTTACTAATTAGAATATGGTTAAACTATCATTTAAAAAATAATACTAATTTTATTAACCCGAATTTTTCCCAGTATCCAGTATCCAGTATCCAGTATCCAGTATCCAGTATCCAGTATCCAGTATCACTTCTCCTCGTTATCTTTGCGCAATGTATAAAACAACCCTAATAAAAGCCGTGCAGGCAGGCGCTGCACAATTACAGCATTTTTTTAATGGAGAATTCACTATCGCCAATAAAGAAGGCATGAACAACCTGGTTACTGAAGCTGATCATGCAGCAGAAAAAGCCATTATTGATGTGATACAAAAAGAATACCCAGATCATTTCATTCTAAGTGAGGAAACCGGTGAAATAAAAACGAACAGTGAATTCAAATGGATCATTGACCCCATAGACGGCACCGTAAACTTTGCCAACGGCATTCCTCTTTGCTGCGTCAGTGTGGCTCTTGAAAAAAATGGTCAAATGATCCTGGGAGCAGTATATAACCCCCTGATGAATGAATTCTATTTTGCCCAAAAAGGTTTTGGTGCTTCTTTAAATGATAAAAAAATAGCTGTAAGTCAAAAGACATCTGTGATAAGCAGTTGCCTCGTTACTGGATTTCCATATACTTATCTTGATGAGCCAAACGGGCCTATACAGGTTTTTGAAAAACTCATACGTAAAGGGGTTCCGGTACGTAGATTAGGGAGTGCGGCTATCGACCTGTGTTGGGTGGCAGCCGGGCGTTTTGATGGTTTTTATGAACATAACTTACAGGCCTGGGACAGTGCCGCAGGGTTTCTGTTGGTTGAAGAAGCCGGAGGAAAGGTTACTGATTTTAAAGGTGACCATTATTCTCCTTATCAGCCTCATATCATTGCAACCAATGGAAAAATTCATGATGAGTTACAAAAAATTGTAATTGGTGGCCCTTTTTAATTAGAACGAGTTAAATGATCTTTAGACGAGATTTCTTTTTAAAATCCTTTTAACTCTTTTATTTATTCTTAATATAGTTGCATGTAATTATGTTACATATACAGCCGGGAGTAAAAGAAATAAACAAAAAGAATCTCCCTCATTAATGATATATGATAGGATCGTTGATTTCAGGATAGAACAAATAGGATGGCCAACATCTAAAACGGACTTTATAAGCAAAGGAATAAAATACTATGAAGTGTTTGAAGATTTCCCTTATCAGAATACTGATGTTAAGATCATCGATAGCAATACTATGGACTTTACTTATAACCAACATATTAAAGATGTAGGGAAATTTAAAAAAACAGAAAAAGTTGATTTGAACAGTTATGGTGGTTCCGTGAAATTTTATTAGGAAAATGGAAAATTCATCTGGAAAATAAAAAAAAGTAATGACTGAAAATATGCGTACAGAAATTTCTTCTCTGGGGGAGTTTGGCTTGATCGATCATCTGACCCTAAACAATGAAAATAAAAATGCTTCGACCATACTCGCTGTAGGCGATGATGCTGCAGTAATTGATCATTTTGGCAGACAAACAGTTATTTCTACGGATATGCTGCTGGAAGGTATTCACTTTGATCTTTCCTATACGCCTTTGAAACACCTGGGATATAAATCAGTTGTTGTTAATATCAGTGATATATATGCCATGAATGCTATTCCAACACAAATATTAATGAGCATAGCTTTTAGTAACCGTTTCAGTGTAGAAGCACTGGATGAATTTTACCAGGGTGTGTATGCTGCCTGCGAAAAATATGGCGTAGATCTTATTGGCGGTGATACAAGTACTTCACAACGTGGTTTTGTAATTAGTGTAACTGCTATTGGTGAAGTGGCGCCCGATAGTTTTGTAAAAAGAAACACTGCAAATATAAAAGACCTTATCTGCATAAGTGGAGAACTTGGTGGAGCGTTTCTCGGGCTGACCTTACTGGAAAGGGAGAAAAAAATATTTGAAGAAACCGGGGCACAACCCGATCTTGAAGGACAAGCTTATATTGTTGGCCGGTTACTAAAACCCGAAGCAAGAAAAGACATCATTGAATATTTTACAGAAGCTGAGATCTTGCCTACAAGTATGATAGATGTCAGTGACGGGCTTAGCAGTGAATTACTGCATATCTGCAAACAAAGTAATACCGGTTGTGTATTGTATGAAGATAAACTGCCTTTCAATGATGAAATGAAGGAATTTGCCTATAAATTAAAACTGGACCCTACTGCCTGTGCTTTAAGTGGTGGAGAAGAATATGAATTATTATTTACGGTTGCACAATCTGATTTTGAAAAGATAAAGGCAAACCCTGCTATCAGTATCATAGGATATATAACGGAACCCGAAGAAGGAAAAAAAATCATTACCCGCGCCGGCAATACATATGACCTTGTAGCACAAGGCTGGAATCATATGAGCTAGTTTTCAAAACAGTAATTAAGCCGGTCTATCATACACCCAATTACTGCATCAGTGATCTGTACCGGTGAGATATTCTTATTTACAGCATTTAAACAGCGGGTAAATAAAAACATTGGTTTATTTTTTTTATTGAACAAACCCGAAACATTATTACTATAGCAAAGGAATATAATCTTCCCTGAAAAGTTTGTTTGATAAAGTATATGGCTTTTTTTTCCGAAAGCATCTATTACAACCTGCAAATAAGTATAGGGGTTCGATACATCAAACCTATTAGCCATAGACTCATCAATAATTTCTTTTGAAAGTTTTACAATTACATAATTCTCAATAATAACCTGCGACGTTTTAATGATCACCTGTTCACCTGCAGTAAATTGCTGGGCGGAGATCGTTAAGTTAGTTGCCAATAACATTATTGGAAAAATAAACGTTAGCATTTTTGTTTTCATGATCGTTATTTAATTTATTATCGTTTTGCAGGCTAATCCAGTCTACTTTATTTAAAAATATTATGGTTATAGTACCTCCCCTGTTTTTTTTAATGATAACACGGCAGGTTCTGTTTCCGGCATCAACAATCGTATCAGGGAATTTACTTTCACATAAACAATCAAATATTCCGCACCTAAATCCTATCCCTGTTTTACAATGCATTTGTTTTTTATTGGTAATATAAATACAGGCCCTATAATCATGGGAAATTGACAAATTATCGGAAATGTATTTTGTTCCTGTAACCATATCATTCCAGATTTTTATATTACAAATGATCATATCCCTGCCTTGAGGAGTTTGTGAAACGGTAAATATTCCATCTTCGGTCTGGATACTCATTTGGATATCATCCTGCGCAAATGAAAAATAAGGCGCCAGGTATATCAGGTAAAGGAAAAAGTATATTCTTATCATAACTCCTTTAATGAATGAGATCCTATTTTGAAGGAGTAAAAATCAATAAATTATTTTCTAAAAACTTGATTTTTATATAATGATTATTCAGTCAGAAGCTAATTTTATTCAGTTAAAATAAAGAACAGAATTCAGGTGAATATGTACAATGAAAATGGTTTTTTTTCTTCCTGCATTCATGTCAAAAAACCTTTTTTGTAAATAATGTATTCCATAATTTTATGCCTTAATCAGTACAATTATGAAAAGAAACAAAAACAGTATCGCCTGTAAATTTAAGATCGGGGGTTACATTCGTAAATGGAGAAATATTAAAGACATTAAACAAAAAGACCTGGCTGCTGCTTTGCAAATATCAGAAGCTGCAGTTAGTAACATTGAAAATGATCTGACAAATATTACCGTTGGCCAGTTGGATGAGATCTCGATTGCATTGAATATTTCTATAGAACAATTACTCACTGATCCCCAGGAAAAATACAAGATCCCTCCTGCTAATATTAACTCAATGATTGTTAAAGAAGATCAGCAAATGCTTGACAAAGAATTATTAAACGCTATTATTGTCAGTATGGAAAAAAAAGATCAGCAACTGCAAGTGATCATGCAAAATTTTTTACATGCCATGGCTACATTGATGCAACAGGAAAAAACAATGATCAATTCTTCCAAACAGGCAACCTCCCGGGTGTAAATGGAGTATTATTTTTTTCCATGATATTTTCCAGTTCACGGGCTTGTTCGTTTACTTTTTTCAGATCGTTTAAAATATTTGTAACCATTCCTGCAACAACTTCATATGATTGTAAATAAGTAGTTGTTGGTGCCGATGTTGAACTCCACAAACTACCTGAAATATCATTTATTCTGCTACTGATAGAAGTAGGTGCTACCGATTCATATTTAGCACGTAAAGGGTCACCATTTATATTCCGGTTGATCAATTCCAGCTTATTTTCAATGGACAATATTGTTTCATATATATTCAATGGCAATTGAGATGATTCTATGGCCGCTTTTTTATAATATGCCAATTTACTTTGCAATTCGCTTCTAAAAGCATTGGCACCTGCAACTGTTCTCTGCAATTCTGCTACTTTTTTATTAAAGGTATTGAGTGCCGGTTTATCTGCAGCTGCTACTTCTGCATTATTTAATGCAATACATTTAAAAGATTGTGGCGACACCAATTCAGTGAATTTTCCATCCTCAAATTTGTGAAGGGAAACTTTATATGAACCCGGAACTGCCATGTAGCCTTTATTTTCGTTTGCCCATGGAACACTAAAATCCGGAGCAGCTAATGAAACAGGTTCCGGTGAAGGATAACGAAAATCCCAAACCACACGGTTCACTCCTTTACTGATATTTTTCTTTAATTTTCGAACTATATTATTTTCTTCATCTGTAATAGTGAATACCAGGTAAGCCTCTGGTTGTAATGTTTCTTTTCGTAAAGAATCAATAACTGGCATATCAAAATCTTCTCCTTTTTTCTGTTTTTCTTTTTCTGCATCCCTTCTTTTTTGAGACAGTGTTTTATTTTCCTCTTTAATAAGATAGGTAATAACTGCACCGACTTCAGGATTGGGCGTTGTAAAATAACCATCGCCCTGGAATCCCTTGCCAGGATAGCCCAGCGGGCTTGATTGAATATACATCAATGCATCTTTAACAGGAAAAATGACTGCAGGTTTTTGCAGGTTATCGGTACCCAGTTTACGCAATGCTGTATAATCATCAAGAATGTAAATTCCCCTTCCGAAAGTTGAAACCACCAGGTCATTTTCTCTTTGTTGTATCTCAATATCTGTAATTGCTGCAGGCGGAATACCTGATTTCAGTTGTATCCATTCTTTACCACCGTTATTTGAGAAATAAATACCAAATTGGGTCCCTACAAATAAGAGATTCGGATCAACATGATCTTCAGCAAATGAATGTGTACTCCCTTTCTCCGGAAGATTATTGTTTAATGAATTCCAGGTTTTTCCTCCATCGATCGTTTTAAATAAAAATGGTTTGTAATTCCCTGCATTAATATTTTCGAATGTTACATAAGCAACCAGTTTATTATGTGATGATAAAACAATTGAAGTTGCTCTTGCATATTCGGGTAATCCCTGTAATGAACCTGATCTGGACCAGTTTTTTCCTGCATCAATAGTATAAAACAAAAGCCCGTCTCCGGATCCTGCAAATAGAATATGATCATCCAATGGAGATTCAGCAACTGCTGAGATTTGCGCCATGGATCCCTTTGATGCCAATTCATCTATACTCCAGGTCCGGTTCATTAATTTTTGCATTTTTTTGGGTACTCCCCTGGTAAGATCCGGGCTGATCTCTTCCCAGGAATTTCCCTGGTCGTTGGTACGAAATAATTTATTTGCGCCGAAATAAAGCCGTTTATGATCGTGTTTTGATATAAGTAATGGTGAACTCCAGTCAAAACGATAGGCTGAATCATTCAGTTCAACGGGTTTGATATTCAGTTCTTCCCCGGTACGCTTATCAAATCTTACCAGGCCGCCATTCTGCGATTGTGCATAAACGTAATTACCTTCTTTCCAGTCAACCTGTGATTCAAAACCATCTCCGCCTGTTGTTATAAACCAGTCGCTGTTGGCAATGCCTGCGTTGTTCTTTGTACGCGAAGGACCTGCAAAACTATTGTTGTCCTGTGTACCGGCATACACATAATAAAACGGGTAAGTATTATCAGTTGATACCTTATAAATTTCAGCAATAGGCAGGTTTGCTTTAAAAGCCCAGGCTTGTGCTCCGTCCCAGGATTCATATACACCGCCATCACAACCTGATAATAAATGATTCGTATTCGAAGGGTCTATCCAAAGCACATGATTATCTACATGCTTGTATTTTTCGCCCAGGTTTTGCCATGTCTTTCCTGCATCAACTGAAACTTTATTAAAAACATCCATACTGTAAACCTTATTCTCATTTACCGGATCACAAAATATTTTTTGCATGTAAAAAGGATAGGAAGAATTATAGCTGCTTTGTTTTATCCAGCTTGCGCCCCGGTCAGTACTTCTATAAACACCACTTTCATCCTTCGACTCAACCATTGAATAAATGATATCCGGATTTGTTGGTGATATTGCCAGGCCGATCCTGCCAACATCTTCCTTTGGGAGGCCTTTCATTATTTTTTGCCAGGTGGCTCCACTGTCTGTTGTTTTATAAATAGCAGTTTCAGCACCTCCCCGAATGCCGGTATATAAGTTACGCTGACGTTGGTGGGCAACTGTATATAATGTCTCAGGATATCTTGGGTCCATGTGTAATTCGTAACAACCTGTATAGTTACTTATATTCAATATTTTTTTCCAGGTAGTTCCGCCATCGGTAGTTTTATAAACTCCGCGTTCACCAGCTTCTATTCTTAAATCACCATATGCTGCAACATAAACAATTTTAGAATTGTTGGGGTCAATAACAATACCACCGATATGGCCCGAGTTCTTTAATCCCATATTTTTCCAGCTTTTACCGGCATCCTCACTTTTATATATACCATCGCCATAAATAACATTATTCTGGTTATCACTTTCGCCGGTACCTACCCATACAATATTCGTATTTCCCGGATCGATCTTTACTGTTCCCATTGAATATGAGACCTGTGAGTCAAATATGGGAGTAAAAGTTGTGCCATTATTGCTGGTCTTCCAAAGAGAACCGTGCCCTGAAGCAATATAGTATTCTGCTTTATTTGCAGGATTCACTGCTATATCAACCACACGCCCGCTGGTTAACGCCGGTCCGATACTTCTGAATTTAAGGCCTGAAAGAGATATGTTTTTCAAGGAATCAGATGATAAGGGTTTAAAGGATTGTGCTTGTATATTAAGAATATTCAATAGAATAACTTTGAATAAAAGAACTTTTTTAAATAGCATGAAATATGATTTTGGTAAATTTGATTGAAAAATTAATACTTTTTTAATTTAGTTGGCCGGTAAAATTATGAATGGTCAAATAAATATATTGAAATGTTGCTTCCTGTGGCTACAAACCATAAATAAGATACTTTTAGTCGGCCTTTTTCGTTTTTCCACTTGAAAACAGGTAACAAACTTTTCAGGCATACTGATATTCTTGCCTCAATAATAATTAATTTCAACGGAACATTACCACAGCCCTATATGAATAAAATCTTTGTTCTCATTTTTATACTGTTGAATTGTATTTTTTTTTCCTGTTCGGTGAGTAACTCTTATGCGCCTTCTAAAAATTATTCTCAACGATCGCTTCAGAAAGATTATATCGTACTAAAAAATATACTTGAAGAAAAACATCCTTCCTTATACTGGTTCACACCTAAAGACAGCATGGATCATTTTTTTACTAAATACTTTGCTATGATCCCTGATAGCATGAATGAACAACAATTTGTATGGCATGTACTTTCTCCTTTAATAGACAAGATCCATTGTGGCCATACAAGTGTCAGTATAAGTAAGGCATATTCTAAATGGGCAGAAAATAAAAGGCTCCCTTCATTCCCATTATTTGTAAAAGTGTGGAATGATACTATGGCTGTAACCGGTAACCTGAACAGAAAAGACAGTGTTTTTAAAAGAGGTACAATAATAACAGCAATTAATGGCATCTCTAATCATAATATGATACAAAAAATGTTTGATCATCTGCCGGAGGATGGGTACGCAAATAATATTAATTATATCAGACTGAGTGCCAATTTCCCTTACTTTCACCGGAATATTTATGGACTTAGTAAAGTCTATACTGTTAACCACATTGATAGCGTTGGAAATGAAAGGACCGATTCGCTTCCTGTTTATATAGCGCCTAAGGATTCAACCAAAAAGGGCGGCCTTACAAAAACTGAAAAACGAAATTTACCAAAAGTAAAAAATATACTACAATATCGTTCGATGGAAATCGACAGTAGCAGAAAGTTTGCAGTTATGACACTCAACAGTTTTGATAAAGGGAAGTTGAGAAACTTTTTCAGGCAATCATTTAAAAATTTAAATAGAAATAAAATAAGTAACCTGGTGCTGGATATCCGTAGTAACGGAGGTGGTAAAGTGGAATTATCTACTTTACTAACAAGGTATATTTCACGCAGACCCTTTAAAGTAGCTGATACTGTTTTTTCAAAAGCAGGTTCCCTTGGCCCTTATACAAAATATATAAAAGGTAAATTTTTTAATAATATTGAGTTATTTTTTATTGCCCGAAAAAAGAAAGATGGTTTGTATCATATTGGAAATCTTGAGAGAAAATTATACAAGCCAAAAAGAAACAATCACTATGATGGATCTGTTTATGTTCTTACTAACGGCCCTACTTTTTCGGCTGCATCTTTGTTTTGCAATTTAATAAAAGGGCAACCCGGTATTACGCTCGTTGGAGAAGAAACCGGTGGTGGCTGGTATGGAAACAACGGGATCATGATACCCGATATCATCCTTCCAAATACAAAAGTAAGGGTACGATTACCTCTTTTCAGGATCGTACAATACCAACATGTTGCAATAAAAGGTACAGGCATTAGTCCTGATATTTATATACCAACAAATTATGAAGCGCTTTTGAAAGGATTTGATAAGAAGATGCAGGTGGTTAAGGGTTTAATTTATGATAAAGACAAGTCGCTGTAAGTTCATGGTTACGTTATACCTTGTGAAACCGCTGTATAATGTATGATGTATGATGTATGATGTATGATGTATGATGTATGATGTATGATTTATGATGTATGATTTATGATGTATGATTTATGATTTATGATGTATGATTTATGATGTATGATTTATGAATTGATCACAAACCCATCAGCATCTTTTAAAAATGGAAATTTAGTTCTTACCTCATCCAGCCTTTCCCGTTGTAAAGTAATAGTAAAAATATCTTCTTCATCTGCCATATGGTAAAGTACTTCACCCAGTGGATCTATCACGAGGCTATTACCACTGTAATAGATTTCATTTCCGTCATTCCCTACACGGTTAACCCCGATAACATAGCATTGGTTTTCTATAGCCCTGGCACATAACAATGTTTTCCATGCATGACTGCGTCTATCGGGCCAGTTGGCAACATAAACCAACACATCATATTCATAAAATGTATTTTCATTTTTTATGGAAGATTGGCGGGCCCAAACAGGAAAACGCAGGTCATAACATACCTGCATATTTAATTTCCATCCTTTTACAGAAGTGATCAATCGTTTATTCCCACTACTGAAGCTTTTATCTTCCCCTGAATAAGCAAAGAGATGTCGTTTATCATAATAACCAAAATCTCCATTTGGCATCATCCAGATAAGCCTGTTATAATATTTATTTTCTTCTTCAATAATGAGGCTTCCTGTTAATATGATACGATTTTCGGTACTCATTTTTTTCATCCATGCCACTGTTTCTCCTTCCATTGTTTCGGCCAGTTTAGCAGCATTCATGCTAAACCCGGTATTGAACATTTCAGGCAATACAACCAATTCTGTTTTTTGAAATAGTTCGCCGATCTTATCTTCCAGCATGTTGAGGTTTGCTGTTTTACTTTCCCAGAAAAGATTGGTTTGAATGGTACTGACCGTTAGTGTTGACATGCAATACTTTTATGAAGTAATTGAATCATGATACAAAAATAAAGGATTTATGAAGCAATTGGCCTGCTCTTTTTAACAGGATATAGAATAAAAAATCCAACTACTTGTTTATAGTTGGATATTTATTTTATGCTTCTTTCGATTACAGAACCTGGTGAATTCAGATTGAATTTGAAAATGTACTATTTGTTACAAAGTAGCCATATCAATTACAAACCTGTAACGTACCTCTCCTTTCAACATTCTTTCATAAGCTTCGTTGATATCTTTCATCGCTATCACTTCCACATCACTCACAATATTATGTTTGGCACAATAGTCCAGCATTTCCTGTGTTTCCGGTATGCCCCCTATTAAGGAACCAGCCAGGCTTCTTCTTTGAAATATAAGGTTAAATGCAGAAACCGGTGGAGCCGTTGGCGGAGCACCAACACAAACCATCGTACCGTTTGTTGCGAGCATGCCCAGGTAAAAATTATAATCATGTTCTGCTGATACGGTATCCAGGATAAAATCAAAGTAATTCGCTACCGTTTTCGCCTGTTCTTCATCGCTTGTTAATACAAATTTATGTGCACCCAAACGTTTGGCATCTGCAGCTTTTGATGCTGTATGGCTCAGCATGGTGACTTCTGCACCCATGGAAACGGCCAGTTTAACAGCCATGTGTCCAAGTCCGCCCAATCCAAGTATTCCAACTTTTTGTCCTTTACCTACTTTCCAGTGACGCAATGGTGAATAGGTTGTGATCCCTGCACAAAGCAAAGGAGCTATCGCTTCAAGCGGTTGTTTATCAGAAATGTGCAAAACAAAATCCTCGTGACAAAGTATTTGTTTGCTATACCCGCCATAAGTGATTCCGCTGCCGTCTCTTTCCATACCATTGTATGAGAACACAGCTCCGGTACTGCAGTATTGTTCCTGTCCATCTTTACAATTATTGCATTCCCTGCAACTGTCTACCAGGCAACCAATACCTGCAAGATCCCCAACTTTGAATTTTTTTACATGATCTCCAATGGCAGAAACCCGGCCAACTATTTCATGACCCGGAACTATTGGATAAACGCTCATTCCCCATTCATTACGGGCAAAGTGAAGATCACTATGGCAAACACCACAATACAATATTTCTATTTGTACATCATGTGGCTTGGGGTCTCTTCTGTCAATGGTCCATGGGGCCAGGGGACTAGTTGCACTTTGTGCTGCAAATGATTTTGTTGAGGGCATTGTAATTTTTTTTGTTTTAGTTTAAAATAAAAAACAAATTAAGAATGAAAAAGTTTGCCCGCAAAACAATAAATCATTAATTTTTTAAGCACCTGCCTTATGAATTGATTTTTTATCTCTTGGAAATATTTTTTTGTTTAACCAATGGCTCAGATAAGAACTGCCTACACCAATAGCTGCTCCTGCCAACACATCCGTTGGGTAATGAACACCCAGGTACATTCTTGAGTAGCCAACACTAGCTGCCCAGGCATAAGCAGGAAGGGTAACATACCATTTTTTACATTGTATGGATAAACTGGCTGCAGTTGCGAATGCCAAAGAAGTGTGTCCCGAGGGGAATGACCTGCCGGTTACTTCCCGGTATGGGTAAATTACAAGGGGATAATCCTGTGCCGGCCGGTTTCTGTCTATAGCAATTTTTAATGCTTCCGATACAACCAATTCAATAAATAAAGTACTGAATAATTCATACGATTTACGCTTTATTACAGGATCCTTTTTAATAAATCCTTCAATCAAAAAAGCCAAAGGAACTGCACCGCCAATATAGTAGGCAGATGCACTGGTTGTTTTCCAATAACCACTTGTTGGATATAGAGGGTTGATACTTTTAACCACATCTACCTCCCAGTTTTGTGCAGTAACATTAAAAATACTAAACAACAAAACGATTCCCAATAAACACTTTTTAATTTTCACAAATTTTATTTTAAGAATTATAAATTAAAAGAAAAAACCTGTTCTAATAGCAAATACATTTACTTCATCTGATACTCCGTACGATATATTTAAAGCAAGCATATTAAATGGTACAAAATAAATACCACCTCCGTAACCGATATGTATTTTATCTGAAGAAGTCCTGGGGAAGACAGAAGGGTCATTTTTAACCCAAACCCTGCCATCATCAAAGAAACCAAATATACCCAGTTTACCCATAAAGAAATACCCTTTTAACTTGGCAAGTTGTAATCGCAATTCTGTATTTTGATAAAAACTGGTTTGCCCGGTAAATCTCGTCCGCCAGTGGCCACGCAGGTTATCAGAACCACCAATGGCATTAGCCTGGTAAAATTCATAATTATTCCCGGTTTTTGTTGCCCCTGTATTTGTAGCAAATCCTGTTCTGTGTGCAAAGACAAGTCCTTTAAAAATAGGTAAGTACGTTTTAGCATACCCATTAAAATTAAAAAAATCTCTTTTAGTGTTATTAAGATTTACAGTATAGCTTGCCCCAAGATGAAATGCAAAACCAAACTGTGGATTTTTTTGTTTGCCTACACTATTAAATGTATAGGAAGCATTTGCGCCGGTAAAATACTTGTCAGAAAAAATAGGGTCAGTCACTGGAAATACGGTAGAAATGAATTTATTTGAATTAGATTGAATCCTTACTTTTTGGTAGAAAAGTCCGGCTTTGAACAAATTGTTCTTCCATTCTCTACTAGCAGACGGATTGATTAAAAAACCGGAAGAGCGAACGATGTAAAATGATTTTTGAATAACAGTATTTCCTACTGTGAATAATTGGGTTTCATTTCCATAACCGTAAAAGTTCAAAGCAAAATTAGGTGCTTTAATATTTGCTGTAAGATCAAGATCCCACTTCCCAAAAACCTGTTTAAAAAGTCCCTTATAATATAAGCCAACAGAACCATTACCTGCAGAAATAGTGGCTCCTATGGTTTGTTCCCAGGCATAAGGGGTTTTATGCCATCCCTGTTTTCTATAAGTCATTGCTGCACCCAGAATAAAACCATCATCGGGGTTATAATTTGGAATGACAGTTGGCTTCCACCAATCATATTTAAAAGTTCTCCTTCGGAAATTAGTGTATGAAGTATCGTTGGTTGATTTAAGCCTGAAATTATTTTTTCCCGGGGCTCCATTGTCTTTTGAATCATATACCCTTGTTCTTTTACCAGAACCATTCCTTACTGTGTTATCTGAAAAATTATCTTTTCCATCACCACCAAGCGTTCTCAGAAAGATCTTGTTCTTTGCCTGCCCTTTATAAACGAACTTATCATCTTCTCCCATACCATAAATATTGATCTCTTTTGTCAGGTCACGTGAAAATTTTCTGTGAAACAGTGTATCCCCTCCTGTTTCATTCTTACCTGATTTTTGTATGGTGATCTCGGTAGTTTTATTATCAATTTTATTGATGGTATAAATTTCTTTTTTGTCTGACCCTGCAATCGTTATTTGTTTATTAATAATGCGATAGTATCTCATGCCATAATCATTCATATTATCTCTTCTTTGCCTGAGTCTTTTCTCCAAAAATGCTCCCGACTTGTCATAAATTGGTTTAGGCATCAGCATGATGCTTTTGTGAATTTCAGCATCAGTAAGTGATTGTTGAACTAATTTAATGGTTGCAAGCCAATCTTCTTTAGTAAGTTCATTGGTGAAGTTTTTATCTAAACTCACTCCTGCCAGGTTAACGCCGGCTATATCTTTAATATTTGCATCCAGATTTCTTACACTCCTTAACATCCATGGGCGTGATAAGAAAAATAAAAATACACCATCTGTTTTAGAGAATGCCTGGTCCCTGTCTCTTGCAAAAGGAGTAAAAGATGTTTTACCATTCTTTTTATAACCAGTCCACACCCACTGGTCGGGGTGCCTGTCCCAATCATTGACGATCATATCCAAAAATCTTACTTTTAAAAAATCTTTTTGGTTAACCTGCCTGTCATTATCAGCCATTAATTTTGCATACAGTTTTTCTGTGTTAACAACATCAGTGGCATAATTGGTCAGTGAGGTATTTTCCCAACCATCGCCTGAAGGCCTTTCTTCAAAAAGGCAAAGCTTATTGGCAAAAGTGCTTCTGAATTCACCCAGCTTAGGTTCATCAGGAACAAATACAATTACCGGGTTGGTGTGTAAACAACCAATACTTCCAGCTAAACTTGCAATAGACAATGGACCATAAGGATGTGCGGTTGAAATCTGATCATTTACAATATCGTTAATGAAAGAGCCTTTTAGTTCATCGGGGATCAACAGATCAAGATCTTTATCAATAGTTCGCAGGATATATTCCTTTCCATCTTTGCTGCTCATCCGAAGTGATTTCGTTTGATGGCCACCTCCTCTTTTTAAAGGTGTTAGTCCGCCGGCGGTTGTATCGATATCAAACAAATTAAATGTAACAGGGATCAGCCATTCCGGACGCCAATGCTTACCCCACCAAAACTGTTTCCAACCCGAAGCCTTAAACTGAATTCCCGCGGGCTTTGTCATCGTTTTACCAGCCGTTGTATCAGAAAATAAATGGCTCGTCATCAAAGGCTGTGCCTGGCTGTTTGTAAAAATTACAAACAAACTGAAAAAAACAGAAACCAGCATTTTCTTAATATTCATAAGCGTAGTTTTAATTTAATAGAAATTAATTAGCCTCTGAAAAGGCTTTATATAGTAATCAATATTCTATAGGATTTACAGTATCTAAAAAAATCAACTTAATTAAATGGCAATACTTTGTTTTGGTTGGTAGAACAAGAATCTTATTATTGTGAAAATATGATTTTTATTAGATATAATAACAATGAAATATAAAATAATTATTTTAAGTTAAAAGTAAATTAATCAACATTGGCCAAAGCGCAGTTAAATTAAGCTCCTTTATTGTTTTATCAGTAAAGAATAGGTGCAGGATTAATAAGAAATTTGAAGGATATAATTTAAAGGAATAAATAAGATGCGCTATTCTTTTTTCGTTTTCAGATTTAGATAGTAAAAAACATACTCCTCAAGGACAACCTATTTATTCAGTATCCGCCTCGCTATAACCATTATTTTCTTCATCTTCTTCGCCAATAAGTTCATTGGCATCATCCATTTCAGCACCCGGAATATCCAGGTCTTCACCGGTATAATCATCAGCTGAGCTATCTTCATTAAGCAATACGCCCTCTGCATCGGTATTATCGAGTGCTGATCTTTTTAAGTTTTCATTATCCATTGACAAACTGTTTTCAATGCTTTCATCGAGTAAAGACCTTTCAACATCACTGATATCGGCATCTATTTCGCCATGCTGATCATCTTGTATTTCATTATTAATACTCATAGAAGTTGTTTTATACTGTTATTGAGATAATTGAATTTACAAATAAATTGTGGATACCAGAAATGATAATTTAAATATGTGTTTTCTGAATGATTTAACTGCATTCGTGATCCAATATTCGGATTGTTTTTTCGTAATATTCTTTAGCTATCTCCGCTGAACTGCCAACACAGACCAACCCAAGTTTACCATACTCGGAAAGCGCTCCTACAAGATGAAACATTACTCCTTCCTGTGCAGCACCATCATACATAAGCTCATGATACATGGCTATATCCATGAGATCATCCGGAGTGAGGCCAATATATTTTTCATTAAATACATTATCTGATGCAAAGTAAAATCTTTGATTGCCACTTGCTGTCCTGTATTCCCCTGTATCAGGATTGTATTTACCATCAGTCAGAAATTGCAACATAAGGAAAGGATGCGTAGTTCCTCCTTTGCGCAGGTTTATTTCAATGGCAAAATGTTCCCATGATCCGTCTTCCTGTTTAACAGAAATAAAATCAATGGCAAAGCGGCCAAGCGCTCCTTTTTCTGCCAACACCTGAGCGATCTTTTTTCCCTGAGCTGCAAGTGAAATACTATATGATTTATTAGCTGGAAAGATCGCACCAATAAATATCTGGCCATCATCACCACCAAGTAACTGATCATGTGTACTTACAATTTCAACTTGTTTTGAAGGGCCGATTACACATTGTACTGAAGGTGACATTTTTTCTTCCCCTTCGAGAAAGACTTCTACAATACCGCCCATACTAAAGAATTTTTCAAAGAAAAGTTCTTCGCTTACATCTTTTGAAACCGGCTTAACCTGTTGCAATAAACTTTCTTTGATACTGCTTTCCAGATCATTCTGCAACTGCATAACCGGATAAGTATAAACAGCATTTCCATCTCCGCTAAAACCGTCATTCATTTTTATAACAGCTTTTCTTAAAACAGGATTGTCTTTTTTAAGTGTTGCAAGTGCTTTTACAATATCTTCTTTTGTATGCAGATCCTCAAATCCTTCCGGTAAATTTACAGCGCTGGCCCTGAATGTTTTTCTTCCTCCGGATTTTGAACCTTCATAAAACTTATCGGGATCTGTGCCAAACAATGGAATGCCTAAATGCACAGCCAGTGTTTTCTCCAGGCTGGTAATATTATAACAGGTAAGGTGTGTAGAATCAACATCGGAAATGAGCTGTTTCATTCTATTTATAAGCCGTGGCCTCTCGAGAATTTTCTGCGTAAGCGGTTTAACGCATCCATCAAAACAACTAAGCATCGTTAGCCTTTGCCTTGCATGATGGCCGGTAATACCCGGCAACAGGTGCAGGTAATAATCAACGATACTATCTGCTACCGGAATACTGGTAACATAAATGATCTTTGTGAGTGGCATTCGCAATAGCATAAGCAGGCAAAGCATTCTTTCTTCGTAATGAACATATCCTTTTATCTTAGATAGTATATCATGATCCAGCGAAAGAGAAGGAAGAATTACAACGGTGCGGGGAGCGAGTTTATCCGGAAATACTTTTTCAAACTGCAGAGTAAAACGTTGTTGAATTTCTCTGAAAATACTTCTTTCTTCATCGGAACCGGCTACCGGGAAATGATCAGTATTCGTAAACGTTTTTCTCAAAGTATTCACAGAAGTATTCATATTCTAAACTTTGATGAAAGTTACTAAATTTTATGCAGCAAAGTGGTCATTTAGTATTTAGCAATTGGTATAGAATAATTTAATGAAAAGGAAAATGTTTTGCCAAAAATAAATTCCCACATATATAAATGGGAATCAATGCAACAGGTAAAAACTACCTTTTTCGTCAAAAAAACTTCCCTCGTAATAATACCTGCATATCCATACGTACATGCCTGCGGGCTGATCTTTACCACGAAGTTTTCCGTTCCATCCTTCTCCAATAATTTTTGTTGAAAATATCTTTTCACCCCAGCGATTGTAAACATTAAAATAATCGAGGCTGGCTGAGCTGGGAAGGATTGGCCTTAATATGTCATTAAGATTATCATCATTTGGTGTAAACGCAGAAGGAACATAGAAACCGCCCAGTTCGGTCTTTGCAGTAGCATTTCCGGGGTTGCTGTTGGGGCAGCTTAATACAGAAGTCAGTGCAACAACATCAATGGTTGTAGTTTGTGATGGTTGTAAACCACTAACGATATGAGTGGTGCCTGAACTTCCCGAAGATGGTGTAATATAAGTTCCTCCATTTACAGAAACTTGGTAACCGGCAGCACCTGAAACCGTTTGCCAGGTGAACGTGATCGTGCTGGCAGTAATATTTGTTGCGGCTACTACCGGAGTTGCCAATGGCGGGTATGAACTTACCGGAACGGGTATTCGTATACTTTTGCACCCGTTAAAAAGAGATTCAACATAGAAAGTAACATTACCGGTAATGACGGGAGTTATGAAGCTGTTATCTGAACCCAATGAAGTACCACCTGCAGCAACATCATACCAGTTATGTGTATGCGTAGCCTGTGGATTTTGAATGGTTAAAGTTACTGAAGTTCCCTGGCAGGCAGTCACACCCGTTACAACCGGTAAATTTACAATGATCACAGTAACATCAACCCGGCTGCGGACACTGGAACAGCCTCCATTGACAACTTCAACATAATTCGTTGCATCAGTTGTATTAGCAGGTGTAATATATGAAACACCAGAACCTAATATGGTGCCACCGCTAGCTACATTATACCAGTTATAGGTATTTCCCGCAACCGGGTTTTGTACTGCAAGTGTTGCAGTACTTCCCTGGCAAACAGCCACTCCGATAACAACTGCGGCAATCACATTATTAACGCTAACTAAAACGGCTGCACGCACAGTGGTACAGCTGCCATCCACTGCTTCAACGTACCAGGTTGTTGGCACTGAAACTACCGGTGTGGTAAATGTATTACCTGAACCTATTGAAACACCTCCTGTTAAAACGTTAAACCAATTATAGGTAAAACCCGCCTGTGGATTTTGTACACTTAATAATGCAGTATTGCCCGGGCATACAATTACCCCGTTCACAACAGGGGTAGCCGGTGTAACCGGAGCAGTTATTACAACCTGTTGTGTTGCCTGGCAAATTCCTTGTGAAATTGTCAGTGTATAATTTCCTGCGCCAACATTTACCAGGTTAGCAGTGGTCTGCCCTGAAGGAGTCCATAAAAAAGAAAGTAGTGGATTTCCACCGGTAACCGTAGTCGTTACATTACCGCTATTGGGATTGGTACAGACCGGTTGAGTTATGATCATGTTCACATTTAATGTATCGGTAGCAAAAGTAAAATACTCATTTTGGTTGAGCGTGACAGAACTATACAGTTTGCCTCCAGTAATTGAAAGTGGGTATAAAGTAGTGGACCCTCTGGGAAAAGCAGGATCCGCAGAAACCATAATATTCTTAACAGTTGCAGGTACACTGGCCTGATCAACTGAAATTGTCAGCGGAAAAACAGCACCGGTGCTGCTTGTTTTCCAAATTCTCTGCATCCGTTGTGCTGTACCATCAAATGCGCATTGGTTTATTGTAGTAGCTCCTCCATTATCTCCAACCAGTATAAATGACAGATCATTGGAAAAAGCGTTTGTATTGGCTGAATTCAGTAAAGGAAATATTCCGCCAGGATAAGTTCCGTTGTATAAAGTTACCAGGGCTGTTGAGTTAATTGATTTTGATTGTTTCTGCATCAAAGCAGTTGCATCATCCCGGCCAATACCGGTGATATCATTGGAATAACTGCTGTTAAGTGTCCTGTCCCAGGTAACAGTTGTATTAGATGCAACATAATTATTATTATTCACTGCTGCCTGATTTAGTGTAAACCCATATTTGACAGCCAGGTATGATTCAATTTTATTTCTTTCGGCAGCAGATAATGTAGAAGCGTATATGATAATTTCAGCAAGGTCAATTTTACAGGGAAGGTTTAAAAGATTTTCATTACCAATAACAATTTTTGTGCTCAGTCCCCCAAAAGAACCCGGGCCGGGAATTGGAATCGTGTTATCATTAGTTCCGTTTAACCTGTTAACAGACGATGTTGCATCTGCGAATACTGTTGACAGTGAGTGTTTATCCAGCACATTGGTAACCCCAATATTCTGACCGGCTGTTGCAGGAATAGCTTTAGGAAAATCAAACCGGATCCTGCCCGCAGAATTTTCAAACCCCAGCCTTGCTGTTGTACCTAACTGGTCAGTTTCCCATTTAAGCCAAACAATCCCGGATTTTAAATTCATCACCTGGAAGATGGTAACATTGCTGTTGCTTACCAACGCTGTTCCCAAAAAATTGTTTACACTGGCCAAAGAATTAGTTATCCCGTCAAAACTCAAGTAAGGGTTAAAATTAATACCGGCATTGATCAGTGTAGGCCCGGTTTGAACATTTACAGTACCGGTCAGCGGCTGAACCGTAAAATTTCCGGTAACACCGGCTCCCGAAAATTCCTGCCATTGAGTAACAGTGCTGCCGGTAGCAGTAACACCATTATCAGACCTTAACCACATTTTATTATTAGCTGAAATTCCACCGGGCGATTGCCCTTTCAATAAATTAGTTGTCGAAATGATAAAAATGCATGTTGTCAGGAAATATCTTAATAAAAAATGATTTACACACATACAGAATCCATTAAAATATTACCACAATACAATCTGGTGTTTATCTCATTAAAATGAATTAACGTTACTATCCTAATTATCTCTTAGCTAAAGATAATATTTTTTGTCTGTAATTAAAATCTTATGTATCACTTTCTTTTCAGATCCAGGTCATGGAAATCAAAACTAAAATCAGTCAATGGTGAGATCGCTTTCATTGTAATTCCGGAGGCTTTGCCTTCGCTGTCCAGGCTGAAGATAACAAATGCATCTGCGTCAAAGCTTCGGTCATTCCATTTAACGATCCAAGTACTGCCTTTATAAGGAAGCATCTGTCCTGTAAGCCGTGGCGATTTTTCGGAGCCAAACCAAATGCTACCTTCCTTTTCCGTTATATATACATCCCCAAACCATTTATCGGTATAGGTGCCGGTAAATAATGAGGTAATTGGTTTAACCTTATTTACTTTTTGTGTTGAATCAATGGCTTTCCAGATACCATCTGTTATTTTTTTTGCGTCAGTTTCGCCTTTTACTACATTATCATGGTATTGTTTTACTCTGTCTTTTCCTATAATGCCAAAATAACTGTCTTTTATAGTATTAGTAATTGCAGTAAAAGCTGCACCACTTTGCTGGTTGGTTAATACAATAATTCCAAGTTGTAATTCAGGAAGCAGGGTTATCTGTGTAACGGTACCGAGTAGACCTCCAGTATGAGAAACCTGTTTATACCCTTTTACATCATTGAGGAACCAACCAAGCCCATAGCTGGCATAATGCGTATTGTATTGGCCCGGGCCACCAACTCGGATGATGGTTTGCGGAGCCCACATTTCATCATGTACCTCTTCACTGAATAATTTTTTTGATAACCCTTCTCCGTACTTACCATTATTCATCTGAAGGATCACCCATTTACTAAGGTCTGTCAAATTGCTCATAATACCTCCTGCTGCATTGGCATTCTCCGACCAGTCGTGTGCAATGGCCTGCACTTTCCCATTAAAAGGTACATGTGCATCAATGATATTCGGATTATTGTGTACCCTTCCCCAGGAAGCCTTGCTGGTTGTAAATCCAATTGGTTGCATTATCTTCTGCTCAATAAAATCCTCCCAGCTCATCCCTGAAACACGGGCCAATACTTCTCCCGCAACGATGTACATATTATTGTCATAATCGTATTGAGTTCTGAAGCCCGACACTTGTTTCAGGTAACGGATATTGCTGATCATTTCTTCTTTTGTAAATTTATTCCCGTCAGGAAAAAACATCAGGTCTCCTGCACCAAGCCCCAGTCCGCTGCGGTGGGTGAGCAGATCCCGGACAGTAAATGCATCTGTTACATATGGATCATACATCCTGAATGTTGGAATATGATCGATCACTTTATCGTCCCATTTTAATTTCCCCTCATCAACCATCATACCCAGTGCAGCTGCAGTAAATGCTTTACTGTTGGATGCAATACCAAACAAAGTGTTCTCGTCAACAGGAAGTTTATTATTGAGAGATCGCACCCCGTATCCTTTTGCATGAATAATTTTACCGTCTTTTACTAATGCTACAGCAATACCGGGAACATCAAATGTTTTGAGCGTTAATTCTGCTAATGAATCTATCTGAGCAGATGAAATGACCTGTGCATTAGCAATAGTAAGATTGCAAACAAGTATGAATATTAATATTTTTTTCATTGTTGAATTTATTAAAATATGAAGTAAGGTATAAAAATACTTTTATGGTTCCGGAATTGTAAAATGGATGATATAAAAGAATAATAAATAGTATCTCAAAGCTCCTGATCCTTACTCGCTTAGCTTTTTGGCCAGGTTACTAAATGTTTCATAAGGGCCTTTTTCCACAAACATATTGGCTACCCAACCCGGAATATCGCCTTCGGGATCTACTTCAACCTGGTAGTTGATATGTAAAGTTTTATTTGAAACCTGTATTACTTTCCAATTGGCTTCATAATGATTTACTCTAACTATCCCCGGTGTCATTGGTACAAGATCAGGTTCACTCTTACCGGTTATAATTAACTGTTTCGGAAGACTGTCTGTACTGATCTTTAAGTGGATCACAGCATCCCTGTTGGTCAAAGGCCAGGGCATTTCTGTTTCTGTATGATAAATAAAGTCAAGTGTCGAATTCTGTTGCAGTACACTGCTTTTTTTTGAATGGTATATCCAATTATTGAATTGAGAAACATTCGTAAGAATAGTTATCAGTTTAGAATAACTACCAGTAAAATTCCCTTCCACTTTTACAGCTTTAAAAACTGAATTCGGAACCGCTGATGAATATACTTTAATACCGTGCTTATCTTTTTCCAGTTTCCAGTTGTATTGACCGGAACTGCTGATTGCCAGTAGGCAAATGATTACAATAAGAGATATCCTAATCATAATTAGATTTAAAAGAGAGAAAAACCATATGTATAATTGTAAACAATAAATGTAATTTACTATTAGGTATTCAATTAATTAGTGACTAATTGAATTATTTTAGTGTACTTTTTATGCCGATTTATTTTCTATAAAAAATTTACAGTAATATATCAGTAATAATGTTAGATAAAAACCCTGTTAATTATTTCAATCCGTTCTTTAGGCTTATTCATTTATGATCTGGTAATATCCGTTTACATTATTATTATTATTCAGGAAATTCGCTGTTGGGCCAGTAATAACACAACCTATCTTATAAGTTCCTGCTACAGGCTTAAAGGTACTTACCATAGAATAAGAGTTGGTTGTAGGTACCGCCGGAAAATTTAGTGTATACTCTATATTAAACGTTCCTGAGACTGCAACAATTGGCCCACTTGGTTGAAGTTTATACCCCAGATCCAAGGTAAAAAAATCGGCTCCGGCCGAAGCCCTACCCAACCCTGCAACCATACTCATAACAACCCGTTGGTTACCATTTAATGTTATTGTTGCTGAAGGTCCGAAAAACTCCCATCCCAATGTTTGTAAAGGAAGGTTGGATCCGGCAAATCCACCTAAAAAAGTTGTAGAACTGATTGCACTTCCCGAAGATCCTCCCGGCGTAACCCAACTTCCAACACCCGAAGCATTACTGGTGAGCACTTTCCCGGCAGCCGCTCCATTGGTAAGTTGAAATGAATTGGTAGCAATAACATTCGTAGCTTTCACATTCCCACTTACTTCCAGTTTCTCCGAAGGAAGCGGAACACCAATACCTACATTTTGGGCAACAGAGAATGACATGCAGAAGAGACTGCAAATAAATAAGCTGGTTTTCATTTTATCTGATTTTCCTTAAAATTATAATTTTTTTTACGAATATGCTTTATTTGAAAGGGAGAATAGAAAAAACAATTACAGAGGATATTGTTTTATATGACTTTGTAAATAAGAATTTTAATGCATATAAATATCTGTTTTTAAAAAAAATTTCGATTATCAAAACATTTTGACGCAATCAAATGAAGACATAAATCATACCAATTACTACATGTTATTCCTTTATGTTAATATAACCTGTTTTTAGCTACTCATATTATACTTATTAAAAAATATCTTATACTTTTGTAGTAATGAAAAAGTTTCTCATTGCCATAGTAGCCTTTTTATACATGAGTGCTTCCACTGGTGCCACGCTTCATTTACATTATTGTATGGGCAAGTTGGCCGACTGGGGTTTGAGTCATAATAAATCCGGGAAGTGCGGCAAATGTGGAATGGAAAAAACAGATGAGAAAGATAATGGATGTTGTAAAGATGAACAGAAGTTTTTTAAAAATGATACAGAACAAAAAACAACAGAACAGTATTTATATCGCATACAATTAATTACAGTTGCTAATCCTGCATCTTTTTTAAATATACAAACGCTTCTTTTTTCATTCATTACAGATGAAAACCCGCTAAATCACCCGCCCCCCCGGCAAAATGGTTTAGCCGCTTATATACACAACTGCGTTTTCCGGATATAGAATTTACTTATTATAATTATCGGCAATTTATTTTGCCGGGATATTGGCATTTCTATATGCCTGATACATTTATTTATTCATTTCACATAAAACTAAAAAAATGAAATCATTTAAAATGCTGATGATGGCAGCCTTTTCCATCTTTACAATTGCTGCTTTTTCACAGGATACTACTAAGCAACACATGAAAAAACATTCCATGGAACATGCAAAATACAGTTGCCCCATGCACGCTGATGTAACCAGTGATAAAACTGGTAAATGTTCCAAATGCGGGATGGACATGACCAGCTCAACAATAAAACATTCGGAAATGGAAGGAATGAAAACGTATTCATGCCCCATGAAATGTGAAGGAGATAAAACTTATGATAAACCGGGCAAATGCCCATCATGCGGTATGAACCTGAAAGAAAAATCAAAAGCTGCTGTTGTTTATGCATGCCCCATGAAATGTGAAGGAGATAAAACTTATGATAAACCTGGTAAATGCCCTTCATGCGGTATGAACCTGAAAGAAAAATCAAAAGCTGCTGTTGTTTATGCATGCCCCATGAAATGTGAAGGAGATAAAACTTATGATAAGACGGGTAAATGCCCTAAATGCGGTATGGATCTGACAGTAGTAAAAGATAAAACAAAAAAAGACTAATTGATGCGTAGGCGGGTGATAGATCATTTTCATCCGCCTTCATACGCTATAAATTCTAAGTTAATGAAAGCAATAAAATATATAACAATACTGTTGTTTGTATTGTCGGGCTATACATCCCGCTCGCAGGATCTAAAACCTGTTTCAACCGACAGCAGTATCACATTTAAAGTGTTTGGTGTTTGTATACAATGTAAAGACCGGATTGAGGGTGCCGTAAAAGTAAAAGGAGTAAAATCAGCCTATTGGGATGAGGACACTAAAATGCTATCGCTTGTATACAATCCTTCAAAGATCTCTTTAGACAAAATTGAAAACCGTATAGTGGCTGTTGGGCATGACCTGGAAAATAAAAAAGCAAAGGACCGTGTTTATAACGCGTTACCCGATTGTTGCCTTTTTCGAAAAATTGATAAGATGCCCGAAGAGGAAGTTGATGCAATAATATCAGAGACAGACAGCCTTTTTGCAAAAAAAGATATCACAACTGTTTTTATTCCTGATACAAGATCAGATAGCCATTATACAAAAGGGGTTGTTTTGGAAAGTAATAAAAAAGGAGTATTTAATCCATTATCGGGTGCAAGTGTGATATGGCTGGGTACAACAAGTGGTGTATCTACTGACAGCAGCGGTGTCTTTTTTATAAAGAACGATGGTAAAGTAAAGAGGCTGGTTATCAGTTACACCGGTTACAAAGCTGATACTATAAATGTTGTTGATAATAATGAAATGAAAATAATATTAGCTGCCAATAAACAATTAAGGGAAGTAACCGTTATTTCCAAACAACGTTCAACTTATCTTTCTGCATTGAATCCTATCCGCACTCAAATAATGACAGAAAAAGAATTGTTCAAAGCTGCCTGTTGTAACCTGAGTGAAAGTTTTGAGACCAACCCTTCAGTAGATGTATCATATAATGATGCGGTTACAGGATCCAAACAAATTCAATTGTTGGGATTGTCCGGCAACTATACTCAACTTACGGTGGAAAATCTTCCCGGCCCCAGGGGTATTGCAACACCTCTGGGATTAAATTCCATTGCAGGCCCCTGGGTAGAATCTATTCAGCTTACGAAAGGCATCGGATCTGTTGCCAACGGTTATGAAAGTATTGCAGGTCAGATCAATGTTGAATTAAAGAAGCCGGAGAACAGTGAAAAACTTTTCGCCAATGTTTATATAAACGATTTTGGGAAAACAGATCTGAATTTAAATTTGTCAAAAAAAATAGGAAAGAAATGGTCAACGGGCTTATTGTTGCATGACGACTTTATTACCAACAGGAGTGTGGATTTTAATAAAGACGGATTCAGGGACCTGCCTACCGGTAACCAGTTTAGCCTGATCAACAGGTGGAAGTATGATAATGGTAATGGTTTTTTAGCACAGTTTGGAGTAAAATATCTGAATGATAAAAGAACCGGGGGAGAAGTAACATTTGATCCAAATACTGATAAGAACAGTACCAATAAATATGGTTTAGGCATTAACACTGAACGTTATGAGGCCTTTGCGAAAATTGGGTATGTGTTTCCAGAAAAAAAATATAAAAGTATCGGATTGCAATTATCAGCCATAGACCACAGGCAAAATTCCTACTTTGGTTTAACAACTTACGATGCAAAGCAGCAAAATTATTATGCCAACCTGATCTACCAGTCGATCATTAATAATACAAATCACAAATTCAGAACGGGTATCAGTTTTATGTTCGATAAATACAATGAAGATTTCAATGCTGTCAATTATAAACGAAGCGAACAGGTTCCCGGTGCCTTTTTTGAATATACATTTACTCCATCAGAAAAGTTCAGTGTTATTGCGGGTTTAAGAGCAGATTACAACAGCCTTTTTGGATTTTTTGCAACACCACGTATCCATGTACGTTATGAACCTGTTAAAGGAACAACCTTTCGTTTAAGTGCCGGCCGCGGGCAACGTACTGCCAATATCTTTGCAGAGAACAGTAGTGTGTTTGTAAGTTCAAGACAGGTAAATATCATAACCAATGAAACCGGAAAGGCTTATGGGCTAAATGCTGAAGTGGCCTGGAACAAAGGGATCAGCTTTGACCAGAAATTTAAACTGTTTCACAGGGATGGTATGCTGAGCCTTGATTTTTTCAGGAATGATTTTAATAACCAGGTTGTTGTTGACCTGGAAGATCCAAGGGAAGTGAATTTTTACAATTTACAGGGAAGGTCATATTCAAACAGTTTCCAGGCAGAGTTGAATATAGAACCGGTGGAAAAACTGGAAGTACGGTTGGCTTACCGTTTTTTTGATGTTAAAACAACTTATAGTGGTAAACTGTTACAACGTCCTTTAATTGCAAATCACAGGGCATTTATAAACCTTGCTTATGCAATTAATAGCTGGAAGTTTGATTATACAGCCAATTACAATGGCAAGAAAAGAATTCCCGGAACCGAAACAAACCCGGTTCAATATCAGCGGGCACAAAACTCACCATCTTTTTTTCTGATGAATGCGCAGATCAGCAAAACAGTTGGTAAAAAACATCCGATGGATTTTTATATCGGGGGAGAAAACCTGGCTGGTTATTTCCAGAAAGATGTCATCGTTGCAGCAGATCAGCCTTTCGGCCCATACTTTGACGCATCTTTGGTTTGGGGTCCGGTAACCGGCAGGATGTTTTATATTGGATGGAGGTATAAAATAAAATAAGAACATTAGGTAGTATCAATAACGAAAATCCCGGGTGTAATGCCCGGGATTTTTTAGTGCCTGATAATTATTTCAACTTCATACTTCTTAAAATAATAAAATGTCATTGATTATATAAGGATCACTTCTTATAAAAATATCCGACCTTACATAAATGAAAAAATTACTCTTTCTCTTACCCGGCATTTTTATGCTGCTGATTGCAGAAGCTCAAAATAAACCAGCTTATGTTTTATATAAAGCCAATGGTAAAAAAGTATCCTATAAAAAAATGATCCGGAAATTATCTCAAAAAGATATTGTACTTATCGGCGAATATCACAATAACCCGATCAGTCACTGGATGGAACTGGAGATAACCAAAGATTGCAAACAAAACCGCAGCCTGGTATTGGGCGCCGAAATGTTTGAACAGGACAACCAAGCTGCACTGGATCTTTACCTAAAGGGAAAATTATCGGCAAAAGGACTGGACTCTATGGCCAGACTTTGGAAAAACTACCCGACCGATTATGCACCACTGGTTAATTTTGCAAAGGAAAACAACATAGTATTTGCAGCCACGAATATACCACGACGTTATGCATCCATCGTGTCAAAGGGCGGTTTTGAAACACTCGATACCCTCTCAGCTAAAGAAAAAGCATGGATTGCACCACTACCGATTTCTTATGACTCTACTTTACCAGGTTATAAAAATATGATGACGATGATGGCCGGGCATGGAACCGCTAACATGCCAAAAGCACAAGCCTCAAAAGATGCTACCATGGCTTTTTTTATATTGAAATATTTTGTTCCAGGCAGCCTGTTCATTCATTATAACGGAAGTTACCATTCCGAGAACCATGATGGCATTGTGTGGTACCTTAAACAAAAACGTCCGGATCTAAAAATACTAACGGTTACGACAGTATCGCAGAAAGATATCAGCAGTTTATTGACGGAAAATAAAAACAAAGCTGATATTATTATTTGTGTTGACGAGGATATGACAACCACCTATTAGCTAAACTTACAGGCACCAGTCCGGTTTTATTGGTTGTTAATCAAGATGATCAATCACTGTTTTCCAGGTGAAAATGCTGGTGATGTGCACCCGCAGCAATATGTAATGCAAAACCTGCGATCGCTGTATCTTTAAGCAGATTGATCAATGCGATCAGTTTCATTTCTTTATCACCTGCATCCATGTAATTTGGCAAGTGTATCGTTAAAATGAAAAATATCAGCAATCCCGCAAACAGGTATCCTGTAAATTTTACATACTGGTTGGTCATAAAAGACAGGCCCGCCAGTATGAATGCTGCGCCAACAATATAAGCCCACATGATCCCTCCTACAAGGAATGAGGGCACATACAACATCAGGTCATGGGGATTCATAAAATGAAAAATTCCAAAAATGATCAACACAACCGAAAGCATAAAAATAGATACTTTGGAAATGATATGATAATGTTTCATGATGATGAAATTTATGAAAAGGTAGAAAGTTAGTTCTGGCCAAAACATGACTTTCATCAGCATTTTGTCTGCACTATATCAATAAATTCAGGATTGCTGCGCTAAACTTGCCAAAAAATGCTGCATAGTATGATGATGCCGGATTATTTTCTTTGAATGAATTACCTGCTTTTCAATACCAGTCAGTTTAATAATAAATTTTAAACACAGAAAAGCCTGATTATTATTACATTCATTAAACCAAAATAAAAATGATAGTCTAAAAACAACGGATTTGAAACTATATCCAGATCAATTGTCATTAATAAAAATAATTGTATGAGAAAAATTTCGCTGATTTTTTTTACTTTGACAATTTTTGTATTCCTTGTTTTTTTATCATGTACAAAAAATGATACTGCTGTAAACGCCGTGAACACAAATAGTTCTCCCAATATCGTTTTTATAATTGCGGATGACCTCGGATGGGATGTTTTTGGCAATTACCCCGGAATGAATGCAACCAAAGCACATACACCAACTATTGATTCCCTGGGGCGTAATGGGTTAACGTTCACAAATTATTGGGTGAACCCTGTTTGTGCACCTACCAGGGCTTCCTTAATAACCGGAAAATATGGTTTTCGTACCGGTGTTGGTGGTGTACAAACCATTCAAACCGCTGTACTACAAAACAATGAAACAATCATTCAAAAGTATATAAACGATCAAACGGCTAATAAATATGCTACCGCTGTTATAGGTAAATGGCATATCAGTTCAAATACTCAGCTAAATGCACCTGAAAGTTTTGGTGTTCAATATTACTCCGGAATATTTACCGGGGCGGTACAGGATTATAATAACTGGACACAAACCAGCGGTGGTTTACAACAAACCAATACAACGTATACCAGTACTCATTTTGTTAATCAATCTATCAGTTGGATACAACAACAAACCAAGCCATTTTTTTTATGGCTGGCATTTAATGCACCCCACACTCCGTTTCATCGTCCCCCGTTAAATTTAATTACAGATCAAACCCTGGTTGATAATGCTACGGTAATAAATGCAAACCCATATCCATATTATCTTGCAGCAATAGAAGCAATGGATAAAGAAATTGCCCGGTTAATATCATCACTAACTGCTGCTCAAAAAGAAAATACAGTTTTTGTATTTATGGGTGATAACGGAACAGCTTCAAGAGTTGCACAACTTCCTTATACTGCTGCTAATACAAAAAATTCACTATTCCAGGGTGGTATTAATTCTCCTCTGGTAGTTTGCGGAAAAAATATCAGCAGAAAAAATGTGGTAGAAACAGCGATGGTACAGGCTCCGGATATGTTCATCACTTTTGCTGATATAGCAGGAGCAGGAAGTGCTGCATACCAGGATGGAATTAGTATCAAACCATTATTTACTGATGCAAATGCAACAAAAAGAACTTTTGTTTACAGTGAACAGTTTGGGAATACCTCTACGGTAAACGATGGATATGCAATCAGAAATACCGGTTACAAATTAATACATCTGATAAATGGTACGGAGTACTTTTATAAGTTAAGTACCGATCCTTTTGAACTGAACAATTTAATGACCTTGCCATTATCGGCAGAATCACAGCAAAATCTTGATCAACTAAGGCAGATCAAAGCCGGTTTATAAACTTCCTTCCAACTATATTCGCTTTCACAATTAAAGCGAATTGCACTTAAAAACTGGTGGGCTGTGCCGGGCTCGAACCGGCGACCCTCACGTTGTCGACGTGATGCTCTAAACCAACTGAGCTAACGGCCCCGAAGTTGCAAATATAAAACTAATAGTGTCTCCGTTAACATACTTCTACATCGTTTCCTAAATCATATTCTTTCAAACGAATTCGGAAGTTTCTTTTCGAATCTGTAAAAAAACCAGATCCCTGTCACAATAATATTATATACAATATCGTTGAGTAACAATATCCTTCATAAAATCCAACTATTGTATGAACCAAGTATTGAATGTTACCGCAAACCTCGATGAACCAGTTATGCTGAAAACCATTGTTGAGAACCTTGCTTCACGTCATGTTGATATGGGTTATAGCAAAGCAAATGTTCCGCAGCAATGGAGTGCCATTGATTCTTCCTGTATTCTGGCAGATGTATCAGGCACATTTGACCTGCATATAAAAACCACTAACGCCAATGAACAGGTTAACATTCCCTTTACCGGTTGCTTTTTATTTACCTGTGTTAAGGAAAATAACGGACTTTTTAACCTGGAATGGAGTTCCTCTCTTTCATAAGATTATTGTAATACTATTATTTGTTGTTTCGTTAAAATAATGAAACTGGCAGATAATTATTTAGTGTATTATCATGACCTTTCCTAAGGGTCAGTTTCCTTTCTGAATGGATCAGTGTACATAATATATAATCCCTTTTTGCATTTCCAAAAAAGTAGTTGTACTTTTTCATGCTAAATTAATCAACATGAAAAAGATTTTACTATTGCCCGTGTTGCTGTTTTTCAATAATTACTGTCATGCACAGGTAAAAGATTACAGGGTTGTGTTTGATATTTCAAGCAGGGACTCTGTTAGTCAACAAGCAGTGTTACGCGAAGTGGAGATCATAAAAAGTACCAGTCCGGAATCAAAGCTTGAAGTAGTGATCTATGGACAGGCTATTAACCTGGCAATCAAAGAAAAATCATCTCAAGCAGCAGCCATTCAAAAATTACTTGAAATGAAAGATGTTTCATTAAAGGTTTGTGCCATAACCATGAAACGGAATAATCTTGATAAAAGCCAGTTGATACCCGGAATAGAAATGGTGCCCGATGGCATTTATGAGATCATATCAAAGCAACGGGATGGATGGGGATATATAAAAGTTGCCCATTAATTTTTGAATGGTACCGGTCCTTTTTTTATGAACCGTTTTTATAAAATGGAGGAACGGAAACATACAAGGATAAGCAAAGAAGCGTTTGATCCAATATTGTTGTCATAAGAAAAATTGTTTATGAAAAAAGTGGTTCTGTTTTTTGTCTCATGTTGTATAGCCGGGTCTTTACAGGCACAAAAAATACCTTGCGGCAATCCGGTTTACCGTCAGTTTGATTTCTGGATAGGTGAATGGGAAGCTTATGGACCTGATGGCAAGAAGGCCGGTGACAGTAAAATTACACTGATATTGGATAGCTGTGTTATACTGGAAGAATGGACAAGCGCTTCATTGCAACAAGGATTTCGCTACGCAGGAAAAAGTTACAATACCTATAATATCACTACAAAACAATGGCAGCAAACATGGGTTGATAATGCCGGTGGCAGCAATGAATATCTTCAGGGGAAATTTGTGAACAATCAGATCATTTATACATCCACTCCCTTTAACTTTAGCAAAGATAGCATGGCCATCCGTAAAATGACCTTTACAAATATCAATACTGAAAAGATCAGGCAGCATGGAGAAATCAGTAAAGACAAGGGAATTTCCTGGAGTACTGAATACGATCTGGAGTACAGAAGAAAAAAATAATACTCCTCTCAATTATTGTTTTGTTTTATTTTCAGTAATTAAATAGAAAAAGTACATATGAAATTTTTGATAGGATTGATTTTATTATCAGTGATAAACTTAACGGGTAATTGTTTTTTACAACAAGTATGTTTTTACAACTCAAATATAAAAATAGCAAATACAGATTCACAATTTGTATGTATTCCTTGTGGAAATGACTGTGATAAGACGATACATACAAAATCCGGAATCTGTAACAGCTGTAAAATGAAATTGGTAAAAAGATCAACTGTAAAATTTAAAAGCATTACACCGGAGAACATTTGCAGCTTCATAAACGAAAAGGGAAAAAGTAATGTCATTCTCCTGGATGTTCGTACTCCGGATGAATTTAACGGTAAAGCAGCAGATAAATTCGGCAGCCTTGCCGGTGCAATTAACATTCCTGTGCAGGAACTGGAAAAACGAATGTCAGAATTGAAAAGTTTTAAGAACAAAGACATCATTGTTTATTGCAGCCATAGTCATCGCAGCCCTACGGCAAGTTATATGCTTATGCAAAATGGCTTTACCAGGATAACTAATATGGAATTGGGTATGAGTGAGTGGACCAATAAAGTAAAGCCCGATGCCTGCAATAATAAATTGTATGTAAAACAATGACCTGTTACCTTACTCCCATGTTTGGTGTCTCATCAACCATATTCAATTAGCCAGTGTCTTGCCAGCTTTAAACGTATTGATATCCTAAATCAATCTTGAATGTAACTTTTGTCACACTATCCTAAATCAACCCTGAATGTGATTTTAGTCACACTTTTTTATAAAGCAATGATTGATTTTTGTATCAAAATATACAAATATGAAAATCGAACAGATTTATACAGGTTGCCTGGCACAAGGTGCCTACTTTATTGAAAGTGATGGGGAGGCCGTAGTTATTGATCCACTGCGGGAAACAATGCCCTATATTGAAAGGGCCCGTCTGTCAGGTGCAACGATCAAGTACGTTTTTGAAACACATTTTCATGCCGATTTTGTAAGCGGCCACCTCGATCTCGCTAAAGAAACAGGAGCCACTATTGTATATGGCCCCACCGCTCAACCCGGGTTTAAGGCACATGTTGCAGCCGATGGTGAAGAAATTAAGATCGGTAAGATCAGTTTTACAGTTTTACATACGCCCGGGCATACGATGGAATCCTGTTGTTACCTGTTAAAAGATGAAAATGGCAAAGCATGCGCAATTTTTACAGGCGATACCCTTTTTATAGGTGATGTAGGCAGGCCCGACCTGGCACAGAAAGTAAAGGCCGAACTTACCCAGGATATACTTGCCAATCATTTGTATGATTCACTACGCAATAAGATCATGCCCTTAGCCGATGATATTATCGTGTATCCCGCTCATGGGGCCGGTAGTGCCTGTGGAAAAAATATGAGCAAAGAAACTTCGGATACACTTGGTCATCAGAAGGCGGTTAATTATGCATTAAAGGCTACCCTTAACCGTGAGCAATTTGTAAAAGACCTGTTGAATGGACTGATGCCACCTCCTGCCTATTTCCCACTGAATGTATTACTGAATATCAAAGGCTATGAGAATTTCAAAGATGTTTTAAAAAGAAGTAAAGAACCTCTTTCTCCTGATGCATTTGAAGCAGCAGCCAATGAAACCGGTGCACTCATATTAGATACCAGGGATGCAGAGGTTTTTGCGAAAGGTTTTATTCCCAATTCCATCAACATTGGTGTTACCGGAAATTTCGCACCCTGGGTGGGTGCCATGATCCCTGATGTGAATCAAAAACTGTTATTAATTATTGAAGAAGGAAGAGAAGATGAAGTTATTACCCGTTTGGCAAGGGTTGGATACGATCATGCCATTGGTTACTTAAGAGGCGGGTTTGAGGCCTGGAAGAAAAGCGGTCGAGATATAGATACAATACAAAGAGTAAGTGCAGATGAACTGGCAAACATCATGGCAGAAAAACCAGGGACATTACTTTTAGATGTCAGAAAGAAAAGTGAGTTTGACAGCGAACATATCATGAATGCAGAAAATGCTCCGCTGGATTATATCAATGAGAGCATGCTCAAAGTTGATAAGAACAAGACTTATTATCTGTATTGCGCCGGTGGTTACCGTTCAATGATTTTTACTTCTATACTCAGGGCAAGGGGATTTGATAAACTGGTGGATGTAAGTGGTGGCTTTAATGCCATCAAGCCAACAGCTAAATTTGCATTAACGGATTATGTTTGTCCGACTACCATGTTGTAGCAATTGATGGAAGGATGATAAAGCGATCTCCTTTAAAGAAAACAAAGGATCCTGTTTAAACACATCCTTATAAATGACATTCATCATTACACTTGCCGGAAACAGGTTGTACATTGCCATTGAAAAAAGATTTACTCAATTAAAATATCATTCAAAATGTCAACATTTTATGAAACCGTTCAAACCAGTTTGCCACGTATCGGTGACGTAGCCCCTTCATTTGAAGCAGTAACCACACAGGGGAATATTAAATTCCCTGAAGACTATAAAGGCAAATGGGTCATTCTTTTCAGCCATCCGGCAGATTTTACTCCGGTATGCACTTCCGAGTTCATGACTTTTGCAAGTATGGAAGAAGATTTTAAAAAACTGAATACCTCACTGGTAGGGTTATCCGTTGATGGTTTATACAGCCATATAGCCTGGTTGCGTACTATCAAAGAAAAAATAGAGTTCAGGGGCTGGAAAAATGTAGAAGTTAAATTTCCTTTGATCGAAGATATCAGTATGTATGTAGCCAAATTATACGGCATGATCCAGCCAAACGAAAGCAGTACCAAAGCAGTAAGGGCAGTGTTTTTCATTGATCCAACCGGCGTTATCCGTGCCATGATCTATTACCCGCTTTCGCTGGGCCGTAATTTTGATGAATTAAAAAGAGTGATCATCGGGTTACAGACCGCCGACAAATTTGCTGTAGCAATGCCTGCCGACTGGCAACCTGGAGAAGATGTTATTGTTCCTCCGGCCAATTCATGCGGTGTTGCTTCAGACAGGATGACTGGTAAAGAAGAAGGCCTGTATTGTAAAGACTGGTTCTTTTGTATGAAGCCACTGAAGAAAGAAGCATTGGAATTGATTTAAATTAATTTCATTTTTTGTCATTGCATTTTTAGCTGATAAATTTTTAACCCGCAGAATAATACTGACCCGCTCTTCGAACCGGTTGTAATATATGCTTCTCTGAAAACTATTTATATCACTTAAATCCGGTTTTGCAGAACGTTTGATCCGTTTTGCAGAACGGGTTTCTATTTTCTTTACCAAACATGTTTCTTTGTTTTTAATAGCATAGTCATTAAAAACAACAACATGTATTGTGTAGAAACAGATCAACTGACTTACCGTTTTTCAACCGGGGAGCCTGTGCTCAACAGTATAAATCTCCGGGTTCCAACCGGTTCCATCTACGGTTTTCTTGGGCCAAATGGTGCAGGAAAGACCACTACACTTCGTTTGCTACTGGGGTTGCTAAAAAACCAACAGGGCAATATCCGGATCTTTGATATGCCTTTACAACAACATCGTATTGCAATATTAAAAAAGACAGGCTCCATGATCGAGAGCCCTTCTTTGTACAGTCATCTCACGGCAAAAGAAAATCTTCAGTTATTACAAAAGATCTACCGGTGCCCTGAAAAAAGGATCCGGGAAGTATTGCTTATCGTAGGACTTGAAGATACCGGGAGAAAAAAAGCCGGGCAGTTCTCACTCGGCATGAAACAGCGTTTAAGCATTGCTGTTGCATTATTACACCAGCCATCCTTATTAATACTCGATGAACCAACCAACGGGCTTGATCCGAATGGTATTATTGAGATCAGGGACCTGCTGAAAAAACTGAATGAAGAAGAAGGGATCAGTATCATTATTTCCAGTCACCTGTTATCAGAAATTGAAAAACTGGTTTCCCATGTTGGAATTATCAGCAAAGGGCAAATGGTTTTCCAGGGAACCTTAAAAGATCTGATCAACAGGCAACATCAATCATCAGGCCTAGTTATAGAAACTGGTGACATTGATTCAGCAAAAGAAGTCATCAGGTCTATGCAACTGAACGGAGTAATTGAAAATAACAAGATCATAATGCCGGTCCAGTCAAAAGAAACAATTGCCAGCCTTACCAGGCATCTTGTCCATAATTCAATTGATGTATATGAAATAAGCCCGGCAAAAAAAGATCTTGAAACAATATTTATGGAACTGATCAATCATTGATTTTTATGAATAACTCATTTATAAATTGCTTCGAAGCCGAGTGGATAAAAAAACGCAGGAGCTTTGCATCCTGGCTTGTAATAATAGGTGGCTTTTTTATTCCACTTGTTTCTATAATTATTTTCCTGGTATACCCAAAACAGATGCTTTCTATGCATGCGGCAAAAGATTTCTGGAAGCTCTTATTCCATAATACCTGGCGGTCCATGGCATTTATGTTATTACCCATGGGTATAGTGCTTGCTGTAAGCCTCATCACGCAACTTGAATTTAAAAACAATACCTGGAAGCAGTTGCATACAACACCGGTACCCATGTTAAGTATTTATTTTTCCAAACTGGTCATGCTGCTGATAATGATGTTACAACTTATTATTTTATTCAATATCGGTATATATCTCAGTGCATTGATCCCTTCATTTTTTAATACCCGGATTCCATATCCATTATATCCGATTGATCTTAAATTCTTTTTTTGGCAAAATGCCAGATACTTCATCGTGTGCCTCCCAATGGTCTCCTTACAATACATCATAAGCCTTCAGTTCAAAAATTTTCTAATTCCTGTTGGGGCAGGACTGGCGATGGTTGTTGGTGGATTAATTGCTTTAACATGGAAATACTCATATATGATACCTTCAAATTATACCGCACTGAATTTTTTAGAAAATCAGACTAATGCAGAGCCAGCGCATAACCTGATTTACTGGTCACTGGGATATTTTATTTTATTTAGTTTACTTGGTTTTTGGTTGTATATTTCAAAAAAAGAAAAAGGATAAATTTTAAACCGTTGGCACAAACTGATTTCGTTATTTAAATCCTGCTTGTCATTTTTCTGAATGAAGAAATCATTTATCATAGCATTACATCTTGGGTATTGGATACTTTACCTGTTACTGATCATGCTTTTTTTACTTTTTCTTCAGGCTGGCGGTATTAAACCCCATTCACAAAACCAGGAAAAATTATTTGGGTTTCTCAGAATGATGAGTTCACTCACCATTCTGCCGGGGCTTATATGCTTCTACACATTTTATGGTTTCCTGTTCAATAAATACCTGGCCAAAAAAAAGTTAATAGCCTTGTGCCTGGGAGGTTTGATCACTTCTGTACTCTCGGGGTTACTGGGCATGATCTTACTGAAATTTTTAACACATGGGAAAATATCGGTGAATAATGGTTTTCAGGAGATGTTGATCATCCTGATCTTTTTAAGCCTGCTTGCTCTGATACATGGTATCATTGCTTTGGTCATGAAGGGTTTTATAAACTGGTATAATGATATCCTGATTAAAGAACAATTGCAACAAAAAAACTTTGAAACAGAACTTGCTTTGGTGAAATCACAGTTAAGCCCGCATTTTTTATTCAATAGTTTAAATAATATAGATGTGCTTATACAAAAAGATGCAGTAATGGCATCTGAATACCTTAATAAACTTTCAGATATTATGCGATTCATGTTATATGAAACCAAAACAGAGAATATTTTACTTTCAAAAGAGCTTGATTATATTGAAAAGTATTTAGCTCTGCAAAAAATAAGAACTGCCAATGATAACTTTTTGCGATATGAAGTAGAGGGTAAAAATGGTACATGGATGATCGCACCAATGCTTTTTATTCCATTTATTGAAAATGCATTTAAACACTCGGTGGATAAAAAGGCTCATCAGGCGATTGTAATCAGGATTAAAATAACACCGGAGTCGCTTGAATTTTATTGTGAAAACCGATTCAGTGAAAATCATCTCATGAATGAGGAGGCCGGTGGACTTGGTAATGACCTGATAGGAAAAAGACTTGATCTATTATATCCCGGAAATCATGTGTTAAACACTGCTAAAGAAAATAATATTTATAAAGTTCAATTGATCATTTTTGGTAATTTACATAAATGAAACTTACATGCATTGTTATAGAAGATGAACCCCTTGCCATGGAACGTACCGTTGGTTATATTCAGCGACTCCCGATGTTATCGCTTGTTTCATCATTTGACAACGCTTTGGATGCAATTGGTTTTTTAAAAACAAATAACACAGATATTATTTTTCTGGATATTAACCTGGGAGAACTTTCAGGTATTCAGTTGTTGGAATCCATGCATATCAGCAGTGATGTCATTATAACCACTGCCTATCCTGATTTTGCATTACAAGGTTACGAACTGAATGTTACAGATTACCTATTGAAACCATTTAGCTTTGAAAGGTTCCTTCAGGCTGTAAATAAAGTGCATCAGGAAATTGAAAATAAAGAACCCATTGAAAACAAAACATTTTTTTTCATTAAAACGGAGAACCGTTTTGAAAAAGTATTTTTTTCAGATGTTCTTTTTATTGAAGGAATGCGAGATTACAGGAAAATACACACTACTCAGAAAAAAATCATGACATTGCAAACTTTCGGAGATCTTGAAAAAGAGATCCCGGAAAATATAATTTGCAGGGTACACAAGTCATACATGGTTGCTATTGATAAAATTGATTCAGTAGAAAAAGACAGGATCTATATACAAAATGTAGTTATCCCTGTTTCGGAAACCTATAAAAAGAATTTTTTTAACCTTATCAAACAATAATATTTTTTTACCGGGCCATTGGCATAATTTTAAAATTGAAATAATTCGATCAATAAAATTCGGTTTTACCTCCTGCCATTGTATATTTATCATTCAAATTAACTTTCATAAAATGAAAATCAGTTCATCTCTCTTTTTCCTATATCTGTTTCTAACAACAACCTCTTTTGGCCAAAGTTTTAACAAGGCTAAAATGGACAGCCTGATGTCGATACTTTCTGAAAAAGATAAAGCCATGGGTAGCCTGGCCATTTCAAAAAACGGGACGGTCATCTACAGCAATGCTATTGGTTATGCGTCTATTAACGGAGAAAATAAAATTCTGGCAACAACCGAAACAAAATACAGGATCGGCTCTATAACAAAGATGTTCACTGCTGTAATCATCTTTCAGCTTATAGAAGAAAATAAGCTTACGTTGGATATTACGCTTGATAAATATTTCCCAACAATACCCAATGCTTCTAAAATTAACATCGGACAGTTACTGAGCCACCGCAGTGGTATACACAATTTTACAGACGACAGTTTATTTCTTACCTACAATCAAACAGCAAAGACCCAAAAGGAAATGATAGATATCATAACAGCTTTTCCTCCAGATTTTGAACCAAATACAGAAGCTGCCTACAGTAATACAAACTTCGTTCTGCTTGGATACATCGCTGAAAAGATCACTAAAAAGACATATAATGAACTGGTAAAAAACAGGATCGCTTCCAAACTTAACTTAAGCAAAACTTACGTTGGCGGCAAAACAAATACCGGCAATAATGAATGTTTTTCCTATAGTTTTATCAATGGCTGGAAACAGGAACCGGAAACAGATATGAGTATACCTGCGGCTGCCGGTTCCATTCTGTCAACACCTGTTGAGTTAAACAGGTTTATTGAAGCACTATTTGCAGGAAAACTCCTGTCACCGGAAAGCCTTGAAAAAATGAAGACCATTAAAGTTGGTTTTGGCATGGGTATGTTTGAGATCCCGTTTTATAATAAAAAAGCTTATGGCCATAACGGGGGTATCGATGGTTTTGGTTCCAATCTAAGTTATTTTCCAAAAGACAGTGTATCTTTTGCTTATTGTACCAACGGCCAAGTGTACCCGATGAATGATATTCTTATTGCTGCATTGAGTATTTATTTTAACAGGACTTATACCCTGCCTTCTTTTAATTCTGTTGTTCTTAACAGCAATGACCTGGATAAATACCTGGGTACCTATTCCAGCAATGACATCCCTTTAAAACTTACTATCACAAAAGACAATGCAACGTTATTAGCACAGGCTACCGGCCAGTCTTCTTTCCCATTGGAAGCATCGGATAAAGACATTTTTAAATTTGACCGGGCAGGTGTTGTTATAGAATTCAACCCTTCTAAAAATGAATTGACCTTAAAACAGGGAGCAGGAACTTATTTGTTTACGAAAGAGAAATAAGCAGGGAATTGTTCGTGCATTTGCCATGATTTGTATCTGCACAAACCATGAGTCGGTTTTTTATTGATCCAAAAACTGCAAACTTGCTTTCACAACAGCTTCCATGCCTGTTGGTAATTCACCTGATGTCCATGGATGGCTTCTTCCAAATACATGATCGCTTTCTACTGTAAATAATCTTGCGGCAGGTTGCCATCTTTGCATTGCATAAGCCTTTTCAACCGGAACGGCTGTATCCAAAGTGCCATGACAGATGAGTATTGGAATTTGTAAATTTGTTATAGCTTTTTGTATATCTAGTTTTTCCTCGTTTTGCATATAATCTTCATACAACTGGTAATACATTGGCATTTGCTGTTTGGTGCGGCTGTTGGCATAATACTGAACTCCAGTTTCTTTCCATTGCTTTATTCTATCTGCAGGCCAGTTACCCCAGGGTGTTTTACACTCACTGATACCTGCCCACGTAATTAATTTTTTTATCCGATCATCATTTTCCGATTGCAGTATTGAAATTCCGCCTCCCATGCTATGTCCGATCAGATAAACCCGTTTGCTATCAATAGCAGGATGATAAACATTGCCAGTATTACAAACCCAGTCAATGACCAACTGTAGATCTTCCAACTCTTTTGAATAGTTATTTTTACCAAAAGCTTCCAGGTCAACAAATTCCTCCGGGTGTTCAGGACTGGTTCCATTGTGTGAAAAATTAAATTTTACAAACACATATCCCGCAGCAGCAAATTTTTTTGCTAGCAGGTCAAAATTACCCCAATCCTTAAATCCATTGAATCCATGAGCATAGATCACAACAGGATTTTGTTCATTTTCATTTTCAAAAAAAATATCGAGGGCAACAGGCTTTTGATCGGCACCTTTTATGAGAATGTTTTTTATGCAATGCATGTTTCTGAAATTATATGATCTGTAGTATCGATTCTTTCAACTGGATAAAATTATCAGTAAGGTTGTAATTGCAATAATGGTTAAAGTAATTATATGAAGCGAACGTAAATTAAATTTTTCTTTACTCCATGATATCAAAGTCAATACCGGTAAAATAAATGTGAGTAGTATAACCGGAAGCCAAAGGATCTCAAAGATGGCACCAACCAAAGCGAAATGATATACATTGATCAGCCTGCTGAGCAACCAGAAAAAGAAAACAATCATACTAAGTAAAAAGTATAGTTTACTTCTCCCGTTTTTTTTATTAGCAGTTAATTGATCTGTCATGATTATAAAATTTAAGCAAGGTTTCAGTCACATTTTGTATCCCGAAACAACGAATATTGGTAAGGTACCGTTTAATTGAAAATTAAGAAAATGCGATTCAAAATATTCAATATTGAACCTAAGTTCGTATTAACTGAGAACAGGATCGGCTATTTTAGCCTATTTAATTCATAGAAAGCTTTCATTTATGTACCATAAGCTATAAATTTTAATAAAAAGCAGTTTACCGGGCAACATAACTGAAAATAGGAGAATCTGTATATTTATGCTCAAAAGATGTGTTATTCAATACATTGATATTTACAGCAGTTTTTTTAATAATATAATACAGTTTATATGAAATCAAAATTTTTGTCGCTATTGCTACTGATGTTTTTAACCGGAACGGCTTTTTTAACTTCCTGTCAAAAAAACATTGATGATACCATTTTTGTTCCATTACCGGAACCAAAATTTGCCATCCCTGCAGCAACACCTGTTAACGGTTCTGTATGTGGGATCGTTGTTGACGAAAATAATACCCCGGTTCCTTCAGCAGAAGTATCCTATGCAGGTATGACTTACCAGGCAGATGCAAAAGGTTTTTTTGATATTAAAAATGTAGTGCTGGATAAATATGTATCTACTGTTACTGTAAACAAAACAGGTTATTTTAAAGCTATCCGTTCCTTTTCTGCCAATGCCACCAGGAATTATCTTTCTATTAAACTGATTCCAAAAACACTTGCTGGTAATATCAACTCAACTACTGGTGGCGGGATAAGTTTATCAAATGGTACCAGTATAACTTTTCAGACAAACAGTATCATTGTAAAAAGCAGTGGCGCTGCATATACCGGGGCTGTAAAAATATATGCTTCTTATATTGATCCCACCAGCGATGATATTAGTGATAGGGTGCCGGGTAGTATGATGGGCCAGGATTCTGCCAACATGTTTGTTTTGCAGTCAACCGGTATGATAGCCGTGGATCTGGAATCTCCTACCGGTGAGGCACTGCAATTGGCAGCAGGTAAAACCGCTAATATAAAACTTCCCATCCCTGCATCCTTAACAGGAAAAGCTCCTGCAACGATCAACACATGGAGCCTGGATGACCGTGGCGTTTGGAAAAAAGAAGGCATGGCAACAAGGAACGGTGATAGCTACGACATGCAAGTAACTCATTTTTCATTTTGGAACTGTGATGTGCCTGCCAACGCCATTTACCTTACCATTCATCTGACCAATCAGAACAATCAACCACTATCCAATACTTTAGTTAAATTAACTATTCCAAACAATAACAGTTGGTGGGCTACTACACATGGAAGAACAGATAGCCTTGGAAATGTTTCAGGATTGGTACCATCTAACCTTACCCTTTTGATGAAGGTGTTTCCAAATGGCTTCAATTGCCCCACACCTGCATACACACAAAACATTGGCCCATTCAGCATTGATACAACCATTAATATATCTGCAAGCATAGCTGCGGCTCAATCTATAACAGTTACCGGTACTGCAAATGCATGCAACAATCAGCCCATACCAAACGGAACGGCTATTATTTACACCGGCATTTACGGGGCAGTTTATACCTCAATTGTAAATGGAATTTATTCCGCAACTATATTACAATGCAGTGCTTTAGCCTCTGTATCTGTTCGTGTTTTCGATTTCAATACATCGGCCCAGGCTATTTCAGGAAGTGTTCCTGTTAGTGGCAATCCGGTAACGGTACCTCTTTTGACTGCATGTAATCCACAGCAACCTGCAACTTATACTATCACCGCATGCCAGTTAAATACCGGCGTATATGCTGTTGGAATACCACTCAATGGGAATTGTCTGATATTAGCCAATGTAAATGTATTAACACCTGGTAATTACAATATCACAACAAATAATACAAATGGAATGGTTTTTTCAGCATCGGGGAATTTTACCTCTACGGGTGTTCAAACAGTTGTATTGCTTGGAAGTGGCACACCCTTTTCCGCAGGATTGTTTACTTTTACTACAGCTTTAAATCCCGGTACAGGCTGTAGTACTACGATTAATGTTACTGGGCCTGCAACCAATCCGGCTGTATTCACACTGGGTGGCCCCGGAAGTTGTCCAAATGCAGTCATTAACGGATCTTTTATTGTTGGCACTTTTCTTGATTCATCCAACAGGGTTACACTAACCGTTAACGTTACAACTACCGGCACTTACAATATCAATACAGGGAATAATGTCAATGGAATGAATTTCAGCGATACCGGCACCTTTTTTAACACCGGAGTTCAAACAGTTGTTTTGTATGGAAGCGGAGCTCCCATAACAGATGGTGCCTATACATTCCAGGTACAATCTGCAGGCATTAGCGGTTGTACATTTGTTATCAATGTTACACCACGATATGCATCATATACGTTTCCCGGTGCGCCCGGAAGTTGTACAGGAGTGCAGGTATCAGGCTCTTATGTAAGTGGAACAGCTCTTAATACCCAAAATACAGTGGTTATTAATGTAAATGTCACTGCTACAGGCCCTTATTCCATTAGCACGAATCCCGCAAATGGATTTTCATTCACAAGAACAGGATCTTTTACCTCAACAGGACAGCAAACGGTTGTTTTACTAGGGTCAGGAACGCCGGTTACACCTGGGGTAAATACCTTTACCACTTCCGGAGCCGGAGGAATTCAGGGATGTATTTTTACCGTTACTTCCAATTAAAAAGATTCATAAATGAACTGAGATACCTGAGATCCTGAGTTTTAAAACTCAGGATTTTTTTTCCATATACCAAGATACTAAAGAATGGGTTCTTTCATAATCAATTCATTATGATAACAGAAAATAATTATTCTTAAAATAAATGGAAAAAAGTTATGAATTAATAAAAACGGATATTATGTTTGTACTGCTTATCACTCTGAATATCTCACATTCCTCTGAATTCCACCAATTCAATCATTTCCTGATATACTTATTCCACAAGGTTTTCCTTTTCCTTTGAATACCCGTAATTCAATAACCCCACCATTTCATTTAAGTTTTATTAATACCATATAGTTTCCTTTTCCTTTGAATGATTTACCAGCATTTGCTTACCACACTGCTGTTTAGGTGATCCATTATTCTCATTTATTTACTTCTAAAATCACCACAATGAAAAGGAAATTTACATTTGCTATTGCATTATTATTCTCATTGAATAATTTATCTGCACAACTTATTCAAACCTGTTTTTCTGAAAACTTTAATGCCCCTACTGCGGGTTGGACCTACGGACAAGGTGCCAGCGAGGGTGGCTATACCAGTCCTGGTACTGGTTGCAACAACGACAGGGGTATCATTACCCCCGGTGTTGGCGGAAATAATCCGGCAAATGTGAAGACACCCAATTTTACCTCAACAGGAGCTTTAACACTACAAGTCGCATTTGATATTTTTTGTGTTAACGCTAACCTGAGCTGTAATACTTGGAAGGATTTTGAATGTCCTACCTCAATAGATGTATTTTATTATGTAGGCGCTACTAAATACGTAGGAATTACCGACCTGATATTACCCGCAAACGGCCCATTAAATTCTCCAACAGTGAGTTTTAGTTTTTCAGCGGGAAATACTTTACCAGTGGGAACCATTTATCGTTTAGAATTGGCCTTTAAGCCAAAAAGCGGCATCGGTAATTGTGGCCAGCCGGGTACTAAATATATCCTGGATAATTTCAAAAAATGTGAAATTACCTGTATCAATTGCGGTTTAGATGCCATAAATGATAATATGTGCTTGCAATCTAATTACCTGGATGTTCTTTCAGGAGATCTTTCAACGAACGATCTGATATACCAGGGAGCAACTGTTACTTATTCCCTTGCAAATGGTCCATTTGCATATGGAAATTCAACTACAGGCGGTGCAACTCTTACAATAAATCCAAATGGTACATTTACCATTATACGCACTGACATGACAAAAACGATATTTGATTTTACTTATAAAGTATCAGATAGTTTTTTAGGTATATCAGACCTTGCTTCCTGTACCGTTTGTTTCCCGGTTGCTGGAGTATTGCCGATTGTTATGACTGAATTCAATGCCCAGCGGAAAGAGAAAACAGCCATTTTAAACTGGAAAACTTCCTCTGAAATAAATGCACTCAAATTTGAAGTTGAAAGGATGAGCAGCAATGGTTTTGTAACTATAGGGTCGATTGCAGCAAAAAACAATGGCATGACAAACATGTATTCTTTTACAGAAAACAATTCATCCGCCACAACAACACAATACAGGCTTAAATTAATTGACAAGGATAGCCGGTATCGTTATAGTGAGATCAGGACTTTAAAAGGAATTGGTTCCCCCATTGATTTTACAATCTCTCCTAATCCCAGCTATGGTTCAACCACGATCATAAGCGCCGATGTTACAGGATCTGAACGTTTCCAGGTTTTGGATAATGTAGGCAGGGTAATTCGTTCACTACCCAACAATAGTTCCGGCAATATTAATATCACCGGTTTGCAGAAAGGTTTGTTCTTCATTCGTCTAACAAATCAAACTACAGGGGAACAGGTTACAAAAAAACTGGTAGTGATACAATAATAATTTTAGTAGTATAAAACCATAGAGCATTGGCATTCATTTGCCAGTGCTTTTTAATGTTACAAACATCACTAACCATAAGAAATTATATAAGTAAACAATTGTTCTGACCAGGCTATAAAAAAATTATATTTAATCAGATAAATATGCTTTATTCGTTCTGATATAAAACGATCATAAAATGCTTTTAAAACAAATTCCACTGAAGAAAAGGCCAATCGACATTGCGGTGATCATTTTCTTTGTCATCAATTTTTTCTTCATCACTTACATGATAGATGTTGAGCAGTTGGTCATTGCTGATCCCAATAATTTTCAATATCCTCTATGGCCTCCCCAATGGCTGATTGACCTGGTTCACTGGTACGGAAAGAATTTTGATCCTGTATTAATGGCGCGGCCGGCCTGGTGGCGGGCAACGATCTGGATCGACAGCCTGTTCTTCGGGCCGTATTACCTGGTAGCGATCTATGCTTTTATCAAAGGAAAGAACTGGATAAGGTTTGGTTCTATCATCTGGGCATCGGTGATGCTTACCAATGTATCGATCATTTTGTTTGAAGAAATCAACGGCGAACATGCGACACCTGAGTTACTGCGGGTATTGCTCGCAAATGCTGCCTGGGTTATTTTTCCGGTGATCGTACTTATAAGGATGTGGAAGTCTGTACATCCGTTTTCTGAAGAAAATATTAATAATTAGGTTATAAAATGTTTAGTTGTTTAATATTGCCATAATTAATGACTGATATATTCCTTTCGATTTATTTCGTGTAACAAGTATTGTAAAAAACCCGGTTAGTGAACAAAAACTGAAATTACCTTTAATGTAAGATCTATAAGAATGTGTAATAATGTAATACCTGGTTTATCTTTACCAACTAATACTTCTATAAAATGAAAGCCGAAGAAATAGCAAAGCTGCGTAAGGATTATACATTGCACACATTGAATGAAGACGAAGTGGCTTCATCGCCCATTGCCCAGTTTGAAAGATGGTGGAATGATGCGGAATCATCTCAAATAGAAGAAATGAATGCCATGACACTGGCAACTACAGGTGCCGATGGAGCACCCGATGCCAGAACCGTATTGCTAAAAGCGTTTGATGATAAAGGATTTGTGTTCTTTACCAATTATAATAGCTCCAAAAGCAAGCACCTAGATGAGAATGACCATTGCTGTTTATTATTCTTCTGGAAAGAACTGGAACGGCAGGTACGCATTAAGGGTATTGCAGAAAAAATTTCATTGACAGAAAGCATTGAGTATTTCGACAGCCGCCCTGATGGAAGTAAGATTGGTGCATGGGCTTCTCCGCAAAGTATGGTAGTAGCAGGGAAAACATGGCTGAAAGAAACATTTGACTATTATGCAGAGCGATTTAAACATGGCAAAATACCGAAGCCGCCTCATTGGGGTGGTTACCGGGTTAACCCATCATCTATCGAATTCTGGCAGGGCCGTCCGAGCCGGATGCATGACAGGATCTTATATGCGCAGACATCTGCAGAAGCCTGGAAAATAACAAGGCTTGCTCCCTGAATAAAGTAAATTGATCACTTCCTTTTCCAGGTATATGAATGAACAAAGACCCGTTCTTGGGTTTTTTCATTAATAAAATCACAGATACATTTATACAGCAACCGTTTTCGAAATTTATTTTTATTTGCATAAAGCCAGGTGTGATGGACATAAACCCAAACTACCCGATTAATAATATTATTCCGAACACTTTTGGTGCTGATACAGGCTATGTTACATGAACACTGTCGCAGAAATATCTTACTGATACTTATCATCATTATCACATATTTAGATCATTAATAATCTGCATGACCATAATGTACATTTGTACAATCATTAAAAATAAAGATCATGGGAAATCTACTTTATATAATCGCCGTGATATTGATAGTAGGATGGCTATTGGGTTTCTTTTTATTTCATGCAGGAGGTATCATACACATCCTTCTTGTAATTGCAGTTATTGCTGTTATACTAAGAATAATCCAGGGAAGAAAAATTATATAATTACTGTAATAATTTTTCCTCCGGGGTTGCTCTTCTCAATGAACAGGATGTATGTTAATTATACTGAGCAAACATTATAGTTCTATATAGTAATGAATGGAACAAATTATATATCCTTACCTGCTCTTGAGTACGAAAATATTATTTACTTCCGTTTCTTGTTATTAGCAAACAAGTGGTTAAAGTACGCTCTCTTAAATTTCAATTATTTTCAAAGTTAAAAGCTAATTGGATTAATTATATCCAGCTGAATCCCTGGAAAGTTAAGGCATAAAAAAGGGGACAAAATAAAAATTAAGTCCCGTTTTAGTATCTAATGATCTTGAGAGATCATGATCTTTAGATCCAATGAAAAACCGATACAAAGGTGCACGCTTGATTTCACTTAACTATTACATGATTCACAGAAAGAGTTACATAATTACCATATTATATCGCAAATATGTTATGTTAAAGGCGCAAATTTTCCTATAGGAATATTCGCGCCAGTGTATAAGATAATCCAACTGTAATCTCATTTATCTTTAAAGCACTTGTACGGATTTTGACAAACGAGGTATTCTAATTCCTACTTTTTACCGGGAAATTTGTCGGTTACTTTGTTAAATAAATTTTTAGTTCCTGTTTTCAGATCTCCCACTTTCACTTTAGCCTTTTCTGCCAGTTCAGTTTCTTTTTCTTTTGCTTTGTTTATAAATCCACCTGCTTTTACTTCCATTTTTCCTTTAACGTTTTCGAAAATACGTCCGGCTTTATCTGGAAGGGTTTCTTTTTTACCAATGGATGGTATTTTTAATTTTTGTTCCATAAATATTGTTTTTAAAGTTATCAATGCAAGCAAGGTACATACACATGGAAAGTGTTACAATGATAATAGTTGTATTTTCAATGATTGTCATTAGTCACAATATTTTATTTGTTTCCTCTCATAAAAAGGTAACACAACAATCAATAATAAATTGCTGACGAATATTTCAGTTGATCAGTAAACTGACGGAGTGTAAGTGTAATAATATTATGTAGACCAACCCGAACTGTGGTATATTTTATTTACCAGGCTTTGATGGCCTTACTTCTATCTTACTGGGTAATGTGCGGGGGTTCATCTGCAATATATCTGCAACAAGCTGGCCAATGTCTTCGGGCTGAATTTTCCATGCATCAGCATCACTTGGAACATGATTATTAAAATAGGTAGCTACAGAACCAGGCATAATAGTAGAAACCTTTATGCCGTATTTTCTCAGGTCAAGCATAACAGCCTGTGTAAAACCGACCAGGCCAAATTTACTTGCATTATAAGCGGCCCCGTTCTCAAAAAAATTGGTTCCGGCAAGACTTGCAATCGTAATAATATATCCTTCGGATTTTTTCAAAGGGTCAATGCAAGCCTTTACGCTATGAAAAACGCCTGTAAGGTTGGTATCAATCGTCTCATGCCAGTTCTCTTCAGATAAGTCGTCGATGGCGGCAAAGTGGCCCACACCTGCATTGGCAATCAACACATCCAGTTTCCCAAAATAGTTGGTTATTGTTTTAACAGCTTTTATTTCTGAAGCAAGAGAGCTTACATCAGATTCCAGGGGTAAAATTTTATTATCATGAATACTCAACTGAGCAGCCGCTTGTTTTGCTGATGCAATTGTGCGGCTACTGATAGCTACTTTCATACCATTATCAAGTAAGATCTTTGCAATACCCAATCCGATACCTTTGCTCCCTCCGGTTATATAGGCTACTTTATCTGTAAGGTTATTTTTCATACCTAATATATTTTATTAATCATTGGCTTTTAATGAATAAAGATACTAACAATTGCAGGAGTAGTTAAGCCAAATGGTCTAAGTTTGAAAGAATCGGCAATTGATTACTGATCAATGTTACGGCCTGTGAAGAATACAACTAAGGCTCATAACTATAATTATTTTGTTAATCTATAACAAAGCATTTTGCATTTAAACGTTATCTTTTACACCTCATAAATTTTACGCTCTGTTAAAAATCAGATACCATAAAGAAATAAAATTTTCAATACTGATTATTTTTATTTTTTTTGCTCATGCTACAAATGCTGCCGGTGATCAATACTATGTGAAAGTAAATGACCATTTTAAAGATACCCTTACAAGACCTGTATTACCATCAAAATATGGCATTAAGAATAACGGAACATTGATCAGTATGACAAATCTCAATACCTGGCTTTCTGAATGTAAAAGATCAGAGAGTCCTGTTTATTTTCCAGCAGGCACCTATTTATTGCCGCCGGATTTTGAATTTAATTTTGGAAATACTGATCTGTTAATCGTGGGAGATGGGCCGGATAAAACAATACTTACAACCAACAATGGGCCGGCTTCCAATTTTGCTATCCCTGAAAAAATAAACCTTACAAAACAAAAACCGGCAAAAGATGCAGTTTACCAGGTTGATATTATTTCGTATTCGCTTCATCCTGATTTTGCTTCGCTTACAGGAATTACACTGGATTCCTATGTTAATATTGTAAAAGGAATTTTGCTTCCAATTACTTTGGCTGAAGTAAAAAAACTGGGATATGTAACCGAATTAGATGCAACCGGGCCAGATCCCGGAATAGATGGATTGTATGTGGTTTCCAAACATGCTTCGCATGATTACGGTGGTGGTTTTAAACATTTAAAACTTGGCTATAACGGTGCACCATTGTATGTTCAGGGAACTGTATTGCAACGCAAAGAAGGTATTTGGAGCCGGTTCTATTCCAGTGTTGCATTTATTTGTGACGGGAATTTTTCTGTTAAGAATGTTTGTTTTAGCAATTTTATGCCTTATCTTTTTTTGCCCGCGGGAAATAATTCCCCTTCCAGTAAAAAGAAAAAAGATCACTTTATAATTGAGTATTGCAGGTTTGAACAAACCGCCAGGATATTAGCTACTATGAACTATGGAGGAATTTCAGAGACTTCCAACTGGTACAAAGCAAGTAACTGGTATCCAATTACCACAGAATTATCCTTTAAAGATTTCACTATCAAAAAATGTGAGTTCAGTTATATACACGAATCAATCGTTTGGGGTGCACCCCCCTCCATGTTTTACAACATACTTAATAATAACATTCATGATTGCTATACCATACTAAATTGCTTTTATTTATTTCCGCAAACAAATAGTTCTTTACCAACAAAAAATAATAGTCATTTCATAATTAATGAAAATACTTTTTTAAGGGTTCGTCCATTAAATCCTGGCTCAGAGAATTCGGTACACCTGATTCGTACCAAAAGTAAAGGGGCTATAACTCATAATACTTTTATTGATTGCACGGGTGTTCATTTATATCTCAGCGCTGCTACTAAAGTGAAGAGCAATACAATTAAAACCTATATGTCAAATATTCCATCGGCACAACTCCGTCCACCTTTGATATTAGTAAAGGTTGCAAAGAATGAAATGATTACTTTTTATGAAAATGATTTTTCAATGGGCATGATGGGAAACCTGGTAGCCAATGAATCACAGGCATCTTTTACATTTAAAAATAATAAACTGATTGGTACAACTGTGCGGTATATAACTCCATTAACTGTCCGGGATCTAACACTGGATACCTATCGAACGTATACTATTATTGATTCAGTTGCTTTTGTGAATTCAGCGGGCATTGGAAATTATGATACTTCGATCCGTTTTTCAAATACCGTTTATTACAATAAAAGGAGATCCCGTTGGGAAGCAATGCCCATGATGCCCATGATGTATCTCTATAGTGAAGTAGATCATTTTAATCATACCGAACAAAGCATTCAATTTACCAATAATGAAATTGAAACAGGTTATCTAACCAGAATTCAAAAAAAAGTTTTTACAAAATTCAAATCTGTCGTCTTTGAAAATAACCTGATACAAAATTGTATGGGCCTTTTGGCTGGAAATGACAGCACCGTGATTGAATCATTCAGGTTTATAAGAAATACTATAAAAAATGGAAGTTTACAAATGACAAGCCTTGGTAATGTTTCAACATCTGTAAGTGATCTAAACATTTCCGGAAATACATTTTATTTTGACTTACCGGGTTTTTGCTCCTTAGCTGCTTCGGAATCATTAAAATTTGAAGATAATGTATATATAAAAAATGACTCTTTAAATACGAATGCGTTTACCGGTTTACCTGAACCTGATTATTCCATTTATCTAAAAGGTTACAAAGGGCAGCAAATGTTCATCAGAGGAAACAGGTTTATTGCTGAAATGGCAAAAGTTGGAATCATACAAATTAGCAACCCGGATAAAGTGACTATAAAGCATAATTCATTTGATCTGAGTATTCCTGCCCGGCATTCCGGAATGGTAACAATAAGACATGCTATAAATTTTAAAACCACCGAACCCGTTTCATGTATTAGGATTTTCAGAAACACCTATTTACCTCAATCAAATAAAGAAAACTACCTGGTGAGTTTTGATACCAGTTATTCAACCATTCTTAATTTTATCAATAAAAGCAACAGGGTTTTAGAAAATGAATCCGCTGTTACAAAAACGGTTTTAGCAACCAATAAATATTTTAAAAATTATGTAAACCGGAAAAATTTGTTTGCAGATAAGGAAACGATCTTATCCGTTACAAACAAAATTAATAGTTCAAAATAAATCTCCCGGGTAATTTTAATTCTTAAATATTTTAATGCTGCTCAGTTTAGTTCCTGTTTCATTTTCAACTTTTAAAATATACATACCAGCGCCCAAATTAGAAAAGGAGGTATTTATTTCGTTCATTCCAACTTTTAGGTCTATCGATTTCGACAGCATTTGTTTTCCGGTAATATCAAATACCAATACTTGTATGGACTGTAATTTTGCAGACTGAATCTGTACATGCAACATGTCTGATACAGGATTTGGAAATAATTGTGTAATGCTGAACTCTTTTACCGGCATTTGAATACTGACAATTTTCGAATATTCAAAACTGCCATCTGTATCCATTATTTTTAGCCTGTAAAAATTTGTTCCGGAAAAAGGATAATGATCTGTTGTTGCATAAGCTGCTCCAACGCTGCTGTTTCCTTTTGGTAATACTTCTGCAAGTTGTGTAAAGATTACTCCGTTATTGCTTCGCTCTACTAAGATCTTTTTAACATGATACTCTGCAGTGGTATTCCAGAAAAGATTTACTTTATCATGAACCGCCTTGCCTGTAAAACTCAAAAGAGTAACCGGTAAAGGGCCACAAACAGGCAAAGCACCCATCCTTCCTGTCATAAAAACCTTGGCTTTATTAATGATATCTGCCCAGTATATTGTGGGCCCGGTAGGTACAAATGTTCCATTGCTTGTACCCCAGTATTCATGATCCTGCCCTGCCGCAGGATAAAATTCATGGTAAATGGAAGTTCTGTTCAACTGCTCATTCAACTGTTGCGAACCCCTGACATAAGTAATGGTGGGTAACCCAAACGGATAGCCTTCTGTAAACGGAACCGTACCATCACTTGTTCCATGAAAAAGCTGAACCGGGGTATTATTATTGCTGCGAATCCATGAGGTATCTTTTGTAGCACCCCAACAGGAAATGACCCCCATTACTTTGGATGAAAAAGAAAAATTATTTCCCGAACAATCTTTACAACCCAGGTTTGGTGAAGAAAAAGTGCTTGCAGGCCTTTCTGCATCATCAACATAAGCCAGGCCCAATGCCATGAAAGCGCCGGCACTGCTTCCCCAAACAAATATTTTATTTGTGTCAATATTATAAGCCAAAGCGTTTTGTTTGAAGAACCGAACTGCTGCACTTGCATCCTGTATACCACGATATACAGCCCGTTCAGAACTATTGCTGCTTAGTAAATTGAAATTTAGCCGGTAATCCATTGAAGCAGTAACATACCCGTAGTGCGCAAATGAATCGCATAGTGCCTGCATGTCCTGGTTCGATTTAGTTCCATTAATAAATCCACCAGAATGAGCAAAAAGGATCAGGGCTCTTTTTGATTCTACATCTCCCTGTGGTTGAAAAATATCCAGCTTCAGATCCTGGGCAGAAGTAAACGATTCCGAAATATAAAAGGAAGTGATGGCCGGTGCATTACCATAAATTACATTGGAGGTTTTGTTTACTGTGTTGAATATCCTTTCAAAATACCGGCATTGTGTATGGCCGAATAACGGGAAAAGAATGATTGCTAAAAAGTATTTCATTTTTGGGTGTTTATTATGAATATCTAATGTAAACTATTTTTTACAATAGGGTAATAAGTTAATTACTTAAAAAAATCAGATCATTTAACCCTAAATAGTCAGCCGGGGCATAAAAAAACTCCGCAATATTTTCAAATACTGCGGAGCCGGGTATTTTAATTCAATTTTCTAATTACTGATCACAATGAACGCACATCCTTGTGACGATGCGCCATTAGCTATAAATGTATTTGCAGCAGGTACCAACGGTGTACCACTGGCTGTTAGCAAAATAGTGCGTAACCCCGTTGTACTGAAAACGCCCGATCCGGAAAATTTAAATCCATTGATAATATTTGTCATGATACTATACGCCCCTACAGAAGTTACATTCAGTTGAATAGCAACTGTGTTTGGACCAATAAGCGGCACACCTGTCTGGTAAGTGCCTGCAATAGTAGCACCGGTACAATTTCCGGGTGCACCTAAAATAGTATAGTCTGCCGAACCGGTATTGGTTGAGGTTACATTAAAAGTACATCCTGCAGCGCCATTGGCAAGGATGGTAAATATGCTGGTGGTGGCTATAACCGGCATACCTGCTGCCAATAATGAAACTGTTTGTACCCCTGTTGATGTAAACACGCCAGAGCCGGAAAAATTAATTCCATTAATAGGACTACCCGTGTTGATAGTATATGACCCCGGGCTGGTAACATTTACCGTTAGTGTTACAAAATCGGTTGGTTGCAGCGGATAATTCACCACATAATTACCGGCAATATTAATATTGGCACAAGTACCCGGGCCTCCAAGACTAAAGACCGCCGGCGGTATATTGCTGGCAACCGTAAGTCCCACACTGCATAAAATGGTGATGCCTCCGTCGGATGACGTTCTAACAGTAAAATTACCGCTGTTCACCGGGGTCCCGGTACCTTGTAAATAAACAGTATCTAAGCCGGTATGAGTTAAACTTCCAATACCGGAAAATTGTATACCATTTACCGGCAGCGTTGTGAGATTATATGTACCGGGTACCAATACACTTACAATTACGGCTAAATAATTTGAAGTGTTGAGCGGTATACCCATGGTATAAATGCCGGTCAAACGGCAGTTATTTATTGTAAACGCTGCAACTTGCGTAGGAATGCAGGCCGCCTGTGTTGGAACGGTAACAGCGTTCCCTGAAATTGCAACCGTAACTGGCCCTGCATAAGCTCCTGTTGTACTGTCAACCAGCCAAATGGTAGCTGTTGAAGAACTGGAACAGAAAGGTACAGAAATAGAATAGCTGCCATTAACAACCGCTGTTGTATAAAAATTATAATTCCCGATCAGTATTGAAGCTGTTCCCGATTGCACCGGTTGCCCGTTACAACCATTTAGGATACCGTTGATCGTTATAGATTGCGTTGCATTGATGTTAACCGTGATATTGATCGTGGTATCGGTATTGAAAGGTCCAATATTTTGAGTGAACAATGGTGTAAAGCAACTAAACATATTGGCGGATACTTTCATTACAAGCCCCAGGTTGGCAGGTACCAGGCCGGCAACTGTTCCTGTGCTGCTTGTGATACCATGTGTTGTTGCCCACCAACTGTTGTTATTGGGAATAGTAAGTTGAACCCATGCATTGGGAAGCGGGTTGTTATTCTGATCCCGAATATGGATGGTCAGATAAACCGCGTTGGCAGGCACATCACAATTCCAGAAAGAGAAATGAGTTACCTGCATGTCGTAATGGTCGCCATTTTTTGTAGCGATCCCTTCTTTTACCCAGATACCGTGGTCATCGAGACTCCAGGTATTTATGTTCAATGGAGCCTTTCCGGTTAAGGATGCAGGAATGGGCATTTTCACAGCTGCCGTTTTGCCGGCTGCTAACTGTAAGGGCTGGCCAATGGAAGATTCTAAATCAACTGCGATCATCCCGGTAGACTGCAGTACATACATTTTACTGCTGTCTTTTCCCATCATACTTCCCGGAACTGTTGCAGCAAAATCGCTACTGGTAGGATCTATATAGGCTGCATAAACTTGTACTGCACCCGTATAAACAGCGCCGCTGTTCTTTACAATCATGCCATTTTGGGGGAAGCTGATCGATGTTCCATTCGGCAAACTAACCATACCACCTGTATTGGCATCAACGGTTCCACTGAGGGTCCTGGGTAAGAGTTTAATAGAAAGATTATTTATGGAAGCGGTGGCCGAAAAAGAACGAAAAGCTTTAAAATAACCAGCCTTCGTAACAGTAACGGTAGTTACATATTTATCCAGTTGCGTGTTGTTTATATGAAATAAACCTTTGCTGTCTGTCTGGTAGCTGGTACCCGAAAGCACCACATCAGCATTTTGAACCGGGTTGTTATTTTCATCCACGACAATTCCGGTTATTCTTCCGGTAACCGGTGAAGCAGCCGGAATAGAAAAACCAGGGAAGTCAACCGGTGGAGGAACAGCCGTATCAATATCTTTTTTACAGGAAATAAAGATAAGGGCACCGAAAAGAAATAATAATACGGGCAATTTATTTGTATTCATTTTGGTTGTGTTGGTTTAATGCCTTTTATAAATTAAAAGGGCTTCTAAGATACAGGGTTTTTTTCAAGAAAACCTCGCTAAGGAATAAAGTCCCTGATGTACCATTTAACAACTTTAAATAAATGACAACTGTTATTTCATTACATTTATTTTTTAAAATATTTCTGCATGATAAAACGAACTATCCTTTTTCTGCTTTTAACTACAAGTATGGTAACCATTATTAATGCCCAAACGAATTATGGTAATTATGCACAACAATTGCAACGTATCACTGCTTTGTCAAAAACATATCCGCAACTGGTAAAAACAAGATCACTTACCAAAACAGTCGGTGGAAAAGATATATGGCAAGTAACCATCGGCACCGGCAACACCGAAACTAAACCGGCAATAGCTATTGTCGGAGGTGTTGAAGGCAATCATTTGTTGGGAACAGAATTAGCCATCGGCTTTGCCGAAAATTTATTACAAGGGAGCAGCAATGATAGCATAAAAGCCTTGTTAAATAAAACAACGTTTTATATTTTTCCGAATATGAGTCCGGATGCAATGGAACAATATTTTGCAAATATCAGATATGAGCGCCAGGGTAACGCAACTCAAACAGATGATGACCGTGATGGGAAAACCAATGAAGATAAATATGAAGATCTGGATGGAAATGGAAAAATTACATTGATGCGTATAACCTCAGCAACAGGTGAATATAAATTACATCCCGATGATGCCAGGGTATTGGTAAAAGCAGATATAAGTAAAGGAGAGAAGGGAATTTATATGTTATACAGTGAAGGACGGGACAATGATAAGGACGGGCAATTTAATGAAGATGATGAAGGTGGTGTGTGGTTCAATAAAAACTTTACTTATCGTCATCCTGATTTTACAGTTGGCGCAGGTGAATTCCCTGTTTCAGAAAATGAAAATCGTGTATTGCTGGATAATTTGTTTGACCTGTTCAACATTTTTGCTGTAGTAAGTTTTAGTAGTAACAACAACCTGTCTTCCCCACTCTCTTATAATTCAACATTAGCCAATCAAAAGATTACAGCAGGATGGCTGGAGCAGGATGCAAAACAAAACAGCATGGTTTCTGAACTGTATAATAAGCTCATTATCCTGAAAGATTCCTCTAAAACAACTTCACCCGGGGGTGATTTTTTTTCATGGGCATATTATCATTATGGCCGCTACAGTTTTAGTACACCGGGGTGGTGGGTACCAAAAGCAAAACCCGATAGTGCAAGAAATGAAAAAGCATTTACAGTTAAGGATTCCATTGCCAATTATTTAAGATGGTCTTCTCAACAGGGTATCATTAATAATTTCACTGAATGGAAAACCATTCAGCATCCCGACTTTCCAAATCAGCAGGTGGAAATTGGTGGTATTGATCCGTTTGTACTGATCAACCCTCCTTATAAAATGGTTCCTGACCTGGTAAAAAAGCACAGTGCTTTTTTGGTGAAACTAGCTGCCTGTCAGCCTGAACTGGATATCATTAATATTAAAACGGAAAAAGTAAGTGATGTTGTTACAAGAATAACTTTGGATATCATTAATAAAGGAGCCCTGGCTACTCATACAAAACTGGGAGAAAAAAGTTATTGGGTAAAGCGTATAAATGTGAAAATAAATACTACCGGAACTATACTCAGTGGTAAAAAAATACAGGTTTTAAATTCACTGGAAGGTTATGGTTCACAACAATTATCCTGGTTGATAAAAGGATCGGGTAAAATAACCGTAGAAGCAGGAAGTCCAACAACCGGTAATAAAAAAATCGAAATCAGTTTGTAATATTAAAATAAAAATCATGAATCCTTCAATAAAAAATATCATTTTTATTTGTATATCCTTATTATTTTTTACAACAACATGGGCGCAAACTGTTGATCAGATATTTAAGGCATCTGGTAGCCCGGTTAATCCGAAAGTTACCATTAGCTGGAATAAATATTATGATCATGGTGGTATCACAGAAATATGTAAAAAAATATCAGCTGCTTATCCTGATCTGGTAAAACTGGAATCAATTGGTAAATCTTTTAAAGGAAAAGAGATGTGGGTTTTGACGATCACTGATTTTAAAAAAGGAAGTGCAGAAAAAAAACCGGGAATTTATATTGATGGTAATATTCACTCAAACGAGGTACAGGGTTCTGAATTTGCATTATACACTGCATGGTATCTGACAGAAACATTTGCTGACACTAAATTTATCCGGGAATTATTAGCAGATAAAATTTTTTACATTGTTCCAACCATTAATCCTGACGGGCGAGACAGTTATTTTCATGAAGCTAATAATGGCAATACACCGCGAAGTGGCGTAATACCGGTAGACAATGACCGTGACGGGTTGATAAATGAAGACGGATTTGATGACCTGGATGGGGATGGAAATATTGTTAATATGCGTCGTAAAAGTTCAAACGGCCGGTATCGTATTGATCCAATAAACCCTCAACGGATGATACCCGTAGGGCCGGATGAAAAGGGCGACTATGAATTATTGGGGCAGGAAGGTATAGACAATGACGGTGACGGACAGGTGAATGAAGATGGCTACACATTTGAATATGATCCCAACCGCGATTGGGGATGGGGATGGCAACCAAATTATATTCAGAATGGTGCATACAAATACCCATTCTCAATACCGGAGAACCGCAACGTAATGAATTTTGTAATGTCTCATCCCAACATTGCTGCAGCACAAACTTTTCACAATTTCGGCGGAATGATCCTACGGGGGCCCGGAGATCCTAATGACCTGGTTACTTATAATTCACAGGATCTTCAGGTATATGATGCTATTGCAAAAAAAGGAGAAGAGCTCATACCGGGATATCGTTACTTAATCGTATATAAAGATCTTTATAGCGCTTACGGTGGTGAGTTGGATTGGTTTTATGGAGGCCGTGGCATTTATACTTATTCAAATGAATTGTGGACACCCTATTTAATGTTTAATAAAGACCCTTCATCTGACGGAACTACATCATACCAGTTTGACCGTTACCTATTATTTAAAGATGCATTTGTTGACTGGCATGAATTCAATCATCCGCAATACGGAAAGATCGAAATTGGCGGATTCAAAAAGAATTTTGGCCGTGCACATCCGGGATTTTTATTAGAGAGTGATGCACACCGCAATATGGCGTTTACTATTTATCATTGCTATCACACACCTAAACTACAGGTTGATTCCATAATGGAAAAAGAATTGGGTGATGGCCTGAAAGAAGTGACGGCTGTTATTTCAAACCAGCGACTGATGCCAACACACTCGAGCCAGGATTTGAAATATAAAATTGAAAGGCCGGATTACATTTCTTTAACCGGAATAAAAGTTATTGCCGGAATGGTAGTTAATAATGCAGATCTGAATATCAGTACAGAACAAAAAAATGATCCGCAGACAATAGAAGTACAAAATATTCCCGGTTTGGATAAAGTAACAGTAAGATGGATAACACAAGGAAGCGGAAGATATACTGTTACGGTTGATAGCCGCAAAGGAGGAACACAAAGTAAAACAAAATAGAAAATTAGAAAATTCTTTTCTTCCTTTTTATACAGCATTGTTGGTCGCCTGACCAACAATCAGGATCGCTAGCATAGATACTTATTCAAACAAAACAGTTCCGTTGCGTAGTCCTTATCCTTAACCCTTACGCGGTTCATTTCTTTAATATGCGAAACGAAATTCTCTTTTCTATATGCTTTGGCTAATAAATATTACCTTACCCATTCAAGAACTAGTTTAAAAAAGGTATTGAGATTGACTATAGTGGCAACAGAAAGAAAATTTCATTTGTATTCATTTGAGTTGTTTTGATGGGTAGCTCTTTAAATTAAAAAATTCAGCCTAAGATAAAGCTATCTGATAAAGAAATCGGGAGTATTGTAAGAACGAAATTGTTATCAGATCAACAAAGTCTTTATTTGGAATATAGCCAGAAAAGAACGCAAATTAAAGAACAAAAAAAGGGGACTAAATAGAAATTAAGTCCCGTTTTAGTATCTAACGATCTTGAGAGATCATGATCTTTAGATCCAATGAAAAACCGATACAAAGGTGCTCTCTTATTTTCACATGATTATTACATGATTAACAGAAAGAGTTACATAATTACCATGTTATTTTGTGGTGGCTCTGATGGTAGTATTAATCATCAAACGTTTCATTAAATAATAATCAGAATACATATACAGATAAGTAAATTTGTAAAACATTTCTACGCCTGCAAACATTGTTCGTCAGGCCTGGAGAAAGGATCTTCCCTTTTTCATTATATTAAAAAACAAAAATGATAGAACAAACAGATCTAATTGTCAGTAAATGGGAGTACCATCCACCACTGACCCATATTGAAACCGAGGAGAAATTAACCAGTTATATTACTTTAGATGTAATGAAGAAAAAGGTTGCTACAAAAAAGGGGATCGCCTGCAGGTTTACATGTGAATTTGTTTTTGAAAAGGAAACTATATTGGAATATGTAGCGGCAGATTCTTATGTAATTGATCATGCAGATATAATAGATAAAAATGAATTGCATACGATGATCAGAAATTCCTACAATAAATTCAAAGAAAAATTTGATTTCAGAAAATTAGGAACCGTACTCCAGGATAAATCACTACTGCCCTTTAATGAAAAAAAGTATGACCTTGATCCGGTACTGCTATTATTGAATGAGTAAGTCGTGATGCGCCTTTGTTAATTCAAGGACCGGTTTAAGCCATTATTGGTCGCCTGACCAACAACAAGTATTTAATGAACGACCCATTATCAAAGCTGCTTGAAATTCTTTTGATTAAATTTGTTTACACTAAAGACATATTTGATATTTAATGTAAATAATATATTACCTTTCTATATCATTTAACTTAAACCAACATTATTATGAGTATCAATTTTAAAATGCCGGTTTTGCTCGGTATTACAGCCATGTTTTTTACTGCCTGTTCCACACCTGCAACAGAAACAAAAACAGTTGACCTTGAAAAAGTAAAAACAGAGATCCAGGCAATGGAAGATGCCTATGCCGCAGCAGAAAAATCAAGAGATGTTAATGGCGTTGCTGCTTATTATGCAGATGATGCAACCAGTTATCCCAGGGAAAAGGCACCCCAGGTAGGTATTGCTGCTATAAAAGAAGGTATTGCAAAAGGTTTTGCTGGTGACAGTACAAAAAATTACAACGTATATAAAGTGGTTGACATTTTTGCTGAAGGAAATATGGTTGTAGAGATCGGGTCATGGAACAGAATGGATAGTGCCGGAACAAATATTGGTAACGGGCATTATTTGTCTTACTTCCAGAATCGTAATGGTAAATATGTTTGTGTAAGGGATATGAGTGTTACTTCAAATCCTCCTAAAGCAGCAATGAAGCCATAAAATGATTTATTGAATATTATTTCATGATAATGGGGCCTGTATAATTCAGGCTCCATTTTTTTTGGTGGCTGGTAAAAGAGGCATAAACCGTTTATTAAAATGCCCCGTAAAAACTACAGGGCATTTTTAATAAAAAGTAATTCATTATTTTTTAGCAGGAAAGCGTTGCATTTTTTCATCCAAAACGATCATCTTGCCATTTTTCATCTTGAAATCATCAACAACATTTGCTGAATCCCATTTCCCTTTACTGTCTTGCCAAACTTGTTTGTACCACATGGTAACCCACTCTTCGCTTTTATCAGCAGAGATCACCGGTACATAATCATACATGACAATTTTTATTTCGCCATAAGTTCCCCTCAATTTATTAAACATCTTCATAGCGCTATCCTTGTTCATTTTTTCATTCATAAAATCAAATGTCAATTCCAATGAATCGCCTGTCACCGCTTCAAGGGCAGCAAAATCTTTATCGACAAACGCTTTTAATCCAGCCATCGCATTCACTACATTCTGGTGGCTGCCGATCTGCCAGTCTCTGTAAGGTTTTGAAAGTGGGTAAGCGAGTGGCGCTTTCGTTTCTGTAACAGCTGGAGTTTCTGCTGGCACTTCGGCTACGGGAGTTTCTTCTTTTTTACTGTCATTGCAACCTGTGAAGATGAAGACTACACAGATTGTGATAAGGAATTGTTTCATGTTTGTTGGTTTTGATTATTTATGAGCCATTAAGGTATTGTTTTAATAAATAATATCCAATTTTTGGGGATATTTTTAGTTAAGAAATACAATTCGATGTTTTTAATGCTGCTTATATAATGATTTTGCAACGGTAAAATGCGAAGCTTTGGAAATATCGGCCTTTTGATTATGTTGAAACAAAAAACGAATTGAATTCGTGTCTATTGTATGGGCTTCCTACGACAGTGTTTTAAAAACCAGATCTTCTAAAAAGGCTTCAATATCTTTGGGCCTTTTCTTTTTAGCAAAATCGCTTAACCGTGGTAAGTGGTGCATGAAAAAGTATTGTAAATGTGACAGGTCAATTACAGAACTGGCCAGGGTATTGGGATACTTATAACCGGGATTGTATTCTGAAAAAATTCCTGCTATCCTGCCTGACAAATCTTTAAATGGTTTGTAAAGCATGTCCTTATTGTTTTCATCAACATCTTTTGATAAATAAGTTTTATTGCCTTCAGCAATCGTTATAAAATATAAGGCCTGATGGTCAAATGCTCCAAAATCTATTTCTAAATTATCTTCCCATACCAGGATGTCAATAACCTTTTTAATTTTATCAGCCGGGTTGGTAATTGTACTCAATTGAACAATCATCTGGAATTCCAGATAATTCCAGTACCAGTTTACCAGGTATATAAGCAGTTTATGTTTGTTTACAAAATACCGGTAAATAGTTGCCTCGGTAGTTTCAATTTCAATAGCGAGTTTTTTAAAAGTAAATTGTTCGTATCCTTTTGATGAAATAAGACTGATGGCTTCCTTGATAATCTTTTTCCCCAATTCTGTGCTTTGGGGATTTTTTAAAAAAAGTCTGTCATTCAACGATGGATTGAAATCGATGTTCATTACCCAATATTTTGATAAAAGTAGAAAATAAAAAATAAAAAGCTATTTTACTTTCGTTTTTAATAGTATTACTATTATATTTGCTTGTAATACTATCGTTAATATCTAAATTTTAATTATGAAACACATTCTATTTTTGGTAATAATACTTACCTGCCTTTCATCTACCGGAATGGCACAAAACAAAAAAAGTACACAAAAAAAGAACGTTACGGTTGCAATTGACTCTGCAAAATGGCGTGCAGATTATTACATTGAAGACAGGGACTCTGCTTATGCTAACCCAAGAGTTGGACTTAAAAAATTAATGGGTGGAAACAAACGGTTTACTGAAGGAAAAAGCATAAGACCAAGGCAAGATAGTCTTGCACTTCATGGTACAGAAGGCGGGCAAAAACCTTTTGCAATTATAGTAGGTTGCAGCGATAGCCGTGTGCCTAATGAGATTATATTTGACCAGGGTGTAGGCGATTTATTTATCGTTCGTACAGCCGGGCAGGTAATGGCACAGGCATCTTACGGCAGTATTGAATTTGCAACACTGGCACTGGGTTCAAAATTGATTGTGGTGTTGGGCCACCAAAAATGCGGAGCTGTGGATGCTGCAGTTAAACGGCCTGATAATCCACCGGGGCATATAGTAACACTTATTAATGCCATTAAACCAGCAGCAGAAAAAAGTAAATACATGGCTGGTGACAGATTGGATAATGCAATACGACAAAATGTAATAGAACAGGTGAATGAACTAAGGGATCTGGATCCTGTATTGGCAAAAAAATATCAAAATGGCGAAATATTGATTGTTGGTGCTGTGTACAATCTGCACTCTGGTAAAGTAGAGTTTTTACCGGAAACTTTAAATAATTTGCCGGAGAAGAAATACTAAAAATACGCTGATGTTGATTTGGGATTGGCTATCTGCACCAGCTTAAATGGATCCGTTTAGGCTGGTTTTTTCAAAATTTATAATTATAGAGTATGCTAAAAAAAATACTGTTGATTTTGCTAATTTTTCATTTTGTAGTTAAGAATTTGGCTGCTCAAAATACAAGGGTAACAGATAAAAATGCGATTGGTTGGTTTAATAATTTTACTACCATTAAATTTTCTTCAAAATGGAGTGGCCACCTGGAATACCAGTGGCGAAGAGAAAATTTTGTAAAAGACTGGCAGCAAAGTTTGTTCAGAACCGGGGTTAATTACCAGGTCAATAACAAACTTACCCTTCGGGCAGGTTATGCCTGGATTGAAACTTTTCCCTATGGAGATATTCCCTTACAGGCAGCAGGAAAAAGATTTCCGGAACACAGGGCTTTTCAGATGGCAACTATTACGGATAACGTAAACAGGGTAGAAATGAGTCACCGGTTTATGCTGGAGCAAAGATGGATAGGACGATATACCAATTTGGGTTTAAGTAAACCAGACGACTTTTTATTTTTAAACCGGCTCCGGTATATGTACCGTATGCAAATGGCAATCGGCAAAAAGAAGATAGAAGATAAAACACCATATGCTGCCATCTATGATGAACTATTTATTGGCTTTGGAAAAAATGTAAATGAAAATGTATTTGACCAAAACCGGTTGGGTATTCTCCTTGGTTATCGCTTTAATAAAAAGTTCAGGGTAGAAGCTGGTTTTTTACAGCAAATTGTACAGCTGGGAAGGGAAGTAAATAACCGCAATGTTTTTCAGTATAATAACGGTATTATTTTAAACAGCTATTTCAATTTTGATTTAAGTAAAAATCAGTAATTAAAAAATCCGTTAAACAAAAAATAGAAATCATGAAATATGCAGTGAGTAAAATTGTTCTGTTGGTAACCTTGCTTTTAATATGCCAGCAAGGTATTGCACAGGCAAATAAAAAACATAGCTTTTCAATAAACTTTGGCCCCGAAGCTGCTTTTTCTGAAAGTTCTTTTAGAACGACACATAGAAACGGTTATGGTGGCAGCTTTAAAGCAGAGTATACTTTTGGCAAACATATAAGTGCAACTGTTAACAGCGGCATATTGGTTTTCGAGGGAAGAGGATATTTTGAAAATTTAGTATTGCAGCAAAAAGCGTATAAAAACTTAACAGCTATTCCTGTAAAAGCAGGTTTAAGATATTATATTGGTAATTTTTATGCAGCCGGAGAAGCCGGAGCTGTTTTTTTAAATAACTACACAAATGCATCCCGGCCAGCAGTAAGTATAGGAATAGGGGATAAAATTAAAATTGGGCGGAGTAAAATTGATATCTCACTAAGACAGGAATTCTGGTTTGAAAATCCAAAGAATTTAAACATGGCTGTTTTAAGAGTGGCTTATGAAATTATTTGGTAAAGTAAAGCGGTGATCATACCCGTGGTTTCAAATCGAATCAGTAAAAAAATTGTTCAAAATGATAATTATTAAACTTGTGGTATCCGATAAAGAACAGGGAAAACTTGTGGCTGCCAGTATTCTAAAAAATAAATTTACGTTGAATGTTTTTGGCAGTTCTTTTGATTCTTTTCATTTAACTTCATCATATACAAAAGAACAAACAGAGGTTTACGTCATTCAGTTTGTGACAAAAAGTTTGTTGTTTAACGAAATTGAAGAAAGCCTAAATAAAGAATTTCCGAAAACTGATTTTTACATCTGCGCTACCCCAATTGTACACATGGCTATTAATCTTCATGATAAGATCAGAAATAGAGTAATCGGGGCAAACCTGATTAAAGAAGAAGCAGAAGATTAAAAAAACATACTATGGATTATCAAATTCTAATTTCACTCATAACCCTGATCGCATTGGAAGTTATTCTCGGAATAGACAATGTGATCTTTATCTCTATTTTAGCGAACAAATTACCGGCCAATCAACAAAAAAAAGCAAGGCTCTATGGCTTAATTCTTGCAATGCTGCTTCGCCTTGCTTTATTGGCACTGGTATCATTCATTATGCAATTAGATAATGATTTATTCAGGATTTTTAATAAAGGTATATCAGTTAAAGATTTGATATTGATACTGGGAGGTTTGTTCTTATTGTACAAAAGTGCTACAGAAATTTATCATAAAATGGAGGGTGAAGAGGGAAACCAAAGCAAAAAGATTAAAGCGGTTACATTTAGTCAGGTAATTATTCAGATATTAATAATGGATCTTGTTTTTTCTATTGACTCCATCATTACTGCCATAGGAATGGTTAAAGAAGTATGGATCATGTATGTAGCCATTATTGTTACTGTTTTAATAATGTTGGTTGCTGCAGAACCCATCAGCAATTTTGTAAACAAACATCCGGCATTTAAAATGCTGGCCCTGTCCTTTTTATTACTGATAGGGTTTGCTCTTATAAGTGAAGGGTTTGCTGTTGAAATTCCAAAAGGATATATTTATTTCTCCATGGCATTTTCAATGCTGGTCAGCATTTTCCAGGTAAGGATGAATAGAAATAGTAAACCCGTGATAACACACGAACATTATATTGAGGGGGAAGAAAATTTGCCAAAGAATGCATTATAACAAACAAATCTGAAAAGTAGCTTTAGGCTTTATAAAAGAATGCATGCACTCATTGGCGCAATGAGTTCCTCTTCGCAAAGCCTCTTAGATGATTGAAATATTCATGGAGTCCTTGTACCTTTTGATAATCTCTCTATCCGAAGTCTAAAAAACCGGTGATGCTTTGCATATAACGGACCATAGCTGCGACATCATGAAACTCATTCCTGCCCAATGGATGTAATGATTCATTGAATATCCCTCGACAGGAATGTCCGGCATTTATTTTTAGGATCCTGAGCTCTTGATACAAAAATATAACTGCTTAATGCAGTCAATAGTAGTAACCTTTTCATACCCTTAATTTTAGTGAAATTTATGATATAAAACAGGCCTGTTCATTGATCTACATCAGTTAAACAAATGAAAAAATAATTTTTTTATCTTTGCCCCTGATAAATAAATTTATAAACCGTTAACCTTTCCAGGCAATATGCACACGAAAAATCATTATAACCACATGCTACAAAAAGCCCTTTTAATGATCGTTAGTTATTTAAGTATTTTTACTGCAGCAGCCCAATATACCCCACCTGCAAAACCTGCCCCTAATCAACCTACTGCCAGTGCACAACCGGTATTTGATTATAAAAAGATCAATCCGAATTTATCCTACGCTTTTATTGTGAATAAACCTACTTCCACCCGACCACAGGAAGGCGACCAGGTTTCATTGGTCATGCAATCGGTATGCAACAACCGGCAGATGTACAGCACAAACATTGCATTCAAAGGGAAACCGGGGGTATATGGTGTAACCAAACCAGCTTACAAAGGCGATATCATTGAAGCCATCATGTTTATGACACCCGGTGACAGTATAGTATGCCTCACTGACGCTGATGCATTATTCAAAAACTCTAAAACCAAATTACCCGATTTTATTAAAGCGGGAGATAAAGTACAATACTTTATTAAACTGGTTTCTATAAAATCAAAAGAACAGGTTCAGAAAGAACAGCAAGAAGCTTTTATGAAACAAATGAAAGAGCAGCAAGCCAAACAAAAAGCAGCAGAAGCCAAACAAATGCTGAAAGACGACAAAACGCTGAAGAACTATTTTGCAAAAAATAATATAACCCCTGTAAAAACTGCTTCAGGTTTGTATTATACCATTAAAGAAGAAGGTACCGGAGAAAAGGCTTTACCTGGAGACAGTGTTGCAATGAACTACACTGGAAAACTGATTGATGGCACAAAGTTTGACAGCAATGAAGACACAGCCTTTCACGGTATATCACCATTACGTTTTGTACTAGGTCAGGGTGCGGTGATTAAAGGATGGGATGAAGGGATTGCTTTACTAAAAACAGGTTCCAAGGCAACATTTTTTATTCCATCGCCTTTAGCCTACGGGCAACAATCAAGGCCAGGCAGTAGTGCCAATCCAAAAGGCATCCCGGCAAACTCCATTTTATTGTTCGATGTGCAATTGGTAAGTAGCAGGCATCCTGCACCGGTAGTTCCGGCTGCAACAAAAACTGATACTTTAAATATCCCAAAAGTAGATTCATTAATTAAACCGGAAATAAACCCTGCCTTAGAAAAAAACTAAAGGAGAATAATAACTCTTTTGATCGCATTGGTTTGTGTCCTCACAAACCATCAATGCATTTCTTTATTTCCATGATAACCTGGCATCTAAAACAAAATAAAATTACCTCAATAATCAAAGCTTAGGGATAATACCAGGTATAAATACGAGCCCTAAATGTTTTTATCCCAACCCCTTGCATTTTCAAAATGAAAACTATATCTTGGCTTTGAAAACCCAATTAAATTCTATGAAAATGAAACCATTCTTCATGGCTTTTGCCATTTTATTTGTCTGTAATATTTCACAGGCTCAATTAAAATCTACTCCATATTGTCCTGCATTCAATATCGACATCCTGGATGGAACCGTTAGTAAAATGTATCCCCAGTCGCCGTTTGGTGATATTGTAAACCGGCTGCCCTGTTATACAGAAGCAGTGGATGAATTGAATACTGGAGGTTGCGGGGGTGTTTACTTTAAAGACAAAGGCGTTTATTTTCATACCTACCGTGATTATATTGAAATAAAAGAAAATTTTAATGGTACCATGAGTATGCCCCTGATGGGTACAGACCGTACCTTATTGTTTAAATGGCTTGGTATCCCTGCAAAAAAAGATATTCGATGGGAATCTTACCAGATGCGCTATGGTTCCCTGATATTATTTTTTGACGGAACCGGTAAAGTAAACAGCATTATTATTACAAGTAAGAATGCAGAGACGTTGAATTTGTGTGAAGGGTAACAATATGTTTTAACTTCTTGAATTCTATGTTTTCCAATCCATAAAGAACCGGATTCGTTAGATACAAACCCGGTAACAGAAAAAAGAGGAAGTATTGGAAAATTATTTTCATACAACTTTTTATTTTTGTTTATTTTTATAGAAATATAAAAATCATGAAACAAAATAATTTATTCATTTTATCGAAAGGAAGGGTTGCTGCTATCAATAAAAAAGACGGAGCGATCATTTGGGAAGTAAAACTGAAAGAATATTTAAGCAGTGCAATGACCCTGAGTTTCGGGCAAATAAATGTTGAAGACAATAAAATATACATCGGAGCCAATGGCATTTTGCTTTGCCTTAGCACAAAAGATGGTTCATTGATATGGAAAAATGAATTGAAAGGATGGGGTTACCAGTTCGTTAGTATGGCGAATGTAAATAATGATGCTGCTGGTGCTGCTGCTATTAGTGCCGCTTCGGCTGCTGCTGTTATTGCTGCCACTTAAATAAAAAGATCTCCTTCTCAGTAATGTCTCTCAAAGAAGACCCGTGTAATTTAGTATTAACGTGTTGTGCTATTAAATAATTTAAGTGCAATGCTATATTATGAGAATAAATGTAATGATTTATGTTTTTCTTTTTTGCTTCTCCAAAAAAGAAAGAAAAAAGGAGCCCCGAAAACCCTGCCTGTCGGCAGACAGGGATTACTCCCCGATTTCGGGAAGGAGCCCTGATTAAACTTTTGTACTACTGTAAACTCAAATTCAGTTCCCTGATAATTAACAGCTTGAAATTTTAAACCTCTTTTAATAGCACAACACGTTAGTATTACTAATTTTCTTTTACTTTAAAACTATTGCCATCAGGTACTTTTAGTGTAGCATTGGTTCGGATGGTTATATTTCTGCAGCCCATTCCGGTGATATTAATGACCGGGTAAAAATTAGCAACGGGTACTTCCGGTATGATCACATCCTGCCTGGATGTTGGAACAGCATTCGGATTCCAATTCATCGGGTTATTCCAATCGCTGGAAACACTACCAACCCAGGTAAACAAAGTGGGTACTACAACTGCCAGGTCGGATTCCCATAAAGACCTGCCATTGGTTGCGGCCCTGATCTTACCAATTTCATAAGCAATCTCTAACTCTTCTACATCTACATTGGGTAACCCTGTAAAGAAAGGTTGCCAGGAAGCAAGAGCGTTATCTCTGAAATAAACACCCACATCGGTTCCTACATATAAACCATCATTGGAAGCATGTTGATACACGATACAATTAACAGGTAAATTGGGTAACCCTGTAGAATAGTTGCTCCAGTTAAGGCCCGCATCCGGCGAATACCAAACCTTTGTTGTTGTATTATATCCGGAAAACGTAACCCAAACTTTTGCAGGATTGGTTGCACACACTCTAATAGATGTAATGCTTGCCAATGCAACCGGGAGGATTCCTGTTCGCTCTGAAAATGTATTTCCGTTAGTTGACACAAACAGGTGGTTTGATTTTGCAGCATAAATAAAATTGCTGTCGGAAGTTGCATAAGCCAATGCCACCAGGTTTGTGCCTCCTGCAGAAACATCTCCAACCTGTGTGAAACTAACGCCGGCGTCTACTGTTCTCCAAACCTGTGCTTTTCCAACCAATAAAGAATTTTCGTTTAGTGGATTCATAACTATTGGTGTGATCCAGTTTCCTTTGGCGTGAACACCTGTTGTACTGGTGCTGCATACCACATTATACAAAGGGAAATTATTATAGGTTTGAATGATTCTGCCTTCATAAGATTCCAGGTATCGGATACTGTCTTGCGTGTACCCATAAATGCACTCCATCCCATCTCCCGTATTCGGAGTAAAAATATGCCAGTTACCACCATACAATGTTTGTGTACCCATATCCTGGTGCCCTGTTAAAATAGTATACGGATCAAAAGGATTGATTCCCAGTTTATACATCTGTGCTATCTGCAAGCCTTCATTCATAGTATTCCAGGTAGTTCCATAGTCGGTTGTTTTAAAAATGCCGCCGTCATTTCCGGAAAAATAAACTGCATCAGTTCCGGGTAAAAATTCAAGTGAATGATGATCCGGATGAACATAAGGAATGAATCCTCCATTCTCACTGCTGTGCTTTGTCCAGGTTAGTCCTCCATCCAGAGATCGGTATATATTGGTGGCGCCAACTAAAATGGTATCCCGGCGTATAGGCGATACTGCCATAGAAAGATTATACCATGCCTGTGACTTAGGTAACCCTAAAAGAATATTTGGAGTATTTGCACGAATGGTGAAATTATCCCCTCCATCAACAGAACGATAGAACCCGTAAAAATCATACGTACTCTTCTTTACCCCGACAACATATACATAATTGCTATCAGAAGCAGTAACCCCGATTTCCAACCGGGCAACATTGGCCGGCAGGGGAAGCCCGGATGAAATGGGAACAAAGCTTCCGCCGCCATCGGTTGACTTATAAAATGTACCATTGCTGTTAACTCCCGAACAGGCATACACGATATTTGAATTTCCTGGTTTGAATTCAATATCGGTGAAAATCCCAGCCTGCATGGTTATCCAGTTTCCGCCGCCATCAATGGTTCTTAAAAGTCCGACACTGGTAGCTGCAAGAACAGTATCAGGATGCACCGGGTTGATCAGTAATTTATAAACAACCCTTCCCCAGCTAACCTGCCAGTTCAGGGTATTGCTGCCCCAGGTGTTGCCTCCATCTATCGATTTTAGAATACCGATCGAACTGATCGTAAGTTGAGAACCCATTCCGTTAGCATCGCCGGTTGCGAGATACATTTGCTGTGGATTCAAAGGATTGATCGCAATATCAGAACATCCGATCAGTGGCAACTGGTCGCTATTGTTTACAACCCAGTTTACTCCTCCATTAGCCGATCTCCACAATCCACCCAGGGGAGAAACCGTCCACATAATATTGCTGTTCACCGGATCAAAACGAATAAAATTCACCCTGGCTGCCCCTGACCAGTCGCCATTAGTAACGGTGCCGGTTGGACCCAGTGGCAACCAGTTGCCTGTAGCATTTCTTGCCGTGGTATTTCTTGCATGATAATATGCTGATTGGAGGTATTTATAAAATTCCTGTTGTTTGAAGGAGGGGAGCGTAATATTTCCTGAAGGATAAACCCTTGGTTCCATATAATTTTCCCAGCGTTTATATTGTGTATATCCCGGAAACTTCCCTTCTGATGCTGTTACCTTTGTTTCTCTTAAATCCCGTTCATTTTTTATCTGTTCTTTCTCATAGTTTTTAAATGCTTCCTGTATGGTGTAAAAATTTGTGGTGGATTTATTGTCAGCTTTGTTTGTTACATTAAGATAAGGAGGGTTCATCCATGGTTGTGCATGAACATATGTTGCAGCAAAGAAAATAAGTAATAAAAAGTAAATTATTTTCATAGCACAATATTTATAAGTAAATGTTATTATTATAATGCTTGCCGGTGAATATATATACTTTCTACTTATACCCAATATTTTCAGTGAGTTCGATCTTGCTCTTCATAAAATTACCGGTTCCCCTGCCTGCAAGCTTGTTATTTTCATCAAAGAGGCTGGCATCAGCAATGAATAAATTAGCTGATTGAAATTTCAGTTCACCAACCGATCTTATCAAACCAACTGTAACTGGCCTTAACATTTGTATGTTGAAAGAGACGGTATAAACAAAAACATCATACACTATAGAATTCACAGCAAAAAAAGCTGCATCGTCCAGCATTTTAAAATACACTGAACCATGCAGGGAGTTGGCTGCATGAAAATATTTTGACTCAATTGTTAAAGTCAGTTCTGCTTTTTCCTTAGAAACATGTAATTGAATACCCTGGTATAATTCTTTATTAATCGGAGCGGAAAGCAAGTACATGTTCTCCAGTTTTCTATAATGTTGTTCTAATGTTATCATTGAATAATTTTTTACACGCCGTATTTCCTTATACAAAGTAAACGATCTGGTAACAGGATATAAATTTAAAATAGCTTTTTTATGACCTTTTGCTGTTTATCTACTTGAATAGTGTACATGATCTTATCTGAATAACCGATCCATATTGCTGTTGAATCTGACAAAGGATAAACATATATATGTAGTCCGCTTCCAATATCTTTTAAAGGCTCCCCAAACTGTTGAACAATTTCCTCATAGGTCATGCCGGGTTTTAATTTTTCTGAAAATTCCGAATAAGTATTTCCTTTTACAGATGATTCCTGAAAACAGGAATAACAAAACAACCCGAGAAAGAATGACAAAAAATATGCTTTACATTTCATAAGAGAAATTTTGCCTGCGATCCATTTTCCGGGATTACACCGGCATGAGAATAAGATCCTTGTTTGTTATCATCATCGCAAGGTTCTTTCAAATCTATTGATAAATGATTCTTCTTTAATGATAGCTTGTATCATTGTATGGAAAATGTTTAAGGATGTTTGCATGTTAAAATCATGATTGATATTCAGTTCTTCATTCGGGCCAAGCTCCCTTGTAAAAAAGAAGCTATTAATGTCTTTGATGACCGCTTCATTCGCTATATCAAATGTGATCCGAAAATAGATGGATTGATCAATGTTGATTGATTGGATCTCTTTTTTTCCATTGACTATTTCCACATACTGCGGTATTTTTAATTTTTCCTTTTTAATTTTCTCCTTGTTGCTAAAATAATATTTCCAGAAAGCATCTGTTTTGATCAATTGTGTAGAGTATTCAAAACAGATATCTTTTCTTGTCACAAATGTTTTCCCTTTATCCTTCCAAAAAATATAAGTTGGAAGGGAAGAAAATTTTTCTTCACATAAATTACTTCCCGTTGCAGGGTGGAAAAAACAGCCAATACAATATTCATTATAAATACAGATCGTATCTATCCCTTTTTTATGGAGGTTTTGAACATACCTGTTTACAAGTGAATCTAATTCTGGTTGAGTGAGTTGTCCAAATACTGAAATGGAAAACAAGTGAAAGAGGGTAAAGAATATAAATTTATTCGTATTCATATAACTGCCGGTATGCTTTTAAAAATAAATTTAAGCAATTGGATTTACTTTCAATAGGTATTCACAGAAATACATACATTCGTATTCATTGCAATTCACACAAATTTTCCGGCTTTGAAAAAAAGACAAGATTATATTTCCTGGGATGAATATTTTATGGGTGTGGCACTATTGTCTGCACATCGCAGCAAGGACCCAAACACCCAGGTGGGCGCCTGTATTGTGAACGATAAGAATAAAATTGTAGGTGCCGGTTACAACGGGATGCCGATGGGTTGCGATGATGATGATTTTCCCTGGGATAAAGAAGGTGATTTTCTACAAACAAAATATCCGTTTATTTGTCATGCTGAACTGAATGCTATTCTAAATAATATTGGAATGGACCTGAGGGGCTGTAAAATATATACCGCACTTTTTCCTTGTAATGAATGTACCAAGGCAATTATACAGTCGGGAATAACAGAAGTCATCTACCTGTCGGATAAATACGAAAATACAGATGCCGCCAAAGCCTCCCGGCTAATGCTGAATAAAGCGGGTGTGCTTTGCAAAAAGGTTGAGACAGGTATCAGTAGTTTGTTGCTATCGTTTAATGAATCGAATGTCTGATATGTATATATTGTGATTTATTGCAAAAATATTCCGGCTTTTTTTATTAATACTAAACAAACATTTTCGTAAAAATGAATAATAACCTGCAGCAATTCCGCAACAATGGATATCTTATTTTAGAAGGATTCAACACAGCCAATGAATGTGATGCATTGATGAAACGCGGCGAAGATCTCGCCAATGGTTTCAACTTTGATGGCCACCCTTCTGTTTTTCAAACAACTGACCAGGCAAAGACAACAGATGATTATTTTCTAAACTCAGGCGACAAGATCTCCTGCTTCTTTGAGAAGGATGCATTCGATACCAACGGGAAATTAAAAACAGATCTGTTTCATTCCCTGAATAAGATCGGCCATGCATTGCACGATCTTGACCCGTTATTCAATAGTTTTACCCGTTCACCTCAAATGAAAAATTTAGTTGCAACACTTGAAATGGATAAATGGCTGATCATTCAAAGCATGCTCATTTTAAAACATGCAAAGATCGGCGGGGTTGTAGATATTCACCAGGACTCAACCTTTTTGTATACTGAACCCGACTCCTGTATCGGTTTCTGGTTTGCACTGGAAGATGCTTCTGTTGAAAACGGCTGCCTGTGGGCAAAACCGGGCGGTCACCATACCCCTTTACGTTCCTGGTTCCGCAGAAAAGATGGCGGAGGAACAGAACTATTAAAACTAAACGGTGAGCCATACATGATGGAAGGAATGATTCCTCTGGAAGTAAAAAAAGGAACCTGCATTGTATTACATGGATTGCTTCCGCATTATAGTTTACCAAATACCAGTGGCCGGTCTCGCCAGGCATATTCCATTCATACCATTAACCGGGAAGCGAAATATCCGTCAGAGAACTGGTTGCAGCGGGAGATGAGTGAGATAACGGGTTTTTAAAAACCGGGATAGCTTTCATAAGCAAACACAATTGAAAAGGCATTGACCCTTACCGCCATCGTAACTGTTGTTCCATCTCTTCCAGTAATCCATCTTTTTGGGCGTCCTGCAACAATTCCCAAAACATGATACCGCCCAGTTTTTTTTGCCGGATGAAACTGGTTTTTTCAGCTATGGATCGCTTATCATCAAAAGTGGCAAATAATTTTTGAGCTGCATTGTAGCAATAAGGTGCTTTTGCAATACTGTCCCAATAGCACTGATACCCCGAAGTATCGGTGAAATAATTATTGAAACCGTTGTAAGCCACTCCGCGTTTAAACTTACCTGTTTGGTATAAGCCATGATTTGTGTCAGCTACATTTTCCCAAACCCTTGCATACATGGCAGCGCCGATGATAAGTTTTTCAGCTGGAACCTTTTTATCCAGCAACCAGTTTACACATTTGCCGGTTGACTCCTGTTCCGGCATGTAATCATGCAGCGGCGTGTGGTGTCCCGTTACAGTTGCATAACCACCAACAAGATCGTAGGTCATCAGGTTCACAAAATCAACCAAGGGTATAACGGCTTCCCAGTCAATGGATCGTTCCAGGTATTTTACAAAACCGCCGGCTGCAAATGTTAAAAGCTTTTCATTCCCAAGTTCCTGCCGTAATACTTTTACCAGCTCGGTGAAATTATTTCTATCTGCACTGTCATATTTATGGCCCGGGAACCCTTCAATGGCCGGGTATTCCCAATCCAGGTCAAGACCGTCGATGTGGTATTTTTTAAAAAATGCAGCCGTTGTTCGGGCAAAATTTTTTCGGTGTTCTGCTGAAGCGAACAATTCACTACAGGGGGCACAACCACTCCAGCCGCCAATGGAAACCATGATCTTTAACTGTGGGAATTCTTTTTTCAGATCTACCAGTTGTTGTAAACTTTTTCTTTGTTCGTCGTTATGAAAGGTCAGCGTATCATGCTGTATTTTTAAAAAACTGTAAATGATATGGGTAAGTTTTCCAACTGGCCATTGCTTAATGGATGCTCCGCTGCCTGTATAGTAAGCAATGATCTTATAAGGACGTTGTGCTGAAACGGACAAGGAGAAAAAAATAAAAAGCAGGAAGGTTGTCTTTTTCATAGATGGAAGGTAGAGAAATTCTCAATGACTAAAGGGCTGTTTGATTTCTCAACATGGTTCAAATATGAGGATAGGTTGATTTTTCCCATCCGGATCATATTCGTATAAATTGTATAAATTGTAGTAGCGAAAGCATGAATCAATGATCAACGAGCCACTTTATTTTTTACCCGGTGAAAATGGATTTAAAGGCCAGATACTGGATGACCTGCTTGCATTGGGGTATTACCGTATGCAGCATATGATCTTTACAACACATTACACTGCTTTAGATCCGGTTTTAGAAAATATACCGGTATTTTGGTTAAGGACAGAAGTAAAAAAGATACAGGAGAATAAAACAGCATTTGCCATCCGGAAAAGTTGTGCCTTTTTTACTGTAGCAATTAAAAAAGCTGCCATTACAACTGAGCTGGAAGAATTATATAGTAAGTACAAAAACCATGTGGATTTTTGTGCATCTGCTACCTGTTGGGATTACCTGCACCTGGTTGAATTTGAAAACCCATACAATTCATGGATGATCGAAGTAAGAGATGGAAATATTTTAATAGCAGCAGGTTTTTTTGACAAAGGAGAAAATGCCATATCAGGGATACTCAATTTCTATCACCCGGCTTACCATAAATTCAGTTTAGGAAAATACCTGATCTTAAAGAAAATTGATCATGCCCTGGCAAACAACTTCCTTTATTATTATACAGGATATATCAGTACCGCAATAACCAAATTTGATTACAAGCTTTTTCCTGATATAAAAGCAATTGAAGTGTATTTGCCTGTTGAAAATATCTGGATACCTTATAGCTTATTGGGGAAAGAGAAACTTAAAGATCATGTTATCATGAACAAATGAATAGTAAAACACAATGAAAAAAGCAACCATGATCTCCCGTATCCTGCTTGGATCAATTTACCTGGTCTTTGGCCTGGATCACTTCCTGCATTTTATACCCTATCAACCCAATCATACAGGAAGGGTAGCTGCTTTCAAATCGGCCCTCATGGGAGTAGGATACTTTTATCCTATGATGAAATCGATACAAATTGCAGGTGGCATATCTCTACTGGTTAACCGATACGCAGCTTTTTCCGCAGTTGTTTTATTCCCTATTAGTTTAAATGTATTTCTGTATCATACTATTTTAGTTCCTTCCGGTTGGTTTATGGGTGTTTTACTGATCGTTCCGAACCTGTTTTTGGGATATGCTTATCGGAAGTATTATAGCGGGATGTTTGTAAGGACACCTGATTTGTAATTGGGGATCATCCATGTCTTCTTATATTTAATTTTTCCTAGTAACGTCCCTTCCAGAAGACATTGCTGTGAAGGAAATGCAACGATTTTACCATGTTTACCGGTCTTTGACTGAATTAGTACTGTTAACGCAGGTAAAAGACGCCCACTTGTAGTAACACAAGTGAGGCTTTGGAACACTTGCCAGAATGCGAAGACTATCGCCAGATGCGATACTGCTTTATAACTGCGTATTATTTAAGAAAGTTGACAGGAGCCTGTGAGCAGGTTGAAAATTATCCAAACATTTCAACGAATTAACTGTTTGATTTATTAAGTTTGGTAAAGTCTTTTTAACTGGAGAATAAAATTATCCGGAAACTAAAAAATAAATTTATTTACCATTTATTATTTTTTAACAAAATGATTTCAAATCAAATGATAATATGAAAAAAATAATACTCACTTTAGCCGTTATCCACTTTCATTGTTTGTGCGGTTTGGCACAGCCTTGTATTCAACCTGGCTCACTGGTGACTGTCAGAAATATTTCAACTGAAAAATATGAATATATTATTTTTAAGTTTTTAAAGCCTCATTCCGACAAAGGAATATTGAGTAGTGGTACTGCAGAGCTTTTTCCATTTAATAAAGGAAAAAAAAATAGTTATCACAGAATTATATTCAATAATGTTACCCATTTGTGCTATAACAAATTAAATATTAACACAAATGGCAAAAAGTTAATGGATTTTAAAGTTCAGCAAAAAACAGACAATATGGTTTCTTATATTTTTGAATTAGCTGAAGGGGCAAAAATAACCGGACACTATGTTAAACAGCACCAGGATTTGTATTATGTAAAAATCCGGATTGAATAAATGAACACTTCCTGTCGTTAGTCTGATAATGTATATTACAAAGCTTTTCCCTGCATGGTGCTTACCAACGGGGACTATCCACTGCGAAGGATAATGAAAGGCGCCAATTGAGGGCCAGCGCCAATGCAACATTCCTATAATTATATATTGAGTACAAAACAACTTGTTATATATTTGCCTCATGATGAAATACTCATTTCTTTTTCTTTTTGTATTAGCCATTGTTTCATGTAAAAAAGAAACGGCTCCTCCTAACATCGTTAATCCTGTTACCCCGGCAGTATTCAGTCTTACTGATGGCGCAGGAAACTGCTATACCCCGGCTGTACAAGGATTATACGTAGCCGGCACTCAGTTAACAGCAGCAAATAAAGCAATCATCCAGGTGAATGTGACCAAGACCGGCACGTTTTCTATATCAACCAGCAATTTAAATGGCTACAAGTTTATTGCCTCAGGAACATTCTCAACAACTGGTTTACAATCACTTACACTTCAGGGTTTCGGTACACCAATATTTAAGCAAACCGACCAACACCGTATATTAGCAACTGCAAGTTGTAAAATTATTATTACTGTTTTAGAACCTCCGCCCCTGGTAATTTATGATAATGACCATATGTATTTTGGCAATCCCAGTAATGCAGAGTTCTCATTAAGTAGTATGAACAACTACCTCATGAGAAAGGATTACAATGCATTATCCTATAGCAGTGACAGGGGTACTGCGAACTGGGTGAGCTGGCATTTATTTGCAAATGATCTGGGGTCTGTTCCAAGACAGGATGACTTTAGGGAAGACGGAACATTGCCCGGGGGATGGTATCGTGTGCAGGATATTTCCTATTCTTCAACAGGTTTTGACAGGGGCCATAATACACCCTCCGGAGACAGAACAAATACGGTCGAGGCAAATTCCGCTACATTTTTAATGACCAATATTATCCCACAGGCTCCATATCATAATCAAATAGTATGGACAGGAATGGAAGATTCGCTCAGGCGGTTGGTTAATTTGGGCAATGAATTGTATATCATTATGGGTAATTATGGAACAGGCGGAACTGGCAATAACGGTTTTGCAACAACGATAGATGCAGGAAGGGTAACCGTTCCTGCGAATATCTGGAAAATAGCCATTATACTTCCCAATGGAGATAATGACAGCAGCAGGGTTACTAATAATACCAGGGTCATTGCTGTTGATATTCCAAATACGAACACTTTATTTTCTAACTGGAAGAATTACCGCACAAGTGTAGATGCCATTGAAGCTGCCACCGGTTATGACTTTATAACAAAACTTCCTGCCTCATTACAGGCAGTATTGGAAGCCAGGATTGATAATTTATAATGTACTAACTCCTTAGCGTAAACGTTTTTATTGCCGTGGCCTGATCCCTGTCTGCCGACAGGCAGGTTTTGACCAGACATGATTCTATGATTTTTTTGAAAATTTAATTATGTTACCGCATGGTGAAAACACCAGGCGGGGTTGGGACACCTTCCAAATGGATTACCTACCGTTGGCATGACTGGTAGGCGCCTGATCGTGAGACTAGCCAGTATGTTTGTCTACAGAAATTGCTATTTGTTTAACAGCAAGGTTATTACCATAACCTTAACAGCGTTTCCTACTACCTGCTGTATTTATCTTTACTTTTGTATCCCTTAATAAGATCCTTTGTACTGTTACATTCAGTTAGCTTTCGACAACACAAAGGAAAATGAAAAACCGATCAATTTACCTATGTATCACCCTGGTATTACTGTTTATAATAGTATTATATCAACCTGTTTTTTCAAGCTCCGGGCCGGTAATTTTAAAATATTCAAAATCATACCGGGTTAACATTCCTCCATTCAGCATTACAAATATTACGATCTGCAACAATCAACTGCCTTATAACTGGAACGGGATTACTTGTCTGAATGCAGGGACCTATACTGCTATACTTATCGCCGGTAACGGATCTGATTCCTCCGCAATACTAAACCTCTCCGTGATCAATATAGGGATCAGTATCACCAATGCTGTGATCTGCGACAACCAATTGCCTTATACATGGAACGGGAATAGTTATTCAGGAAGCGGGACTTACTCGGTTACGCTAACCAGCAGCAATGGCTGTGATTCGGTTCCCATTTTAAGTCTTACCGTGAACCATATTGTCAGCAGCATTACTAATATCAGTATCTGCAGCAACCTGCTTCCTTATGGCTGGAACGGCAACAGCTATGCAGCCGCGGGATCCTACAATATTACACTTACAAGCGCCGCCGGTTGCGACTCTATTGCAACTTTGCAGTTAGCGGTCAGGCCGGTTTCTGCAAGCATCACGAATAAAACCATTTGTGCTAGCCTGCTTCCGTTTAATTGGAACGGGAACACATATCCCACCGCCGGCACTTACCAGGTTTCACTTACAGGCAGCAATGGCTGTGATTCGCTTGCCACGTTGAACCTCCTGACCATTCCAACTTCAACAAGTTTTACAGCCATAACGGTTTGCAGCAATCAATTACCCTATAGCTGGAACGGCCAGGTTTATATTTTGGCTGGAAATCATTCCGTTACTTTAACCGCTGCTTCAGGCTGTGACTCCATTGCGACGCTGTTGCTGACTGTAAAACCTGTTTTACAGAGTCACACAAATATCACTATATGTAACGGCCAATTGCCTTATTTGTGGAATGGGAACAATTACCCCGCAGGTGGGAATTATTCAGTAACGCTTACGGGCAGTGGCGGTTGTGATTCAATTGCAACTCTTCATTTAATTGCTGTGCCTGTTTTGACCACTACAAATAATGTAACTGTTTGCAACATCGAACTGCCTTATTTGTGGAATGGGAACAGTTATTCGCTTGCGGGGAGTTATACTTCATCGTTTATTAATTCGGCCGGCTGTGATTCTATTGCCACACTTGTTCTTACAATTGACACAGCCCAGTTTGTCAATAGTGATACAACACTTTGCGAGGGACAGTTGCCATTTACATGGCATGGCTATATTTTTACAGCTCCCGGTACATATCCTATCAATCCTCCCATCTTTATCGACTCCTGCCATTCAATAAGTTCTTTTACTATAACGGTGGATAGTTTGCACAGTTATAACGCTTTTACAATATGTAATGATCATCTTCCTTATGTATGGCATGGGATCAGTTATAATTCTTCGGGTACTTATATTATAAATCTTCCCAGCAGCACGGGCGGATGTGATACACTTGCTACATTAGATCTATCCATTCATCAGGTATCTTCCAGCAGTACAAATACCAGCATCTGCAGTAATCAGCTACCCTATGGCTGGAATGGTCAGTATTATAATAGCAGCGGAACCTATATTGTGATCCTTAGCAATTCGCAGGGCTGCGATTCTATAGCTACACTGATCCTCATCGTTAATCCTGTATGGGATGGTACGACCAATAAAATTATCTGTCCTGCACAATTACCTTATTTATGGAACGGGAACACGTATACTAGCAGCGGAATATATACAGTAACGCTTATTAGTAGTAGCGGTTGTGATTCTATAGCAACATTAAACCTCGGAATTCAGCCATTCCTGACAAGTACAACGAACCTGGCGATCTGTAACAACCAGCTTCCTTACAGCTGGAACGGGAATAACTATCCCGTGGCCGGCATCTATTCAGTAACATTGTTAAGCAGCAGTGGCTGTGATTCTGTTGCTACTTTGAATCTTTCTGTAAATAATGTTAGGACCGGTGATACGATCCTGCATATCTGCAACACGCAATTACCTTATACCTGGAACGGGCACACTTATATAAGCGCAGGTACATACACGGTATCATTGATCAGCGCCGGCGGTTGCGATTCTGCCGCTACTTTACACCTCGTTGTTCATATAGCCGTTTCAAGCAATACAATGATCACGATCTGCAACAATCAATTGCCTTATAGCTGGAATGGAAATAGTTACCCGGTTACCGGTATCTTCCCGGTAACGCTTACCAGTAGTAGCGGATGTGATTCTGTTGCTACCCTTCACCTGGTTGTCACTGATATTCTTACTTCCACCAGCAACGTAACTGTTTGTAATGCACAGATGCCTTATCAATGGAATGGTATCAGTTACGCAGTTGCCGGAACCTATTCAGTCACCATCGCAAGTCCTGGTGGTTGTGATTCAGTACCTATACTCAGCCTGACCGTTGTGAATTTTGTTACAAGCAATACAAATGTTTTGATATGCAGCAATCAACTACCCTATAGCTGGAACGGGTACAGCTATACAACAGCAGGAACTTTTACAGCAACGTTGATCAACAGTTCGGGTTGCGATTCTATTGCAACGTTAAACCTCCTGGTTAAACCGGTGAGCACAAGTATCAGTAACAAAACAACTTGCAGTAATCACCTTCCGTTCAACTGGAACGGTAACAGTTATAACGCCCCCGGGATCTACTCAGCAACACTGACAGGCATCAACGGATGTGATTCAATAGCATCATTAGGCCTGGTTGTGAACCCTGTTAGCAGCAGCAGCACAGATATAAGTCTTTGCAGCTATCAATTGCCATATCATTGGAACGGCTATAGTTATTCTTCAGCAGGTATCTATACAGTTACACTTACCGGCAGTGCTGGTTGTGATTCCATTGCCAGCCTTGCACTTCATGTTAAGCAGGTAACATACAGCAGTACCAATAGTATTACCTGCAGTAATCAATTACCTTATTCCTGGAACGGGCAGCAATTTACAACCGCCGGACCCCATACCGTTACACTTGTTAATGCTGCCGGATGTGATTCCGTGGCAACCCTCCATTTAACTGTGAACCCCGTTAAAACCAGTAGCAGCAATGCCAGTGTCTGTGACAATCAATTACCATTTAACTGGAACGGGCATTCTTATATAACTACGGGTATATATACCGTTATACTGGTTAGTTCGGCAGGATGCGATTCCCTTGCATCGCTTAATCTTTCTATAAACCCGGTTACAACAAGCCTTACCCAGGTAAACACCTGCTCGAACCTGTTACCCTTTTCATGGAATGGGCAGTCATATACAACTGCGGGAAATTATACGATAATGCTTACCAGTGTTATGGGTTGTGATTCTTTGGCTACACTTAAACTTACGGTTAACCCTGTTACAACTAGTATCACCCATACAGTAACCTGTTCAGGGTTGTTGCCCTATAACTGGAACGGACATTCATATTCAACTCCCGGTATTTTTACAGTGATACTTGTGAATTCGACAGGTTGTGATTCTGTTGCCACACTCGATCTCTCCATACAATCATCCCCGTCCTTACCAATGGTGAATTCCCCGGTACTTTATTGCCAGTATGACCCTACTATTGCTTTAGCGGCTACACTTACAGATACCCTGGGCCATTTGGTTTGGTATAGTTCTGCTGCAGGAGGAACCGGTTCACTCACAGCGCCGCTGCCATCTTCTTCATCAGCAGGCAGTACAAATTATTTTGTAAGCCAGGTTAACGGATCATGCGAGAGCCTGAGAGCATTGATAACGGTAACGGTAAAAGGCAAACCAGCGCTTGGTCCCGACAGATTGCTCAATATATGTTTTGGCGCTATCGCAAACCTTTCTGTATTTTATCCTGCTCCCGGGAATCTTGTTTCCTGGACCCATAATGGATCCCCTGCACCGGAACCTGTTGCTGCAACAATTGCCGGTTCATACCAGGTTGTTGCGATAAACAGTTCCGGTTGTTCGGATACCGCAGCGATCATTCTGTTTATACAACCACCGGTGGTAGCACATGCAGGAAATGATGCTAATGTAGAAACCAATATTCCTTACCAGTTAACCGGCAGTGGCGGCGGGGAATATCAATGGTCGCCTGCTGGCTCCTTAAACGATCCGTTTATTGCCAACCCACTTGCTACTATTGCTGCCAATACCAGTTTTATATTGATGGTAAAGGATAAAATTGGTTGTACGGCTTTTGATACGTTGAATCTCCGGGTATTGAACGGCCCGACATTTTATGTGCCAACAGCATTTACCCCTAATAGTGATGGGCTCAATGATATCTTCCGGCCATCTGTAGTAGGTATTTCCAGCCTTGATTACTTCAGGGTGTATAACCGGTATGGTGAACTGGTATATGAAACCAGTGAAATTGGCAAAGGCTGGGATGGTGTTTATAGAGGGATCAAACAAAATACAGGTAATTATGTGTGGTGGGTAAAGGGTACAGACAGGAAAGGGCAGGAAAAATTATTGAGGGGTAATGTAGTGTTGATACGGTAAATAGCCAAAGTGATTTTTGAATGAAATAAAAGACCACGCGCCGCAAACAGCACGAGAAAGGGTCTAAAAATCTTATTGGTCTGAGGGCAATACAACGGGAATGAATGCTTTCTTATTCCTTACAGGCAGGTAAAAACAGGCCAGGTCGATGGTGAAAACCAACCAATGCGGGGAGATCAGGGAACAAATACATAATTATTTACATACCGTTTGTAAATAATGCTCAAGCACTTTCTGGTATTTTCTGCCAACAGGTATCTCGATATTTTCGAATTCAATTTTACCTGAAGTAAAAAAATGTGCTCTGCTTTTAGAAACAATAAATGATTTGTGTACCCTTAAAAATTCGTCAATGCCTAAAAGTTCTTCCATCTCTTTCATGGTGGTTCTCACAACATATTTTACATCTCCGCAGTAAATGATAGCATAGTCTTTAAGTGCCTGCACGTGTGTAATACTGGAGCGGTTCACCGAAACCTTTTTATTACCAGTTTTTATTAAAAGGCTTGAAGTATTTGTGATGTCATTTTCCAGGTTGTGTTTTAATTGCAACAGCGATAAAAAATCAGTAGCTTTTTTTACAGCCCTTTCAAAACGTTCATAGCGGATTGGTTTTACTAAATAATCCATTACGCCCAGTTCAAACCCTTCCAGCGAGTAATGCAGAAAAGCTGTTGTAAAAATAGTTACCGGTCTTTGTGGTAAAGAATTTAAGAGTTGTATTCCTGTCTCCTCGGGCATTTCAATATCCAGAAATAAAATATCCACCGGATTGGCAAGCAGGTAAAGCCTTGCATCTTCGGCAGTGTAACATTGTTTAACTGCAAGCAGGTTAGGTATTTTTGAAATATAACTCAGTAATATTTTATGCGCCAAAGGTTCGTCATCTGCAATTACGCATTTGTATGTCATACCAGTTGTAATTGTAAGTTAACAAAAAAAGATGCTGCTTCATTTTCTATATTGATCGTATATTTTCCGGGATACAATATTTGCAAACGTTGTTTTACATTTTCAATACCAATACCCAGCGATTTTAATGCTTCATTATTTTTAACCGGTGGTATATTATTTTCTACGATCACCTGAACGGTTTTGTCTTCGGCAATAATATTAATGCGTACAAAACCATTTTTAGAAACCGAATTCAGCCCATATTTAAACGCATTCTCAACCAGCGGAAGCAGCAACAATGGGGTAATAAAATAATGTTGCGTATTGCCAGATGATCTAAAAATTATTTCCGCATCAGGTTTTCTTAGCCTTTCAAGTTCGGTATAATTATACAGCAGTTCAATCTCTTTTTGTAATAACACTTTATCCTCTTTCCCTTCCGCCAGTATATATTTCATGATATCGGCCAGTTTTAAAACAGCTTCACCGCTCTTATCCGATTTTTCTAAAATCAATGCATAGAGGTTATTGAGTGTGTTAAAAAGGAAATGTGGGTTTACCTGTGCTTTTAAAAAATTCAGTTCGGCCGTAGTTTTTTCAAGTTCAATTTTTTTCAGGGTCTCTTTTTGTTCATAATAGTCAACCGATATTTTAAGCAGGAATGAAATAATAATGTACCGTGCTGCCATACCCAGTTGCGACAGAAAGAACCGGAAATGTTTTTCCACACTTAACAATGCTCCGTTGTTCCTTAAATACAATTCCAGTTTAAGATTGCAATAACCGGCTAATAAAGTGACCAGTATTACAAATACAATGTATAGCAGGTGTTTTTTTCTTTTAAAAAATACAGGATAGAGCAGCAGGATATTTATGTACACCAATAATGCCTGTACCAATGTCTTGCCAAAAATGTAAGAAATGTAAAGCCATCGGTCGTGGGTGAACAAAGATGTAGTATCGGCAATTAGAGAAAAAATAAAAAATATCCAAAAAAGAAAATGGAAAGCATACTTACTGGTAAAAAGAGATTTAAAGCTCATAACTCAAAATTCAGCAAAAAAAGTTCATTTTATCTGCCGTTCATCGCAAAAGAGTGCATTTCATCTCATTTTGGTATAGGCGGCTGGTTGCCACTATTTTTTTACGGTATTTTTAATTCCTAAAATCATTAGCCATGATCAAAAAAATAATCCTCAGTTTTATATTATGTAGTTGCCTGTCATCTGTAAACAGCCAAACAACTGCCGATTGGCAAAGCGACTTGCGTTACCTGCAACAAACAATTCATTCAAAGTACAATAATCTCTTTTACAATATCAGCGCACCCGATTGGGATAAAGCTGTTGATGAATTTCACAAACAGATACTTCAATTAGAAAAAGAACAGGTACTTACAGGGTTTATAAAATTGCTGGCATTGTTTCACATTGGTCATACACAGATGAACACATTTGGATTGCACCAGGGATCCACCTCATTACAGTTAAACAGGATGCCTTACAATTTATATTCTTTTAGTGATGGAGTTTATATTTTGTCAGCAGCCAATGAATATGAAAAATCGGTTGGCGGTAAAGTATTGAAGATCGGTAAGATGAAAATTGATGATGCCCTGCAGGCCATCAGGCCATTGGTCTCTTTTGAGAATGAACAGGGCTTTATTAGTAACAGCCCTTTTTACCTGGCCATTCCTGAGTTTTTAAAAACACGAAGCATTGCTGATGATGCATCGCAGATAGCCATAACCTATTTAAAAAAAGGTAAAGAAGAAACGGTTGTTTTTAAAGCCGGCAGGAATAATCATATCTTCAGCATGACAGGGCTTGAAACCCCGGCCGGATGGGTTGATGCAAAAAGATCCGGTGATGTTCCATTATGGCAAAAAGAACCGGAAGCTTTCCGGTACATGCAATACCTGCCTGAAACAAAAACATTGTATGTTCGACACAGCGTTACTTTAAACGATGGCAATAAGACCATTGCTGATTTCTTCAATAATATGGTTGACTTTATTGATAAAAACGATGTGGCAAAACTTATATTAGATGTACGCACAAACGGAGGTGGAAACAATACCCTCAACAAACCCATTATTACCGGTATTGTTAAATCGAGAAAGATAAACCAGAAAGGAAAATTCTTTTGCATTATTGGCCGCCGTACTTTTTCTGCTGCACAAAACCTGGTTAACGAAATTGAAAAAAATACCGAGGTGATTTTTGTGGGAGAACCCACCAGCGAAAACGTAAATTTTTACGGCGATACCCGGACTGAAACGTTACCCAATAGCAGGTTACAGGCAAACCTGAGTTGGCTTTGGTGGCAGAACATGGATCCCCGTGACAAACGCAAAGCTACCTCTCCTGCCCTGGCAGTGGATATGAGCTTTGCAGATTATTATAACAACGTTGATCCGGTAATGAATATAATAGACAAATACGATAACCAAAATCCTATTGACGATAAATTAAAAGCGTTGGTTGAGCAAGGTAAATTTGATGATGCGATTGCCATTGCATCAGATTATATAAAAGACCCTTTGCATCGTTACTATAAGAACGAATTGGAAACTAAAATAAATACGTATGGTTACAACCTTATCAATCAAAAAAAGATTGATGATGCCAATAAAGTATTAAGGATGAATGTGCAGCTTTTTCCAGAATCGGCCAATGCGTATGATAGTTACGGGGAAAGTTTTATGCTTTTGGGCAAAAAAGAAGATGCCATAAAATATTTTGAAATAGCGATAGCAAAGGACAAAGATGGCATAACAGCGGAAAATTCAAAAAAGATGATCGAGAAAATAAAAAACGGGGGAAACTGAATGACAAAAAATTAATGAGCAGATAATAAACCTAAAAAAATATGAAAAAACTAATTTTTCTAACATGCCTTGTTATTAGTTTTACAAATTCCTGTTCAAACGCAAAAAATAAAGATAAAGATCCAAATGTAATAATTGCTGACAATGATAGCACCAAACTGATTGACAAATATCTGTCTGACCTTGCTGTTAAAAAAAATTTTTCCGGTGGCTTACTCATCATAAAAAACGGGATCAGGATCTTCAGTAAGGGTTATGGATGGGCCAGCAAAGAAAATAAGATACCCTTCACGCCTTCCACTTTGGCATCTATGGGCAGTATCACAAAAGCATTCACTGCTGCAGCAATAATGAAATTACAAGAACAGGGGAAAATTTCTTTGACTGATCCATTAAAAAAATTCTTTCCGGATGTTCCTGCTGATAAATCTGTTATCACTATTCATCAACTGTTAACACACTCATCCGGGTTTCATGAGTTTTTGAAAAATGATGGCGGGGATTACGAAAAAATTGAAACAGCTGAATTTTTGAAAAGAGCATTCACAGAGCCATTGGCATTTAAGCCGGGAGAAAAAGCTGTTTATACAAATGTAGGGATGAGTATTCTTGGGATCATCATTGAACAGGTTTCAGGAATGAGTTATGAATCTTTCCTGAAGAAATATTTATTTGATCCAGCCGGTATCGGTGGTATTGGTTATCACAGCATTCCTGCTGAAAAAGACCGTATTGCCCATGGCTATCAAAATGGAAAAGATTGGGGAACCATACCACAACATATTGCGGCAAAGGGCGGCGGACCTTATTGGAATTTAAAAGCCAATGGTGGCCTGGAAGCGTCATTGGATGATATTTTTCTGTGGGCCAACGCAATGACGAATTCTCAGATCTTAAATGATTCCAGCATTCAGCAAATGTTTACTGCTCAAATTCAGGAAGAAGGTTATGATGGACAATCTTCATTTGGTTATGGTTGTAATATTTATAAAAGCAGGAGAAATACCAAAGTGATTGATAACGGTGGCAGTAATGGTATTTATTTTGCCCGTATGCTCCGTTTGCCTGAAGAAGGGTTGGTATTTTATATGGTGACCAATGAGAGCACGGTTAATACCAATAAGGTTTTGCCAAATGTTACTCAGCTATACTTTGAGGGCAAGATCGTACAGGATGTTTTAACCATGCAACCAGGATTTGAAACCCAAAAGGCCGCCAAAATTTACCAAATACTAACAGAAAATAAACCAGCGGATCTGGCCGAAGCGTTAAAAATGGAGAATATAGTGGTTGATGATGACATGATATTATTAGAAGTTGGTCAAAGGTTAATAGAGGAGAAGAAAGCAGACGAAGCGCTTTCATTATATCAATATTATACAAAATCATTTCCCAATATCATTGTATCGTGGAATGACCTCGGCGATGTTTATCTTATGAAAAATAATAAAGAAGAAGCTGCCAGTTGTTATAAACAAGCATTGAAGCTCAGGCCGGGAAATCAAAGGGCCAAAGAAAACCTGGAAAAAATAAATAAATAAAACACTTATGCTGTGGGTTGGTTTTTTAACCAGCCACGAAGTGTTGAGTTCTAATATCAGCTGGTGAAAACACAACTGGCGCATTCTATAATAAAATCAAACAGTTTTTACGGGATGATCGTGTGATCACTTCACAATGCTTTGGCCTGGTCCCTGTCTGCCGGATAGAAATTGACGCCTAAATGTTTAAGGCAATTTTTCCAATACACTTTATTATATCTCCAGTAAATATAGATGATCTTCAAATTCCCATTCTATAGTGAATTGTTATGTTTTTGCCATCGCTAACCAAGCGTTTTTCAGTGGATACACAGTTTATGCCCTTTTAACCGCTTAACTTGTATAAAGAACTATTCATAACCAATACCTTTTGTAAAAAATGACAAAATGATTTTAGAATTTCTTTTTATGAGGAGTTTTTATGCAGCATAACTATAACCATCCGTAACGCTGTACCAGTTTATCTTTCTGGCTTCTGGCTACAGGTATGTTCATACCATTATCCATTACCACATACATACTATCACCCCTGAAAAATTGCTTTACATGGTTCAGGTTAATGATGAATTGGCGGTGTACCCTTAGGAAATGCTGTTGCTCCAGTACATCCTGCACATCTTTCAATGTTTTAGAAATGATGTGTTGTTGTTTATCAAGCAAAAACAATTTTGTATAATTATTACTGGCTTCGGCAAAAACAATATCATTGATTTCAATAAAAGTGACACCATTATTTCCCGGAATGGCAATTTTAGAAATGGCTGCAGCTTTTATTTCCTTTTGCAAAGTTTCCAACTGGCCGTCTGAAGCCTTTGTTTTACCGGCTGCTTTAGCTACTGCTTCTACTAATTCCGTAATATCAAATGGTTTTACTAAATAATCCAATGCACTAAAACGAAATGCCTTTATGGCAAACTGGTTGTATGCTGTTACAAAAATGATATTAAAATTGACAGGCATCAGTTTTTCCAGTAATTCAAATCCATTCATCACAGGCATCTCTATATCAAGAAAAACCAGTTGCGGATCAAGCATGTTAATTTCGTTTAAAGCTTTGGTGCTGTTGTGAAAAGTAGCCACTACTTCTACCTGCGGACAATGCTGCTGCAGTTCAAACTTGAGAAGGTTTATGCAATCCTGTTCATCATCAATAATGATTGTTCTGAGTTTTATCATTCGAATGGAATTTTAATGGTGACCAATGTGCCGGCTATTTCACCTGATTCGTTTTTTACATCTTCGGTGGCTACACTGGCGCCGGTTTTATACACGCTGTTAATTAAATCCAGCCTTTCGGAGGTAACTTTTGTGCCATAAGATGTATGCCTGCCGGCAGTATTGCCGCTTAGTGCTGCTGATTTTTCTCTTCCCACACCATTGTCTTGTATAGAGATTATAAGAACAGGTTCACCAGGCATTACACTAACGCTCACATCTATTTTACCACCTTCGTCCTTGTACATTAGCCCATGCCAGATAGCATTTTCTACATACGGCTGCAATAACAATGGAGGTATTTCAATAAAATTACTATCCACATTTTCATCCACTACTATATTGTATTGAAGTTTATCTTTAAACCTCATGGCTTCCATTTGGATATATAGATCAAGTGACTCCAGATCTGCCTTTAAGGTTACCGTTTCACGCCGTGAATTTTCTAATGCCATGCGGATAAGCTTTGAAAATTTGGTGAGGTAAGCAACTGCTGAAACGGTATCATTTTGCGTGGTGTATAGTTTGATAGAATTTAAACAGTTAAAAATAAAATGTGGGTTCATCTGGCTGCGTAATGCCGACATGGATACATCTGCCAGGCTGCGTTGAAACTCAGCTTCTTTTTGCTGATGCTGTGCTTTTTCTTTTTCCAGGTCAGCTTTTAGCCTGGCTTGTTTATGACGGCTGCGGTTAAAAAAAAGTAAGCCGCCAAAAAGCAATAACGCAAAACCCCCTGCGCCATAAATTAATTGCTGCTCACGCCTTAGTTTGTTCAAATTATTTTCCTGCGACAGGGTGGTTACCTGTGCATACTGCAATTGTTTTTCTTTCTGTGCAATGGTTAGTTGTTTTTCCTTTTCACTTTTTTGTAATTGTTCAGTTTGTAAATCGGCCTGTGTTTTTAAGAAGGCGAGGTGTTGTATATCTTTTTCTTTGTTTGATAATTCAAGCTGTTGCTGGCTTAACTGGAGTTTGTTATTTTGGAGAAGGAGACTTTGAGACTGTTGTTTGTTTAAAATTTCCTGTTGCAGTAATTGAGCATCGGTAATGCTCTTTTGCCATTTTAAGGAATCCTCCTTCTTGTTAAATTCATATTGGATTTCGAGCCTGTTTATTTTTTGTTTTGTTTTGTCATTTAAAATCAGGTCTTTAATTTTTATGTAATTCTGATAGGCATCAAAGGCTTTTACATAATCATTTTTCCTTTGAAAAGTGGTAGTTAAATTATCCCAAATTACTTTTTGATACTCTAAATGATTTAACGTTTTAGCCAGCTCCAGATCTTCGGTAAATGCTTTGATAGCTATAGGAAAACGATTTGATGGTGCTATGCCAAGATGAAGCAAAATACTATCCAGAGCATCCCTGTAAACTTCTGCGATGTTGTTTTGTACTACACACATGGTATTGCTGTCTGGTAATTCTTTGCAATACACGAGTGCTTTTTGATAATATTCCATGGCAGGAATATATTTTTCCATGAAATGATATGATACGCCAATATCAGTATAATTTGTTGCTAACCCAATCTTATTCTCGGTTTTCTCCCTCATTTTCAGTGTTTGCAGCTGATAGTCTAACGCCTTGCTATAATTGCCTTTTTGGGTGTAGTTAATTGCGATGCTGCTTAGTAAACTTGAAAGCCTGTCCCCTTTTTCATTTATCCCTTCATAAATAAGCAAGGCGGTTTGCAGATAAGATAAAGCCTTATTTAAATCACCTCTTGCCTTGTAAATATTGGCAAGCGCTTGCAGAGAAAGACAGAGTTCTATTTTATAGTTTCCTTTTTCGGCAATCGAGATGGCATCAAGGCAATATTCCATAGCCAGTGCTTGATTACCTGTGGATGCATAGCAATTGGCCAGCATGGGCAAAATTCTTAATTTAGTTTGTGTATTGCTTGTTTCCTTTATTATCGAAAGCGCTTTTTCTAAATAATCAATACTACTGGCTCTGCCACCTTTTTTTGAATTTAACATGGCTAATAAATAATAACTATCAGCCATCCCTTCCTTATTTAAAATACGGGTATTTATAAATAATGCTTTATCAATGAATTCTTTCGCAGAGTCATAAATGGATGTATTAAGGAAAGCCGCTGCCATGTTATTATAAATACTGGCGGTAAGTTTTTTATCATCTATTAACCCTATATTTTGAAGTGCCATTCTTCCATAGGCCAATACTTTTTTATACTCGCTGATGTTTTGATAAGCTTCGGCAATATTTCGTAAAGTTTTTACAATGAGCAATTGGTTTTTTTCTTTTTCTGCTACAGCAAGTACCTGTTCAAAATATTCAATAGACTTGCTATAGTTATAATTATCCCGGTAATAACAGGCAATATTTTCAAGGGTGCCAACCTTATAATTTTTTTGAAGTGAAATCAATAAAGAATCCGGTTTCTTTTGCGCTTGTATTTCCTGGAAGCTAAAAAAAAGCAGTAACAGATATATAGACAAACATTTCATTTCAATAAAATGATTTTGTATGCTAAAGTAATAATAAATACCCCAGTCCTGTTTTTTGTTGGGTTAACAACAGTCTTAGGTATTGGGCTACACGTTTTATTGAGGGAGTGGCATTAATAAAAGATATGTCAATTTTGTTAAAAAAGAAATATTCTTACTCACTCAAACAGCCCTCCACTCAATAAATGCCACTATTCACAAGCAGCAAAACCTAAATAGTAAAGGAGAAATCTACTTTAGCTCAATATTTAATTAAAACAACAGGTTCTAAATTAAAACCAATTTCTTATGGAAACAAGCAATAAAGACATTGGCTTTGTAATAACTACTCCTTGAATGTAGTTTGTGATTTTTACAAAACCTGCGTTAATCAACCTTGTAATCTTTATAACGTTTTTTCATTTCAACATTAAAAATAAATCATCATGAAAAATTTATCACGCATTACAGTATTACTGACATTTCTTATTATGTTGGTTACCTCTTGCAGAAAAGATGGGTACAACCAGCCAAATGCAGCATGTTTCCTCACCCATTCGGAAGATGACCTGTTTGGTTATTCTTTTGATATAGTGTATAATAGTGCAGGCAATCCTGCATCTATTGATTTTGCCGGTTTTCCTGCCGTTATGGAGTACGATAACCAGGGAAGGCTTAGCAAAGTAAATTTTGGCAATGCAGGAGTACGCACTGAATTTTCTTACAGTAATAATACATTTTTGCCAACGGCAAGAAAGTACATCAGGCCAGATTTTGGTGGCTTGATTGCCATAGACAGTTTTAGCTATAATTTACTTGGACAGCGTACAAAAATGGTCACGCATAACCTTCTTTTCGGAGGGGTATATATTTATAAATACCAATATGACAACAGGGCTAATTTGAAAAAAGTAACAGAAGCCACTATTATTAACGGTGTTGAATCCAGCCCTTCCCTTAGATTTGAAGGTTTACAATACGACAATAAATACAATGCCCTTTCCGGAAACCAATGGTTAAAATATTTATTTGACCTTTCTGATTTTGATGACTATAAATTTTTACAACTAAGTGTAAACAACGCCTTAGATTGGAAATGGTATTACAGTGATGATTATCCCTACTATAGTAATGTATATTCCTATAAATTTACTTCCGGTTTAATCTATAATACGCAAGGCTTTGCCAATACCAGGAACGGGCAATATTTTGATACGGATGGTATAACAGAACTGGGTCCCTTTATTCAAATGAACAATTCATCCTGCGATCCTTCTGCACCCAGATTAAATCAAAACCCATCCGTTTTTAAAAACAGGAGGGCTGATAAAGAGGATATTTTTCATTTGCCTTATGCCAATAAATAATAATGAGTACCAGTTTATTTTAACGATAGATTATTCAAAGGATTACAAGGATAACTCTATGGATATTGAAATAAAATGTGGAATCAAAATTCATTTTACTCAAAGGTTGTCTTTTAAAAGGCAACCTTTTTTATTATCCTTCTTTTGCTTTGCCATATCTCCCCACTCAGGTACTTTGTGGCGGAGATTCTTTTAAAGAAAAAAGACACTAAATATTTGCCCAAAGACGGTAATTATTTCAAAACAGTTTTGGCCCTTTACGTTTCTTTTAAAACTCAATAATAACCCCCAATGTTGGCGTTACAAAAGGGTCATCATTTTTTACAAAGGTTGGAATGGCATTACTACCATCTGGTTTAACCGGTAGACCATCTGTTGTTTCAAAAGCGGTATTGGATGCATTTCTTTTAAAAGTATATTCAGGAATAGCGGGATTTTTTGCCACATACCAGTTGGTCACATCTAAAAACAAATCAATCGTAATCTTCTTTAAGTTCCATTTTTTATCTATCCTTACATCACTGCTGTTGAACCCGGAAAGACGATTGCTGTTCAGTTGCGGGTAATCCGGCGTACCAACACCCTGCGATAAATAATTCAATCTCGACAATGTTTCATCAAATGCTGTATAAGGCGCCCCGCCCTGGTAACGGAATTTTAAACCAAGCTCCCAGTTGCGTGGAAATTTATAGCCCCAGGTAATACTGAGTAAATGCTGGTTATCCCAACTGCTGGCAATATATTTTCCATTACTACCTGAGTATAGGCTCCTGTAAAAAGTGTAAGACAAAATTCCAAAGAAATTCTTTGTAAGTTTCTTTTGTGCAAAAAACTCAATACCGTAGGCTTTCCCTTTTCCGTTGGTGTTTATTGCTTCATTTCCAAGCAGGGTAAAATCTGTGCCAAGATTTGCCAATGAAATGCCATTCCGGTTTGATACAGGCACGTGGCTGTATTGCTTGTAAAAACCTTCAACCGTAAAACGCAATCCATCATTAGGCAAATATTCAAAACCTGTTGTGTAGTGATTGCTGCGTTGATACCTGGCATTTTTATTTACCAACACATTATTGTTATCGGCAAATCCAAGAATGGTATAAGGCGCAATTTTATAGTAAATGCCTGCAGATGAATTCCATGTCCATTTGTCTGTAAGCACATAGCTTATAGAAATACGTGGTGATAAGGTTTGTAAACCATTCAATCCATCGGTAGTAAACGTGTTCATATCGGTGCGCACGCCAGCGCTGATACCGATACGGTTTGCAGCAAAGCGTTTGCCTACCTGTATAAAAGCACCCAGTTTAAAAAAAGCATTCAGCGGGCTTTTAAAATTTACAATCGCTGCCGGTTGTAACACATTACCAGTAACATCACGGATCTCTTTACGGATCACACTGAATGAAGTATTGGTATAATCCGCTAATTGCGTTGATGCGCCATAAGCAACCTTCCAGCCGTCAATGTTTTTATTTACATCAAACCGCAGTTTGGTTTCTGCTTCGGCACTAACAATATCCAGCGTTTTATTGGCTGCTGTTGGATTTTGATTGTCTTCATACTTTTCAATATCATTGTTAAAATAATTACGGCTCAATGCAAGGTTCCAGTAACCATTGGCAATGTTTCTTTTTAACGATGCCCCGATCGTATAGTTCCATTGGTTTACCAGCACATTTGAGTTGATGGTATATAATTTTTCAGGGGTTGCATCTTTGGGAGCTTCAAAACGGAATTCATCAATTGCTCCTATACCCAATAAAGTTAGTGTAGTTTTTTTATTGAACTGGTGGGTGATCTTTGTCTGAAAATCCCAGTAGTTGGGGCGTATTGGTATATCAAATGACTTGAACAATAACTGCAGGTAAGAACGCCTTACTGATGCCAGGAAAGTGGTTTTCTTATTTTTAGATAACGGGCCTTCCAGTGTTAATGCTGCATCTGTAGCACTCAGCCTTATATTGCCCTGGAATTGATTGGGGTTACCATTTTTTTGCCTGAACTGAAATACAGAACTCAATGCGTTATCATAACGGGCATCAAAAGCCGATGAACTCAGCTTTACATCTTCGATAAAACTTACGTTTAAAATTCCCTGCGGTCCCCCGCTGCTGCCCTGAGTTTGAAAGTGATTGATCACCGGCACTTCAATACCGTCCAGGTAAAATACATTTTCATTGGGGGCCCCGCCCCTTATAATAATATCGTTCCGGAAACTGCCGCCCTGCTGTCCGCCACCGACGCCGGGCAGGGTTTGTATTACTTTGCTGATGTCGAAATTACCGCCGGGATTGCTTTTGATCTCTTCGCTGGTTAACCGTTGTACGCTCAGGGGTGTTTCCAGCGTTGCCGCCCGTACCGTTCTTTTGTTTACTTTTACCACAACTTCGGTTAAAGAACTCACAAGCCGTTCCAGTTCGATGGTATAGCTATTTTCATTTCCGCTGGTAATAACAATATTATACAGTGTAAATGTTTTGTAACCCACTTTGCTCACATCCAGGTTGTAGCTATTTACAGGAATATTTGTGATCCTGAACTTGCCCATACTGTCTGCAACAATTGCTTTTACCGTGCCATCCAGTTTTACGGTAGCACCTTCAAGGGGTTGTTGAGTGAGTTTATCAACCACAAAACCTGTAATACTCCCTTTTTTTTGAGCAAATGAAATATGGAAAACACATAAAGCGAAGGACAATAATAAAATCCGGTTCATTTATTTATTTTTAAGAATTGACAACTGTGATTAAACAGTTAAACGAAGCAAATGTTCAGTAAAATAACAATATACAAATAGCAGGTACTTTTAAACAATACTTATTATAGTATTTTTTGCAGAAAGCTGACCTTTACAAATCCGTTACTTATCTGGCGCAGGTTTCTGACCTGTGCTATTTCGTTACTTAAAAGTCAAGGATGGTATGGCAACAGGCAGGGAGGCCTGTGCCAGTTAGTGCGTGCCCCCACGCAAGACATTAATAAACGCAGAACCGTTTCGTGAAGACACGAAACGAGGCGGCTGACCATTACGAAATCGTTAATTCAGACGGTTAAATTACCGGCAAGGCTAAAGGCAGGGAGATCTATGGCAGTTCTGTTTTTCAATTTCAGATAATTCTTTTTAAACTCTTATATAAATTCTATTGATTCAATTTCAAGCTGGAAAGGACCTTCCTTTTTTTCATTGGTTGAAATACCAATTCGGAGAATACTTTCAAGTATTGATTTATTTGTTTTATTACCCGTTGGCTGGCCAATTATTTCTTCCACAAAATTATCCAGATCAAGAGAAACTGTTTCCCATTTATTTATTTCTTTAGCATTGAATGCATGTTTATAAGCAGGCTCATACCATCTGCGGCTATTCTCCAGTGTAAAAGCATAAATTTGTTTGGTTGATCTGAAGGTTATTTTTACAGCTTTGTAGGCGGATAAGTCAAGTTTTCCGAAATTAGATTTTATTGAAACAAATCCACCCCTGTTTTTAAGAGAAACATTTCCTTTAACAATAACTGAATTGGCGCCATATTCAATTTGTGCTTCAGATATTCCACCCATTACATTGTCGCTAAGTTTTACCCAGTTACTGGTTCTGCTTGTTGCCGTTCCAAATTCTATTTTAATACCCTTTTCAGGCAACAACAATAAGACTGGTAAAAGAAGAGATAAAATTTTCATCTTATATTTTCAGTTTTAACAATCAGGAAAGGATATTGTTTAAAATAATCAGCATTACAAATGACATACAATGCGAGAATTATTGATGACCGATAAAGACAAAGTGATTCAATTCATTATCTTCTTGCGTGTGCCACGCACCAAGTCGTAGAAAAATAAGCCAACCACAGAAGCAGGTTTTTATTCAACAGATCATCAACAAACGGTGCTGCCCGGTTTTTTCCTTTGGAGCACGGTGAACACAAGGAGGAACTTCACTTTCAGGATAATCAACCGCCAACCTCCATAAGTTACCCAGGCCTAAGCTCACAGGGTGTGCGGCAGGTTTAGCCAGGTAGTGCAGATCAAAGAAATGCTCACATAAAAATGATTCAAAACCTTCGGCTGCTCCATGATAAAGTTTTTTGAGTTCATCACGTATTTCGGGAACAAGCACTTTTTGTGTTGCCTGTGCATTTGGCAATATTTCACTCGGTTCGCCATAGTAAGTGCATAAAAATGTATCGGTTGGCACAGGAGAGCGGTCTACATGAAAAGAATAAACATCCGTTGGAAAAAAAGGGTAGGCATCATCTCTCTCATAGCACCTGATCAGGTTAAGGATTGGAGATGCACCATGAGCTTTCAACAGGATTAAATCATTTAAAAGGATTTCACGGGCAATCTGCCCCTGCTCACTCAACTGAAGTTCACGAAGCTCCTCCTGATCAAGTAACGCCATATTTTCGTTTAGCGATACTTTGTCAACAATTTCAGCAAAATCACCTGACAGTTTACGGGTCCAGCAAATCGCATTGATTGCTCCATGAAATGGCGTGGAAACAAGGTCTTGAAAATTTTGTACGCAATGAATTTGATGCTCAGCATGAGATAAATTGATCATAATGGTTTATAAAAGTATAAAAATCATTTGATGAAAGTAGTAATACAACTGGCAAGTGTTCCCGCTTACAATCTACATATTTTTTCAGGATGTTGACGGGAACACTTGCCAGAGGGATGGCCTGATGTAAATATAAAAAAAGGGGTTTAATAAAACGGTGCATTAATTTATGATCAGTGAATTTGCAGCCTTTCTTACTTCAACAAGGCAATAGTAGCGCATGTGCCACACATCAAGGCGTAGGGCTTTCCTCATCTTCCTTCAGATTTGAAAAGCATAACACCTAAAACTGAAACTGAAAAGAAATTAGCTGGTGCTGATAAAAATAAATCAACAAAGGTTTATGGTGGTTAACACCACTACAACTTTAACTAGGTAATGTGTGAATAATATAACTCTTGCCAATAATTGTGTACTTGTTTAGGCAACATTAAGTCTCACCTTTATGCTGCTGTAACAATTCAATTGAAGCATTGATCTATTTCAAATTAAAAATACAGAGAAAAAATAAATGAATAATATACCGGTAAAAGTAAGATCAGTTGATAAAGTCACTCATGATGTGCTGAAGATCGTAACGGAAAAACCGCTGCAATACTCCTTCACGCCCGGACAAGCAACCGAAATTTCCATAAACAAAGAGGGATGGCAAAATGAAAAAAGACCTTTCACCTTTACTTGCCTTCCGGATAACGATTATATTGAGTTTATTATTAAAACATATCCTTTGCATAAAGGGGTTACCAGCCAGCTTCTTCAACTTAAAATGAATGATGAATTAATATTACATGATGTGTATGGTACCATTGGCTACAAAGGTGAGGGTATGTTTATTGCCGGAGGGGCAGGGGTTACTCCGTTTATTTCCATCTTCCGGGATCTTGAGTCAAAAGATGAATTGGGAAATAACAAGCTTATCTACGCCAATAAAACGAAAGCCGATATCATCCTGGAAAATGAATTTAAACAACTACTCAGTAATAATTTTATCAACATTTTATCTGATGAAAAAGTGAGCGGTTATGCATATGGGCAAATAACTGAAAATTTTATTAAAGAAAACAACGGCAGCGAAAACAAAATGTTTTATTTATGCGGCCCCCCGCCCATGATGGAATCAATAGAAAAGCAGTTAGCGCATTTGTATGGAGATGAAATAATAATAATTAAAGAAACATTTTTATGACTACCAACAGACTTTCAAAAACGCTTGTGGCAGCGTTGAATGCCCAGATGACGAAAGAAGCACACGCTTCGCAGATCTATTTGTCTTATGCCGCCTGGGCAGACAACAATGGATTCTGTGGCATTGCGAATTTTCTTTTCAGGCATGCACAGGAAGAACGCAACCACATGATGAAGATATTGGAATATATATTAAAAAGAGGCGCTGAAGTTAAAGTGACAGCAATTCCGGCACCTCCGGAAAATCCTACAAGCATAAACAATTGTTTTGAAAAAGTCTTTCAGCATGAGGTGGACAATACCAATGGTATTTACAAAGTTGTAAAAATGAGCATGCAGGAAGAAGATTGGGCTACATGGAATTTTATGCAATGGTTTGTAAAGGAGCAGACTGAAGAAGAGACTCTTGCTTTGAGCTTATTAGATAAAATAAAAATTGCCGGCGGTGAAAAAGCAAAAAGTGATGTTTTATACTCTCTGGACAGGGACCTTGCAAATACCCCCGATGATGCAAAGGCTGCACAGGATGTAACGACTGAGAATCCATGAACTGCAATATCATTATACAATCCCTGACCAAGCCATTTATTAGCACTATCAGCAAGGATTTATTGTAGCCTTTGATTTGGAATAAAAATACCAGGTCTGTCAGACAGGAAAGAATATGAATAATATCATAACAAAACCCTGGAAGTGATTCCGGGGTTTAACAAATAAATATCCTCCACAACTGGTGCAAGTGTTCCCACACACAATCTAAATATTTTTTCGGGATGTTGACGGGACCACTTCCCGAAATGCTTCGGGATAAATGTTGCCTTTTAAGTTTACCAGTCTTCCCGAATTTATACCGAAATATTACCGAAAGAATCGGCACAGGTCGGGGCGGGCTCTGCGGAGCACTTGCCTTTACTTTGATTTAAGAAGTTTTACTAAATAAACTTTAGTTGTTTTATTCTATTGGGAAATTTCTGCATTGTAGTTTTGATATTGTACCCAATCTAAACTCTACACTATGGCAAAAAGTACAAAAAACCTTATCCTCCCCGATGAGATTATACTAAATAACATCTATTTGATTCGTGGCCAAAAAGTAATGCTGGATTTTGATCTGGCTCAATTATATCAAGTTGAAACAAAAAGATTAAAAGAGCAGGTAAACAGAAACAAAGAAAGGTTTCCGAAAGATTTTATGTTTCAACTTAGCAGGAGTGAATATGAAAACTTGAGGTCGCAAATTGCGACCTCAAGTTTGCCTGCCGGTAAGGCAGGTTGGGGTGGAACAAGGTATATGCCCATGGCTTTTACAGAACAAGGTGTAGCCATGCTCTCCAGTATATTGAATAGCTCCGCAGCTATACGCGTAAACATTCAGATTATCCGTGTATTCACAAAAATGAGGGCTTTACTGATGGCACACAAAGACATTTTATTGCAACTGGAAAAAATGGAAAAGAAACTCTCAAAGCACGATGATGAGATCATAATTATTTTTCAGTACCTCAAAAAATTATTGAACCCACCACAAACTCCACGCGAAAGAATTGGATTCAGAAAAGAGGGTTAGAAATATATCCGGCTGTAAAGACCTATAAGGGTTTAAAAACCTTATAGGTCATTTATACCTGGTTTTGATAGGGTCACTTCCCGAAATGCTTCGGGATAAATAATGCCTTTTAAGTTTACCAGTCTTCCCGAATTTATGCCGAAATATTACCGAAAGAATCGGCACAGGTTGACTGGTTTAGTACTGCTAACAACGGTCACAGACCTGCAAGCTTGAAGAGACCCAAGTGATCCTACGGAACACATGAGCCAGAGGGAAAGTATTCTAATATTGAACAAGGAACAAGGAATGCTGAACAAGGAACGATCATTCCGTTCAACTTCGTCATTCAATATTCATTGTTCCTTGCTCGATATTCAAAACTGGCGTCTTAGGATAATCATAACAAAACCCCGGAATCGCTTCCGGGGTTTTACAAGTAAACATCCTCCATACTTATAGGGTTTTAAGTTTACTGATTGAATGGCCTGGCAGATCGGTAGCAATAAAGCTTACCGTTGTACCTGTTACGGTACCGTTAGCAACGGTTGAAACGTACATCCAGTTTAAACCATCGGGTAACAGGCTGGCATCGCCTTCCTCTATAAGGCCGCCGCCCTCTTTTTGAATACGCACTTTTACCGACTTCACTTTAAAGTCGTCGGTTACTTCTGCGATCAATGTGCTACCAACCCGGCCATTGTAACCACTGCTGTCTATCTCACCTATTTCAGGTAAGGTAAAGAAGTCGGCGATTGCAATGTTGAAAGCCGATAAGCCCGGCCTCGCTTTTAACAGGTACGCCGCTTTCATTGCAGCATCTGCAAGAATTGATTTTGCATAGATCACCGCTTTTTTAAAGTTAGTTGTGATGTTCTGCTGTGCAGCGGTTCTTGTACCATTTTTTCTTTTGGGACGTTTACCTACTATGGTTTCTCCGGCCCTTTGACGGAATACCACCTGCTTATACCTTCCTGATAAGCCTTCTGTGGCGAAGTTGTCTGAACTTTTCATAATTGACAGTTTTTAAATTATTGTAACAATATTGTTACTCTTATATGATAACGGCATCGATTTTTTTCATAAATAAAACAGGTAAATTGTTTTTATTTTAAATAAATGGTAATTGGTATTTACAAGCGGTGAAAAGAAAGGATAAGTTCGTTTGTTCGTTTGAGTTATTAATAACAGAAATTGTTTGGCTGAAAGCAACAACCCTCACCGTAACCGGGAGGGTCGTTTATTTATAAACAATGGCAAAAATGTAAACACATATAAGACTGATCTGAATTACCGGGGATTAATGGGTAGTTGTTAAATAAATTTAAAAGTCGTGGCATCACACAACAAACCCCGGGAGTTATCCCGGGGTTCAATAGTTAACATCATTCATTGTTATATGGTTTTTATTTTAGTGATCAAACGGCCCTCCATATCGGTAACGGTGACCTGTATTTTTTTTGCCTTTATCGTTGGCTTTGCCCCATTTGAAATATAGACCCAACCCAGGCCGGCAGTTAAACGGCCTGAAGGCCCCTCTTCTATCAATGAGGAATTGCCAGTAATACGCACGTAAACAGAAGCAATGGCAAAAGATTTGGCTATAGTGACCATTATTGCACCCCCTTCCTTAGCATTATAAGCACTGCTGTCAATTTCATGTATGATGTCTAATGTATAAAATTCAGCCACTGCTACGTTATAGGCCGATTGGCCAAGTTTTGCCCTGGCAGCGTAAAACAGCTTTAAAGATGGATTTACAATAGCGGACTTTGCATAAATGCAGGCATTTTTAAAATTCTCCCGGATGGCATATTGGGATGGATCAATGGTAGCAGGCTTACGTGGCCTTTTGCAGATGATGGTTTTGCCGTAACGCTGCCTGAATACTATCTGCTTAAACCTGCCCGAAAGGCCTTTTGTGATTGGATTATTACTTGTTGCCATGATATTTGTTTTTAATGGTTTGTTGTAACAATATCGTTACACTTACCTGATGTGGTAACAGGATCATTTGCATAAATGAAATAGTGAAAATATGGTAAGACTTAATGAATGGTCATTAGCATTTACCGGCGGCAGTATAAAGAGATGAATATTTTCAGTTATACCTGATAGTTATGTATCGGGGTACCATAAATAAAAATGCCCCGCCGGGGAACCGGGAGGGCATGGTTTTAAAACTTTAATTTATGAACTACTGAATTACACTTCTACTTTATAGATTGGTTTAAATTGCCCGGGATTAATTGCCGAATCTTAAATAAATTAAAATTGAATTTATTTATACCCTGGTTAAGTGTTTTACTAAGCCTGGAAGGCTTTAATACTAATAACCGTTGGTGAAACCAGCGACATATAAAGACTATGCTATAATAACCCTGAAAGGGTTGAATATATAGTTTGCAAATTTGCGGAAATTAAAATGAAGAAATATCCTGCTCCTAATTTATTATTTAGTAAAAATGAAATTTGAGATTCTGAACCAGTTGCAAACTGCAAGCTTGAAGAGACCCAAGTGATCCTGCGGAACACTTGCGCCAGAGGGGTGCATGGCTGATATTAACTACATCTTTTTCGAAGTAGCATAATTTTATAAGTTATCGACTTTAATTAGTATGAATATTCTGTAAAAAAAATCATTTTCATTTTGCTAAAAATGCAACAGTTTGGTCTATTGTTCTATTTAGTAATCATACTGATCAGGTCAGTATGATTTTGGTCATTTGCTTTTATTTATCATATACTATCGGGCAGGTTTAACAATGTGATTCCATCTGTATGGCATAGATCACGTTGCCGGAAACAAACAATTTGAACATCTTACCCTCTTCAACACAACGCATACATTGCCATGTTTTCCCCTTGTCTGATGATCTGTAAATGCCGTCAGAACGGCCACAAAAAAAGTTTTCACCAACCTGTATAATGGTTGTGATGTACATTGGCAAGGGAGTGACGTTAGTCTCATTAAGATGCCGGCTTGAATCAGAAAAGCCTTGCGCCTTAGGGTTAGCATTTACCGTCGGTAAGATTGGCTCTATAAAACCAGGCGCCTGCAGGCCGGCATCAATAGCCTGAAAGGTTTTGCCGCCGTCGTAGGATGTTCGTATTCTCCGGGTATTCGAAACGGTGCTGTAAGTAATAGCAGCGAATCCTCCTTCAATGCGTTCTACATCGATGCCCACACCTCCCTCACCGATCACCAATGCCCAGTTTTCACCATCATCGGTTGATCTTAATATCCCTCCCTGACTGGTTGCCAGGAGTACAGCATTTGATTCTACCATTTTCCCCAAGCCTCCAGCATGCAGTTGTTTCCATGATTTTCCCCTGTTAATGGATTTAAAAAGACCTCTGTCGGAGCCAATGAAAATGGTACCTCCGGCAGTTTCAAAAACGCTGAGTACCCGTTTCTCCTGTAAATTTGTGAATACCGGCGACCATACACCTGTTCCGTTTGTTTTTTGGAAAATTCCTCCACCCAAGTAATTGTATGCAAAGATCCCGGCCTTACCAGGGGCAATACTGCTATGTTCCCCGAAGTTTCGGGACTGGCTGTCGGGGAAAATTTCTTTGGTCCAAAAAGGAACTTTGGAATTTCGTTTACTGTGATATATCCCATTGCCGGCAGTTAACCAGAGCCCATTATCATCTGCAAAAAAAACATTTCCGGCAACGCCATAGTCATCCTGCACAGGTTCGGGCAGCCCTTCGCTAATGTTCTGCCATGTTTGTCCGCCATCAGTAGATTTGAAAACGATGTTTGCAACTTCTGTCTTATCTCTTTTTTGCATTTGCACACTATCCGTGAGAGGGGATGTCTGTGGTAATTTTACCACCTGATCACAGGAAGAGAAAAATTGAAAAAGGATTAAAAAAGCAAGGTTATAGATGATCTTCATGACTTTAATTGATTTGGTGAAATAATAAAGTAAAGGTATTCGGCCTCAATTATCATGAAGGTTTTTAGTAGTAAAAAGATGTAAAACAAATGTAAAACGTTTGTAAAGCCCACGAAAACCGGGGTTTAATAGCTTATTTTGCACACATGAAGCGATTTATTCTGTTCGGATCTTCAATCATGATAATTGTTATTTTTGTTTCTGCTGTTGCATTTATCAATAAAAAAAATGAAATTCCAGAGAATCATGTGGAAGTGGTATTACGTGATATAGGACACCAGTTGTTGCTTTCAGCTAAAGATTCTTCATCCAGAGTGCTGCCGGTTAAGCAATTAAATGAAAATAGATATCAGATCTCCTTTCAAAACAACGTTGGTTTTATTTCAGATACACTAATGAATATAGTTGAACGAGCATTTCAAAAAAACGCTTTGGTAAAAGATTATATAGTGAATCTGAGGAATTGTAAACAAAAGGAAATTGTCCTTGCATTCGAAATAAATGACAAAACAGGCAATTTAACACCCTGCAGGGGTCGTACACTGGAGGTTGGATGTTATATTATTGAGATCGATCTTTTGAAGACAAATAAGTTTAATTTCTATTGGTTGTTGCTGTTGATCATTCCTTTGGGTTTTGTTGGTTTTTATGTTAAAGACAAGTTTCGGAAAAAAGAAGAGGCAGCATCAATCTTAGATAATAATGATTATATACCATTAGGAGACTTTAGATTTTATACAGATAATAATGTTCTTAAAATTGAGAATAGAAGTATTTCGCTTACGGAAAAAGAAACAAAAGCACTAAAAATATTTGCAGAAAATATAAATCAGATCGTAGAAAGAGAAAAACTTATGAAAGAAATTTGGGAAGATGAAGGTATAGTTGTAATCAGTAGAAATGTGGATGTATTGGTGTCTAAGTTACGTAAGAAATTAAGCGACGATAATTCCATTAAATTTATTAACGTACATGGTAGGGGTTACAAATTTATTATTGAGCAGATGCCATCAAGAATCAAGTAAAGTGTAAAACAAATTAAATTTGTGTCATTAATTCTTTGTCAATTTTCATGAGTAATTTGAGATAATCGGGGCAGGCTCTGCGGAACACTTCCGCCAGAAGGGGTTTTATTTCCTTTCTTTTGTCTTGATACAAAAGAAACAAAAAATCAAGAGCGAAGGATATACAGCCCCTTCGCTCAGCAGCCTTGTTCAGCTGTAGTGCAAAGTAAAATCGGCATTTAAGGATCAATTGTTTTAAGTAAAAAGTTGCGTCCTAAGAATAGAATTACCAATGTAGAAGCTACATTAGTACAAAAGATGCATATAGCTGCTTCACAACTGGCGAAAGTGTTCCCGCATATAATCTAAATATTTTTACGGGATGGTGACAGGATCACTTCCCGAAATAATACCGAAATACTTCGGTACAGGTCGGGGTGGGCTCTGCGGAACACTTGCGCCAGATGGGGCGAATTAATTTATGCTAATACTAAATAAACTTCAGTCATTTTAAGACAGCAGAAAGTTTCTGAATAGTAAGTTTGCTATAACATCTATTCTAAACCGTACACTATGCCAAAGAGCGCTAAAACAGTCATCATTCCGGATGAGTTAATAATGAATAATATTTATCTTATTCGTGGGCAGAAAGTAATGCTTGATTTTGACCTGGCAAAATTATACCAGGTTGAAACTAAACAATTAAAAAGACAGGTAAAAAGAAATATCAGCAGGTTTCCTGATGATTTTATGTTTGAAATAGCTAAGGAAGAGTTCGAAATCTTGAGGAGCCAATTTGGCACCTCAAACCTCCCGGCCGGAAAAACAGGATGGGGAGGTTCACGCTATTTGCCTATGGCCTTTACCGAACAAGGTGTTGCCATGTTATCTAGTGTCTTGAATAGTGAAACAGCCATTCGGGTAAACATTCAAATCATCCGGGTTTTTACTAAAATGAGGGAATTGCTGATGACCAATAAAGACATTTTATTACAACTGGAAAAAGTTGAAAAGAAACTTACAAAGCATGATGATGAGATCATACTAATTTTCAATTATTTGAAAAAATTATTGAACCCACCACAAACTCCACGAGAAAGAATACCGAAATACTTCGGTACAGGTTGGATTCAGAAAAGAGGGTTAGAAATATATATGGCTGTAAAAACCTATAAGGTTTTAAAAAACTTATAGGTCTTAGCTGCGGTACACTTGCCAGTGAGGGGCTTTTCTGATACTTCATCGATACATACTCTATGCTTTTTCCATACTTTATCACCGAAGGATGGATAAGGATTCTTAGTCCAGAGACAGTCTTAAGCAGGGATATAAAATCGTATAAAAAATTTGAAATAACAGAGCCTGGAGTAACAAAATCCAGCAAAACTCACTAAGCATTATGACTATTTGTTATTATCAAATTTTGTTATGAATTTTAGCGTAAAAGAATTAGAATTATTCTATGAAAAAGCAAACAATACCATTTCACTTAAGGTTAATTCGGGGGGCAATTGGGAAAAAAATTGTAATAAAGCACACTAAAGGCGGACCAGTTGTATCTAAATTTCCGGATATGGAAAATATACAACCAAGCCCACTCCAAATAAAGCAAAGAGCGTTTTTTAAGGAAGCGGTAAAGTATGCGAAGGCAATATTAGCAGACCCTGTTCAGAAAGTTGCGTGGGAGAAAAAACTGTCAAAGAAGCATAAGTTGTTCACTCAGTTAATAAAAAAGTATATGAAAGAATCAGGACAAGAAAAAGGTTGCTGATTATTTTTTCGCCCATGATCTCGTATATCCTGTTTTATATGGTTTGTATTATTTGCATTGCAGGTTTTTTAAACCGTTTACTTTCACCGCCGTCTGGTCTCTGACCAACGACTTACCCAATTCTTAATCAGACTTATTTAAGTAAATTCAAAATATGAATGCGACGTATCTCGTTTATTGGCCGCAATTCCCAATCCCGTTGGACGGAGACCAGACGGGGGCATTTGTTTAAGTAGGGAACACAGGCAACGGCGAAAGGCTGAGACACCCGGCAATTCTGCAGGACACTGGCCAGAATGGGTAAATTAAAACCTACCAGGGCTAAAGAAACTTAAGTCAAAAAATTAAAGCGTTTAAATAATTAGATTTTATTTTACGCCATCCGTTAACCCTTGCTATAATATAAAATGCAATTACCAAAGTACTCATATAAAATTAACGAAAGCTATCTCGATTACGAATTTATAAGCAAGGGTCCAAATGGAAGAATAAAAAAAATTGTCCATTTTGGAAAAATCGGTGAGAATATATTTAATATAGGCTTTGGTGATCTGGATGAAAAAACCGGTCAATTAAGTGATATAGTAGTTACAAATAACAATGATAGCAGGATTGTTCTGGCCACAGTAGCTTCTGCCATACATGATTTTATGCTGCATTACCCCAAAGCAATAATATATGCAAGAGGCTCCACGGCAGCAAGAACAAGATTGTATAGGCTAGGAATTACAAATCAATGGAAAGAAATCAGTGTACACTTTAATATATACGGTTTAAAAGATTCAAAATGGGAGAAATTTATTACAGGAACAGCCTATGAGGCCTTTTTGATACAATGGAAATAATTTGTAAATTTGAAATATGCCAATAGTAAAACATAAGAGTAAAGCAAAAAAACAAAAACCAAATGGCGTAGTTGACAGCTCAGTTGGTAATTACGAAAAACATCCTTTTTTTGTTAAGAAAGCAAATGAAGCAAAAGCTTTGATCAAAGAAGTTGGATTACCTAAAGAGTTAAAAAAGAAAAAATAATATTGCAATAGAAATTATTAAAAGCATCAGCACTTGTTGATGCTTTTTTTTATTTCAAAACTGGCGGCGGAACCCAACCGTCAAGAGTTCTTGCACACAATCTAAATATTTTTACGGCATATTGACGGGATCACTTCCCGAAATGCTTCGGGATAACTGTTGCCTTTTAAGTTTACCGGTCTTCCCGAATTTATACCGAAATATTCGGCACAGGTCGGGACAGGTTGACTGGTTTAGTATTGCTAACACCGGTCAAAGACCTGCAAGCTTGAAGAGATACAAGTGACCCTTCGGAACACTTGCCAGAATGGGGAACCTATTCAATTATGTATGAAAATAAAAAACCCACATTAGTGGGTAAAATCATTTTAAGAAAAATGAAGATTATAATTCCACTGACATAAGTTCTCCGCCTAACTTATGAAGAGCTGTTTCAATTTTTTTAATTTGAGTTTCTCTGGGTTTTTTTAAACCAGTAGCATAATGTTGAAATTGTTTTTGATTAATTCCTGTTATACGCTCTAATGCTGCATTTGTGAATATCCCTTTATAATAATTTAAAAGACTTTCTACATCAAATCTGAAAACTAAGGAATAATCGCCTTTTAATATTGAAGGAACGTTATCCTTATTATATTTATGTAACAATTCAATTGATTTAACAATGGAATCTTTAGCTTCGGAAACTGTATTGCCAGCACCATATACAGCATTTACATTCTCAGCGTAGGCGCTAAACAAATCTTTGCTACGCTCAATAACGATTTTTACCTTTTTCATAATTTATTTTACAATTTTTAGAGATGAGACTATTTTAACCCCATCTCCTTTATAATCTTCTTAGCAATTCCTGTTCCCATTTCTTTTGTACCGTGAAATGGTACTGGATAATATTTACCATTTTTCTCATAAATGTAATGACTACCCTCTGCCTTAACATACTTCCATCCACTCTTTTTTACTTTTCTGTGTAACTCTGATGACTTCATCCTGTTTTTCTTTAAAAATTAATAAATTTTGCAGGACGATTTCTTTAAGAATGAATGTATATATAGTATTATAAAGGTAGTACTTTTACTACCATATTTCCAAACTAATTTAGTCCTTTTTTTAAATTGAATGGATAAACTGGGCCTCTATTATTAAAGAGAGTTGGTAAATGCATAGGGCAAGTATCGCACACCTCCCCTGTTTGAGGTCACAAATTGTGACCTTAGACCTTCAAACTCTCCTTTTGTAAGCTGAAACATAAAATCTTCGGGAAACCTCTTTATGTTACGCTTTACAGCCTGGTTCAAAACTTTTGTTTCAACTTCATACAATTGAGCCAGGTCAAAATCAAGCATTACCCTTTCTCCCCGGATCTCGTATATCCTGTTTTGTATGGTTTGTATCACTTGCATATCAGGTAAGTTTTAAAAAGTTTTCTTTACCCGAATGTAGGATACTGAATTATTATATAAAAGTGAAAAACCTCATAAATGAAGGTGAAAAAAACGGCAACCGGTGCAAGTGTTCCCGCATATAATCTAAATATTTTTCGGGATGTTGACGGTATCACTTCCCGAAATAATACAGAAATAATGCCGAAATACTTCGGCACAGGTCTGGCCGGGCCCTGCGGAACACTTGCCAGAGGGGGGAACTGAAGCCGATTTTACTTCCGTGCGCCCGGCTTGGTAACTGCTTTTGTTGGCTGAGGGTTGTTTATTGAACAATTAGTGTGTCAAGTAAATAATTAGCATCTGCTTGAAGGAATTTGAAGTAATAAGTTCCTGGTTGTGTTGATCTAAAAGTGTAAGTAGTTTGTAAAGTTCCTGCAATTTGAGTACATACACAACCTTGGTATTTCGCATTGACTTTTATAGTCGTAGTATCAGCATTTGAGTTATGTTCAATATTTCCAAATTGGCCACATCCATTAAAAATACCAAAAGAAAGGATGAAATTAATATCCTGATTTACTGTCCCAGTACTTGGCCCATTAATATTTGTTATAGGTGCAACCTGATAAGAAAGACAATCACTAGTATTTTTCTTCTTGTCGCAATTAGTCAATACAACTGATGAAAAGAGACAACCTAATAAAATTCCTTGAATATTTATTTTCATGTTAAGTTTATGATAGTGCATGTTAAAACTTTCAGCCAACACCGGTCACAGACCTGCCAGCTTGAAGTGACACAAGTGATACTGCGGAAAACTTGCCAGAGGGGGTAAATGCTTTTGTTGGGCGCAGGCTTTTATTTAGTTGAAGCTAATTGATTTTTTTTCAAGTATTCTTTGAATTGCACAAAAGTCATTTTTTCAGTTTCTTTGGCAATTTTTTCCTTAATTTCTCTGAACACTTTTACAGTGTCAAATGTCTTTTCTTTTTTAATTTTCGTCTTCATCGCTTACAATTTCTTTAGGTGAACGAATGTCAAGTTGAATATATCCACTACGTAAATTTACTGAATTATATCCACGAATTCTAAAAACATTTACAATATGTTTAAAATTCCAACTTACTAAAAAGTCAACTTTGTTAATAGTTGCTGTTGCAATATGGCGACAGTCATCAGCACTAGTAGGCCCAACGACTTTTTCTGCTAAATATTTATCAGCAAGGTTATAAGCCTCTTCAGTAACTTCGACAAAATCCATATATTCTTTTGGTAATCCTAAAAAGTAATCTCTTACTTTGTCAGGAGCATTTCTTAATTCTGTAACAGAAAGATCTGAGTAAACACAAATGATTTGCCCAAGCTTTACTTTTTCAAAAAGTAATATTGAAATTTCTTCAAATTCCTCGTCATAAATTCCGCCAAAAACTGAAGTGTCAAAATATAACCTTGGTTTCATTTTATAAAGTTAAAAAATATTGTCTACTATATTCTTAAAAGTTCAATTATTGAAGCGGCCGCACTGCTTGCGCTCAACAACAAATATGCGAATGTTTCTTATAATTAATAAATCTTTTATAATACTCAATTTCGTCTTTCAGGGAAAAGATTAATAAGGAGATTTGAAATATGAATAGCCGCTGATTACGCAACTGGCGCAAGTGTTCCCGCATATAATCCAAATATTTTTCCAGGATGTTGACGGGACCAGTTGTTTCCTTTTAAGTTTACCAGTCTTTGACTGGTTTAGTACTGCTAAAACCGGTCACAGACCTGCAAACTTGAAGAGACACAAGTGATCCTGCGGAACACTTGCGCCAGTGGGGATTGTGGAGAGGGTTGCACCCCAATTGCAGATATAGTTCTACTATATTTTAAATATTTTGAATGAGCGTAGCCAGTCTTTCCAGAATATTTGATTTTATACCAACGATTATCCTTTGATATTAATTCGACTTCATCCCCTTTTTGTAATTTATAGAAAACAGAGTATCCTTGACCTGCTCCTGTTCGTACATTCAACTCAATTGTTGCTATATAATAATCAGTAGCAAATAGGGTTATTGGAAAAACTACCAGTAGAATTGCTAATAGTATTTGCTTCAGTATCATTGTTCGTGATTAATCTATTCCTTATCACCAGAACTCTGCTTCTCACAGCCAGTTACGCACAACCACAAATATGCGAATGTTTCTTATAATTATTAAATCTTTTATATTATCAAATTTTGTCTTTCAGGGAAAAGATTAATAAGGAGATTTGAAATATGAATAGCCGCTGATTACATTATAAAGGAACACGGCTATTCTGCAGAACACAGGCGCCAGTGAAGGAGATTTTTATCACGATAAGTCAAAGACTAGATTAGTACTGATAACAACGGTCAAAGACCTGCAAGCTTGAAGAGACCCAAGTGATCCTGCGGAACACTTGCGCCATATGGGGGGCAAAGCTCCTGCAACCATACCGCCAATAAATATTAAAAATTGTTTCGTACTTATATCATTCGTTATTTCAGTTGCTTAAAGTCTTTTTGTTGTCTTGCGTAGAGTCGGTCTATGCAGACGCATTACTACAAATATGCGAATGTTTCTTATAATTATTAAATCTTTTATAATACTCAATTTCGTCTTTCAGGAAAAAGATTAATAAGGAGATTTGAAATATGAATTGCCGCTGATTACATTATAAAGGAACCCGGCTATTCTGCATAACACAGGCGCTAGTGAAGGAGATTTTTATCACGATAAGTCAAAGACTGGTTTAGTACTGCTTACACCGGTCACAGACCTGCAAGCTTGAAGTGACCCAAGTGAACCTGCGGAACACTTGCGCCAGATGGGGGAAACTTGTGCTAGAGAGGCGTCTGGATTTATTTTAATTATTTAATAACCAAGTTCTCAAATTGTCTGGAAATGATGGCACACCGATTCTTCCTTTATAACTAAGGAAGCGTTGTCTCAAGTCTTGTATGTATGGCGAATTGAGTTTACAAATTCTATCTTCTTTTTTTACTTCTTCTATTTTCATAAATTCTAAACTATCTCTGAAATCTATTTGGGCTGTAGTTTTATAATTACCATCCCCTGAATCGAAGCATGGAAGAACATAAAGCCTTTGATGTGGCTGGTTAAATACTTGTTGTAATAGAGTACTTTCAACTTCTTTTAGAGAAGCGTTTATTTGCTTTCCCTCACTTTGAGATAATTCTCTTTTTAGCATTTCTTTTACGATGCCTTTTAATGTTTTTTTTGCACTATTGAATTGTGACAAAAATTCAAATTCTGCAATACTTTCATTTTTAAATGTCAAGAACTCGTACTCTTTTTTAACTTTTGAAATATCACATTCGGGGGTAACTAATATTCCAAATTTCCCATCTTCAAATTTAAAGATGTCACCAGTCATTATTGGGTCATTTGTTACATCCAATGTGCTGTATAAAAATGTTCTAAATAATCTAGAATATTGTTCAGGTTCTGTAACATTATCAGCAGTTACTGATGCAGTTATAGCATCTCTCAATTTTTTTGATTGAACCACTTTTTCTGCTAAAAGATTTTGAAAAAGATTAATTACTTCGACGCTTGGTTCCACTCCATCATCATATGCAGTTTTATATAGGTCAGAAACCCATTTTTTATCAATTTCATATAACTCAGAAAAGATTTTTTGAACCGATTGATTTATTACTTGAGTCCACTGAATCGGAATTCTTATATTCTCAACTTTGGCTGCCATAATTTGCAAGTCAGCTAAAATTTTATCCTTTTCCATAATTATATTCGCATCAATATCACCCGATTTGTCTTTTGTTCTGAATTCGATTTTGTCTTTAAACCTCGCTTTAAGTTTTTGTCCATCCTCGGTTTGTTCTAATCCTGATTTTTCTGAATAAACATATATCAAAGAGAAAATGTCTAATGTCATTAATTTAGAAAAAGGTGTTTCATTTTCTGGAGGCACACCTGCTTCAATTAATTCCTCATCAATGTTTTCAAAATTCCAGTCTACAATTAGTGCCTTTATTGATGAAGTAGAAATGATTGAAGTTTCTAATAAATCTAAATTGACTATGGGTAAAACTGGGTGTTTTTTTTCTTTCGATAAGGCATGAAACAATCCCTTTTCGAAAGGATTATCTAAGACATGGTCATCTGCGAAAAGTATAACTCCTTCCATATTATTGAGGTTCGTTGTTAAATTTGATAATGAAGTTTGCTCCAGGGAGGAGTTTTTCTTTGTTGTCTTGAATAATTGAAATTTCTGCGTTAATCCGCAGAAGAATTTCTTTAACGATGTAAAGTCCAAGCCCACGTCCGTCAGATTTAAGTGAGAAAAATTCATTAAAGATTAACGGCTCAGCATCTTCTCTTATACCTGGTCCATTATCTGCAATGGTTAATGTTTTGTTTTTTGTATTTAATTTAAAAATGATTTCTAATTTTTTCTTTTCAGTTCTATTCACCCAATATATTGCATTGTCAAGCAGATTTATTAGAACTTGAAGAATTAAGCCGTTATTTGTTGTTACAATAATATCCTTGTCTTTTATTATTTGAACACTGATTTTGTCTTCTATATCTCTTCGGAAATATTTTACAACTTTCTCAATGTTGTCAAATACACTCACATCTTGAATAGCCTTGCGTTGAATTTTAAAAAGTGGTTGAATTACTTGCATTTCGTCATAAACAATATTTAAGTTACCATCTAACTCATCCAAAAGCTTTATAAGTTCTTCGTTTTTGTAATCTTTATTTTTTGCTTTTTTTTGAAAGTCCTTTATATTACCCCTCATTTTTGCTAAAAGCATTATCGCATCATGGGAGGCTTTTTCAACTGCCATCCCTAAACCTGCCAAATCTTCCACCGTCTCCATTCTTTCCTTCAATATTGAACTGTGTTTTTTGACTGTATCAAGAAATTTGTTTGCTTTTTCAAGAACTTCTCTATTATCTATCTTTTCTAAACTTTTTTCAAATGCTTGATACGACTTTGTTAATAGTGAATTTGAATCTTTGAAAGCAACATTTCTTTTTAGTTCAAGTTTGTTTTTGTCAATTTTTATTTCAGTATTGAAAATTTCTGTAGTTGCTGTTACTAAATTTTTGAAATCCTCTAAGGCTCCATCCATGTCCATTATGCCTTGTCGATTAGTTGAATCTTTTAACATTGGATTGTCATCTCTTGTTATATAAACAAAACCAGTTAAATCATTTGAACTAATGTATTGTCCAGCTTTAATTGTTGCTCTTAATTTATCAAGATTTAACCAATCTTCACCTTTCTCACCATAGGGATAAACTCGAACTCCATCTCTTAAAACAAAAACAAAATTGTCTTTAATAAAAGAAGCAATTGCATTTTTTGTAAAATTTTTATCAGTAAAATCAAAAGCATAAAATGAAAATCTGAATTCACCACAATTTGGTTTTCTTATTAATTCATCATCTTTATAAAACCATTTGTCAACTGACTTAGAAACGTAGTTCCATGTTGACATTTCTTTTTTATCTAGTAAGTTTACTTTTCTGTCAAATTTCCTCATTGGGCTTGTGGCATTATACTTAAATGACAGAACTCCATCTTTAGAAACTTTTCCCAACATTGTAAAATGAGCTTGTTCAATTACATCTTTAAATGTTGTTACTTGCTCAGATGTATAAAGCGAAGTTCCTTTATAAAGATTCACTTCAAAATCAGGTTTGAATTCCTTAACACCTTGTTTAACTGCATTAGGGTCAATTGGGGGAATTAACCTTTGAATTGCTTTGTAAAGTTCTTGATAATCTTTTTCTCTCCATTCCTCTCGGAGGTTGTAAATCCGAATTAGGGTTCCATTGGATTTCTTAATTTCTTCTGGAGGAACATTTACAAACCATTTGTTGTCAACTTTATTTAAAAGTTTGTATTCTGTTGGCGGCTGGTTAAACAAATCCACCTTTTCTGGGTTGAATTCTGTGAAATCCATTTCAAGCTTTACTTCATCGTCGCCCTTAGATTTTGTGTATACATAAATTTTTTCTCCTAACTTATGAATAGCAAATCTACCTATCCCTTTCTCTCCTTGTATTATTCTTCCCTTTTTAGTTATATCTTTTTTATTTTTCCTTTTATCTAATTTGTTGGGTGTTGCTGGTCTTAACCAAACTTCTGTTATTGTCTTTAAAGTCATCCCTTCTCCATCATCTTCAATTTCAATATATGGCTGTTCCTTTTCGGTCAAATATTTTTTACCGTGATTTCCCATGTTGAAAAATCTTACTTGTACTTTTGTAGCGTCAGCATCATAACTGTTTTTGATAACTTCAATTACCCCAACGATTTTATTGGTAATTAATTGGTCACCAATTATATTCATTAGCCTTGCATATGGTTCGAACGGCTGGCTATTTTTTTTTATTACTGCCATTATTTATTTTTTTGCTATCAGTATATATTCTTCGGGATATACCAATTTACTGTCTTTGTTTTTTAGTTTAGAAAATCTGCCTGTTTTTTTATCCCTAATAGTTGGTATTAACTTATTAGGTATACTTCTCTTTATTATGTCAACCAAATTGAAACCCAATGATTCCAAAATTTCTGTAAATACTTCTGCTGATTTAATTTTCACTCCAGTGAAAGTTGTATTTCCTATTACTAAACATGCATGCCCATCTTTTCTTAGGACACGATGCATTTCTGCTGCTACTGCTTGCATATCATTGAAATAGTTTGCAACTTCTTTTGCCTTACGTTTATCTTTTTTTAATAATTGATTTACAATTTGTTGGCCAAGATTGGAATTAACTGTTGTTTGCTGATTTAATGAATAGAAAGTACCAATGAAATTTTTTCTGAAACCTTGAAGATCTGTTATATATTCATACCAGTATGCTGTGAGTTGGTGAATGTCTGCATACTCGTACGAAGTCACATAAGGAGGTGATGTTATAATAGCTCCAACTGAACCAGATTGCAAAGAAGTTCTTCGTGCATCTTCTAACCTAATTTCGCAAGATGTGTTTAGAAAACTATTTTCTGAAAGCTGGTTAAAGAATTCATTGTTCTTTTTTATCATCTGCTTTGTATGTGCCTTAAAAGCAATAAAAGGGTCTGTAGGATTTTTGTCTGGGTCAATTTGAGGCTTGGTACTTGTTTGTAACCACTTTGAACAATTCTTAAGGACATGGGATAGAGAAACAAGAAAGAAATCCTTTGAAGTTTTATCACGAAGGGATAGAATATTTTCGTAAAGGAAAGCAATTTTGTATTTGTGTTTTGGAGTAAACCAGTAGTCTATTCTATCATGTAAATTAATTTTGTTATGCTTTTTTGGGGCAAAGCTGCCAAACTTTTTAATAAGGTTTTGAAACTTAATTTCAAGTTTCTTAGGATCAATCGGATTTATTTTTGCGTTAGTAATTAATTCTGCAACGGGATTAATGTCAACTCCGATTGATTGTCTGCCATGAACTTTAGCTTCTACTAATGTTGTTCCGCAACCTGCAAAGAAATCCGCAACTAAGTCAGTCGGCTGAGTATAGTCCTCAATAATTTTTTTTACAAGGTTAGGTAAGAATTTAGCAGGATATCTGTGATAGCCATGTGTCCATTGTTCCGTTGAACGAACATTTTTAAAACACCACTCAGGACTTACGGGTATTTTATCGAACAATCTGTTTTGTGTTTGTTGTTGCATACCCATCATTTTTTTGTTGTATGTAATAAATCCTTTACATCAATGCTTAAAAGTTTTGAAATCGTAATCATGTTCTCAACTGAAGGTTGAGTGTCATTAGTACACCAACGGGAAATAGTTGTTTCATTTTTTTTGAGTTGAACCGCAAGCCACCTGTTGGTTTTGCCGTGTTCTGCCAAAACAGCTTTTACTCTGTTTATTGCCTTCTTACTCATATTGTTTATCATTTGATGTAAAAATAATGACTTTTAACGCTTAGGCTAGAATTATTTTAAATAGCTAACAAAGCTTTAAATGTCAATGAAAATATTACTGATTGTCAAAATGATGGGGTAGTTCAAAATGGTTAATTTGTTGATGCTAAATATGAAGTTCAAAAGAATTACGTCAGCTTGGGTGGGAGGGCTGTGCATAGGTATTTTTAGCTCTTTGCCAGGTTGGATTTGTGTTTGGGCTTTGTATGCCTTGCAATGTGCTAAAAATAGCGTGGCGTCATATCGGCAAAGTCATGGATGCCTGTATATGTGCAGGATGTTCGTTAGGGTGATGTACAACGATTAGCATTTACGCAGGCTTGGAATTAGAATTCCGTCTGCCGATGCTCGTCGCCCGATAAAGGAACGAAAAATTTACTTGAAATTAAATTTTAATTAATGAACGTTCAATCCGGAACTGAAGCTGAAATAACTTCCGTCCGCCCGGCTTGCGTAAGTGCTTTGTTAGCAGTAGCCCATTCATTTTAACAAGTGAAAAAATTTAGAATTAGCAGAAGACATTCTGAATAAAACTTCTATATTTGTAAAGGTGTTTTTGGTATGCCTGCTCGTTCGTGCAAAGATTTCATCAACCAATAACAAGATAATATAACCTTCAGAGCTTATTATCCAACCAAAGTATACGAACGCAAAATCTCCAGGATAATAATCTTTGAAATAAAGGATTATATTATGAACACTATTGATTATTTCAAACTCCAAGCAAAAAATCTACACAGAGATTTTAAGACAAAAACTCCAGTTTTTGACGCAGTAATTAAAGATTATCTATACGAATACGAGCCAAAGTATTTTGATATAGAAATGATTGTCTCGGACTTTAATATCGACGAAGAGAATTTCAGCCTTATGAATGCCCAGCATATCATTGCAAAAATCACAAACTTTGATAGTTGGGCTGCGCTATTAAAAGCATCGTCAGCAGAATTGGAACTTGCGAAATTATTGTATGATTATCAAGATAGAATTGATCTTATTGGATGGCAATTTTATATTGCCGATGCACAAGCAATGAATGAAATCGAACTAGACGCAGAAATTCAGATAGATATATTCCAACAAGTAGTGGTCGAAGAGAATATTTTTGACACAGTAATAGAAAGCTATCTATTGAAGCACTATGATTGACTATAAATTAGCTAAAATTATCGTGATGTTTGGTTGGGTTACTGCTAACAACAAATATGCGAATGTTTCTTATAATTATTAAATCTTTTATAATACCCAATTTCGGCTTTCAGGGAAAAGATTAATTAGGAAATTTGAAGTATAAACAGGTAAAGACTGGAATTAAAAAGGCTTCCAGTGATCTTACGCAACACCGGCGCCAGACAGGGGGTGCCTTGATTTAAATTGTATAATTCCCTTTTCCTGGTATCATATTTCTTATTCCACCAGTTGCTGTTTCTACATCTTTCTCTCGCCTAGGTATTAAATGTATATGAGTATGCAAAATCGTTTGCCCAGCAACAATTCCGCTATTAACACCCAAATTAAAAGCAAGCACTGATTTATCTTTAGACATAACTCGCTTTTTTGCTTCGTTGAGTAAAGCCTGTACACTGTTCATTTCAGCTTGGGTAATATCAAAGTAATCTACGAAATGCCGTTTCGGTATTATAAGACAATGATCAGTAGTGACTGGATATTTATCTTCAATCACATAAGAAAGATTGTTTTCAAAAATTATTCGTTTTGATTCTATTCCACAAAATAAACAACCTTCTTTTCGATGTTGATAAATCATCCCTTGATTTCTAAAATCAGTATCATCACTATCACGTTTTGTTGCATTACATTTATAACACAACGCTTGGTAGTTATTCATACTATCCTCTCCGCCTGAATTAACCGGCACTATATGATCAACTTCAAGGGCCCTTTCATCTTTTGATATACCACAAAGTTCACAACGATCATGTGCTCTTTTTAAAACTTCATATCGAATAGTTCCTGGTATGGCATTTCGATTTACACGTCGATGGTTCCAAATTGCATCTCCTCTTTTCTTAATGTACTCATCAATCTTTCGCTCACATATTTGAACAAGTTCTTGTTTTTGAAGTTCATTAAATCCTTTAAATCCTTCAAGCAAATAATTATTTTTTTCCTTGCTTACAATTTTATGTTTACGTAGAACTTGCCCTACCATATTATTCGTAATGCTTTGATAGTATTCAACTTGACTAGGATCGAATTGCAAAAGCATTTCCGCAATTTCTTTATCTGTAGCCTTTCCGGAACTATTTAAAAGTTTTTTGATCATTACAGGCTGATAAATATGCGACATACGCATTCTTTCAGTCAAAAAATGTTTTAGTTGCTGATAGTCCATCTTTTTAGATTTAGCAGTTCAATTTTAGTTTTACGTTTGGGAGGTAATTAATAAAACAAATTCTCATCATATTTAAATACTTTTTTAAGCCTAATCTCACTATATTGTTTTACTTAAATTAAAGTTACTCCATAGTTGGAACGTCAATTGTTCATAATAGGCAAAGTATATAAAAGATCTCATATTCACGATGAATACGGGGGTAACCGCCAAGGAGGTATATCTGGCTCTGCAAAATTCCCCTATATATTTATCTTTTCTGGAAAAGCTGGTCATCAGCATGGCTACAAAGATCAATGGGAGAACCCCAATATATTTTCTTATACAGGTGAGGGGCAGATAGATGATATGAGATTTATTAAGGGAAATCTTGCTTTACGCGATCATATTGCAAATGGCAAAAGAGTTTTTCTCTTTATAGAAGATATTAGAAGTTTTGTTAAGTTTCAAGGAGAGCTTATACTTGACTCTGTAGATTATTTTAAAGGACCCGATAGAGAAGGTAAGGAAAGAGTTGCTATCAAATTTTTCTTTAAGAGAGTTGGTGTATTAGTTGATTACCCTATTGAAAAGTTTCCATCATTGGTAGAAGAAAGTTTTATCCAATTAAATACTCCAAACATAACAGAAAGGCAAGGCCTGGTAACTTCCCGTGTTGGACAAGGTGCATATAGAAAAAGTATTTTATACCGCTGGGAATTTAAGTGTGCAGTTACCAACTATTCCAAAAATGAAATTCTAATTGCCTCTCATATACTTCCTTGGAAAGACTCAACGAATGAGGAGCGTTTAGATGTTGACAATGGTATTCTTTTATCTCCTACTTACGACGCATTATTTGACCAACACCTAATTAGTTTTGAAAATAATGGAAAGATTATTCTTTCTGACTCTTTTTTAAAAACTAATTATGAAGATTTAGGAGTAAGCGGAAAAGAAAAAATTAAAAAGTTAACGGACGAAAACCACTATTATTTAGACAAGCATAGAAAAATAATCTTATAGCCAAACTAAAGAGATAAAAGTGATCCTTCTGAACACTTACCAGATGGGTTCATATTATTTTATCATGCTTTTCTAAATTGTGTCTAGCGCAAAGCAATTGAATATTGGCAACTTTTAATGAAGTGCCCCCCTTAGAATAAGGCAGAATATGATCGAAATGTAAATTATCTTTACTTCCACATGTTACACATTGTCCCTTGTCTCTTTTCCATACTTCTAATTTCACAGAGGTTGGTATCATTCTATTGTGGTCCATTTTTTTTAACTCAATTATCCTTTTCTCCTGTTAGTCAACTGTCTTATCTGTAATAAGTAATTTAAATTTAAAAACATTTCTATTTGAGATTTTTTCTATCCATGCATCAATCAGTTCAAAAATTCCGTTGAAAACCCAAATTCCATCTTTTATTTTTTCATACACTTTAACTAGTTCAGGCAAAGATTGTCCCTTCTTATATGCCTCGGCAGCTGAATAAAACTTTCCATTCTCTGTAATAGTCCCCCGCTCAGATTGAAATTGCTGATCAACAGTTTTGGGGCTTTGATGAACATTTTTGGGAACGTCATGACCTTCATAAATTAGCACTTTTCCATTTTCTAATACTTCATCTTCGTAAGGAGCTCCCTTTCGTATTGACATCAGAATAACCGAAGAGTTCCCTTTAAGTTTAAAGTTCATTCCTCTCTGAAGCATTACCCCTCCTTCTTCCATACACATTTGAAAATGCGAAATGATATCACCTGGAAATATATTAATACTCATTTCCTGAAATCTTTAGAATTAAAAAATTCAGTAAATGAGATTTCAAGTGCTCCAATTAATTTTTCCAAAATCTCTACAGAAACATTCCGTCTTCCGTTTTCTACATCTGTTACATAAGTTCTATCTACTTCCGCTTTATAAGCAAGTGATTCTTGAGAAAGTTCAAGGCCTTTTCTTAATTCCTTTATCCGCTGGCCAATTCTTGATTTAATATCCATACCTGGAAGGTGAGATATTGTGGCTTATAATACAACGGACTTTAAGTGTCATTTATTAAATTGCATAAAAAAGACATGACAATAAAACAACTAGAAAGACGAGCGGTTGAGGAAGTAAGAAAATTAAGAGTAAGAAAATTAAAAAATGGGATGCCATTTATGATAAATTCGAGCGAATTACCTTCTACACAATGTTATTTGGAATATCCAAATGGAACAATAAACATAGTCACTATATGTCATAAAAATTATGATTTCAAAGTCATCAAAGAATTGACTTTTGAGGAAGCTAATTCCTTAAGAAAAAAATACAACCTACCTGAAATTTAAAAATGTATACAAGAAACTCTGCATTCGCATTTCCACGAAACCGAATCAAGTCATAGGAGAGTTAGTTTCTAATATTTACAAAATATTTTTGCAATTCCTCATCCACACAATACACATAACATCCCTTCATTCCCCTCGTCATCAATGTCCGATATGTATTTTTAATGATCGCCCTCACTTTCTCTTTACTTTCTTCGGGATTTTCCATAATTAATTTTTTATACCCTCTAATAGAATAATCATCCTTAGCTCTTGCAGCAGGATTAGTCAATACATTTCCATCTTTATAAACAAGGTCGGTACCAATGATCACCCCAACATAATCAACTTCGAGCCCCTGGCAGGTATGTATACAGCCAATTTCTTTAACTGACTCAGATTTTAAAATCCATAAACTACTATCTGTATGTAGATTCCATTTCATTTCGAAGTCAAATTCAGGTATAACAATATCATACAGATTTGGTTTATATTTTCCTGCCCAGGGCCAGCAATAACCGGCCACCATGCGGGCCTTGTTATTGAGTTTGTTCTTTTCAATGATCGCTTCCCTTAATTCAACCGGGGAGGAGAATATTTTAAAGTCATAATTGATTCCTTCTAAACTGGTATTGGCAGTTTCTCTTATCTGCAATACATGGTCCAGCCATGCCAGATAACCATCCGAGCCATTGCAACGGAATTGCGAACCCAATCCCAGTTCTTGTATCGTTGCTCCTTCCAGCCTTGCCCATTTTTTTATTTCGTCCTTGGTACCAATATCTTTTAAAGTCACTTTCTGATCTTCATCTATAAAGAATACAGAAAATTTAGAAGCGGCTATTATTTCTTTAACCTGGTTATCGCCCAGGTTTCCATACATGCCGCTCTTTTCATTCAACCGGTGTGCTTCATCTACGATCAAGACATCGAATGTATTTTTTTCGCCAGCAACAAAAGCGCCGGAGCCTTTGAAGAGGTTACTGATCTCCGTTTGCCTTAAGGTTCCTGTTAGTTTGCTTTGATACACAGCCCGGGGTGCTGCATTCTTACTTACAAATTGTGCCAGCAGGCCTTTCTTTGTAAGCGCAACCAATAGATTGATAGCCACAACAGATTTACCTGTACCGGGGCCTCCTTCTACTATCAACACATTTTTATTTTCTGCTGAAGAATGTTTTGCCAGCGCCAATGCATTTTCATACACAACCTTCTGGTCATCGATCATGATAAACTCATCATTCCCTTTGAGCATTTTTACAATACTATCTGCCAATGCTTTCGATGGCTTGATCTTACCGTTCTCTATCCGGAACATGATATTCGTCTTGTCTCCTGTGCGTACATATTTCTTGATGAACTCCTGCAGCTTTTGTTTATCGCCCTTACAAAAAGCCGGTGCTTTTTCAAGATATTCTGCATAGAATTCATTGCTGATCGTCTGGTTGTCGGTATGATTGTGTAAATAAGCACAGGGCTTTAAGCGGATGTCTTCATTATATACCACTTCATTGAAGCCGGTTAAAAATGTGGAGTAGGACCAGGCCTGGTAAGACGGATGTGGTTCTTCGCTTAACCCGTGCTTGAACCAGGTGGTTACCAACGCATCTTTGTCTGTAATATTTACTTCCTGCCATTGTTTTAATTCAATGAGTATGGCATGATCAATTCCATTTTCATCCTGCCCTGTTAAGAAGAAATCAATTCTCTTGGAAGTTTGCGGTATCCTGTATTCAATGGCCACACCGGCATCATCCGGGATATCGCTGCTGTTCAACACATGGTACATATAATTCAATGATCCCTTCCATGAATTGTATTCACTTTCGCCAACCTTCATGTTCAGTTTCAATTTCACCGTATCCCGGATGATGTCTTCAATACATTCATCCGAAACATTTGAAAGAAAATCCTTTTTATTTGATTGGTATACGATCATTAAGGGTAGTTAGTGAATTATAATTCTGTATATTTTTTCGCCGTTCCCTTCGCTTTCTCCACCGGGTATTTCTCCGCATTGACTAAGATCTTTTCTTCAATGATCGCTTCAATGTCAAAACCATACTTGTCTGCCAGCAACAGGGCAAATGCAAAAACATCTGCCAGTTCTTCTTTTACCTTTTCCCTGTTCTCCTCGCCTGCATTCTTCCAGAGAAAAAGTTCCAGCAGTTCCCCCGCCTCCACATTGATGGCCAGTGCCAGGTCCTTCGCATTGTGAAACTGCTCCCAATCCCTTTCATCCCTGAATTTTTTAAGTGCCTGTAATAGTTTATCGAATTTGCTCATATAACTATGGATGAAGGGCTTTTATACAGGCGTTCCCCTGCTGGTTCACCTAATGGTTCGTGTGACACGAACCATTAGGTGAAAAACCTCCTTAAAAAACGTTTAATTCCTCAATTTAAAGTGGTTTTTTAACTCTGTCAAATATTAAAGTGTAAACGTGTTGAGAAAACCGATAATGGTTTAAAAAACCTAAATATGGTTCGTGCGACACGAATGGTGGGGGTGATATGGTTCGTGTGACACGAACCATGGCCACGAACCAAGCATAGCCCGGGTATAGGATCACCGAATCTACAGGCTATAGATTCGGTGATCCTATGCTTGCTGTATGCTTCTTGTAAAGGCAGTAGTTGGTTTAATAAAGAAATTTTAACAATGGGTTGTTTATCCTGGCCGGCGATAGTCAGTCAGATTATCATAAAAATGTTCGCCATGAAAATGAAAAAAGAACGCTGGCTCTGGGAGGGTGGTTCGGGCAAACTGCTTGGCAAGGTTTATTACAAACGAAACGGACAAACATTTGCACGCAAAGCCCCGGGCAGCTACAATAAAATACCTACCCCAAAACAGGCGGCTGCCAGGGAACGTTTTATGGCTGCCAATCAATTTGCAAAAACCATCATTGCCGATCCGGTGTTGAAAGCACAGTATGCAGCAAGGGCAAATAGAGGCGGTAGTGCTTATTCAACGGCGGTTTCGGAGTTTTTGAGGGGCTCTTCTCTTTAACGATACTGAGCCGAAATTACCTGCGGCGTGTTTTGTTGGTTCGCGGGAAACAGTACTGACGGGAAATACCTTTTTATATGAAATAATAGTAAAATTTAACCTTGCCTGCCGGATCACTGGCTGGGGCTACCTAAAATTCACTATATTTATGGGCCAAAACATGCGTCTATGCTGCTTTTTATTGATTCCCGGGTAAACCGGGCGTGGAGGTTTCTACTTATTTTTTCCATTTTCCTTTGCTCCTCTTTTTATGGCAAAAGCCAGGTAACCCTGTTTACCGAGGATTTTGAAGGGGCCGCCATACCCGCGGGCTGGTCTGTACAGACTTACTCCGGCAATAATGGCTGGGGAGCTTACTGGTACGATTATAACAGCGGGCAATATTCTGCTGCCTGCTTTCCCAACAACGGCAACGCCAACGCATGGCTGTTCACAAAAGCTGTTAGTTTAACGGCCGGCACTTACTACGAGCTGAAATATTATATTAAAACCACTTCAAACACACAGGTTAAAGTTACGGTTGGCAATGCCCCGGATTTCCAAAGCCAGCCTACCATACTTCGCAATACGTTTACTGCAAACAGTGGCTTTACACTGGTAAAAGATACTTTCATAGTCAGCCAGGCCGGCCTATATTATATCGGGTTCAACAACTATTCAGCCCTGGCCAGCAGCAGTTCTTCCCTGGTCGACGATATTACGCTTACAGATCTCAACCTCCCCAACTGCAGCACTGTTTCCGCAGGTACCATCAGCGGGGTAAGCAGCATTTGCGCCAATACAAATTTTACGATCAGCAATATAAATGCAACCAACAACCTAACGGGTTTACGGTATGCCTGGCAGAGATCCACCGATGGTACGAACTGGAGTAATCTCTATAACGGGTATACTTACAAGGCTTCTATACAGGTAAGCCAGTCCGTTCCAACCTGGTACAGGCTTACAGATACCTGTATCAATTCAGGAGCATCTGCTATCAGTAACCAGTTGTTCGTTAACACTACTTCCTTTCTCAACTGTTACTGTGTTCCGGCAAGTGTAAGCTGTGCTTTTGCTATTACGTTTACCAACGTAAATATCCTTAATACCAGCATTAACAATACAAGTTCCTGCGCAACCGGCGCCTACAGCAACTTTAGCACGGTCGGCAACGCCAGTGTCTACCGCAACCAGCAGATCTATGTGCAGCATACAGTTGGTAATACCGGATCCAATGAATATACAGTGGGTATCTGGGCCGACCTTGATCATAGCGGCAGCTTTGATGAAAATGAATTTTCAGTGAGCGGGCCGTTCTATACAACTACAGGCACATCGCAGTTCCTTATCCCGGTTACGGCTTTATTGGGAGAAACAAGGCTGCGCATAAAAGTGCGGCCATACACAGCTGTTGGTGCTTTGAGTGCATGCGATGCATTGGGTGGCGAAAGAGAAGATTATAAAATAACCATCGCAGATCCTCCAAATTGCAATGCTTCCGTTTCAGCCGGCACGATCACCGCCCCTGCACAGATCTGCCCGAATACGAATTTTAATATAACCGCAGCAAATACAACTATTTACCAGGGACAGGTAAGGTATGCATGGCAACGGTCAACGGACAATGTTAACTGGACGAATATTACCAACAGTTCTTACCTCGTTAATCCAATAACGGTATCGGAAAACGTTAGCAGTTGGTACAGGCTTACCGATACCTGCCTGGTATCCGGCCTGTCGTCCATTTCAAACGCCGTGCAGGTAACAGCATCCAGTATCTTCACCTGTTACTGTACGCCGCAAACAGCCACCTGCACTACTTATGGTATCGACTCAGTAAGCTTTAATACCATCCACAACAGTTCAACCTGTATCACCGGCGGTTATAGCAATTTTACCGGCATCAGCACAACGGTTACGAATGGACTAAACCTGCCCGTATATATAAAACTAAGACCTACCTCTTCTGTGATCAAATACGCAGGTGTATGGATCGACTTTAACAGGAATGGTCGTTTTGAATCTACAGAACGTGTGTTCGAAAACTCCACTACCGGTATCAATATTTCGGGGAACATCAATATTCCTTATAATGTAAACCCCGGGGAAACCATGATGCGGGTTGCCGTGAGCAGCGGCTCTATTTATGACGGATGCCCCTGGTTCTCTACCGGTGAAACGGAAGATTATAAAGTGATCCTGAACGTAGTGAACCCGGTAAATAAGAAATTCTGTTACTATGTAAAGAAAACGGCCGTAGGATTGAATGATGGCACCAGCTGGACAAATGCCTATACTTCCCTGGCCACCGCTTTTACAAATATTCAAACGGGTGATACGGTTAAAATAGCGAAAGGCATTTATACTCCCGGTGCCGCTAACACGAATAGTTTTGTATTGAAAGATTCCGTTGTAATTCTTGGCGGTTACCCTGATACCGGCAACCCAACTGATGCCGACAGGAACCTGGGCGACAACCAATCCGTGATGAGCGGGGAGATCGGCTCTGCCGGAACGAATACCGACAATACAAAACTTATCCTTACCGCTTCCGCAGCAAAGGGCTTCAAAGTTGACGGGCTGATCATCGAAAATGGCTATTGCAGCCCTTCGGCAGAATATGGACCCATATACTTCAATGCTGCAACGGGAACCATCCAGAACAGCGTGATCAGGAACAATTACAATGCTTACAATGGCTGTGCGATCAATGCGAATGATACAAAGCTGAATTTACAGAATAGCTTTATAGAGAACAATTCAAGCAGCACGAATTATCAAACACCCTGTTTATTAAAGGTTACAGCTAAATCGAATATATCTGTCATCAATACAGTGATCGCAAAAAATAAAGCCGAAGCTTTACTTAACCAGGCTTATTCAACAGTTAAGATGACCAACTGTACCGTTTTTAAAAACTATGGATTCAGCAATATCCATGATACAAGCTCGCTTACCATAGAGAATTCGATCTTTTATTTTAATGGCAATAATTTCATGGCTGACAGTGCTGAATTTGTTAAGGATTTCTATTCAAATATTTCTTTAAGCAATACGATCACAGAAGTCTATAATGTTTCTGCTGCGAATTATTCCGGGCAGAATCCAAAATTTATTGATACAACCAATATTGCCGGTGCCGATAATAAATATTTCAATGCCGATGATGGGTTGCGACTGACCAATCCATGCAGCCCGGCGATCAATACCGGTAATAACAGTCTTGCTGCTGCAATTGCAACAGATATTTCAGGCGCGCCGAGGATCCGGAATGGTATCGTAGACCTGGGTGCTTATGAAGTACAGGCCGCGATCGCTACTCAGCCCGCCGTAGTGTATGTAAAGAGAAATGCCGTTGGTGCAAACAACGGAAGCAGTTGGGTAAATGCTTTTACCGATCTGCAGGCTGCTTTTGCAAGCTGTTCAGATACGATCAAAGTAGCCAAAGGTGTTTATCCGGTATCGGGGAGTAACCCGCTGGCAAATTTCAGGCTTTCCAATCACCGGGTGCTGATGGGCGGATACCCGGATGCAGGCAACCCGGGAAACAGCGAGATCAATACTGTACTATATCCCACGCAGATCGATGGCCAGGTAAGCGCCGGCGTAAAATCCTGCAATATCATTACCTCCATTAATAATGATAGCACCTGCCGGATGATCGGTTTCGAGATCATGAATTCTGCAGTATCCACCTACCCTTCCCGTTATTCAACCTTCAAAGTAGCTTATAAAAGCGCTCCTTATTTTGAGAATATCCGGATCAGCAGTTTAAGCAACCAGGCAAACGATCTCATTGCTATCAGTGACAGCAGTAAGCCAACATTCAGGAAATGTAATATATACAATGGCTTTACACGCGTAAGTTCTGATGACGGTTACCGGGGAATTTCAGTTTCAAAAGGAAGCGTACCGTTATTCATAAAATCATATTTTGGAAAAGATACGGCATCAGCAGTAGCTACCACCGACCTGGGTGCTCAATTTCTTTTTTACTATGCCGGCGGAAAATTCGACAGCTGTTTATTCTATAGGAATATGCAGGATGTTATTGAAGCGCAGTATAGCTACCCGGTTTTTCAGAACAGCGATTTTACAAAAAATTACGGCAGGAGTATTTATAACATAGCCTCTACATTGCAGATGCTGAATTGTAACTTTAATGATTCCGCGGGGTTGTACTATACATCGTACGAGGGAGGTGCCATTGCCAACGTAGCAAATTCTGTTGCAAGCTTCAATCATTGCCGTTTTAATAATACCAATGCTCCGGTGAGCGCAGGTGTCTGTTATAACCAAAGCAGCACTGCGGTATTTAAAAACTGTGTATTTAATAATTGTAATTCAGGTTCGGATGCAGGGGCATTCAAAAACCGGTCTGGCAGGCTTAAGCTTTTCAATTGTATTTCGATCAATGCAACTGCCAATTCGGGCACTTCCTTTCCTCAAAGCCAGTTCCTGCTGAATACAGAAGGCTCCTCCGCGGAAATTATCAATTCCACCATTCTGAGCGGAACTTTTTCTTCAAAAACATTAATAACCAGCAGTGACGTGACCGATACACTGAAATTGTATAACAGCATTTTATGGAGATCGGGATACAGTGGGCAAAATATCAACCTGAACGATGATATACTTACTGCTAACAATAATAACAGCGCCATTTGTGATATCCGAAATTCGATGCTTTACAAGCAAAAGAATACAGCACTTTTGAACACTACGGTCGGCATAAATCCGAAGCTCACTGACCTTACAAATACCGAAGGAATAGACGCAATGGTATATACTACTGATGACGGGTTCAAACCCTGCAGCTGCTCCCCGGCTGTCAATGGCGGGAATAACAGTCTCAATCCCGAAGCAACAGATATACTTGGGCTTGGGCGGATTTTCAACAGTACCATAGATATTGGTGCTTATGAATTGCAGTCCGCCCCCACATTGGCTAAAGCCTACTATGTAAAAGAAAATGCAGCGGCAGGCGGCAATGGTCTTACGTGGTCAACTGCGTATAATCGCCTGCAAACTGCGGTGTTGAATAGCTGTGCTGATACGATCCGCATTGCAAAAGGCACTTACAAGCCTGCTTTATCCAATCGTGATACAAGTTTTAATATTTATAAGAATCTTGTGATGATGGGCGGGTATCCTAATACAGGTAACCCCACTGATGCAGTCAGGAATGCTGTACTGAATCCAACAGTGTTGAGTGGTGATATAGGCGCTTCGAATGATTCTACTGATAACTCTTATTCAGTTATGCAGGTACACTGCTCCGATAGTACGGTATTGATAGACGGGATAGTTATTGAAAAAGGGAATTATGACAAACCAGGTTCGGTGATGATCGGGGGTGGAGGAATTCATTCATCAGGCACTAAGAAACTGACCATTAATAACTGTATCATCCGGAATAATTACGGCAAGTATGGTGGTGGCCTGTATACTATCTGGTCGAACCTGGATATTACCAAAACAGTGTTCACGAATAACAATGCATACCAGGGCGGTGGATTTTATGTACGCGATTACTATACGCCTGTGAACAATGCGCCATGGGCCCCCATTCTTAACTTCAGGAATTCCGTACTGGCATACAATAAAGGTTGCGCAGCTTATATCTATGGGGCAGGCACTATTGCCTACCAGAATAACAATCGTTTTGAAAACGCCATAGTATATAAAAATGAAGGAAGCCAGGCGGGATTGTGGTTCAGCAATAATCCTTATGTATCCGTTATTAATTGCCTTTTTGCAAGGAATAATAATACAACTATAAATTCCGGGGTTTCCATCAATACAAGCAACACTTATTTTACACTTACCCTGAACACTACAGTATTCAATACGATCTTTTACAATAATACAGCTATGGGTATGTTTCCGGGTTACCAGAATACAGATTTCAACTGGCAAAACCATACAACGCAGAACGAGGTTATCCCATACCAGAACCTGGCTTATTCAGCCGTCACCAGCAATCAAACAGGCAGTGGCTCAGGGCTTATCGGTAGTGGTACTGTCAGCTTCCTCGATGTTGAAAACGGTGCAGGTGCTGATGGTATATGGATGACAGAAGATGACGGATTACTCGCAATATCTAACTCAAATTCGATAGATAAAGGCAGCAATAATTACGTTTCAAATATTCCTTTGGATATACTCGATAGTGCACGTATAAAAAATGCCATCGTAGATATGGGGTCATACGAAACAAGCTTTGACCGTATGGTGGAATTGTGTCCTTCGGCAACCTCCTTTACGCTGGTTTCAACTATCAGCGGAACAAGTTATCAATGGCAGTCAGATAACGGTACAGGTACTTTCACCAACCTTACCAACAATGTAAACTATTCCGGTACTAATACACAAACATTGCAGATCCTCAATCCTCCTTCTGCCTGGTATGGCTATGGATTCCGATGTATTTTACAGAATGGAACTTATGACAGGATCTCGCATCTCAAGTTTACTGCTACATGGACAGGTGCTGTAAGCACCGCCTGGGAAGATCCGGCCAACTGGAATTGCGGGAAAGTGCCCGACAACAATACCGATGTGATCATCAATTCAGGGAATATTGTGATCCATTCCAATGTTATTATCAGGACACTGTTCGCGAATGCAGGAGCAAACATTACGGTTTCTACAGGGAATACATTAACAATATTGCATTAGCAAATTGCAACTTTATCTGCCTGGGTAATATGGTCTTCCTTTGCCGCAGGCCAGGGTCGGTTGATGTTATGAAAATGGAAAAAGAAAGCCAGGTCTGGGAGGGTGGTTCGGGCAAACTGTTTAACAAGGTTTATTATAAACGAAACGGTAAAACTTTTGCCCGCAAAGCCCCGGGCAGCTACATCAGCGCTTATTCGAAGGCGGTTTCGGAATATATGAGGAAGTAAAGTTTGAGGTTTGAAGGTTTGAGGTTTGGGGTTTGAAGTTTGAGGTTTGAGGTTCGAGGTTTTCCACAGGCACCGGTCTTCCTAAGGATGAAAGCTGTTGTTTATATCCTGCGGGTCAGTGTCGGGATCTACAAATAAAAAGGGAATTAATTTATAATAGTTGATCAGTAAACCATACTTCAGGCCAGGTATATAACGACCCATACAATTGTTAACCAGCTTCCTCTTCGGAACCTCACTGAAAAAGATATAACAACAAGACCTATAAGGTTTTTTAAACCTTATAGGTCTTGTTGTTAATTATTGTAATTTTTTTAGGTTTTTAAAAAAATGTAATTACTTTGTAATCACAAACAAATTTAATTATGGACATATCTGTGATTTCTATAGGAAACTCAAAAGGAATTCGTTTAACGAAGACTTTAATAGAAAAATATAATATAAAAGACAGCATGGAACTTATTCTTGAAAAAAATTATATTATCCTAAAACCAAAAACATCCCCACGCAAAGGATGGGACAAATCTTTTAAGAAAATGCACGAAAATGGCGATGACAAACTTTTAATTTCTGACATTTTAGAAGATGAAAACTTTGACGAATGGAAATAACACAGTATCAGATCGTACTTGTAAATCTGGATCCGACCATTGGAGGTGAAATGAAAAAGACAGGTCCCTGTGTAGTTATTTCTCCCGATGAAATGAATAAATATCTCCAAACAATTGTCATAGCTCCAATTACAAGTAGTTCTAAATCTTATCCAACAAGAGTTGTTTTAAAAAATAGCAAAGTAAAAGGTTGGATTGTACTAGATCAGATCAGAACAATTGACAGACAACGAGCAATAAAACCTCTTGGATCCTTGACAGAAAAGGAAATAATTAATGTCAAATCAATTATCAGGGAAACATTTGTAGATTAAAATAAGCAGCAGCTAACAAAAGCATCCTTCGCAAGCCGGAAGTAATGGTTTGAGGTTTTTCACAGGCACTTGTCTTCCTTTGAAAGACCAGTGTTGTTTAGATCCTGCGAGTATGTGTCCGGATCTACAAATAAAAAGGGAATTAATTGAAAATAGTTGATCAGTAAACCATACTTCAGGCCAGGTATATAACCCTCATACAATCGTTAACCAGCTTTCTTTTTGGGAAACCTACTGAAAAAAACATTGATGCAACTTACTGCCGCTTTGCTATTCATCATTATTTTGAAATAAAACTGCGCTCATTCGATTTATGATGCGTTTATGTAAAAATGCCCGTATTGCACATTTTTTACATGACGGATTCTTAAATTGCAGGCGATGAAAAATCAATGGACATACTGGCTCTGTCAATTCCTTGGATGGTTTGGTATGGTGGCGATAGATACCATTAACTGGGTGTATTTTATTTACGGTACATTTAATACAGTTCGTTTTTTTACCATCGTAGGCTTTGCATTGGTAGGTATTTTATTAACCCACTTGTTCAGATATTTGCTTAACCGGTACCATTTTTTTCTGAAAAAAAAATGGAGTATTTGGGTGGTGGCTATATTGGCAAGCATAGTTATATCGGCACTTATGGCGACAATGGGTTTAGTGGCTAGTTTTCTGCAAAACTCCAGCCACAATAAAATTGAAGACGGCAGTTTTAAACTCATTTTCACCTTGTTGGGCTCTACCATGAATTTTATCAGGTACGTAGCTGTATGGGTTATCATTTATTTCATGTATAAGATCCTGCAGCAAAACAATGCGATCTTACAGGAAAAACTGACCATAGAGAACCTGGCAAAAACCACCGAACTGGAATTACTGAAAGCCCAGTTAAATCCACATTTTTTATTCAATGCTCTCAATAGTATAAAGGCATTGGTTATCATCAATCCTGAACAAAGCAGGGACGCTATTGTTAAACTGAGTGAACTGCTGCGCTTTACTTTACAATATGGCAAAGAGCTGCTCATCCCTGTGAATGATGAAATGAACGAGGTTAAGAAATACCTGGAACTGGAACAGCTCAGGTTTGGAAAGAGGTTACATATCGCGTTTCATGTTGATGAAAATACATTGAGTCAAACCATACCCCCGGCCATTGTGTTAACACTGGCTGAAAACGCCATTAAACATGGGGTAGCCAAGCAAATGGGTGAAAGCAATGTTGTTATTCGCAGTAAAATTAATGATGAAGCCTTAATGATCTTTGTTGAAAATACAGGTGCCTATTTACCCGGCAATAATGCCGGCATAGGCTTAAAGCATGTTAATAAAAGACTGGAAGAAGTCTATCACCACAAAGCTTTTTTTACCATAACACAGGAAAATGAAAAAGTAATTGCCTGCATTAAAACTCCTTTATCATGACTATAAGAACTTTACTCATTGATGATGAACCGCTGGCTTTGACAGAACTGCAGACCATGTTACGTCAGTTTACAGAAATAGAAGTAATTGACACCGCTTCCGATGCAAGAGAAGCTGTTGAAAAAATAACTACCCTGAAACCAGCGTTGATCTTTCTTGACATAAACATGCCAGGCAGATCCGGCTTTGAGCTGCTGGAAGAACTTGATGAGGCTCCGCAGGTGATCTTTGTAACTGCTTATGATCAGTTTGCCATTAAAGCATTTGAAGTTAATGCACTGGATTATTTACTAAAGCCTGTAAACGCACAGCGGCTGGCCGAAGCTGTTGAAAAGTTAAAGAAACAAATTGCACTGGAACAAAAGAACGAGCATAAGCTGAGTATAGAAAAACGTATTTTTATCAAGGATGGTGATCGTTGTTTTTTTGTGCCGCTGGCAGAGGTCTTTCTTATTGAGTCGGTAGGTAATTATGCAAAGGTGCATTACCAAAACAAAACGCCCCTGCTGCATAAATCATTAAATTACCTGGAAGAGAAACTGCCCGATACACATTTTTTCAGGGCAGGAAGGCAGCACATCATCAATATCCATTTCATTAAAAATATTCATCCTTTTTTTAATAACAGTTTGCAGGTAGAAATGCAAAATGGCGCCAAGATCGATATCAGCCAACGGCAGTCAGTAAAATTTAAAGAACTAATGGGTGTTTAGTCAGTTTTTTATTGTAAGTATTTTTGCACACATCTCCATATTTCTGCGTTGCTGTAATTCTCCTTTAAAAGAATGTTTTTTCGTTACAATTTTGTACTGTCAAATTAAAAACATTGACTATAGATTATGAAAAAGATATTATTTCTATCCATTGCTCTTATTACATTTTGTTCGGCCTTTACTATTGTGTCTGATCCTTCAAAGGATATTCTTGGCATATGGAAAGTTGACGAAAGTTCTGTTGATGTTGTTACCAATTCAATCATTACTTCAGCAACAAAATCAAACCCCGCCCTGGCAGAACAATTGGAAGAACAGAAAGATGCCATAAAAGATATGGTTCGTACCATGACATTTGAATATAAAGCTGACAGCACGTATGAAATTCAAACACCCCAGGGGCCACAAGGCGGAAAATGGGTTTTTACAGAAAACAATAAATACCTGTTGGTTATCAGGCCGGGCAAACCTGATCGCAAAGACAGTGTAATGGAAATTTCATCTACCCGTTTACGTATCATTAATTCTGAAAGAAAGGATACCACTTTGTATATCCGTCCTTAATTTTTTAATTATTAAAAATCACTTAAAATGAAAAAGCCTGTTCAAAGATTATTGATGCTTTTTTTGGTACTGTATCTTTTCTCTGAATATAATGAGTTCAAGAAAGGTTTAATGGAAGGTTATTTCCAGGAAAAAAAGAAGCCGGCTAAAGTATCGGTCAATTACAGCGATCATGCCGATACTTACAGCTCTTATTTTCTACCAATCATTAAAATATATTAACCCTTGCAAAATTTAACATGGACCAGGAAAGGTTCAAAAAACCTGCTGATCAGTGACGGAAATGTATTGGTAACGCTGAATATCAAATCAACCACCGGGGCTGATTTTCTTTTGAACGACCGGGAGTATATTATAAGTACAAAAGGAGCATGGAATCCTGTTTGTTATGTTACCTCCAATGGTTTGGAAATTTTAAAACTTACCCATGGTTTTTGGACAAGTAAAGGAAAGATCATTTTCAATGATGGCAGCATATACGACACTGAGTACATATCAAAAGCCGGGATAAAGCTGCGTTTTTCCAATGCAGGAAATGAAATACTATCCTATGCTGTGGCATTTGAAAATAAACGTGCGGTATTACATTTTGCTATTGGCATTGAAATGATTGATGCTGATAAATTACTGATACTGGCAGCTTTGGGAATGACGATGTTTTCTGGTATTTTTATGGAAATTGCCGGAGATAATGACACAACAACAGCGGCCTTTCTTACTACAATTAGTTAAACTGTATAAAATAAATTACCATGAAATTCCTCTATTTAATAACTTGTTTCATTTCATTTGCTTCATTTAGTAATGCACAATCAAATGCTGTAGTGTGGCAAAAACAACAGACTGTTCCATATCCCGGCAAGCAGGACGACATTTGCTTTACAGATGAAAATAATGGCTGGTATTGTAACGGACAGGGCAAAATATACCACAGCAGTAATGGCGGAACTACCTGGGAAAAAATATACGATCAACCTGGTACCTTTTTTCGCTGTATTGATTTTATAGATTCCCTTAATGGTTTTGCTGGTAATGTTGGAACAGACTATTTCCCAAATGTAAAAGACACGGTGCCTTTATACAAAACAACTGATGGTGGTAAAACCTGGGAAGTTGTAAGCTACCAGGGGCCATATGTAAAAGGATTGTGCGCTATTGATATTGTGAAAGAACAATTCATCAATCATGGCAATATCGATTTTCGTTATCATGTGTTTGCGGTTGGACGTGTGGGCTCACCGGCCAATATGATGGTTTCGCATGATGATGGTAAAACATTTACTTCCAAAAGCATGGATATGGATTGCAAAATGCTGTTCGATATTAAAATGTTCAATAAAAAGGAGGGGTTTGTATGCGCCGCTACGGATGAAGATATCACCAATAGCAATGCACTGATATTATACACTGCCGATGGGGGTCAAACATGGGAGAAAAGATACCGGTCCGGCCGTGCGTTTGAAACCACCTGGAAGGTCTCCTTCCCCAGCAGAAAAGTGGGTTATGTAACAATACAATCATACAACCCGGATACAACGGTAAAGCAACAACGAATAGCGAAGACCATTGATGGCGGTAAAAGCTGGCAGGAAGTAAACCTTTGTGAAGATGCTGCTGCAAGGGAGTTTGGTATAGGTTTCATCAACGAACAACATGGTTTTGTAGGCACATTGAATAACGGCTTTGAAACCATGGATGGGGGTGAAACATGGGTAAAAACAACCATCGGAAGGGCTGCTAATAAGATCAGGGTTTATCAATTCAAAAACACGAAGCAATTGTATAGCATCGGTGTTAACGTGTACCATGCAACCGTTTCAAAAGATTAAGTGCTGATCAAATGAACAAATACTTTGCTTGTAGAAACTTATTACAATGAGATCAACTTTGTGTAGTGGCGATGGGGATGACCACCAAGGCGGAGATTACCTTTTTTGCTCACTTAATGCAGCATGAATTGTTTTCAGATCATTTTCAAAAGCCGGTAGTTCATTCTTTATTACATTCCATACAAGCTGAAGATCTGTACCAAAATATTCATGAATAAGACGGTTTCGCATCCCTTTTATCAATGACCATGGAATTTGTGGATTATTTTCTTTTACATCTTCGGGTAACTGTGAAACAGCTTCGCCAATTACCTGGATATTATATAAGCAGGCTTCTACAGTCATAAAATGAGAAGAAAATGTTTCAAAGGAAAGTTTGCCTGTATAAGATTGAATATGTTCAATACACTTTAATATATCTTCAATAATACCGGAAGGTTTTCGCTCAGACATACACAATATCTTTTTCTACGTAAGGTAAATATTGAGGCTTTATAGAACGTTTGGGAACAACATCCGTTTTTATTCCAAACAATTCTTCTATCTCATCAGCCATAGCAATAAAATTCAGGCCCATTGTTCCGTTTATTTCTACAGCGATATCAATATCGCTTTGCTCAGTGGCTTCTCCCCTTGCATAGGAACCAAATACCCCCAACCGGGAAATAGGATATTTCCGTTGCAGTTCCGGTTTATGCTTCCGTAATATTTGTAATATGTTTTGCAGGCTGTACACAATACAAAATAACTATATTTTTTTAAGATGCTTTAAATCTGTTTTTATGTCGTGGCCTGGCCCTTTGACTATAAGTGTTCGGAAGTTCGTTTATTTGATACGTTCTTTTTTTCTCTTAAGTAACAAACTACTAACTTATTGATTTCTATGTTCTTCTTTTCCTTGATTCCGCAATAAGCGGGACCTTGTTCCAAGAAGCAAAAATCAAGGGCTGCAGAAAATAACACTCCAATTAATAGAAAGCAAATTTATCTTCGTTTCTTATCCGAAATCATGTTATTACATTCCATACAAGCTGAAGATCTGTACCAAAATATTCATGAATAAGACGGTTTCGAATCCCTTTTTTTAATCTTACAGGTTTGGTTCTTTCTATTGCTTATAGTCTATTGAATGTGGCAGCATTTGCAAAAACAAATCAGCCCCTTTGTAATCTATTTTCCCGTAAAACATTCCCAGCCGGTTTAAATTTTTGTAGTAATCATTTACATGATGGTAATAGTATTTTTCTGATTTAATATACCATGCCTTTTCACCAAGAAGTGCTGCCAGGAACCATTTTTCCAACAACCGTCCAGCCCTGCCATTCCCATCATTAAAAGGATGAATACTCACAAATACAGCATGAATGAATGCTGCATAATAAAATATTTCTTCCACACTTAGTTTTGTCTTTAATAGTGATTCAATATCACCCCATAATTTATTCATTTCTGCTTCCACAATGGCAAATGGAGCTGCTTCAAATTGTATCCTGCCCGTTTTATGTTCCATTACCAGCATTTCATTTTTCCTGTAACTCCCTCTTTGTTTTTCAGACAATAAATGCTGTGAAAGCAACAGGTGACTCTGTAGAAAATTTTTTTCAGTAAGTTTATTTTGTTTGGCAAACAGGTATGCTTTGTACAGATCGTTTGGCTTCTCTACTAACCCGGGTAAATATTCTATACCCTGCATTTTATGTTTTACATAGCTGTCAATTTCCATTTGCTCTCCTTCAATTCGTGAAGAAGATATAACAGCAATGGATGTATAAAAAGTAAAGGTTTGTGCAGTCAATTCTATTTCATCCACCTCCTTCAAAGTGAAAGATATGTCTACTGACAACTGCTCTTTATATACTTCCAGGTATTTATCGCTGATTATCTTCATTATACGCTGATGCGGGTGTTACACTTTTTCAAATTTACAATATCTCCGCCTTTAATCGTAAAGGCATGAACCCGAACCATGTTTTATGAAACCGTATGATTACCTTTTTTACTTGCTATGAATCCGGTTGGCACGAACCGGAACACTACTTGCCCTGTAACCAAAACCCAAATCCAAACATGGCGGCAACAAATACCAAATGAATGATCAAAACTGCTTTCTGCCAGGTTGGACGGTCATTCCATTTCTGCTCAACATTAAACGGGTCAAATGCCATCCCTATTCCCAAAGAGGCTCCAGCTTGCATATAATCTTTTGAAAAAATGGCCTGGTATAAACCCAATAGCAAAAATCCAATGTAAAGAAACCTGTTAAATGGAGACTTCATAATGTTTTAATTTTATACAAATCTCCAACCAATGCATTTCCTGAAATTGTATTTTTAAGACAATCTATTTTATTTCCCAAATGATCTTTTCGTCATCTAAAACCGTTATCTCTTTAAAAAATTTTTTAGGGTTTAAGTTGGTTAGTTTTTTAAACTCCCGGATAAAGTAAGATTGATCAGCATAATTGTTATCATAAGAAATACTGGTCAATGACTTTATTTCCTTCGACATTATTTTTGCCTGTAACGCATTTCTAAACCTGGCAATTCTTTTATACTCAGAAGGTGTACAGGTTACCTGTTTTAGAAAATGCCTTTGAAATGTTTTTACGGTCATGCCTACCTGCTGAGCTATGGCTTCTACCGAATGATCCGGATCCGGGTTCTCAAAATAACGAAGCGCTTCTTCTATTTTGGTAAGATCGCCGGTATCATCTAATTGAGATAGTAAGAACTCTTCCAGCCGCTCCAGCCTGTTCTCTTTTTCTTCAAAAAGCTGCCGGCTGAATATTACCCAATTTTCATTCTGTAGTGGTTGGGAATATTCAGGTGCATAGTCAATGAGATCTCCCCGGATGAACCTGTTTACTCCCAAGGGCTTAAACACAATGGCTACTTCTTCAAAATCACCCCTGTAATGTACAAATACAGGTTTTGTGTACTTCCCCAACATTTCAATACAATAATGATCGCCGCTGTTATTTTCCTGCTCTATGCTGATATGAAATTGATCTCTTGAAACGGTAACCCCTTTAAAAAATGAGATCGCTGTATTGATATGCGGGAATGCTATATAACTAAACCTGCTTGGCTTGTCTGAATTAAAAACATAGAAAAGTTCTATATACTTTTGAAGTTCTTTTGATGCGGGGGTAACTGTTTTTAACACTAATTATTTTTCCTTAAAATTAGTAAAGAACTCAGAAATGAATTGCAGGTCTGATTGATCATTAAAGAAAAAGCCATCATTTCTGATGGCTTGTCTTGTTTTGCTCCCCCTGCTGGACTTGAACCAGCGACCCTCTGATTAACAGTCAGATGCTCTAACCAACTGAGCTAAGGAGGAATACTATTTTATTTCTATTCCCTAAACCAATCCCGATATCGTGCCTCATCGGGACCTTGTTTTTCTCAACTCCTCCGTCGTTGGAAAAACTACGGCTGAGCTAAGGAGGAATACTATTTTATTTCTATTCCCTAAACCAATCCAGATATCGTGCCTCATCGGGACCTTGTTTTTCTCAACTCCTCCGTCGTTGGAAAAACTACGACTAAGGAGGAATCTGACCTTGTTTCGTGTGACACGAACCAAGGCTCTCATCTTGTTTCGTGCGACAGGAACCAAGGCGCCCTTATTGGGGTTGCAAAAATAGGGGTTTTTAGTTTTTGCTGAAAAAATAATCGCAACTATTTTAACCAATTCAATATACCCGGGCTTTCTATCCCTATGAAAATGCCTTCTGCCCGTTTTTCTATGGGATAAGTCTTTAAAAAGTACCCTTCACCACTACTGTTTCGCCCATTTTGCAGGTTGAACCGGTAGCGATGTATAGGGCAAACAATATTTCCCAGTGCATCTATATACCCATCTGCCAGTTTTCCGCTGGCATGGGGGCATTTGGCTGCACAGGCATGTAGCTGGTCTTTGTGTATGCTGATGCAGATCTTTTTGCCGGCAATTTCCAGTTCTGCCAGGCCTGAAGCAGGAAACTTCAATTCCTCCATACTGTTGGCGAGTTTATGCCAGGTATATTTCTTTTGTTTATCCATTGCCAAAATTCAAATCAATCTGTCTTATGTTATCCATCACTTTGTAAATTTCCTTATTTACTTTTTTGCTTGTCCAAAAAAGTAACAAAAAAAGACCCCCGCAATCGATTACAGCCCGATTGCGGGTTTGTTCCCTGATTAAGCTTTTTTTCTACTGTAGCTTCAACAGCGGTAATTCTACTCTTTGATTCGAAAGTTTATATAATATCAGTAACCATCTTAAAGTCATTACTAAAAAAATAAAAGGCTTGAATTTTTAATGCTGAGCCTACTTTGCACTAAAGCTGGATATTGCTGCTGAATGAACGGGCTGTATATCGTTCATTCTTGATTTTTTGTTTCTTTTTGATCAAGCAAAAAGAAAAGAAAACTTAATAGAAATATTCCGCCTTATACGGATACCGTATCCGATACATCTCCCGCACCTTATTCAAAATGGTCTGCCGCAATACATCCAGGTTGGTTCTTTCAGTTGCAGAAATAAATACACAGTTATCCTTGGTCTCTGTTTGCCACCTTTCTTTTAACTCTCTTAATATATCCTGCTTCACTTCTTCTTCCAGCCACTGGTCAAATACCTGGGCTGCATACTGATCCATCTTGTTGAATATGGTTACCGTTGGCTTTTCTGCACAACCAAGTTCGGCCAGTGTTTTATTCACCACGGCCAGCTGCTCTTCATATTGCGGGTGCGAAATATCAACTACATGGAGTAATATATCTGCTTCCCTTACTTCATCCAATGTGCTCTTAAAACTCTCTACCAGGTGATGCGGCAATTTGCGTATAAACCCTACCGTATCACTCAACAAAAATGGCGTTTGTTCAAACACCACTTTTCGTGTAGTGGTATCCAGTGTGGCAAATAATTTATTCTCGGCAAATACATCCGACTTACTCAATATATTCATGATGGTGGACTTGCCCACATTGGTATATCCCACCAGCGCCACCCGTATAAATTCTCCCCTTTCTTTTCTTTGTGTAAAGGATTGTTTATCGATTTCGGCTAAGCGTTTGCGTAATAAACCTATCTTGTCTTTTACAATACGGCGATCGGTCTCGATCTCTGTTTCACCGGGACCCCTGGTTCCCACGCCGCCGCCCTGTCTTTCCAAATGCTTCCACATTCCTTTAAGCCTGGGTAATATATATTGGTATTGTGCCAGCTCTACCTGTGTCTTGGCCTGTGCCGTTTTAGCACGGCTTGCAAAAATATCCAGGATGAGATCACTGCGGTCGATCGTTTTTATTTCAAGTGCTTTTTCTATAGTACTGATCTGCGACCCGGTTAACTCATCATCAAAAATTGCGAGCGTGATATTTCCTTTTAAAGAGATATACTGTTTTATTTCTTCGAGTTTACCTTTACCCACAAATGTTTTACTGTCGGGCCGCTGCATTTTTTGTGTGAACCTTTTTACGGTATTCACCCCGGCTGTTTCTGCTAAAAATGCCAGCTCATCCATATATTCCTTTACCTGCTGCTCATCCTGATCTTTTTGTATAAGACCTACCAGGACTGCATTTTCTTCAATGCCTATCGAGTTCTTTTTTTCTATCAATTTATTGTGTTTTTTTATTTGACCTCACCCCAGCCCTCTCCAAAGGAGAGGGGGTAGAATTTAGGTAATATTTGGTTTTTTGCCAATAGCATATTCAAGTTTACAAATATATTTTCTTAACGATCACCTTTTCTTAATACGTATCATCCTCCCTCTCTTTTGTCGCAGATCCCGATATTTTCGGTCCGAAGGACTCCGGACTCATTCGGAGGAGAGAGGGCTGGGGTGAGGTTAAAAAAGCAAGTCATCATCATATACATCTTTACAATTCTATTTATTTTCGTTATAACTGTCGATAAACAAATCATACCACCTATCCTTTGACGCCGATCCCGATATTTTCGGTCCGAAGGACTCCGGACTCATTCGGAGGAGAGAGGGCTGGGTGTGATTCAAAACTTTATTCAATAAAATAAACAATGCGTACTCCCTTTTTTCCTCTTTCATCTGTATACTCGACCGGTTGTGAATATTCACCAACTTTCAGAT
>JANMMS010000033.1:0-55724 GCA_031373525.1 Ferruginibacter sp.
TATTTTCCATTATTCATGCCTGATTTTAGCAGAAATAATACGAATTCATTTCAAATCGTCACCGTTTATTTTTCGGCTCAAATACACGTCTATTAGGAATTTCAAAGAACTTTTATATAGTTTTACAGGACACTAGTGTAAAAATATAATTAATTAATTTATTCGATCAATTCAATTAAAGTTCACCTAATGCACTTATCTGCTGAAATTCAGTAACATCAGTGATATGATCCCAGGCATAACGGATAAAAATTTTTCCAACTGCATAATCTTTGAATGGTGTCACTTTTTCGCCCAGTGCCATTTTTGCAAGGGAAGCCGGTTGGTTTTGCCCTGCTGCAGCTGATAAATAGATCCATGCAGGAAAACGTGGATTCACTTCCATAATATATGGCTCGCCTGTTGCTGTTCGCATGATCTCCAGTTCAAAGCCTCCTTTCCATTTGGTGACTTCAATGAATTTACGTGCAAGGTCCAGCAGGCTTTCATCTTCCAGGGTAATACCAGCCCAGGCCTTACCCTTATCAGTTATATATAGTTTACGCATGGGAATGATACTGATCGCATTTCCCTGTCCATCGCCTAATGCGGCAATATTTATTTCAGTTCCCTGGATGAATTGCTGTACAATGATCGGGAAGCCCCATTTGGCTGAAAGTTTATAAAATGCCTTTTGTGCCTGTTCAAGAGTATAAGCAATGATGGCATCGTAAAACTTGCCTTTTACAACCAAAGGATATCCCAATTCTTCGGCACAATCATACAGATCATTGGCACTATAAATGATCTTGTCTTTTGGAACCAGTAAACCATGTTTTTCACCAAATTGAAAAAGGTTCATTTTATCACGGGCATCTAACTGTTCCATTGTTGGCAGGAAAGTTTCGATACCCAATGATCTCAAAGAAGGAGATAGTTTTATAAAATTATATAGTTCAGCATCAAAGTTGGGTATAAGAACCTGTATCTTTTCCTTTTCATGAATGTATTTCAACCGGGTAAGTAAAGCTTCGGTACCACCGGAAGGATAAGGTATCTGGTAAGTTTTATCTACCACATCATGCATGTAGATCCCAGGTTCAAGTGTTTCATAGGAAAGCCCGATGATCCGGATCTTTCCGGGCAACCCTTCCCTTAAAGCTCTGATAACAGCTACTCCGGGGCCGGGGCTGTCAATGGCATTCAACGCTGTAACGGCTATAACAAGTTGCTGATCAATTTCAGGCATACTTTAAAATTAAAATGAATGAAGTAAATTAAATATCAAGCAGGTTGGCTTCCCTTAATTGCGCATTAAAATCATCCCAGTCTTTTTCCAATATACCCGGTTCAACATCATACTGATCCAGTATAATTTTTTTGATCTCTGAGGGTGGTGTGCCTTCTTTAAGGTGAGCTAATATTTCAGCGGCGATTGGATTGGCTGAAAAAGAATCGCCTGTTCCCGGGTTGAAAATAAAACCAGATTCACTGGTAGCAATGTTTTTTCTCAGATGCATAGTAAAATTTGTGTTGCTAAGACTATAAAAAAATGAATGTGTTTAATTGATTAGAAGTTTTTTTTTGAAAAAATCTTCGGATTTACAAAAAAATCACCAAGTCCTTATTTTTACCCATATATAATCATCCATTAATATTGCATTCTTCAAGACTGCTTTGCGCCTTACTCCTTCCAGGTAAAAACCATTTTTTTCCAGCACACGCATGGAAGACTTATTGTGTTCAAATACTTCAGCATATACTCTTACAATATCAAAATAGTAAAATATGTACTCGATCATTTGCCTGACAGCTTCGGTTGCAATGCCCAATCCCCAAAATGGTTCTCCTATCCAATAACCGATCTCAGCAGACATAACATATACATCGCTGTTCAAAATGATCCCGATTCCTCCAATGGCCACTCCATCAAGGTCAATAGCAAAATTCAGTACCGGTTCAACACCTATATTTTTTTCCAGCCATCCTTTACCTTGTTCTTCCGTATAAGGGTGTGGAAAATAATTGCGCAGGTTATTCCATACATTTATATTATTGGCATAAAGGACAAGATTATCAAGGTCTTCATTGTTCCACTGTCTTATAAGTACTGCCATTGTTAAAAGAGATTTGCAAAAAAAAATAGATTAATTAAACCCTTTGTTATGATTTAATTAGACGCTTAATTAAAAAAAATCCATTGCTCATGAAATATAATTTCTCAAATTAAAAAATTCATTCGAATCTGGAATTTTGTTCATTTTCAAATTTTCAAATCTTCAAATCATTTTTTTACTAATAGCAACCACAGATTCCAGAGCAAGTGTAGACATATTATCCAAAGAAGACTGCCGTTGTTCTGCCGACATCCCTTCATGTGTAGGGATCACATCCGAGATCGTAAGGATCGTTGCAGCCATTTTTCCCAAATATTGTGCATTGGCAAAAAGTGCAAAAGCTTCCATCTCAACACAAATGCAACCATTTTTTTCTGCAAGAGGTGGAGTACCTTTTTTGCTACGGTAAAACACATCACTTGAATGGATATTGGCTGCCGTTATAGTCATATTTAGCATTTTAGCCGTTTCATTAATGATATCATATGCAAATCCCTGGTGTACCAGGTGATCGGATCCAATGTCAAAAGCTTCCCTGGCATAGGTTGATTCACTGTATGCTTTATCAGTATTGATCACATCATACACTTTTGTTTTAACATCATAAGATCCCGCAGTACCAATGCGAATGATACATTCCACATCATAAGAACTGTACAATTCATAAGAATAGATTCCTATAGAAGGACATCCCATACCACTGGCGCCAATAGTAACCCGAACCCCTTTATAAGTTCCGGTATAAAAATATGCATTACGGGTACTGCTGACAAGTGTTACATTCTGCAACATATTATCGGCAATATGTTTGGCCCGAAGCGGGTCGCCGGCCAGTAATACGATCTTAGCAATCTCTTCCTTTTTAGCGCTTATATGAGCTGTCATTCGATGTGTTTTTTGTGAAGATATATTAATATTCAATTTGAAAATTTGAAGATTTGAAAATTTGGTAATGAAATGCATGATTTCAATGATTTTGGAGTTAAAGTTTTAAATTGCATTCTTTGAATGAGCTTAACTAATTCATCAACCCAATCTTCAAATTTCCAAATTTTCAAATTTTCAAATGTATGGATGCTGGTATAAAGACTTATGATTATAAAAAATATAAAACCCCAACCGGAACAGAATTAACCTGTAAAGGCTGGGTACAGGAAGCTGCATTGAGAATGTTGCTCAACAACCTGGATCCGGAAGTGGCCGAACGGCCTGAGGAACTGATCGTTTACGGCGGACGAGGTAAAGCTGCCCGGAATATTGAAGCGCTTGATAATATCATTAAAGCTTTAAAAGTACTCGAAGAAGATGAAACACTTTTGATACAAAGTGGAAAGCCGGTTGCGATGCTAAAAACGCATAAAGATGCTCCAAGGGTTTTGATAAGCAACAGCCAATTAGTACCCAACTGGGCTAACTGGAAACACTTTGATGAGCTGGAAAAAAAGGGGCTCATGATGTACGGGCAAATGACTGCCGGTTCATGGATATACATTGGCAGCCAAGGAATTGTACAAGGTACTTATGAAACTTATTTAGCTGCTGCAAATAAGGATTTTGGAGGCACACTCAAAGGCACACTCAACGTAACAGCAGGCCTCGGCGGCATGGGTGGAGCTCAGCCACTGGCTATTACCATGAATGAAGGGGTGGCACTGATTGCTGAAGTGGAAGAGTGGCGCATTGATAAGCGTATTGAAACCAAATACCTGGATGAAAAATTTACAAATATTGATGAAGCCATAGATGCTGCGGTAAGGTATAAGGTTGAGGGCATAGGGAAGAGCATAGCTGTATTATGTAATGCGATCAATCTTTTACAACGGTTGATCGAAAGAAAGATTGTACCCGATACTTTAACAGACCAGACATCAGCACATGATCCACTAATCGGTTATATTCCACATACATTAACAAATGAACAAGCCAATATTTTAAGGGAGCAAAACCCTACGGAGTACATTGAACGCAGTTATGAAAGTATGTACCTGCACGTACAACTGATGTTGCAATTGATGGACATGGGCGCAATTACTTTTGATTATGGAAATAACATCCGTGCAAGAGCACAGGAATATGAACAACGTACCACCAACCTCAAAATTCAAACTTCAAACTTCAAACTTAACAGATGCTTTGATTTTTTAGGTTTTGTTCCTGCTTACATTCGTCCGTTATTTTGCGAAGGCAAGGGCCCGTTCCGCTGGGCGGCATTAAGTGGCGATCCGAATGATATAGCAGTTACTGATGAAGTCATCATGAACCTCTTTCCGGAAAACAAAGGCATGATCCGCTGGATGAAGATGGCCAAAGAAAGAATAGCTTTCCAGGGATTACCTGCCCGTATTTGCTGGCTCGGACAAGGAGAACGTGAAAAAGCCGGGCTTGCATTTAATGAATTAGTTAGAACGGGAAAAGTGAAAGCGCCGATCGTTATAGGCAGAGATCACCTCGATACTGGATCTGTAGCCAGCCCTAACCGTGAGACTGAAGCCATGCTCGATGGAAGTGATGCTGTTGCTGACTGGCCGATCCTGAATGCATTGGTGAATACTGCAGGCGGCGCCAGTTGGGTAAGTTTACATCATGGTGGCGGCGTAGGAATGGGATATAGCATCCATGCGGGAATGGTTATAGTTGCTGATGGAACAACGGAAGCAGAACAAAGATTAAAAAGAGTGTTGCGCAATGATCCCGGCATGGGAGTGATCAGGCACGCAGATGCAGGGTATGATGTGGCGTTGGATACGCTGCGAAAGAATGGGCTTGATTTTAAGGAGAGGCTGAAATAATGAATAACAAAAACAGCTTTTATAAAATATATACTTAGTTTCTTAGTCCTATTTTGCCGGTCTTAGTCAAACAGGCTCATCCCTTTTGAAGATTTTAGAATTTGAAGATTGAGTTTCTACCATGCAAACTGTAATGTATTTTCAAATTAAATTCCTTTTTTATTAACCGGCTTTGGAACTGGATCCTTCTCGTTTTCATTACCCTTAAGCTTATTATTATCTATCTCACCTTTATCATCCCGTATGGTTTTCTCAAGCGGAACATTTGGGTCATGTGTTTTATAATTTCTTACATTATCAATGAATATCCATTTCCCATCCATCCATTTAAATCCGTGAAAATCACCGTCTGTTATATAGGTCCATTTTTTTTGCGGTTCTTTGGTTTCTGAAACAAGGTGTTCTGCAATAATAAGTTCCTGGTCTTGATCGTAATTTAGTTTGGCTGAGGATTCTTTTTTATATTCCATGATATAGCGTGCAGGATTTTTTGGGATCAATCCATCAGACGGTATGCTGAAGAAACGGCCGCCAAACATGGGTTGTCCATTAACAAATTCAAGTACTTCGATTATTTTTTTATTGCTGCGGATACTATTCTCATCAAAACCAAGCAGTGTATAAAAAAAATGATTTAGGTGCTTTGTTTGAATGATATTATAATATACAGCTCCAACCCATCCAAAATTATTGCCAACGGTATCGGCTATATTTTCTATAATATCTGATTTGTCTATTAGCGGGAAAAGTTTTAATGAGCCATCTGTTGTTTTAATTTGTATAGCTCCATGCTGACGAATGGTATTTTCATTGATGACCATCTGCCAGGTGAATATGCGGAATGTACTGTCAGGTGCATATAATTTTGAGATGGTGAACAGAGAATCAAAGGGGTAGTAAAAAGAATTTTTTGTGGTAAGTGCACGTACAAATATGCGGGTAAAGATACTATCGGCTTTGAATCGGTCTGATGCATTAATGCCCTCTATTAATTTATAGGCATGTATTTTCAAAGAATCTTCTTTTTGAAGTAAGACCTTTTTATCAGACTTACTGATACGTTGTGCATAAGATGTGGCTTCCAGTGAAATCAACAATGAAAGAATAATGAAAAATTTCATATCCTAAATTTAGCTAAAGATATTTTAATCAAAAATATATGTATGTTTAAAAGGAGAAGTTTAACTAAAACTTACGAGTTGGGGTGGGGGATGAACCACAAGATCACTTGACCACAAGTTCACAAGAACACAAGAATAGAAGAACAGGGAGAAGAAATAAATGGTTCAAAAAATCTCCTTGTGCTCTTGTGCACTTGTGGTTAATTCAAACCTAGTTATGTAGAAATGTTTGTTGCGAATGCAATTAAAGAATCAAAAACCAAATCAATTCGTGTATCTGTAAATTCAACTTCAGGCCGGGTTGTTGGAAGAAAGACCGTATAAACACCAAGGTTGCGTCCAAACTCCATGTCGCTGATCGTATTGCCAACCATGATAGCTTTTGAAAGATCAATATCCGAAAATTGTTTTGCAGCCTGCAATCCCATACCTGGATTTGGTTTCCGATAGGGGCTATTATCTTCCAGGTCGCTGCAATAGTAAACAGCATCTATCCGGCCACCTGCTTTAATTATTTCCTTTTCCATATTTGCGTGTATTGTGTGCAGGTCATTAAGTTTTGTCAATCCCTTTCCTACGCCTTTTTGATTCGTAACAACAATGATCCGGTGAAATTTATTTGCAAATATTTTCAGTGATTCCAATACCCCATCATAAAATTTAAATTCATCCCAGGTATGAATGTAATCTTTGTGTTTCTCGTGATTGATCACTCCATCTCTGTCAAGAAACAAGGTCCAGGACTGATCTATTTGGTTTAGTGGGAGCATTGTTCGAATCGTGTTGTTTTAATAATCCGCTATTTGAGAATTTGAATATATGAAAATGAGGATTGAGTAGTTTGAATTTTGGTTCATTTTTAAAACTTTAATTTGGCTAAATTTCAAATTGAATATTTGCTTTTTCAAGATCTTCCGGAATTCCAATATCAATAAAATATTCATCCTGTATCAGGCCCATCATTTTTTGATTATTACAATATATTTCAAGGTAATCTTTTTCAAAAGAAAATTTTTCAGGCAGATCAAGATCTAAAAACTTCTTTATATTAATTGTATAGATTCCGCCATTGATCAATCCCTGTTCATAATATTTTTTTTCTTTGAAAGATTGAATATAGCCATCCTTATTCATATCAACCACACCATATCTGTCGAAATGCTGCATGGGTTTTAAGGCAATTGTGCAGGAAGCTTTATGTTGCAAATGATATGATAAGAGCTTATTTGTATCGGCTTTAAAGATGGTATCGCCATTCAGGATAAAAACATTTTCAACAGTTGCCTTTTGACAGGATAACCGGATGGCCCCACCAGTTCCCAGAGGCTCTTCTTCAATGGATAATTGGTAACTTAATTGCGGATAATTATTAAAAATAAATGATTCAATTACTTCATGCTTATAGCCAAGCGAAAAAATAAATCTATCAACACCCTGTTCCAGCAGGTACTGAATCACATAATGCAAAAAAGGTTTTCCTGCAACGGGTGCCATGCATTTTGGAAGATCAGGTACAGCCGAACGCAATCTGGTTCCTAATCCACCTGCTAAAATAATTGCTTCAGTTGTCATTCCTTTCTTCAGGATTTTGCAAAATATTGTTCTTCTACCAATTGGCAGATGATATGTCCCAGTAAAATATGGCTTTCCTGTATTCGGGGAGTATCTGTGGAAGGAACATTGATCAACAGATCAGAAATATCTTTCATTTTACCACCGGTAGCACCTGTAAAGGCTATAGTTATCATTTCTTTAGATCTGGCTGTTTCAAATGCTTTTACAATATTGGGGCTGTTTCCGGATGTACTTAAACCAACCAATACATCCCCTTTTTTCCCAATGCCCTGCACCATTCTTGAATATACAACATCATAACTATAATCATTTGCTACTGCTGTGATGTATGATGTATTCACATGCAATGCTTCAGCAGGAAGCGCTTCTCTGTCGGTATAAAATCTTCCGCTGAATTCTGCAGCCAGGTGTTGTGCATCAGCTGCACTGCCGCCATTGCCACAGAATAAAACTTTGTTGCCATTTTTGAATGCAGTAACCAAAGCAGTAACTGATTTAGCTACTGTTTGTTGCAATTCTTTATTCTCAAGTACTTTTAATTTTACATCAATCGAGGCCTGGATGATTTTTTGAATTTGATCTTGCATGAAGCAAAGGTAAGGAGGAATGTATGATTTTTAATATATGATGTTTGAGCCCAATCACTAAATCATACATCATATATCATACATCATAAATCATTAATTATTAATTATATAGTCCAACTCGTTAAGCCATACTTAGCAAATGAATACTTCTTCACTTCACCGCCAAATTTCAATAGTGCTTCTTTAACTGCATAGTTAGTATTTCCAGGGCAATAAAAGATCATAAATCCACCACCACCTGCGCCACTTATCTTTCCCCCGGTTGCTCCGGCTGCTTTTGCAGCCTTGTATATTTCTTCAATACCATTATTGCTGATATTGTGAGCCATTTTTCTTTTTTGTTGAAATCCAAAATCCAGTATTTCACCAAATTCATTCAACCTTCCTTTAAGTAATGCTTCTTTCATCATTCGTGCCTGTTCTTTTAACTGGTGCATAGCTTCAATGCTCTCTTCATTATTCCGGTTCACATTGTTTACCTGTTCTTTAATAATGCCGGCACTTTCACGGGATGTAGCTGTAAAATATAGAACCAGGTTATTCTCCAGTTCATGCATATATTGTGGTCGGATACGTAATGGGTTTACGATCACTTTATCTTCTTTATAAAACTCCATAAAGTTCACGCCACCAAAGGTAGCAGCATATTGATCCTGCCTGCCACCGGCTAATTGGAGGTCATTGCGTTCTATATCATATGCAAGATGCGCAATATCATAATCTCCTAAAGGAAGTTTCAGCATTTCTACAAAAGCACCAAGGATAGCAACGACAAGTGTGGATGAAGTACCAAGACCGGATCCTGCAGGTGCATCCACAAATGTTGAGAGTCTGAAACCAGTAGAAGGAGGCTGATATTCTTTATAGATACGGTTGTAAACACCTTTCAACAGATCCAACTTGCCATTGATGGGTAACGCCGGAGCCCAATCATATGTTTCCTGCTCTTTGCGATCAAGTGCCTCAACAGTAATTAGTTTCTCTTTTACCGGTTCAATACTGGCATATGCAGACAGAGAAATGGTTGCATTCAAAATAGCGCCGCCATATATATCTGTATAAGGGCTTACATCTGTACCACCACCGGCCAGGCCTATACGAAGAGGAGCTTTACTTCTGTAGATCATATACTACGCAAATTAAGGAAATCTAATTTGAATATTTGAAAATGTGAAAATGTGGTTATATAGATTCTGGTTATTTATTCTCAAATTTCCAAATCTTCAAATCTTCAAATTCTCAAATCTTTGAGTCTCCCAAATGAATAATTTCATCAACCATAAGATCCCAGGTATATTTCTTTTTTTCTTCTTTCAGGCCTGGCAGAAAAAAGGGCTCTCCTTTTTTGAAATACTCTGTTATCTTAGCAGCGATAGATTTGGCATTAGGTTCAGCAATAAGTCCAACCTTCCCATCGGGTACCAGTGCAGGCAGGCCTCCTACATTAGTTACGATCATTGGAATTTCAAAATGATAGGCAAGGGGAGTTACACCGCTTTGAGTAGCATTCCGGTATGGTTGTACAACTACATCTGCTGCACAGAGATAATATTTTACTTCATTGTTGGGAATAAATCCGGTTCTTAATATCAAAAGATCTTCAATGCCTAACCGCTTTATTTGTTCATCATATGGCCTACGGTCGTCATAAAATTCTCCTGCAATAAGCAGTTTAGGAGATGGAAAATGGGAGGTTGAGGATTGGGAAGAATCTTTTAATATCTTCATCGCATCCAGTAAAATGTCAAGGCCTTTATATTTTCTTATAAATCCAAAAAACAGGATTATTAATTCTTCATTATTAATTTTTAATTTTTGTCTCGCTTCTTCTTTGCTTACTTTCTCCCCAAAATTATCATATAATGGATGTGGTACATATTTCTTAGGTTTTGTGATCTTGAATTTTTTAAGATCTTCCAATACCTTTTGACTCATGGTGATGAATGCATCAACAGGTTTTACAAAATATTTAGTAAATGCATGATCACCGGGCCGTCTTTCATGCGGGATGACATTATCAGCTATACAGATAACTTTGCAATGGGTATTTTTTTTTGCAATTCGTAATAATGTGCCCAGGCATGGACCCATAAAAGGAAGCCAATACCGAACAACGATGATATCCGGCTTTTCTTTTTTGATCCTGGTACCGATCTTTATCCAGTTAAAAGGATTGATGGAATTGATACTGACCTTAATATTCAATCCTTCAGGTGCATCTTCATCTGATAATTGAGTAGTACCCGGAAATAAAAAACCGGGGTATTGCAAAGAGAAAGTGTAGATCGTTACTTTATGGCCGTTATCCTGGAATGCATTTGCCAGCCGTTCATTGAATGTAGCCATGCCACCGCCCCGAAGTGGGTGAGCAGGCCCTATGATTATAATATGCAGGCTTTTCTGAGTCATTTACAAATTTGAAGACCTGTCTGCCAACAGGCAGGTTTATTGATTTGGAAATTTGAAAATGAGGTACTTACTATTTGATTTTTTTTGATCTTCAAATCTTCAAATTAGCACATTTTCAAATTAGTTTTATATCCCTAATTTATCTTCTATAAGGTAATTATTTCTTTCTGCAGAATTTCTTGAAATGAGTTCTCCTATAAAACCTGCCAGGAATAATTGAGTACCGATGATCATTGCTAATATAGCAAAGAAAAAAAGTGGTCTTTGCGTCATGCCGGTTTTATCAAAAAAGAATTTTGAAATAGAAAGAAAAGTGAATACCGTCAAACCGAAAGAAAAAGAAAGCGTACCCCATAAACCAAAAAAGTGCATCGGTCTTTTTCCAAATTTTCCTACAAAGAAAATAGTCATCAGGTCAAGGAACCCGTTTACAAAGCGGGTCCATCCAAATTTAGTTACGCCATATTTCCTAGGCCTGTGTTCTACTACTTTTTCCGTGATCTTATTAAAACCGGCCCATTTAGCAAGTACCGGTACATATCGGTGCATCTCTCCATAAACTTCAATGCACTTCACCACTTTCTTTTTATAAGCTTTCAGGCCGCAGTTAAAATCATGCAGTTTTATCTTACTCATACTCCTGGCAGCAGCATTGAATAATTTACTGGGAATGTTTTTTGTGAACGTATTGTCGTAACGCTTTTTTTTCCATCCGCTCACGATGTCAAAATCACCTTCCAGAATCATATTCCGGAGGGCAGGGATCTCATCAGGGCTATCCTGCATGTCTGCATCCATGGTAATGATGACCTCACCCAAAGCAGCTTTGAATCCTTCATTAAGGGCTGCACTTTTACCATAATTGCGTTGGAATTTTATGCCTTTGATATTGTTATTTTGTGTGCGTAATCCTTCAATAACTTTCCAGGAGTTATCGGTACTTCCATCATCGATCAGGATCACTTCATACGAATAATTATTAGCAAGCATCACACGCTCTATCCATGCAGCCAGTTCAGGTAGTGATTCTTCTTCATTTAAAAGTGGTATTACTATTGAAAGATCCATATGCTTTTTTTTTATTTAACCACAAAGTGCACATTGAATTACAATAAGTGCACAAGTTTTTAAAATACTTCTATCCGTTTTTCTTTTGCTGACTTAGAAATGCAGCAGCGATCACTGTTACCAAAGCACCAATAAGTAAGTATCCAAAAATAGCCATTGATGTTAGCATGGTAGTAAAATATTGTTTGGCATTCATTACCATCGTGTCGATCTCCTGGGTTGTTTTGTTGCCTGATTTTAATAATTCCAGCCGATAAGCATTTGCCATTTCTTCTTTTAGTGCAGGGTTCGATTTTAAGAAGATCCAGGTAAATACAACCATCATGAAAGTTATAACTATAAAACACTTGAATCCCTGGGTGAAATAATTTTTAAATGTTTTTATTTCATCGCCGGATTGTTTATAAGTTTTAAGTGTCCATAATATACCTGCTATATAGGTAAAGTAGGTTATGTACTGAAGTTTATTCTCAAAATTTCCTTTATAAAAATATATTCCGATTGAAATAAGGATCATTACAATACCGGTGACCAATCCTTTATTTGTAGCTGATAGGTTTTTCATCTGACTGTAATAATGATTTTATTTTTATTAATGATGCCTATCACTTTACCTTTTAGCTTTTTCCCGATAAACGGGGAGTTTTTTGATTTGGAACGAATCATGTTTTCATCGAAGATATATTCCAAAGAAGGATTGAATAAAGTGATGCAAGCAGTGCTTCCTTCTTTTAATTCCGGTAACGGTATACCAAAAATATTACGTGGAGCAACAGTTATTTGTTCAACCAAATCATCTACATTTCTTTCAAAACTGTTTACTACACCAAAAAAAGTCTCTAATCCGATCATACCGTTTTGGGCATATTCAAATTCACAGGTCTTGTCATCCCAATGCTGAGGCATATGATGTGAAGCAATACAATCAATTGTGCCGTTTTGGATAGCCTGACGAACGGCCATCATATCTTCGCGGGTCCTGAGTGGAGGATTTACTTTTAAATTGGTGTCGTAAGTTGCCAGGTCTTCATCGCAAAACCAGCCATGGTATGGCGTTGCAGAACAGGAAAGCCGCAGGCCTTCTTTTTTAGCACGGCTGATCAGTTCAATACCTTTTTTTGTTGAAACACCCGTAATATGCAGTTTAGAACCGGTATACCTGAGTAATTCAATATCTCTTGCAATCATGATTTCTTCAGCAATGGCAGGTTTACCAGGTAATCCAAGTTGTGTACTGGCAATGCCTTCATTCATCAAACCGGCTCTGCTGATACTTTTATCATCCGGTATTTGTATGATCGTACTGTCTATGGCGAGAACATACTGTAATGCTTTTAATAAAACACCCGGACTTTGAATCGATGTGGTACCATCACTAAAAGTCAATGCAGCACTGGCATGCATGTCATACATTTCTGATAGTTCTTTTCCTTCTGTATTTTTAGTGACTGATGCAATGGGGTAGATATTTACCGTAAGGTTTGCAGATTTTTGAACAATATATTCAACCTGAGATTTTGATGAAACAACCGGATGTGTATTGGGGATGATCATCACATCTGTAAATCCACCGGATGCTGCTGCTGCTGCCCCTGATTCCAGAGTTTCTTTGTGTTCATATCCCGGATCGGAAAAATTTGCAAATATATCCATCCAGCCTATGCTGGCATACAGATTCTCATTTTCAATAGTTTCATCTGCTTTTTCTGAAATTTTTTCTGAGATCTTTTCAATCTTTCCATCCACAATAAGAATGTCTTTTACTTGCCCGTTAAAGGGGGAGGAAGAACAGGAGATGTGTGCTTGCTTTATTAAAACCTTCATTAGTTATATGAGATTGCGCAAATATCAAATAAAAAAACCAAAAATGTGACAATTTGAAAATTTGGAGGCTAAACATGATCATACAACATGAATTTGCAGCTAAAATTCATTCAATTTTCCCAATATGTTAGTCTGTGTAAGCTGTTGATCACAAAAACCTTAGAAATATTTTTTCATCTTTTTCTTTATAATTCATTTGGTAGTTTAGGTGAAGGGACAATATTTCTGACTGGCTTTGAAGATTTCAGATAAGCAAATATGGCACTGATATCATCATCAGTCAGATTTTTAAAAGTTTGCCAGGGCATCGGTGGTAATAAAGGACGGCTGCCATCCAAACCTTTCCATTTACCTTCCCGGAGCGCTTTTTTAAATTGATCATTGGTCCAGCCTCCAATTCCTGTTTCATCACTGCTAATATTGGCAGCAAATGAAATACCCCATGGGCCAGCAAATGCCAATAGATCTCCACTGAAAACAAGCATTCCATTTTTGATGACATTGCTGTCAACTTTTCCAAATGGCCTTTCTGCCGGATACCCCGAAAATCTTTTTTCCATATCAACCTCTGGTCCTTGTGGCCCCATTTTTTTTGGAGAATGGCAATCATCGCAACCGCCAATAGCATTTACCAGGTAATCGCCTCTTTTTACCAAACTATCATTACTGATGCCCGTTTGAACGGCTTCTTTTTTGGTTTCAGTGTTGTTGCAGGAAATGATACTAGTTAACAGAATCATTAAAAATACTGTTAACAATAAAATTGTTTTACGCATTGTTGATAAGTTTTTATGGCTGCTTGCAGGCAGGCCGGTTAAAGATTCATAAACAAAATAAGAAAAATTACTTGAATGGGTATTGTTATTTTTGAATAAAATAAAAGTAAAATCATTTCCAGATTTTTATAAAAAAAAATGAAAAAGACAATATTAGTTGCAGGAGCTACGGGTAATTTAGGTGAGCGAATTGTTAAAGCGTTAATTAATAAAGGAGCAGAAGTCCGGGTTATTGTACGCCTGAATTGCGATAATGAAAAAAAGTTAAGACTTGAAAAAACTGGTGCAACCATCTACGAGGTAGACATGAAAAATAAGGAAGAAATGATAAAAGCTTGCATCGGTGTTTCTTGCGTTGTATCTGCATTATCAGGCTTGCGTGATGTGATCATAGATACGCAAAAGTTATTGCTCGATGCAGCGATTTTGGCAGGAGTACCCCGTTTTATACCATCTGATTATTCTTTGGATTTTACAAAATTCTCTTCCGGAGAGAACCGTAACCTGGATTGGAGACGTGAATTTCATGAATACCTTGATAAGTCTTCCATTTCTGCCACAACTATTTTTAATGGAGCATTTACCGACATGTTAACAGGTCAAATGCCGCTTGTTCTTTTAAAACAGAAAAAGATTCTGTATTGGGGAAATGCTGATAGTCAGATGTGTTTTACAACAATCGATGACACGGCAACTTACACTGCCAATGCTGCATTAGATGAATCTACTCCTCGTTTTCTTCGAATAGCCGGTGATCTGATAAGCCCCAGGCAAATATGCGTTGTGATGAATGAATTAAGTAAAGAAAAATTCAGATTGTTTCGTGCAGGGGGACCTGGATTACTTAGTATATTGATAAAGGTTGCCCGTACATTAGCTCCAAATGAAAAGGAATTATACCCGGCATGGCAGGGTATGCAATACATGCGCAATATGATCGATGACCGGTCAAAAATTGAAACAATTGATAATGACCGTTATCCTGATATGAAATGGAAAACAGCAAAGGAGGTACTTTCAGATCATTTGTCAAACATGTAAGCATCATAATTGTTATTTACTGCAGTGGCATGGTCCATGTCTGCCGGCAGGCGGGTTTTGACCAGCCACGATTCTATGATTTTTTATTTTGAAAATTGAATCATGTTACCGGTTGGTGAAAACACCACGCCGGGGCATCGAACAGCAACTAAGGTAACAACGCGTTATAATTTAATACATCCATTCAAAAATAATAGGACCAACAACAACATAATCGGCAATTTGATAAGTCCGGTTATTGTTTAAATATGTATTTCTATTCATAATTGGAATAGAGTTTGCCAAATTACTTTTAATTTTCTTTTCTTCTAAGCTATTTAAAAACCCAACAATTAGTAATATAGGTTTTGGATTATTTTTTTTTATTTTCCATTTACCCTTTGTTAATAAAAGAACCCTTTTCATTTCAGAATAAATAGGGTCATTGAGCGGATTCATGGTAGTAATATTGTCAATTCTTCCTTTTTTATCTACCTGAAAATAAATATTTATGTATCTACTTTGACCATAAGTAGAATCTGCATTAAAAGATGATTTTATAAATCTCACAAAAGCTTCATCACCATCTTTATAATTTAATTTTTGTTGAGAAAATCCTATTAGAATAATGAAACAGAATTTTATTGTAATGATGATTCTCTTATGCATAATTTATTGGCAAAGTTTATAATTAAATGTAAAACAGTTAACTAACACTCCATTTTGAGTATGTTGTTGATTAGTGAATTTAGCTACATCATTTAGGAAGGCAATAAATGAAGGGTTTGGATTTGTATTGTTTTGAAACGCCGGAGTCGAATCTAATCCACCCCAAGCAAGCGCCTCTGCGTATTGACTATTTGTAGCATTATTAAGAGTTGGATTAAAAGATTTTAATACATCTGTTATTACTTGGACATAACTTGCAGCCATTTGAAGATGTTGTCCCATATTTGTTGGGGTTGAATCATATAAAGGAAATTGTTGGTTAAAGGCAATAGAATCAAGAGTAACTCTTTTATAATATAAGTAAGCGTGAATAGATTCATGAAGCAATGTGGCAATGATATAATCTTTAGATGCGATATTAAGCATATAAGTATTAAGCTGAATTTTGTAATTCAAAATACCATTTGCATTTCTCTGAGCTTCAATTGTTCTGCCGTCCAATAATGAATCTGTAAAGGTTTTTGCTACAAATGTAATGTTGACAGAGTCATTAACTCCAAAAACATCTTGAAGAAGCGACTTAGTCATGGAATTAATACTTGGTAACTGTTGTAATATAGCTTGCGCACAAGGATAATCTGCTAGCGAATCAATTATTGACTGATTAACATTGGGAGGGTCAATAACAATATTCCACCCTAAATCACAAACTGTCATAGAAATTCCTGTTGTTGGTGGGCATGGGTCTGGTGTTGGATACCAACCTAAAGGAGCAGGTCCGCCACCTCCTGGTTCTTCCGGTTGTTGAATAATTGTCCAAACTACTACTTGTGGTGATGTTGAAGGGGCTTCTTGATTGCAAAAACTTTGGTAAGCCCATCTTGTACAACCATCGCATTCATCACACCAGGTACTCGTGCATGGATAGGTATTGAGGCAATGGATACTTGATACTAATACTATAGTACTTCCCCCGGGACAAAGAGCAGCATTTGAATTCCCATTAAAACTACTTAAAGTATCAAATTTTACAGTTCTTGTACCAATGCTATTTGATGTATCTGCAAATAGTCTTGTATCAGTAAGAAAAAAATTATTTAAATTATAAATAGCATGGTTAAAACTCATGATCTCCGTTACAATATTTTCAGCAACTATATCCTGAGAAGAAGTATTCATAAAGCCATATGCTGAATATGTTCTGCCATCAATAACAGCAATACTAACGCTATCAGATGAAATAGTGCAAAGTAAATAGCCATGAATAACCTGAGCTCCCTGTAATTGAATTGGAATTTTTACAATGGTATCATTATTACCCATATTACTACTTTGAGAAAAACTTGTTTCAGTTGAATGCGTAGGCTTTAAATTTATTGTGGCATTTTGCCATAATGGTAATCCCTGGTGTTGTACAAATTTTTCTACGAAATGAAATTTGCTTTCTTTTTTCTTTAGTAGTAACGAAATTTTTTCTACCGCATATGGGAGATTGGTTGAACTTTTAAAGAATTGTTCAACTGTTGTTTGATTAGAAAAGCCATTTTGATTGCCGTCAATTTTCTTACATCCATATATTGTAAACACAATTGGGAAAAGAACAATTAGTCGAAACTTAATTTCATTTCTCATGTTAAAGTGTTTAATATTTTCAAATTTTTATTGCCTAGGTTTTGTTGAAGGCTGTCGGTCAATATTCTGAAACAACAATTTCTCTTCTATATTAATAGTTCCTCTAATATAATATTTTCCAACTTTATGGCTTTGTAATATAGACAAAATGTGGTATAAAAAAATCTCCGAAAAAATACAGAGATTATGAAGTCGGGCAAATCCTGATTGCAATCGGTACGGCCCCATTGAGTAAATAAAAAATCTCTGCGTAAAAAGCAGAGATTAATAGTCGGGCGAACAAGATTCGAACTTGCGACCCCACGCCCCCCAGACGTGTGCGCTACCGGGCTGCGCTACCGCCCGAATTAAAACCGGAGTGCAAATGTAACCGCTAATTCCAAAACTTCAAAATCAATACAGGTGTTTTTAATCGTCTTAAAAGATTTAGTTAATGGATATAATCAAAGCTATCCTATCATTTGCAGCGTTTAATTCAGTATTTTTGAACTAATTCAATGTGGAATGAAACACTAAATTTATTTCACTTAAATAATAGTAAAACAATATGCCAAATATTCTGATCATCGATGATGAAAAAGCGATCCGGAAAACCTTATCAGAAATTTTAAGCTTCGAGGGATATAAAATTGATGAAGCTGCTGATGGAGAAGAAGGATTGAAACGTTTCACCGAAAAAGTATTTGACCTCGTTTTGTGTGATATTAAAATGCCAAAAATTGATGGCATTGAATTTCTGGAAAAAGCCCGTGTAATCAATCCGGATATTCCCATAATCATGATCAGCGGACACGGAAATATAGAAACGGCTGTTGAAGCTGTTAAAAAAGGTGCATATGATTACATCAGTAAACCACCAGATCTAAACCGCTTGCTCATAACATTGCGTAATGCTACTGAAAAGCAACACCTGGTGGCAGAAACGAAAGTATTGAAGCGTAAGGTTAGCAAAGTGCAGGAAATGGTTGGCAACAGCAGTTTGATTCAAAAGATAAGAGATACTATTGAGAAAGTAGCCCCAACGGATGCACGTATTCTAATTACCGGCGACAATGGCGTAGGCAAGGAGCTGGTTGCAATGTGGATACATGAAAAAAGCAGCCGTAATAACGGGCCAATGGTTGAAGTGAATTGTGCTGCAATTCCGGGAGAACTGATCGAAAGTGAATTGTTCGGCCACGAAAAAGGTTCTTTTACTTCTGCAATCAAACAGCGTATTGGTAAATTTGAACAGGCAAACGGAGGCACATTATTTTTAGATGAGATCGGTGATATGAGCCTGAATGCCCAAGCTAAAGTTTTAAGGGCATTACAGGAAGGAAAAATAACAAGGGTAGGTGCTGATAAAGATATTAATGTGGATGTAAGGGTCATCGCAGCAACCAATAAAGATCTGTTGAAAGAAGTTGATGAAAAAACATTCAGGCTTGATCTGTATCACAGGCTTGGTGTCATAATCATACATGTGCCATCATTGAATGAAAGAAGAGAAGATATACCGGAACTGGTAAATTATTTTTTAGAATTGATCGCAGTAGATTATGGCCAGCCGGTCAAAGAAATTGATAAAGATGCTATGAATGCATTGAAGCAATATGACTGGACAGGTAATATCCGTGAATTAAGAAATGTAGTTGAACGCCTCATCATACTTTCAGGAAAATCAATAAAAAAAGAGGATGTAGATAATTTTGTTTTACCCAGAAAATGATCAGTTGTATATGAATTAAAAGCGCTGCAGTTTTTTTAAATTAATACGTTTTGTTAAAACTGATCAGCTCTTACAATGATTTATATAATATACTTTCAGTATTAAATATTAGAATGTTAGCTTTGGCCCGATAAAATTATACTTATGAGCATTGGTTGGATCATTTTCATTGTTGCCACGATTGGCTGGCATATTGGTATGTACGGTATGTTTAAAAAAGCTGGTATTGATGGATGGAAAGCTTTTATTCCGTTTTACAATACCTGGTGTATGGTTGAGAAAATGAAACTGGGAAAAGCCTGGTTCTTTTTTCAGTTTATACCCGTTGCCGGACAATTCATTACCATCTGGATCACAATAAAATTTGTAGAACATTTTGGCAGGTTTGGTTTTTTACATCATGCTGCTACAGTACTGTTTCCTTTTATTTATTTCCCATACCTGGGTTTTTCAAAAGATGAAAAGTATGCCGGTACACTTGTTGTAGATAATTATAAAAAATCTGCAGCACGTGAATGGATAGATGCTGCATTTTTTGCTATTGTGGCTGCTACGATCATTCGCACTTTTGTTTTTGAAGCATATACTATTCCAACTCCTTCCATGGAAAAAACATTGCTGGTAAATGATTTTTTGTTTGTTAGTAAATTCAGTTACGGGCCAAGGATACCCAATACGCCGATTGCCATGCCTTTTGTTCATCATACACTACCGGTAACAAATACAAGATCTTATGTTGAATGGATCAAGATACCATACACCAGATGGTTTGCAAGTCCTGTTAAACGTAATGATGTAGTGGTTTTTAATTTTCCTGTTAATGATACACTCATAAATGATGAAGAGAATTTTGGAAGCAGGGTAACGTATTATGAAGCTGTGAGGCAACAGGGCAGGGACCAGGTTTGGCAGAATTACGGAGATATCATCATTACAAGACCGGTTGATAAAAGAGAGAATTTTATCAAGCGTTGTGTTGCCATTGGTGGAGATGTTCTGCAGGTTATTAATGGTCAGGTTATGATCAATGGCAAACCACAGGATGTATTTCCACAATCTGAACGTTATTATAAACTGGAAACCCCAAAAGATGTGTACCTTGATAAGGATAAATTAATAGAATTGGGTATCACTATTCATGAAGGGGATAATATTGGCGATGTACGATCAATTGGCACACCCAACATGTACCTGTTAAATATAACGAATGAAGAAAAAGCAAAATTGAAACTTCCGGCAGGCTATACACTAACAGATTATATCATGCAACCTGATAGCCAGTTATTTCCTTACTATAATACTACATCGAATTGGGCTGCAGATAATTACGGCCCAATCAGCATTCCGCAAAAAGGTTCAACCATTCAATTAACGCCCGATAATATCATTCGTTATCAGCGTTGCATCGAAGTATATGAGGGAAATAAATTTGAGACCCGAAGCGGACAGGTATTTATTAACGGGCAAGCTGCAAATTCATATACTTTTAAAATGAATTATTTCTGGATGATGGGAGACAACAGGCATAATTCGTTAGATAGCCGTTACTGGGGTTTTGTTCCGGAAGACCATGTAGTTGGTAAAGCCTCTTTGATCTGGTTCAGTTGGGAAAGCGGTCCAAGATGGAAAAGGTTGTTTAATTCTATCAAATAAAATATGGCAGTTTCTTAATTAATTTGTATTTTCAACTTTGTTCATCCTCTCTTCAGCAATGCAGGGAGGATTTTTTATCCAAATATTTTTTTATGCAAAAAGAAGAAGTTCGTTTTGGATTTGAAGTGTATGAATCCAGTAAAGATCTTGCAACTGCTGATATGGAATTGATCGATGCTGCAAGAAAAGTTACCATAAAAGCCTATGCACCTTACAGTAATTTTCAGGTAGGTGCCGTAGCTATATTGAAAAATGGGGAAACGATCAGTGGAACCAATCAGGAAAATGCATCTTACCCGGTTGGAATCTGTGCAGAAAGAGTATTGTTGGCCTCTGCCGCAATGTTGCATACAAATATTCCAATAGAAACAATGGCCATTGCTTATCATAATTTAAATGGAGAAAGTAATCACCCGGTCTCACCTTGTGGAATGTGCAGGCAATACATTTCAGAGTATGAAACACGTATGAAACAGCCCATCAGGCTTATTTTAAGCGGCATGACCGGGAAGGTGATCATTGTGGAAAAAGCTGGCCATTTGTTGCCACTTTCATTTGGTGAAAATGATCTGAAATAGTTGTTAGTACAAAGACTCTCCTTAATTAAGCACTCCTGTTTATAGTAGATTTCTTATTCGATTCGACTTATCTTTATGAACTAAACATTTATCCAATGCCTAAATACGTAGTAATCGTTGAAAACACTAAATTAAATTTTGCCGCTCATTCTCCCGATGTTCCCGGCTGTACTGCTATTGGTAACACCGTTCAGGATGCAATAAATAAAATGACAACTGCTTTAAAGAAACACTTGAAAGGAGTAGAAACATTACCTGATCCAAAAGGACTGAATTTTTACATGAATGATGATTCATTTAAAAAGGGATCAACAGATTATATTTTACAGGTGGAGATCGATTAGTGAAAAAAAGAGAGCGGGATATAAATGAATAAAATATCAAATAATTCAATTTGTCATCAATTACTTCTTTTATTCTAAATAACATACTTCTCTTCAGTTTCGTGTAAATTCCCATATTATTTCTGAAAAAAACATAATCAATTAACATGTTGCTGCTCAGTGAACGAAGGGCATTATAATGCTCCTGTTTACCTGTTTTTTAAACTTTGAACAAAAACCCCTGACTCAATTTTCTAAAAGCCATTCTTTTACTCAAAACGTGTATTACTTTACTTAATACATTATTCGATTTAATGATCCTTAAATGATAATATTTTAGAAACCAGGTCAGCCAATTTATAATCTATGAAAGTTGTTGGCTAATAATATTACAACTTATTTCATTAAAAGTGTAACAACAGAACTGTAAATATACTCCACCTTTGCATTATAAATTTTGATTACACAACGCTAAATGCTCTGTATTAATTTATATTTCAATATTCATTTAATCACGATTTAAAAAATACAGAAAGTGCAAATACAAATAAAAAACAGTCATTGAGCCGTTGTTAAACTTAAGACACCTATTTTTTTAACCAAAAATTAAATTAAATATTGAAAAATATTTTTCAATAAAAAGATCACTAAAATAATTTATTATGAAATTTTATTTAAGCTTAGCCCTGGCAACATTTATCATGACAACTACTGCAACAGCACAACGTGTAAATTTCGGAATCAAAGGAGGGTTAACCGTCAGTAATATACAGAATAAAAATGACGTTGTTTATGATGCATCAGTAGGCTTCCATACCGGTTTACTTGCTCATATTCATCTTACAAAACAATTTGCACTGCAACCAGAAATAGTATTTTCAACAAGCGGCGCTAAATATTCTAATTTTATTGAGGGTAATGCTAATTTGAAAATGGGATATATACAAATGCCGATTTTATTCCAATACATGTTCAGTAACGGATTCAGATTAGAAGCCGGACCTCAAATAAGTTTTCTGACGTATGCAAACAAAGAAACCAGCAACTTTAGAAAAGTAGACTTTAAAAACGATCTAAGACCTGTTGACATTGGATTGGCTGCCGGTGTTGGATATGTTTTCCCTAAATCAGGATTTGGTATTGATACAAGATTTAATCTTGGCCTGGCTGATATAAACGAAAACGCTAACTTTAAATCATATAACAGAAATTTTCAAGTGGGTGTTTTCTATCTCTTTAACCACAAGTGATCAACACTCAATTAACGAAAGAGGTCTACATATTGTAGACCTCTTTTTTTATTAAAGACTTAATGGTGAGCCTTTAACTGATTTTAACTTCTTATACTATTTTCTTAGAGAGAAAGTAACATTAAAAGCGACCTGGCATTATGCACATTGTTCTTAGGAATAAGAACCTTTCATAACAAAACCCTGCTATGAATATTAGAAAAAACTTGCATTTACCGGGCAAAGACATTATATTAGACTAACCAAAAAAAACAATTATGAAAAAAACAATTATCGCAGCCATTGTTGGCGGCATCATTATTTTTTTATGGCAGTTTCTCTCGTGGGGAATTTTAGATTTACATAAGTCTGCTTACAGATATACAGCAAACCAGGCTGTTTTACTGGATGCATTGGAAAAGAATCTTCCAGAAGAAGGTGGTTATTATTTGCCCAAAATAGCTGATAACTCTTCGAGTGAAGAATGGGATAAAGCGATGAAAGAATCTGATGGAAAACCCTGGGCAACCATTCAATATCATAAAGTTGCACAAATGAACCCTACAGCCATGATGAAGAATATGGCCCGGGGCCTTGTGGTTGATATCATTATGATCTGGCTTTTCTGCTGGATACTGGGTAAAATGAATATGGCCGGTTTCAGCACCATTTTTACATCCTGTATCATGATGGGTTTTATTGTTTTCTTCAATACTGCCTATACCGGTAACATCTGGTACAAATGGTTTGATATTATGGCATTTTTTACAGATGCTATGGCCAGTTGGGGTATTTGCGGGTTGTGGCTGGGCTGGTATCTCAAAAAGAAATAGCATTCAATTAGCTTATTTTGGATTACAAAATAATTTTACATAAAACTTTTTTCATCAATATCCCCATCAGGGGATATTGATGAAAAATAAATAAATTTCATTCATCAACTTTGATTGAAAAAGTCATTGTAATTTCATTCAATATAATATTGGTCAATGAATTATTTCTATAAGTATGCTTCTCTTTTGATTGATAATTTGCACAGGCATCGTACAAAACCAAAACCTTGTTCATTAATACTTGAAAATGACCTTTTTGATAATAAAGCTTATTCCGCCCAGGAGTTTTTTGACTATTGCAGCCAGTTCTTCGATAAACCACACTTGTTTTACACTGAAGGACAAAGGCCGGATTCGACTGAAATAAAGAAAGAATTTACAATTGAAAAGGATTTTTACTCAAGGTATGCTTATCCTTCGCCTTTTAAAACAAACTGGGAAGAAAATAATACAGCCTATTATGACCTTTTTTCAAAAGAAATACCATCGGATACCATTTTACTTTTTGCACCCGGCTGGGCCAGGCCCGATTTAAATGCAGAAATTAGATTCTCCAAAAAATTACTATCCAGGGGCATCGACACCTGTTTATTGACCAAACCATTTCACCAGGTAAGAACTCCAAAAGGATTTTATTCCGGCGAATTATTTATCAGTGATAACTTATTTCTAACCATCGAAAACTTCCGGCAATTTGTTTCAGAAATCCAGTTTTTGATCGATTACTTTAAACCCAGGTATAAATATATCGGAATGATAGGCATGAGCAGCGGCGGCCTTCAGTCTGGGCTAACACTGAATATTAAAGAGGTTGATTTTTATTTTCCCATCATAACAGGTGCAACGGTAGGAAGTATTACGTGGGATGGAAAACTTACAAAAATGGTAAAGAAAGACATTATAAAGAAAGGATTGGATGAATTTGACCTGAACAAAGTGTGGGCTATTGCCGACCAGGTTTACCTGGGGCATCATTGTAAAGCAAAACATATCCTGCAATTCATTAGTTTATACGACCAGGTGATCCCTTTAAAATTTCAGGAAATTCTCTGGGAAGTTTATGACAAACCCGAGCGTTTTGATATGCAATGCGCACATACTACTTCTTATTTTTATTTCTCCAGGATCGTTGATGAAATTGACCAGTTCATTAAAAAGCATAGACATTAACTTAGTTGCTTCCTTACATATTTAGTTAGTATAACAATTAACTGCCCTTCGATCCTGCCTTCGATCTGCTCCGTATTATCTTTTACCAGATGAATATTTTTTACAACGGTTCCTAATTTTGCATTCAAAGTTGATCCCTTTACATCCAATGATTTTATTAATACAACAGTATCACCTGTATACAAAAGATTACCATTACAATCTTTATGAAGATCAACTGCTGAATCATTTTCATGATCACCGGTTGCTTTTGCCCATGCAAGCCTTTCATCATCGAGGTACATCATATCTAAATTATCACTTGCCCAGCTTTCATTCCGGAAGCGGTTCAACATCCGCCAGGAAACAACCTGTACACCCGGAACTTCACTCCACATGCTTTCCGTTAAACAACTCCAGTGACTGACGTCGGGCTCTTCTTTTTTTTCAACTTGTGACAGGCATTTTTCACAGATCATGATACAGTTATCTTCATTGCTTTGCGACTGAGGAGGTACCTCATAAAGTGAAAGCTTTTCTTCAGATCTACACAATTCACATTTGTTATCACATCTTTTAATTAACAGGTCTTCCAGTATCATAATTTTATTTTTTTAAAAGCGGTGAAGATAAATAAATTGCTTTGGTAATTATAAAAAGGTTCAGATGATTATTACTTCACAACACACTATTCACTTCGATCCAGTAACCATCAGGATCTTGCAGGTAAATTTGTTTGATACCATCTGCCCGCTTATTAACGGTATTGATCTTTCCGGGCCAGTCAGAGTAAGTAATATTAGCCGCACGAAGGTATTGTATGAAATCATCGATCCGTGAAGTGGCCAATGCAAAATGCACCGCCTTAGTTGTTTTCACTTCTCCTGGCAATATTGAAATGAGGTGCAGTTCCTTTCCTTCTCCAAAGGAGAACCACCTGATGCCCTCCATTTTAGTACGATTGGTTATTTCTTCAAGCCCCAACACTTTTCCATAGAAATCAGCCGAAAGCTGCAGGTCCTTCACTGCCAGTGCCTGGTGGTTAAATGAAAATTTAAAAGCATTTTTTTCTTGTGCATACAAACCGGTAAAAAGAACAAATGCAAAAAGAAGCAGGATCGTTTTTTTCATAATTATAGTTTTCGGGAAGTTACTTATTTTCTTTGTAGTTCAATTTGAATATTCAAAGAAAAGTGGAGACAAATTATAATATCCTGCAAGGGGTTTTCACATTTTCTTCTTAATTTCAGGGAGGAAAGAAAAGTGACATTGCAGTTCATGATATTGAAATACAATTTCTATGTCTCAAACATCTTCATTTGATCAGAAAATAATTCAACAGTGGCTGGCCGCTAAACTGGATTATAAAGATGCTGAAAAAGAAATGCTTGAAAAGGGATTGGATGCTGATAGTGTTATAACAAACCTCAAAGAATATAAGCGCTTGCGGAATGCCAAAAAACAATTTGCCGGTTTTATATGCATGGGACTGGGAGCCTTTTTAGGTTTCATCAGTTGCGTGTTAAGCATTATCAATCCTTTACCGCAATTGTACACGTTGTTTTTATTCGGATTAACTTCCATTGCCATCCTGGTCATCGTTTATGGCTTATACCTTGTTTTTGAATAGGAACTGCCTCATTTGTTGAAAAATCTTAACTCAATACAAACATGTTTTACTTAACTTCCACATTCAAAAAACTTATCGCATGCGTATTGAATCCGACATTAAACTGGGCTTTAAAGATGTAATGATCCGCCCTAAACGTTCCACACTTAAATCACGTGCTGAAGTATCGCTTATAAGAAAATTACATTTCCGGCACGGTAAAAATGATTGGGAAGGCATTCCTATTATTGCAGCCAATATGGATACCGTAGGTACTTTTGAAATGGCCCATGTGCTGGCAAAACATCAACTGATCACTGCCATACACAAGCATTACAGTGTTGAAGAGTGGAAATTTTTTATTGGATCTTCCCCCGTTGAAATAGTGAATTATATATGTTTAAGTACCGGTACCTCCAAAGACGATGCTAAAAAACTACAGCAGATCATACAGGCATGTCCAACACTCCGTTTTATCTGTATCGATGTTGCCAATGGTTACTCAGAACAATTTGTTGAATTTGTAAAAAAGGCAAGGGAAAATTATCCCGATAAAATAATCATTGCCGGCAATGTGGTAACCGGTGAAATGGTGGAAGAATTATTACTGGCTGGTGCCGATATCATTAAAGTTGGCATTGGCCCGGGTTCTGTTTGCACCACCCGCGTTAAAACCGGTGTAGGCTATCCGCAATTGTCGGCCATTATTGAATGCGCCGATGCAGCGCATGGTTTGGGAGGGCATATTATTTCTGATGGTGGTTGTAAAGTCCCCGGTGATGTTGCCAAAGCTTTTGGCGGTGGTGCAGATTTTGTCATGCTGGGAGGCATGCTGGCAGGCCATTCAGAGAGCGGGGGAGAACTGGTAGAAGATGAACAGGGAAATGAATTCAAATTATTTTATGGCATGAGTTCCGAAACGGCCATGAATAAATATGCCGGTGGAATTGCAGAATACAGAGCTTCAGAAGGAAAAACCATTAAATTACCATTTCGTGGACCGGTGAATGATACTATCCTGGATATTCTCGGTGGTATACGTTCTGCCTGCACTTATGTTGGTGCTTCGCATTTAAAAGAATTAACCAAACGCACAACATTTATCCGTGTACAGGAACAGCACAATGAATGGTTCTCTGAAAAATAATTTCAATTATGGATTCAATCAGCCATTTGAAAAAGATCAACTGGGGTATCATTGGTTGCGGCGATGTGACTGAAATAAAAAGCGGTCCTGCTTTTAATAAAGTAAAAAACTTATCATTGGTTGCCGTTATGCGCAGGGATGTAGCCAAAGCAAAAGATTATGCCAAACGTCATAATGTTCCTCGCTGGTATGATGATGCTGATAAACTCATCAACGATCCTGAAGTAAATGCTATATACATTGCCACACCACCATCTTCTCATGAATCATTGAGCATAGCGGCTATGCATGCGGGTAAACATATTTATGTTGAAAAACCCATGGCCCTGAATTATACAGCAGCATGTAATATGGCAAAAACAGCAGCAGAAAAAAAAGTTAAGCTCGTGGTAGCACATTACCGGAGAGCACAGCCCTTTTTCAATAAAATAAAACAACTGATCACTGATAAAGCCATTGGTGAAATAAGGCTTGTCCGTATGGAATTCTACAGGCCGGGATATAGCAAAGCCGATCTGGCAATGCCCGGCAAAGCATGGAGGGTTGACCCTGCCATTTCAGGTGGCGGAATCTTTCATGACCTTGCTCCGCATCAACTTGACCTGGCTTGTTATTTTTTTGGGCCGGTAAAAAAAGTTACAGGCATAGCAGTTAGCCAGGCAGGAATTTATGCCGCAGATGATATCGTAACCGGAACGATGCTATTTGAGAACAACATCATTTTTAACGGTACCTGGTGTTTTAATGCAGCAGCAGAACTTTCAACCGACCATTGTGAGATCATTGGTTCTGATGGCAAGATCAGTTTTAGCGTTTTTAACAACAAAAAATTTACAGTAACAACACAAGAAGGTTCTTCCGTTTATTCTTATGATGCATTACAACATGTACAACAACCCATGATCGAAAGAACGGTGCATTATTTTTTAAGTGAAGGTCCCAATCCCTGCAGTGGAGTGGAGGGAGCAGAAGTAATGCGGCTGATTGATGAGATAGTGAAAAAATAGACCTGTTAAAGGCAGCTTGACCTGTGCCTTCACGTTATGTACCTGATAGAATTATTTAGTTCCTGGAATCAATTAAGTTAACTTTAAGAATAATTATTACTAATAGTATTTGATCAGGAATTGCATTTCACTTCAATTTTTATTCTTCCCAAAAGTTGTTATCTTCCCCAAACAATCAACTGCAAATGCTTCACAAGCGGCTTCATAATGTTTTATTCATTAACATTGAGACGATTTAAAAAAAGAACACACGTATAGCAGTTAACCGGGCAGGCAATAAGGTTACTACTTTAAACATCCTGTTTTTTACAGGTACAAATCCTGAAATAAATTACATAAAATATCCCGGGTTAAAAGTCCGGGATATTAATTATAAAAATGTTATACCTATTCCTCTTCCTTATTGTGTTTCTTATACTCTTCGATCAGGGTTTTCTGCAGTTCAAACGGTACAGGATTATAATCATGAAATTTCATAGAGAATTTTGCCCTGCCTTTTGTAAAAGAGCGCAGTGCTGACGAATATCCGTGCATTTCTGCCAGGGGCACATAAGATGATATCTTTTGGAAATGCCCTTCCGTTTTAATAGCCTCCACAACACCACGCCTGGTTTGCAGGTCATTAATGACCGAACCCGTCTGGTCGTCGAGGCAGGTTACGTCCAGTAAATAAACGGGCTCCAGCAACTGCGGGTCGGCAATACTGAATGCCTGCCTGAATGCCTGCAAACCTGCGATCTTAAATGAAATATCATTGGAATCCACTGCATGCATTTTTCCGTCATATACACAAACCCTTACATCGCGTACATACGATCCTGTGAGCGGGCCATTGTGCATTTTTTCCATCACGCCTTTTAATATAGATGGGAGGAACCTGTTTTCTATTGCACCGCCAACAATACAGTTATAAAATACCAGTTTGCCTCCCCAATCGAGGTTGTGTTCTTCCCGGTGCCGTACATTCAGACCATGTGGTTCGGACATTCCTTCGTGCCAGGGTTCTATGCGCATAAATACTTCTCCAAACTGCCCGTTGCCTCCACTTTGTTTTTTATGCCTGTAATTGGCTTCCGCCATTTTACGGATCGTTTCACGGTAGGGTATTTTTGGTTGGCCAAAAACGACTTCCAGTTTATACTGGTGTTCGATCTTCCATTTAATAATGGCCAGATGTAATTCGCCCTGGCAGTGAATGAGTGTTTGTTTGAGTTCAGGCGAGACTTCCACTTTAACCGTATCATCTTCTTCCTGGATGCTGTGCAAAGCCATGGATAATTTTTCTTCCTCTCCTTTTTTAACCGCTTCTATGTAAACGGTCATATTCGAAGATGGGAATTCAATTTTGGGCAATTCCAGGTTCTTCCCTTTTTCATGTAAGGTATTATTAACGTGTGTATTTTTTAATTTCAGTGTTGCCCCGATATCACCTGCCACCAATTCATTTACATTTACCCGGTTATGCCCTTCGATCAATAATAACTGGTTCAGTTTTTCAACAGAACCGGTATTTTCATTTACCAGTTCCATTCCTGCCTTGATAGTTCCGCTATATACTTTGAATAAACTCAATTCGCCCACATGTGGTTCAGCGATCACTTTAAAAACAAAAATACAGGCGGGGCCTTTGGCATCACAGATCAGTGTTTCCCCTGCAATGGTTTTTTGGGGAGGCATTTCATTCGCACTGGGACAAACCACATCAATAAAACTCATCAGCCGGTTGCTACCGATATTGTTTTTTGCAGAGGTACAGAATAAGGGAAAAAGTTCGTGATGGATCATTGCCTTTTTGATACCCTGTTTCAGGTCTTCTTCACTTAATTCTCCCTCGTCAAAGTATTTTTCCATAAGTGCCTCATCATTACTGGCCACTACTTCAATTAATTCCTTGTGCATGGCATCAGCCCTTTCTCTTTCATTATCCGGAATTGGTAATTCTTCTGTTTTCCCATTTGTAAAACGATACATTACCATGTGCAATGTGTCGATGATCTCATTGAAACCGGTTCCGAAATTAACAGGGTATTGTATAGCAACAACATTGGGTCCAAAATGACTTTTTGCTTCCCGGAAGGTTTTTTCAAAATCTGCTGATTCATGATCAAGCTGGTTGATAACAAAGATCATGGGAGTTTTAAAATGCTCGGTGTAATCCCATACCAGGTCAGCACCCACTTCTACGCCTACGGAAGCATTGAGCATAAGCACACCGGTATCTGCCACCCGCAATGCACTGATAACCTCACCAACAAAATCATCATAACCCGGAGTGTCAATGATATTTATCTTGTACCCGTCCCATTTTGTATGTAACAGGCTGCTGAAGATCGAATTGCCACGTTCTTTTTCCAGATCATGGTAATCACTCATGGTCGTACCTTCCTGAACCGACCCCATACGATCGATCAATCCGGCTTCAAAAATCATGGCTTCAGCCAATGTCGTTTTTCCACTACCGGCATGGCCTAGCAGTACAATGTTTTTAACATGGTTCGTATCAAAAGTTTCCATAAAAATAATTTAGGTTTATACCTTTTTGCAAAGGATATACATTTATCCAATGACATATCTGTAACTATACGCCATAACCCGCTATTGCTTTATATACAACAGTTGACAGATCATTGAACCTCCGAATCGTTAATAAACAAAGGCTTTAAATTCAGCTTGCAGCTGATCCAGTTCATGTATCAGAAATTTATACTGATCATCCAGTTTTTGATGAAGCATGCTATAATCCAGTTCAGGTATCAGGCTCAACTGCTTCATATATTGCCGCATGGAATGTTTCAGATCATGCAGGTTTATCAGTTGAATATGAAATTGGTTGTGAAAATGCTCGATCTGGACAAGTACATCATGATCGGTTTTGCCTGCAGCCCATTTGTAAAATTTACCTTTCATTTCATTGATGTTTTCGCCATAAGTAGCAAGATGTTCGATCCATTGTTTGGCTTCATCCAGAAGCGGCTGATGTTTGGTTTCTGTTAACATAATGTGTGATTTATTTGTTGGTTTAAATATTTAATTGTTACTCAAAAGGATAAGATAAATAATTAAATAATAGGTATAAAAGTAATAGGATAACCATTTTACAAAAGTGACTTAAATCATTTTTGCAGCTGATTTTTATCAAAGGATAATTGCATGAAGGTAAATAAGCGGAACAACTTGTAGCACCAAGACAAAGTGACCTGCTGCTTTGCCATTCAATTTACATACTTTTCTTTTTTTTTTGAAATTTATTTTAAAACTCCCCTGATCTTCCTTTTTAAGACAATTTCGAGTAACATGGATTAACGGAATATGATAACGAAGCTTATATTTACTTAAAACTATCCATTCTCATGAGTCATACTGCCCATTCAGATATTGGTAAGCTCAGATCAGTTTACATCAAAAAAGTGCAACAGGCCTTTATAGGTGAGACTCACATTGAATCTCACTGGAGAGATTTGAATTATCTCGGTAAGCCCGACCTGGCAACTGCAATCAAAGAATACGATTCATTTGAAGCCATTTTAAAAGCTGGAGGTGCTGAGTTGTTTTATTTACCGGAAGATGCCTCCGTGAACATGGATTCCATTTATTGCCGCGATGCATCTATTGCCACTGATAAAGGAATGATCATTTGTACCATGGGTAAAGCGGCAAGAAAAAATGAACCGCTTGCACAAAAGATAGCTTTTGAAGCAAATGGGATCCCCGTTCTTGGAACCATTACAGCACCGGGCACACTGGAAGGGGGAGATGTGGCCTGGCTCGATGAACATACCCTTGCTGTTGGACATACTTACCGGACGAATGAAGAAGGTATCAGTCAATTGACCTCATTATTACAGCCGTTAGGCGTAGAAGTTATTACGGTTCCGCTGCCACATTATAAAGGCACATCCGATGTTTTTCACCTGATGTCGATATTAAGCCCGGTTGATAAAGATCTTGCTGTTGTTTATTCTCCCTTAATGCCAATCATATTCCGCAATCTTTTACTGGACCGTGGTTACCGGTTGGTTGAAGTTCCGGATGATGAATTTGAAAATATGGGTTGCAATGTACTGGCACTTGCCCCTGGTGAATGTATGATGGTAGCGGGCAATCCCAAAACGAAAGCAGCATTGGAAAAAGCAGGATGCAAAGTATATGAATATCTGGGTGAAGAGATCAGTGTAAAAGGTGGGGGCGGGCCAACTTGCCTTACCAGGCCAATCAGCAGGTATAAATAATATTACTTTTTTTTCTTTTCTTTTGCAATGATATAAGATAGTTTTAAAGCATTGCCATTGTTCAATTAACATGCAAAAAAACAATGAAAAAAATATTGCCATTGTTAGTAACAGGCTTGCGGGCGCAGGAAGGGCTGTAACCATAGCAGATAATATCTCAACAGAATTAAGAAAAAGTAATATCGTACATACGCTCTTTACAGAAAACTGGCCCGGTCATTTTTCAGATTTTACAGATATTTTTATTGTTGGTGGTGATGGCACCCTCAATTATTTTATCAATCATTATCCTGGTTTACAACTGCCCTTGGTTATTTTCAATGCAGGTACCGGTAACGATTTTCACTGGTTGCTTTATGGAAATAAAACATTTGATGAATTAATGCTGATTGCTTTAAGTAAAGATCCAAAACCAATCGATATTGGAATATGCAATGAAAAATATTTCATTAATGGCGTGGGTATTGGTTTTGAAGGTGAGGTGGCCAAAGCTTTGGCAGGAAAGAAAAAACGGCCCGGTAAAACATCTTTTCTTATCAGCATTCTTAAAAAATATTTACGTACCGTTCTATAAATTATTCTATAAAATCAAACGAACGGAATGTTACCGGTAAAAAATTATTGGTTGATATCAGTAATGGCAGCCGTGCCGGTGGCGGATTTCATGTGGCCCCGGAAGCAAAAGCCGACGATGGTTTGTTTGACGTGATCATTGCCGGCGATCTAAGCCGTGTTCAGCGTTTAAGATATTTGCCCGTTATTGAGAAAGGGAAACATCTTCATTTGCCATTTATTGAGCACTTCCGCACCAGGCAAATCATTATAGAAAGCAACGACCTTATTCAATACCACCTGGACGGCGAATATTATGAGGCAAAAAAATTAACTATTGACATACTACCTGCTGCATTTAAATTTCGTTTTTAATAACAATACAAATCATCTTTATGCAGGTTCTGTATTCAAACTTTAATATCCGTTCATATAATTTTGTAATGTCAACGTTTTATTTTCTTTTATATTCGGGTATTATCAATTCTTTTTGATCTCAATTGCACTGCATGGTAACTTTATTTAATTCACAAAAATTCAGGTTCTGGTCTTTTATTTCCATGGTATTACTGGTATTTGTACATGGGTATAATCTGGATCAAAGTTACCTGCAACCCTGGACCCTGCCTGGTGAACCTATGACAGCAACAGCATTCACCGAATACTGGCTGGCCAATGGTATCTTTCGTTTTCGGATACCCATGTTGTTTATCATATCCGGGTATTTGTTTGCCATGAGCGATCACAAGCCTTATAAACAGCGTTCGGGCAAAAGGGTGAGAACATTGCTATATCCTTACCTGATTTGGAGTGCTGCTGGCTTACTGCTTACCTATGTGCTTGAATTTTTTCCTTATAGCAGGAACATCGTTATGGAAACACATATGATGCAGCTCGATGAGACCAGGTCATTATTGCACCAGTATCACTGGTATGAAGTATTGGCCAGGTGGATCTTTTTCCCGGTTTCTTACCAGCTTTGGTTTATACGGGTGCTGTTAATATACAATCTTGCATATCCTGCCATACGCTGGTGCATATTACACCCGGTTGCCAAATGGATCTTCTTTTCCATTGCATCTTTAATGTGGCTCGCTACTGCCGGATTCATTATCATCGAAGGAGAAGGTTTATTATTTTTTTCCATTGGTATCTGGATGCAGAAAACGAATTTCAATATTGATTCGCCGAACAAATGGCTACAACCAAAATACTGGGTGATCGTTTTCATCAGCTTATCATTATTGAAAACTTATATAGCATTTAATGGAAATTTTAAAAATATAGAACCTGTACTGTTACTACTACACAAAATGGTTATCTTAAGCGGGTTGATCAGCGCCTGGTATGGTTGCGATAAACTGGTGAAATTCTTTATGAGTAAAAACTGGTTCGTGTGGTTATCAGCCTTTGCGTTTATGATCTATGTTTTACATGCTCCGGTCGTCGTTTATGCTACCAAGGCTATTTTTCTTCAAATCAGTGATTGGACAGGTTATCGAATGATCACATTTATATTGTTACCTGTATGCCTGCTGGTTATTTCAGTGATCACCGGCGCAATGATGAGAAAATTATTTCCGGGTATATATAGTTTTGTTACGGGTGGAAGGGGCATGGGATAATGAATTAATGTAAACATTCAAAAGCAACTTAAAACAGATCTTTTAATCGATTTGCATTCTTTTATAAAACTATTTTCATGATAAACAGCATGTACGATCTGAAATTTCACTGTTTTTAATTTCACGGATATGCTGTAAACATTTCATTTTGCAAAACGTTCTATTACCACTGTAAAATAACTCTTTTTATAAAATGTGTATTTTTTACACGAATATCAATAAATTTACTTTCTAAATAACTTTTACAATGCGATTCAAAAAAATAATGATCCCGGTATTGTCACTATTGTTTGCAACAGTAGCTTTTGCACAGGAGAAAACAACGGTTCTGTCTCCCAATAAAAATATCGTACTCAATTTCTGGTTAAACGAAAATGGCACTGCCATGTATGATGTTACATACAAAGATAAACCGGTGATACTGCCATCAGCCATGGGTTTTGAATTAAAAGAGACCATGAAAGACACCGTATTGCCTTCTCTAAAAAATGGCCTTGGCCTTATTTCAAAAGAACAAAGCAGTTCCAATACAACCTGGAAACCTGTTTGGGGTGATGTAAAAGAAATACGTGATAATTACAATAAACTATCCGTAAAGCTTTTAAAAAAAGGGAATAAAAATATTGAGTTTGTGATTGTTTTTAAAGTTTTTGATGATGGTGTTGGTTTTAGATACGAATTTCCTACACAGAAGAATATGAATCATTTTATCGTATCTGAGGAAAGAACCGAATTTCATTTAACTGGTAATCACAAAGCTTTCTGGATCCCGGGCGATTATGACAGCAATGAATTTAGTCCGAATGTTACCAACCTGGACGAAGTAAATGGAGAAGACCCAAAATATGCTGCCAGTATTTTTGCACACCAGTTCTTTGATAAAGATGCAGTGCAAACACCGCTGATGCTAAAATCAAAGGATAACCTTTACATCAATATACATGAAGCTGCCCTGGTAAATTATCCTGCCATGAACCTGCACATTGATAAAGGGAATTTTAATTTAACATCTGTGTTGGTACCTGATGCATTGGGCAACAAAGCATACCTTCAAACACCTGCAAAAACACCCTGGCGCACCATTATCGTTTCCGACAAGGCAACAGATATCCTGGCATCACATACGATCTTGAATTTAAATGATCCATCTGTAATAAAAGATCCAAGCTGGATTAAGCCAACAAAATATATTGGCGTGTGGTGGGAAATGCATGTAGGTAAATCAAGCTGGGACAGTGCAAGCGGAAAACACGGAGCTACAACGGCTAATGTTAAACGCTATATTGATTTTGCTGCAAAACACGGATTTGCCGGTGTGCTGGTAGAAGGCTGGAATGTTGGTTGGGAAGACTGGTTTGGCCAGTACAAAGAAAATGTTTTTGACTTTGTAACACCGTATGGTGATTTTGATGTGAAAGGCTTACGTAAATATGCCGCTGCTAAAAAAGTAAAGCTCATCATGCACCATGAAACATCTGCTTCAGTAACAAATTATGAAAGGCATATGGATACGGCATACCGGTTTATGAAAGCGAATGGATATGATGCTGTAAAGACCGGCTATGTAGGACATATTATACCGCGGGGCGAACACCACGATGGACAGTGGATGGTGAATCATTATGTACGAGTGGCTCAAAAAACAGCCTCTTATAAAATTATGCTTGATGCACACGAACCCGTTCGTCCAACCGGCTTAAGCCGTACCTATCCAAACTGGCTGGCCTGTGAAGCTGCCAGGGGAATGGAATTCAATGCCTGGAGTGAAGGAAATAAGCCACGACATGAAACCATTTTTCCTTTTACCAGGTTCATGGGCGGGCCAATGGATTATACACCCGGTATCTTTCAACTGGAATTGAATTACTGGGATAAGACTAAAAAAGAAACTATTCATACAACACTTGCCAAGCAATTGGCTTTATATGTAACTATATGCAGTCCGCTACAAATGGCGGCTGACATTCCGGAGAGTTATGAAAAGAAAATGGATGCTTTCCAGTTCATCAAAGATGTTGCGGTAGATTGGGATGACAGTAAATACCTGGAAGCTGAACCGGGAGAATATATCACTGAAGCAAGAAAAGCAAAAGGTACTAATACATGGTTTGTTGGAGCAATCACCAATGAAAATGCAAGGACTGCAATAGTTGATCTGCGTTTTTTAGATGCAGGGAAAAAATACAATGCAATCATTTATGCTGATGCGGAAGATGCGCATTATGAAAAAAATCCTGCTGCTTATAAAATAACAAAACAGGTGGTAGACAATAAAACTATTTTAAACCTGAAATTGGCGCCTGGTGGGGGATGTGCAGTGAGTCTTGTGCCGGTAAAATAATATTGAAGTTTTTAGAGTATCGAACCTGCCTTTGCCGGCAGGCAGGCAAGGAACAAGCCTGCCCGACTAATCATTCAGGCGGGGAATTTTGAATGATGAAGTGTTTATCTCCGATCTTAATTCGAAATTCCTTGTTCCTTGTTCAATATTCATACCGTTGTTCATTATTTATCAAACCCGTTTCAACCACCCGGTTATACTCATTCTGCTTCTATTGGCTATTGTTACCTCATGTTCCATTTCATTACTTTTAAAAAACACAGCTGTTTGTGATCGGGGGGATATTTCCTGTACACCTTCTTCAGGATATACCAATAATTGACCTCCGTCTGCTTCGAGCCAGTCATCATTTAAATAACTGATGAGCGAAAATTTTCTATTATCATCATTATTGAACTGGTCTTTGTGCCGTTTATAAAAACTGCCTTCCTCATAAACTGCATAGTGAAATTCATAACTATTGATACCGGTATAACAGGTCCGGTTCAGGTATTCAATAAAATCATCGACCAATAATAAAAATTCCTGTTCAAAAACATTGCTATTTTCCTTATCCATCCAGAAAATTTTATCTCCCCGCATTTTTTGCCTCGGATCTTTCACTACATTATTTCCGATTCCTGCAGCAGTCATCTTTTCTTCTTTTTGCATTTGCAGTATATTCTGTTGCAACCCCTTTACCAAATCTTTATTTAAAAAGCAATTGTCAACTCCAAAATCATTTGCAAGGTAACTATCTATCAGCAGGTCAAATGGACTATTCAATATTAAAGTTGAAAGGTGGAAAGAAATGGATAATGAAGAATTAGAATAATGATCTTTAATATGCCATACTGTAATTCAGTATAACAGAAAACTGTTAAATCTATTGTTTGATCTGTTTTAATCTTGTGGCACGAGGCATTCTCTAAAAATTCCAGTTTCAAGACCATCTCTCTTTTTTAATTCCTGCAAAAGGTCCATGACATTTATTTCAGGAACAAAAAATTCAAGTATAAACCCGTATGTACAACTTTCATAATAAGCCTGGAAAATATTCAAACTGCTATACAACGGAAGTTGCTGATAAAATGTAATATCCGTTTCATTGTGACTGATAAATGCCAGTATCCTGTTATCTGCATTAAATGTAGATTTTCTCTTTTCAATTTGTATCGGTTTATAACCTCCGGCCTGTAATATTCTAACTTTATTTTCAGGGAAATACTTTGACGGCCTTTCATTAATAAAAGTAAAATGAAAATCACGTTCAGGCCATACATGTGCTGATACATACCTGAATTTATTTTTATTCACAGAAACCTGCTGTAACAGAACAGGTTCTGCTTTTTTATCTTTCAATTGATCACCATAGCGCTCCCATTCCGGAGAAAATTCGTCCAGTTCAAGATTTGTTAAAAAACAAACGAACTGAACAATAGTATCTTTTATCATTTGATGTTATTTAAAATGATGACAGATCTGTTTTTGTCAGCCTATTATTATAAAACTAAAAGCAGTCCTGAATTATAATTTAGTATTTACCATCTTTTATTATCCGACCTGGGAGTTTTTTCTCTTGCTACTGATACAGACATCGCTCTTCCCTCAATTTCCTTGTTGTCTAATCCTTTAATTGCAGCGTTGGCTTCCGTATCAGAATCCATCTCAACGAATCCGAAACCGCGGCTTTGACCTGATAACCTGTCGGTAATAACTTTTGCAGATGAAACTGTGCCAAATGTTGCAAATAGTTCCTTTAATACATCATCATTTGTATTAAAACTTAGGTTTGATACATACATGTTCATAAAAAATAATTTTAAATAAAGAAATAAAAATCAGTGATAAAGAACCGCAGCAAGGAGTGAGTTAAATGCTAGAAAGATTCAAAAAATGAATTGACATAAAAAAGGACTGAATGTTGAAAGTACTTTTGATCACTGAGTGAATATACGATTATTATATTAATAACACCTGATTATTCCTTACGCAATCTTAACTGACTACATATCCAATTGGGAAAAATGAGTAAATAGTAATCAAATTATTATTGAAAAATATCTGGCAGGCGTCTGATATAAATCATATACAGCAAAATAACAGGATTTTGACTTCGTACATTCAATTAACAACTGATTTAATTAATTTAAAAAAACTAAAATGAAAAAAGAATACTGGATCAATATTAAGCATGTAGATAACAGGCTGGTTATTTTTTTTAATGCGAAACAATTGGGATCAGCGGCATAATTCATGATGACCCTGAATTGGACAAGTTCATCAATATCACATGATATATGAAGTATTTGAAAAAACCTTTTTTTACTATCAGATAACAGTTCAAGATGAGTTATTATCTGGTAGTATTTTTTAAACTGGTTTAATTGATTTTTACTCTGAAAATTTAAAACTGTTTAAACCTTTCAAAACATGATCTCTCCAGCATTTCCCGGTCATCCGGGTGTGCAATATTTATAAGTGCCTTTGCACGTTGGCGTAAGTTCTTTCCAAACAGGTAGGCTACACCATATTCAGTAACCACATAATGCATATGCGCCCTGGTGGTAACCACACCTGCACCGGGTTTTAATGTTGGTACTATTCGGGGAACATCTTTTGCAGTACGTGAGGGTATGGCAATGATGGGTTTACCTCCTAAACTTAATGCAGCTCCACGCATGAAATCCATTTGTCCGCCTACACCGGAAAACTGGTATGTACCAATTGAATCTGCACAAGCCTGGCCCGTAATATCTATTTCTATAGCACTGTTGATTGAGATCATCTTATCATTTCGCCGAATCACATGCGGATCATTTACATAATTAACATCGAGAAATGCAAAAGCTGGATTGTCATTCACATAATCGTATAATTTTTTTGAACCCAGGGCGAAGGATGATACCGTTTTGTTGGGATGTATATGTTTATATTTATTATTGACCACATCTTTCTCAAACAACTCAATGATACCGTCTGAACACATTTCGGTATGAACCCCAAGGTCTTTGTGATTGAGCAGGCAGCGTAATACTGCATCCGGTATAGCACCGATACCCATTTGAAGCGTACTCCTGTCTTCGATCATTTCTGCAATGTACTCTCCGATCTTTAATTCATTGGAGCCCACTTTTTCACCAAAATTAGCTTCATGCAGTTCATCCTCGCAATAAACCAAAGAATGGAAACGGCTGCTGTGTATCATACCATCACCGTGTGTACGGGGAGCATTTGGATTTACCTGTGCTATTAATATTTTAGCGGTATTTACGGCACTGCGAGCAACATCAACAGAAACACCCAACGAACAGTATCCATGTGCATCAGGTATGGAAACCTGCACAATAGCCACATCAATTGGCAATATCTTCTGAAGGAAAAGTTCCGGTATCTCGCTTAAAAAAACAGGTACATAATCTGCATAACCTTCTTTCACTGCATTTCGTATGCTGGCTGAAACAAACAGTGAATTAATATTAAAGCTATCCCTGAATTCAGGTTTATCAATATATATATCGCCATATACACTGATAGATACAACTTCAACATTTTTTAAACGCGGTGCTTCAAGAGCAAGATGCTTTAACAGGTAAGTGGGAGTGTGTGCACTACCATGTATATATACACGATGATTGGATTGGATGACAGACAACGCTTCTTTAGGGTTAACATAATTAACGGGTACTTTCATATTGTAATTTTACGCAAAGATATTAGTACAGCACATTGAAAATCATAATACTCATCATTTTTTTCCGAGCTTTACTTGTTTGTTTTATTGTATTTTTAATTAAAAAACCCAAATCATATAACGCCCTGATTTATGTCATAGGTAATAATATGAATGCTGAATATCATTGTTGAATAAAACTAAAAACATGAAAAAAATAATTGCACCGGTTGATTTTTCAGAAACAAGTGAAAATGCCGCCATTTTTGCGGGTAGTCTGGCAGCGTTTTATGGCGCAGATCTGTGGCTTTATCATTCATATGAGATCAATATTCCCATTTCGGGTTTTGACTTCCCTTATGTGAATACAGGTGAAATGCAGGAAGCTGCTGAGTATGAACTGGAGCAATTCAAACAAAAAGTACAATCCGCTTTGCGAAATAAAATAAATATTCAGACGAAAGCTGAAAATAATTTATTAACGGATGGACTGGTTGCTTTATGCGATGAAATTGATCCGGATATGGTTGTGATGGGAATTTCAGGTAAAAATGCCCTTGCAAAACTTGTTGTAGGCAGTAATACCATTAGAACGATCCAGCATCTTAAATATCCTTTACTGGTAGTGCCTCCCAAAGCAACTTTTGTTCCGGTAAGAAAGATCGGACTTGCTTGCGACTATGAAAAAGTAATAGAATCAACTCCTGTAGATCCTCTAAAAAAAATAATACGTGATTTTAATGCTGAACTATTTGTACTGAATATTGCATATCATGATTCAGAAATTTCTTCAGAAAAGATAAATGAAAGTATGTATATAAACAGGTTGCTGAAAGAATTCAATCCTTCCTATCAGACTATATTATCAAATGATATTACGGAGGGCATTAACTGGTTTGCCGAAGTACAAAAACTGGACTGGATCGTTGTAATACCCAAAAAACATAACCTGATAGATAAAATGTTCAGCAGAAGTAAAACCAAAGATTTGTTGTATCAAACAACTATTCCGGTTTTATGTATGCATGAATAAAAGAAAACTTATTGCTGCCTGCTGGGTTTCGGATAAATAGTATAAACAGGCTCCTGGCTGCATTTATTTTCGGGACCATAAGACCTTCCCGGTGGAGGTTTAGTGCAATAGGTATGATTGGCCTTAAAAACAGTTTGTTTAGTTGCTTCATTCAAAATAGTTTCCCAGGAAACATCCTTTTTAAAAACAGAGAAATGCGTTTCCATTGATGATTTAAAAAAATAAGAAAAGAAACCTCCAAAATTATTATTACAGGATGCCAGTTGCCATTTATCTGCAGCAGTGGCTAATATGGATTCTCTTTTAGGATTCATAAAAAGTGCCTTGCAATTATCTACGTTCCAATCCAGGCCGGCGCCCCTTGATTGCGGAATTGGGGTTCCTATTGCATTTGTAGAATCGGGGTCATTATTACAACAGTCGCTAAAGACAAGATTAAACCTTGCGCCTTTCTTCCTGATGGTCTCAAAAATATCTTCAATGTTTGCTGACTGAACTTTATAATCATCACTTGGTTTTGCCCGGAAATCAAGATATGGAAACCTACGGGTATCCCTTTTCTTTCTGAATCCATGTCCCGAATAATAAAAGACAACAATATCCTCAGGTCCCGGATCTAATTCTTTGATCGCTTTTTCAATATTTGTTTTAGTATACCTGTTTCCGAAAATCGTTGCTGTATCTATCTTGATAGATAAATAATCGGCCAGGACTTCAAACGTTTCAACCATCCTGTTCATATCTTTAAAACAGGCATCGCCGATAGAAGGATCATTAGAATTTGCCACAACCAACAAATGGATCTTTATCTTTTTCTCTTCTGCTGAAACACCTCTGCTCTTTATTCCAAAAACATTGGTATAAAAATCATCATTAACAGTAAAGAAATTTTTTACGAAATCACTTTTCAGATCGGCTGTTTTAATAAATTCAGCTTTGAAATTTGTTAATGAATTCATTGTGGGTTCCTTTTCATTTACAGAAACACCTGTGGGTTCAATGATCCCTTTTTCGGCATTATTCAAAAACCAAAAAACAGGAGCTGTAAATTTTCCACCTGTTTCAACTGTCATGAACTTAGGATCAGTTGTTATATAAAATAACCTGTTTGTATCTGCTGTGCCGTCACTTAAGGAATAAAATTGTTCCTGGAAATTCATTTCCACGATCCGGAATTTATCCATACCCGGTTCTTTGTATTTCAACCTTACAAAACCACTGCCATTGGGAAACCTGACAAAAAAGGCCTCATAATCTTTATTATCATTTGTATCATGCAGATTATATTCGAAATGATAAATGGTTTGTGAAGAAACAGTAAATACGATTACAAAAGAAAATAAAAAAGTGAGGAGTAATGTCAATCTCATAAAAAGAAGTTATTATTAAAATTACATTTAAAACAACAATTGAGATCATGTCAATTTTTTGAAAATTATTTTTTGGATAAAATTATTAAAATATAAAATTAAAATGTTATAATTGCGGCCTAAACTAACATAATATGATCTCAAAAAACAAAAAAACAGCTTTTAAAATCATGCTTGGCGGAATTTTGCTTGTATCTGTAGCTACAATTGGCTGCAATGATAGCGGTGAAGCAAAAGAAGAAGCCAAAACAGACACAGCAGCTACTGCTGCACCTGTTGTTGAAACACCAGCTCCTGCTGTTGTAGATACTACTGCAAAAATGGATACTGCTGCTCAAAAGCCAATTATTAAAACTCCGTAAGCTATTGTTCTTTTTTCAGCCTGATTTTTTTAAGATTAATATTATTCTTGGAATAATCAGGCTGATCTCTTGTCAGTTTATGAATCAACCAATGTTCAATACGATGATGACCGGGAATAAGTATAGCGGCTATTGATACAAATATGAACATTTCGTATATCGGTGTGTGATTCGTTAATTCGGCAACAAACGGATGTAACAGAAGTGTCAGGTATTCAAATAACAGTAATAAAGAAAGTATCCCCAGTATTTTAATTGCCCTTATATGTATCCTGATGCGACTTAAAATAAGAGTGATCAGGAAAAACCCGGGAATGAATATTCCTATAAACAGCAATTGCAGTTGCTGAAACCTTTCCTTTCGTGCAAGTCTTTTATTTTCTTCTATCTCCATTTGCCTTAATTGTTCATTACTGGAAAGTATCTGTGATTCCCTGATATTACTTTTACTATTGATGGTATCGTTCAGTACTTTCACATAATTCAGATAATAGAAAGCACTGTCAATGTTCTTTGTATCCTTATACAAGCCTGTTAAAAATTTAGCCGCATCCAGGTGCCTGGGAAGAAATCCGCCCTTTTCGGCAATCGAAAGCGATGTATTAGCATAATAAACGGATGAATCAATCTGATTCAGTTTCTTATATAATTTAGCCAGCCCAAGGGTGGCTTCACAAAGCAGGTCATCATCATCAGCCACTTGTAAATAATTTATCGCCGACTTATAATTTACTAATGACAAAGAATCTTTTCCCTGCTTCAAAAATGTATGCCCCATTCCTGTCATGGATGCTCCGATGAAGTATCCGTTATTAAGACCATAGGCCATATTGATGGATTTTGTAAAATAACCAAAGGCAGAATCTGGTATGTTCAATCTGTCGTACAGGTCTCCCAGGCTTAAGGCAATATGGAATTTATATTCCTGGATGTTATTGACTTGAATAACTGAATCTGACTTGTAATAATATTGCAGGGCTTTACGGTACTCTTCCTGGTAAACATATACCACACCAATATTCATTAAAACACTCGCCAGGTTTAGCGGATTAATATTTTTTTCTTCAAACTGGAGTCTTTGCAAGTTGAATTGCAACGCACGTGTATAGTTTCCAATATTAACAAATGTATTGGCCAATATACCCAAAGCCCTTGATTGGCCTTCTTTATATTTGATACTTTTAGCCAGTGCCAGTGATTTATTGGCCAGTAATAATGCATTTTCAGGATCATAAATACTGCTGACATTGGCAATCTTCCACATCAGGTTTACTTTATTTGTATCAATTTTCTCTACAGCCAACAAACGCTCAAGGCTATCGGCTTTTGATTTTTGTGCAAATACCGGTACCTGTGCAAAAAATAATAAAAATATTACCAAAATTCTTTTCATAACTAATTCGGTAATGTTTAATGAATATCTTTCATTTTATCATACAATTCCAGATTACAAATTAAAGTTTAATAGTCAGCAGAACAAAAGAATATAAAATTAAGAAGCAGTCCAGTAAAATAAAGAGTAAATAAATACGAATTTTATTCAAACCCAAATATAACAGCTACAATTCTTATTCACTAAATCTTATCTTTATTAAAAATAATCTCCATGCTCATTCGCTTATATGCTTTTTTCATTTTTTTCTTTTTACTTATAAATGAATGTTATGCTCAGAATAAAGGCATCTGTCCTTTTACAGGCATCCGTTTTTTTAGTGAGGGTATTAATGCAAAGTATATTGATGCCAGGGTGGATGGTTCCATCTTATTAAATAACAGGCTGCCGGTAAATAAAGAATTTGAAATCAGGTTGCAATTACCAACAGGATTTTCAGAAGACAGATCCAAAATAATATTTGCTGCAGCAGAATTGAGCATCATTTCATTAAAAGGAGTGGTTCTTTTTAATACGGCAAATGTTTTTAAAGATCAAGAACTCAAAGGATTTCCGGCTGCCACATTTAAAGAAATAAATATTAAAGTAATAATAAAACCTGAACAGATCAAGGCCGAAACAGGTTGTATCATTAAGATCCGTTATTATGACCTGAAAAGCAAGAGCCAGTTGAGGCTGGAGTTTCCGGTAAATATTAGCAAACCGGGAGAATCAATCCAGTTATCAAAAACAATAAATGAGGTTAAAACCAATCCGGCTTCACTGGCAAGATCATCTGCTGTTAAAATAAAAAACATAGACATAACAACTGACACAACGATCAGGGTTAATCCAAAAATGGCATATGCCAGCCTGGATATTAAAAATATAGAAGGAACAAGCATAACGGAGGTTTTATCCGGTAAAGAAAATTTTTGGGTATATGACGCAGACCTGAATGAAATTAAAATAACAGACAAACAACTGAAGCAGGTTGGAGGCGCCATGGAGAATAATGTGGTGAACTATCTTTCAAAGATTCCATTCAGGTTAAAAACGATAACAGGGAAATCATTCTTTATACGTTTCAGATGGGAGAGTTCAGATAATAGAAAGGTCATTGATGTGGTTTTAGAGAAATGATTTTATGCAACTTTATTTAAAAAAAATTGAAAACATAAAATACACAATGATGATACGCAATGGCCTTCTTCTTAAATTGATCTCATTTTTAATTATATTTTCATCTTGCAGCAATACAGAAAATAATAAATTAATTATTGGTAACTGGTCAGGAACAGCATGGATGGTAAATGGGAAGCCATCTGAACTGAATGCTGCAGGTACACATTTTAGTTTTAATGATAAAGGGGAATATACTTTTGAGTATAATGAGACCAAAGAAAAAGGAACTTATAAGGTTGAAAATGACATGTTATTCACAACAGCACCCGGACAACAGGAGATCATGGTAAAAATCACCAGGTTAACAAAAGATAGTCTTGTCTTTGATATGAGCAGGGGCGGACAGCCGGAAACATTAATATTGCTCAGAAATTAAAATTGTTTCCCCATTTTTTATTTATATTTAAGGTGAGCTTTGATGGCTTATTTCTGAATCCCTGAAAAATTGTTTTTTTCTTCATCGTTAATTTAAAACAGCAACATGAAAAAGATACTTTTTTTAGTAACAGTTCTTGGCTTTATGGCAACCGGGTGTAAAGATTGTCCCGAAGAAAAGAAAACAGAATTACCGCCAATTGACTGGACAAAATATGATTCAACCAAGCAGGAAGAAGTGATTGAGATGGCTAATCATTACAAAGAACTTATTTTAAAGGATCCCGAAATAGGTTTTCAACAGATCAATATGGATGGGGCACTGCTTGAAGAACTTTTAATTGATACTAAAAGCATTAAACTGATCGCTGCTGCCGACCTGAGAACTGACGCCGTCACCATGTTCGTACAATTCTGGAGAAACAATGTTTTTTCATATTATAATATAAATTCGATCTTTAATTCAAATGATCCGGGAATGCGGGGTAAGCCAGCTTTATGCCCTCCTCCTGCCGGTTGTGACCTTCCATTTTTAAGAAGCTCAAACCCGGATGTAATGACAGAGGGTAAAGCTTCGGAAATGGCCCTTCATTACACGGAACTTGTAAGAGCTGATCCTAAATTGGCCATACAACAAGTAACAATGGATGGCCTTTTGCTTGAACTACTTTTATACAGAACAGAAGGATTAAAACTTATTGCCGCTGCTGATCTTGAATCCAATGAAATTACTGTGATCATGCAATTTTGGAGAGCAGGGGAATTTTCTTATTATGATATTAGAGAAATATTTACGCCAGATATGAGAGGTATGAGAGGAAAACCGGCTTTATGCCCTCCACCGGTAAATTGTGATTTACCATAATTCAGGCCTTAAATCATTTATAAATATCCATAAAATCTAAAGTAAAGTTATGTCTTCCTGTACATCGGTATTTTTTACCGGTGCAGGTTTTTTTATTCGTTGCCACCATTTAGTTAAAGAAAATCTTTGCCTTGCTTCCAGTAATTTACGGCTTTGCAGATAATTGATGAGCCTGTGTTCCATGAAATGATGAATGGGAATGATCAACGCAATTACAACTATTTTTATGCCCCATATTTTTAATGGCTCCCCATTGGTAAATGCTATTATCGGGTGATCAATCAGCACAATTATAAATTCAAACAGGCATATAAATGCAAAATACCCCAACGCCCTGATGGTTGCTTTTGAAACTGCAAACATTCCAAGAAAAAGCATGAAAGTAAAGATCCCGGTGATCATCAGAATCATTGCCATTATCTGAAGGTTGTGTTTTCGCTCTTCCTCATGATTTGCTTCCATCAGATCATTTTCTCTTTTTTTATTTTCTCTGTCAACCTGTAATAAAACAACTTTATCTTTTGCAGCATTAGATTGTAATAGTTTGTTTGCCGAATCTGCCTGTATTGTATAATAATATGCCAATCCAAAATCTGACCTTTTAGCGTTTAAAATTCCAAGCTGACTACAAATAACCGGCATGTAAGAAAGTTGTTTGACCTGCTTACACAAATCAAAGGATCGCAAATAATATTCATATGCATCAGCACTGTCTTTATTTTGTAGATAAGTTTCTGCCATGGCATTACAAATTTCCAGTTTGATCCCGTTATCGATTGTTGAAGAATATTCTTTTTCAGCAATTTTGTAATAATATAAAGCCGAATCATATTGTGCAGAGTACCGGTAAATATTTCCAATCTCCCAATTATAATTTGCCAGGCCCTGATTTTGTATAAATTGTAAAAGATCAGAATTACTTATCAGATAATTAAATGTTTGGGTGCTATTTTTCCCTTCAACCATGAACCAATAAAACAAAAGCCGTTTTGCAGATAATTTATACCTGTCAGAATTCAGTTCAACTGCCAGTTCACTTGCTTTGTCAATATAATCCCGTTCATTTGTTATCCGGGCCAGATCAATATAATCTTTATATAAACCATCTTTATAATGATTTTTATTATTTAATTGTAAACTCAGCAGCAGGTATTTCTTACCCGATTCATCATCTCCAAAATACCTGTATAATTCAAAAAAGCGATGATAGATCGATGACTGGAGTTGACCATTTTTTATTTTATACGCAAGATCAAAGGCATTGTTATAATTTTTATAAGCATTAACGGCGTCTGTTTTAGCAATATAAATATCACCCAATTCATTATACAATACACACCTTAAAGAGTCTGCTTTTGAATTTCCCAAAGCAGTAAAAGCCTGTGTAGCCTGCTGTATAGCTTCATTGTATAAACTCCGCTTTCTGTAAATACCTGCTAACCGGATGTATGCCAGGGCAATATAATCAGACCGGTTAAGCTCCTGTGCATACCGAAGGCCTTTTTGTACATAATTGCTGCTTTTTTCAAATGTTTCTTTACTACTCCATGCTTTAAGATTGGCTACATTATTATTAAAAAGGATCTTCAAAACCAGGTCTTTATCGCTGGATATTTCTGCAATAAACAGCGCTTTTTGTAATACACTGTCAGCTTTTGATTCTAATTTGAAAACCGAATAATATTCTGCTAATTCTCCCAGGGCAAAAACCTTATCAGCATCATTGCTTGCTTGATTCACTTTTTGTTCATAATACAAAAGTCTTTTCTGATCCTGTGCAACAGCGATATTAATTAAAAAACAAAAAAAGAATGCAAACAGCCTGTAAAGCATAAAAGAATATTTTACTACCGAAGTAGGTTAAATATACAAAATGATACATTATAATGCAATTGAATAAGTTATGCAGAAATATTTTAGTTATGATCCAGTTGCAACAGGGCTCAAATGTTGAAAATCTGTTCACAATTGAGCCCCGGATTTAGCCAACAACGTATTGATTGTTTTTACCTTTACTTTTAACCAATGGGCAACCATTGATTAAATGATCCTTAACCCGTCATTATCTTATTTAAGATAAGAAATTTAACTATCCTTTTATGAATGCAAACCACTAAAAGGAAAAGTATTTGCTAAAAAAAATCAACACCGATGTCACTTAAAAAATTGCTATTCCTATTTCTACTTGCTTGCAGTTCCATTGCACAAGCACAAAACATCAAAAGTCAGGTTACTTTCAGGATGCTGAAGACTGCTACTTCTTTAATGGAAGCACAACAGTTTCAGGCCGCTGAAGAATATTTTAAAAAAGGCCTTGAAAGAGCTAAATCAACCAATGATCTTTATTGCCAGGCTTTTGCCAATGAAGGGCTTGGAAATTTATATACCAAAACTGATCAGCCGGAAAATGCCATCGCTTCTTATAAGCTCGCAATCAATTTATACCGTAACCAGGGACTTACCGTTATTGCAAGTATTGTAGAAAGTTTATTAAAAAGTGTACAGGGGATTGGTGAATTATATGCCGGTGTGGAGGTTGGGGCAAAAGGAATTAAATTAAGTGTAATAGAAGTAAAACTTAGCAAGGAAAGAGATTATGATTATTCTTTAAAGGCAGATACTTCTATCAATACCGATGCAGCATCTTTATCTTACCAAAGCGAAAAAGAAACCAGTGATGCGATCAGCCTGCTTTTAAATATTATTAAGAACCGTTACCAGCTTCCAGCAAATAAAATCCATGTCGTAATCAGCAGCGGCTTAAAACAGGAGTTGGATAAATTTAATAAAGTAGACTATTTTGCAAATATTATCCGTCCTCAAAATATGGAACCGGAAACAAAGATCACATATGTAACAGCAGCGCAAGAAGCTGAATTGAGTTTTATGGGTATCGTGCCTCAAAAATACCGTTTTAATACCGATCAGCTTGACATTGGAAGTGGAAATACCAAGGGCGGTTATTTCAATTCAAATAAAATATTTGTCCCGGTCACTTTTCCTTTAGGCACAAAATCATTTCAACGTTTGGTAGAAGCAAAAACACAGGGTGACCTGAATGAGTTCTTAAAAACAGCTGAATTGATCTTAAATGACAGCCTTGCCAGGTTAATGGTTTATGAATTTGCCAATAAAAAAGAATTCAAATCCAGGGACATTGTTTATTTATCCGGAGGGATCGTTTGGGCCATAGCATCGCTGATGCATCCACAAAGTATAAACAATAATTATGTTGAAATAACCAGCCATGATATCACTGAATTCAGAAAACTCATTTTTTCCAATTACGATGAAGTAACACGGCCTGATATTACTTTAATATCAAATGCAGAAGATGCCAGGGCATCATTGCGGAATATTAACCGCGTATTAAAAACTTATGATCAGAAAGCATTGCTGGCAGGTGCTATCTTACTGGATGAACTGATACAACAGGTAAATACAACCAATCCAACCAAGAAATTTGTTTATCCGAAATATGCATATGTAGGCTGGATCAGTGGTTACATTATTAAAAAAGTTACGCAGCAATATTTAGGATTGGTAAATTGATTTGGCCGTCATTATTATTTCAAAGAATATATAACCGCAATTTTGCGGTTTTTCTTTTTATCTCAAACAGGCACATTGCTCTTATAAACAAATAATTGTTTAATTTCATGTCATAGAAGATATCCTTAAAAAGCCAACCCAATTTAAATAAAAGGATACTTGATTGTATGAAGAAATCAACATTGCTTGTTCTTGTAATCACATTTATTGCGACTTCAACTCAAACAGCCGATGCGCAATATGATTTTTCAGAAGACCTTTATTACGACCACCCATTCACATATGAAATGGGTGCTTCCCTTGCAATAATGAATTGTTTTACAGACCTGGGAGGTAAAAAGGATATCGGGCAGAACCATTTTAATGATTTTGTCCTGAGTAACACGGAATTTTCCGGAAGTATTTTCTTCAGTGCAAATTATAAGAATGCCATATCATTAAGAGTTGAAGGAACTTTAGGAAAAGTAACAGCCAGTGATAACTCTTTAGAAGATATCAAACCAACCACCTATGGAAGGTATGAACGAAATCTAAGTTTCAAAAGCACGATCACTGAAGTAATGCTGGCAGTGGAAATTCATCCTCTGTTCTTTAAAAAATATAAGGAAGGTAAAAAACTTCCCAGGTTTTCTCCTTACCTCGTTGGAGGAATTGGATTTTTTTCTTTTAATCCAAAGGCTTTGCTAAATGGTAAATGGGTCGAATTAAAACCTTTAAGTACCGAAGGCCAGGGTTTTATTGAATATCCTGATAGAAAGCCTTATAAATTAAAACAATTTAATTTTCCTTTAGGGGCAGGAATTAAATACAAACTCACTCCTTTATACACAATAAGTTTTGAGTGTGTTTCAAGAATACTTAACACCGATTATCTGGATGATGTAAGTACAGAATACATTGATCAAAGTTTATTTGCTAAATACTTTGTTGGCGAAAATCTGACCAATGCGCTTTTACTAAATGACCGTCAAAAGGAAATAAATCCTGCTCATGTTACTAATGTGGGTTGGCAACGGGGAAATTCTGCAAGCAATGATTCTTATTTTACATTTAATCTTAAAATGTCTTTTGTATTTTAAAACCAGGGTTTTAATAGAATAATAAATCATTTATTTCCGTATTCATGAAATTGTTTTTTTACTGAAATCCATATTTGGAAAACTGAATACGATACCTGTAATTTTATCATCTTCCCTGTTTAAACCAATATTTCCATTCATCTTTTTTGCATATGCCTGAGCTTGTTGAAGGTCGCTGTTAATTGCATCATTATTGATGTTACGGGTACTTTTCATGTGAACAAATATGATATCATCATATTCGTTTGCAGAAATTCGAATACAACTGCTTTCGGCTTGATTAACGAAGCAATAGAGTAGCCTGCTCAAAACAGTTGCCAGCATATTTTCATCTGCAATGATCTTAAGATCAGCCGGAACATCGTTTACAACAAAACTGTTGGTACGAAGTATAGATGGCATTGCATTGTATACGATCATTTTTGCAAGATGATTGATTGTCTTTGGGCTAGCTGCTATTTCAGGTTCATGAAGTGTTTTCATAATTTTTTTTATTAGGTGTTTATGTGTTGGTTCAGGTTTATAAATTATTATTAACGATTTTTATTTTACTTTGTTATGGGAAATAAATAAAACTTATTTACACTGTTATATCCTTAAGCTGTATTATATATATTATCTCACGTAATGAAAACATATATAACACATTATGTTATTTATTGAAAATATTATTTCAGAATTCATAATTACAATTCACGTATTAATTTAAACACAATTATATTTGACAGATGCCATCATCCGTTATTTGTATCGGCGCTACCCTGGTAGATGAATTGTATTTCTGCAACGAAAAAACAATAAGGAATACTTCCAATCCTGCTAAATTAAAAAAATACCCGGGTGGGGTTGCCAGGAATATAGCTCATCATCTGTCACTCCTTGATATCCGGGTTCAATTAATAACTGTTTTGGGTAATGATCAGGATGGCAACTGGCTTATAGATGAATGCCACAAAAACCGCATTGGAACAGATCTTATACTGCGGGTTGAAGATAGTACCGGTAAATATGCATCCATTTTGAATTCAGACGGAACTTTGTATGTTGCTGCCTGTACAGATCCTTGTGATCAATACCTGACTCCGGACTTTCTAAAAAAACATGCGCATTTACAATCATCAGCAAAATTGATCATTGCTGAAACCAACCTGCCCGAAAATACATTACAATGGATCATGTCACTATGCAATGAAAGGGATATCCCATTGTTCCTGGAACCGGTTTCAGTTACAAAAGCAAAAAAAATTGCTTCTTTGGATCTCAACGGAATTTTTATGCTTACACCCAATGAAGATGAATTACCATCTTTATGCAAACAGCCGCATCAAAATACTTCTGAAGCAATACATGAATTACTGCAACGAGGAGTAAAAAATATATGGGTAAGAAAAGGAGCGGAGGGTTCTGAAATTTTTAATAAGGAAAATAAAATGGGTTTACATGCTCCGTTTATCCAGGTAAAAGACAGTACAGGAGCAGGTGATGCTGCACTGGCAGGCTGGGTTGCAGCTTACTGTATGGGAATGAACGAAACGGATTGTCTTAAAGCGGGACATGCCATGGCTTTGGAAGTATTGCAGGTGAAAGGTGCCATTGTTACTTCCATTACTAAAGAAAAATTATTAAGTGCATTAAAAAAATATTATCCCTATGAATAATGAATTCCTTTTCATTGATCCTGAAGTTTCAGCAGCAATTATAGAAAACAGACCGGTGGTTGCTTTGGAGTCAACCATTATCTCTCACGGAATGCCATGGCCGAAGAATGTTGAAACAGCCTTATCCGTTGAAGATGCGGTTAGAAAAGAAGGTGCAGTTCCTGCAACGATTGCAATTAAAGATGGAAAATGCATTGTCGGATTATCCAAAAATGAACTTGAATTCTTTGGCAAAGAAAAAAATGTCTGGAAAGTAAGCCTGCGTGATATACCTTATGTTATCAGTAAAAAATTACCGGGTGCTACTACGGTTGCAGCTACCATGCGCATTGCATCAATGGTAGGTATACACATTTTTGCAACAGGCGGAATTGGTGGAGTTCACCGGGGAGCATCTGCAACCATGGATATATCGGCAGACCTGACAGAGATGGCTGAAACGAATGTTGCGGTTATTTCTGCAGGTGTTAAATCAATATTGGATATTGGTTTAACATTAGAATACCTGGAAACTAAAGGTATCCCCGTTGTAACGTTTGGCCAGGATGAATTTCCCAGCTTTTATTCAAGGAAGAGTGGATTTATTTCTCCTTTAAGAATGGATACAGCAGGAGACATTGCAGAGATGCTTAAAGTAAAATGGAACATGGGCCTGAATGGTTCTGTATTGATCGCCAACCCGGTTCCGGCCGAACAAGAAGTTGAGCCTGCTATCATTGAAGCACATATTAAAATGGCATTGGCTGAAGCAGATAAAAGACAGGTAACGGGAAAGGAAGTAACGCCCTTTATATTGAAATTTATTGCAGAACATTCCAAAGGTGAAAGCCTGGAAGCCAATATTGCTTTGATTCATCACAATGCAGGCCTGGCTGCAAAGATCGCCGTGGCTATGAAGTAAATATGAACTTATGAAACAGTCAGAACACAACAAACAAATCGCCTTAAACTGGATCAGTGCTTTCAATGAGCATGACCTTAAAAAATTATTAGATCTCTATTCGGATAACGCCATTCATTTCAGCCCAAAGTTAAAAATAAGGCACCCCGAAACAGAAGGTTGGGTCATGGGCAAACCCGCCTTAGAAAATTGGTGGAGCGAAGCATTTGAAAGGATCCCGACTTTACATTACCAATTAGAAAACCTGATCATAAATGATGATCAGATTCTGATGGAATACCTCCGGACTGCTGCAGGCGACCCGGATATGATGGTAGCCGAGATTTTAGAGATAGAGAACAACCAGATCGTTAAATCAAGGGTGTACCACGGATAAAACCATTCAGAACCATTACATATCTCAAGAGATTTTTTTCCTCTATATAGGTCCCTTTCCTTCCCGGTTCAATATTCATTAAAAAAATAAAATATTAAATAACAATAATAACATTAAGATAACGTTATTACTTGTAACCTATAAACCCCAAACCAATGAAAACACGTCTACAACAGGCAACAATGTATTTTTGTGCCATTTTCTTCCTCCATTCATGTGCAACCAGTTCAATTTCTCAGTCGCAACTTAAAACCGAAATTGAAAATTCAAAAGAAACGGCTGCTACTTGCTTTGTACAAATGAACGATGGAACAATTAAAAATTATAATGCCTTAAAATTAGTGACTTCAGCTTTTTCCACTCCTTATTTATTAGCAGACGGAAAAACAAAG
>JANMMS010000039.1:0-1770 GCA_031373525.1 Ferruginibacter sp.
ACCACCCAGTGCAAGGCTCTTTTTCATCATCACTTCGGCCTGCTCAAAATTCTGGTCAACCATGGCCAGGTTGCCTTTAATTGTATAATAAACCGAACGAACAGGTTTAATGAGGATTGCAGGGAACCAGATAGAATCAACTATCTTTTTAGCGCCAACCATATCGCCATCTTCCATGTAGCTTTGTATAAGGCGCATGGGGCCAAACAAAAAATGGCCGGCAATGGCTACAACAGCTATAAGGTATAAAACAAACGAAGGCCAGAAACTGGTTTGGATATGTGTAAAAATGGCGAGCCCTAAAAATAGGATGCCCAGCCACAAACGGTATTTAATAACTAGATTCAGCCACTTCATAATCGTGAAAATTTAGGAGGGCAAAGATAAGAGGGATTTTAGATTTAAGATTGGCGATTTTAGATTGAGTTGCTGTGCCCATAATACAGCCGTATATAAAATCTATTATAATTGAAATCTAAAACTGAGAATTGCTTACTTTTGCCCTCCGAATTTCGATATTCAACCGGTCCCGTAGTTCAATGGATAGAATAGAAGTTTCCTAAACTTTAGATCCAAGTTCGATTCTTGGCGGGACTACTAAATAACAGGCATCCTTTTAACTGCCGTCCGGTTGTATAGCTGCAGGATCAATCATTTTTATTCCCTGCATAACTTTATTGGCTTTTCCATTTTGCCTTCCACGAATCTTCTGATTCAGTCGGTTTTTTCAATACGTTCAGTAAATCCATATTTTATATTTTTAATTGTATCCATTAAAACTTGCTTTTTAGTAAATACAGCCCATACTTATACCATAAACCCTGCATAAAGATATTGACGGTATGAAAAACCCGCCAGACTGTAGAAAAAATACATCAAAAAACAATTTTTTACATAATTAACACGTATTAATCTTTAAAAATCAATCGTAAAGATTTTGGCACGGTTTTATAGCACCTTATTCAAAATGAATTATAATATTAAAATGAATAATAGATGAGAAAGCAAACAACCGCCAATTATGTAGCCAATACCGCTAATCAATTTAAACAAACCAGGAAAAACCTTCCGGGCAAAAAAAATCCACGCTATATATATACTGAAGAAGACCTTGGTGAAGGTATTCTTGAGGCAGGTATATCTTCTTATTATTCAACAGATCAACAGAATAAACTTAATACACAGCCCGGGAATACGTTATTAAAAACACAATGGGCATAAGCTTTTTGTATTAACCATTTTAGTTATTTTAATAAAAAAGGGTTTCCTAAAATACATAATCTAAATCTAGTAATTTTGCCCCACGGTAAAATTATGATGAAAGGAAATAATAAGAGCTGCGCTGTTATTGGCGCAGGAGTGTCGGGCCTTGCAGCTGCCATACGCATGCGCAACAAAGGTTATGCAGTAACCGTTTTTGAAGCAAATTCATTTCCGGGTGGCAAATGTTCAACTGAAACCAAAGATGGGTACCGTTTTGATATGGGCCCTTCTGTTTTTACAATGCCGCAATATGTTGATGAACTTTTTCAACTCTGTGGCAAAAATCCACGTGATCATTTTAATTATATATCGCTTGACCCGGTGTATAAATATTTTTTTGAGGATGGAACTAGCCTGGATGCCTGGCACGGTAAAGAAAAATTTGCTGAGCAACTGGCTGCCAAAACAAAGGATAAAAAAGAAGATATCCTCAAATATCTTGATAAGACCGAAGTTATTTATGACCTCACCGATGAGGTTTTTCTAAAAAATTCACTGCACCGGCTC
>JANMMS010000059.1:0-16953 GCA_031373525.1 Ferruginibacter sp.
TTTTTCTACAAATAATAAAAATAAAGTCGACGAGATAAGGTCAGTTTTAAAAAACAGTTTTCAGATCATTAGCTTATGCGAAGCCGGAATTAATATTGAGATACCCGAACCTTTTGAAACACTGGAAGAAAATGCCAGGGAAAAATCAAATACGATTTATAAATTAACAGGAAAGGATTGTTTCAGCGAAGATACCGGCCTGGAAGTAACAACTTTAAATAATGAACCTGGTGTAAAAAGTGCACGCTATGCAGGACAAGATAATGATTTCAGGAAAAATATTGAAAAACTTTTGCTCAATTTAAAAGACAAAGAAAACAGGAAGGCTCAATTCCGAACTGTTATTTCTTTAATGCTTCAGGGCAAAGAATACCAGTTTGAAGGTATCTGTAAAGGAAATATCAGCAACAAAGAAACCGGTTCTAATGGATTTGGTTATGATGCAGTTTTCATTCCCGAAGGAAGTACAAAAACTTTTGCTGAAATGACCATGGAAGAAAAAAATAACTTCAGTCACCGAAAAAAAGCTACTGCAAAATTTGTTCAGTTTTTAAATGAACTACATGGCAAGAATTAAGATAGTATTACCTTCTAATACTTTAGCAGTGGTTAATATCCCTGTTAGAATTACGGACATTAATTATGGCAACCACCTTGGAAATGATGCACTGGTAAGCATTATTCATGAAGCAAGGGTACAATGGCTCAGATTAAATAATTATACAGAACTGGATGTTGAAGGAGTTGGATTGATCATGAGTGATCTTGCGGTAGAATATATCAATGAATCTTTTTACAGAGATGAATTACAAATCAGTATTGCTGCAACAGAAATATCCAGGGTAAGTTTTGAATTGTATTATTCCATTGAAGCGATCAGAAATGAAAAATTCATATTAATTGCTAAAGCCAAAACAGGAATGGTTTGTTATGATTATACCGGAAAGAAAGTCGCAGTTGTACCTGAGAAGCTAAAAGCAATCCTGATTAACATCTGATTTGGCAAGACTGTAAACATTTTAATAAACTCCTTCGTTCCATATCCTCCAGTTTTCCTCAGCCTGTATCAACAACATTTCAAATCCATTTTTTGTTTTTGCGCCATATTGTTTCCCCATTTTTAAAAACAATGTTTCAACGGGATTATAAACAAGGTCAAACAAAATATTTTTCTCGGTCAGAAATTGATATGGTATGTACGGAAATTTTTCTTCATTCGGAGACATGCCTACCGGTGTACAATTAATGATGAGTGTATAGTTTGAGATCATAGAGCCATTGATAGAATCATAATTGATTTGACCCTGAGCATTTTCCTTATTTCTGGTAACGATCAGAAAATCAATATTTAATTGCCTTAGCACATACTGAACGGCTTTGGAAGAACCACCCGAACCTAAAATCAATGCCTTTGTATGGCCGGGTAGTAACAATGGCATTACAGACCTTTTGAAACCAGATGCGTCTGTATTATAGCCCGTTAGTTTATTTTCATTGATCTTAATACAGTTAACAGAACCAATATTCTCAGCTGTTTCATCTAAATCATTCAAAAAAGATATTACTGATTCTTTGTAAGGTATCGTTACGGCAAGCCCCTTAAGGTTCTTTATTCTTTTGATCAATCCGGGGAATTCGCTGATCGATGTTAATGGAAACAGTTCAAAATTACAATCCTTTCTTTTTTCCTTTTCAAATTTTTCAGTAAAATATTTTTTTGAAAAAGAATGACCAAGAGGATTCCCAATTAAACCATAAACATTCATCAGGCTGTTTCTTTATCCAGGTATAAATTAAAAGTATCTCCTCTTAAACCAATTCGCATAGCTTCTAAGGGTATTACTTCAGTTGGAGCAATATTTCCAAGATTTACATTGCATCCGATCAACTCAAGAAAATATAATTGTTGTGCTTTTTGGGGAGCTTCCCAGATAATCTTTTCTTCCGGTATCTGAGTCAGAATTTCCTGTACAAGGCCTTCCCTTACTTCTCCGCTTCCCCTGTAAATACCTACATTACCTGCTTCCCTGGCTTCTGCGATAACATAAGTTGATCCTGCATTTAATTCTGCACGCATCAGTTCAATCCATTTATAAGGGGGAATGATGTGAGCAGCATCTTTACTCCCAACTTCACTTAAAACAACACCATGTTTTGTAAGCTTTTCAATATACCCGCATTTTTCTGCATGTGGAATTGTTATAGAACCATCGCTAACCTCCATATAACTTACTCCAAATTCCTTACATACTTTGATATAATCTTCAAACTGGTTTCTTACTAAAAATGCTTCAAATAAAGTACCCCCAAAATAAATGGCCATATCATAAGAACGATAGACTTCCAGTTTTTCTTTCAAATTTGGGGTTACATACGCTGTTCCAAAACCAAGCTTTACTATATCAACATGAGGATGGCATGCACTCATGAAATTTTTTGCTTCCTCAACACTCAGCCCTTTATCCATTACCATTGTAATTCCATGGTCACGTGGTTTGGTATTTCGCAGTGGTATCTGTGTCAGGTTAAAATTCATGTTAAAATGTATTTAGCTGGCAAAGATATTTAAAGCAGATTAAACGAAAAGATAAAATGATAAATCATTTTGATTTCCTCTTTTTATACTTTGCAATGATCTCTATAACCTGTTGATGTTGCATCATTGCGGGATTAACTTCTATGAATTGTCTGATCAGCTTTGAATTGACAGCCATTCCGTTTTCCAGGTAGATCAAAGCTTCTTTCGTTTTTCCTAAAGCAAACAGGAAAATACTTTTATAAAAAATAAAAATAGGTTTAGTTTCCATTTGTTCCAATGCAAAAGATGAATATTCAAGTCCTTCATCAAACAACTCGCCTTTATAAAGGCATTTAAGTAACTCAATCCAAGCCAAAGTATTTTTAGGGCGTACCCTTACTACATTTCCAAAATAAGTGATGGCATTTTCTATATTACCAAGCTTCATATGGCATCTTCCAATTGCTAAATTAAAATCAGGCTGCATCTGATGTACTTTCAGCGCCACTTCAAGCACTTTAATTGCCTGATTCCAATTCCCTTCATTCATGTAAGTACAGGCAATCTTATAATGGATCTGACTGTCTTCAGGATTTAAATGACTTGCTTTCTTATAATTGAATCTTGCATGAGCATAATTTTCCAACTTGTCATTACAATGACCAATTGCTTCATAAATAACAGCTTCGGGCATGGCAAGTTCTAGTACTTTTTCCAAAACTTCAATTGCTTCTCTGAATTTACGCAATTTAATATAGCCATCTCCCATATTTCGGTAAGCAAAATCAAATTTTTCATCTATTGCTACAGCATATTGATAAGCATCAATACCTTTTTCATATAATTTTAATCCCTGATAAGCGGCTCCAAGATTAAACCAGGCTAATTCATTAAAGGGAAATTCTTCTATGATCTTTTGATGTAATTTGATGCTTTCTTCATTTCGGCCGGTAAAATCTGTCCAAAAACAGATCTTGTACAAAGCTTCTTCATTAGTGGGGTCCAATTCCAGGATAACTTTAAGGCAATCAAAAACTTTTTCAAAATTTTCGTAATCATCATAAACATCCGCCAGTTCAAATAACAGATCAATTTTTTCCTCCCCTTCAAAATTATATATAGCTTCTTCCAAAACGGTTGCTGCCTTTTCTTGCATATCCAAAGCCAAATATGCATCCGTTTTTAATATATACAATGAACTATCTGAACTATCTAATAATTCTGCCTGTTCAAGAATGAATAAAGCTTCATGGTAATTTCGTAAGGAAATGAGCAAGTCGGCTTTGCTGATTAACAGGGAGGCAGAATAAGGATATTGTTCTATAGCAAAATTAACGGCTTCAAATGCTTGTGTATACTGTTCCTTTTCATCAAAATAATCTATTATACGCTCAAAGCCATCTTCTTCTATAAAAGAGTGGCTTTTCCCTTGCTTCAAATTAGCATATTGCTGTAGCAATTCTTTTAATTCTTCCTTGTCTTGCCTGTATGGGTATTTACTCATGAGGTAATAGGTTATTGTAATTTAGGCTTAATTTTTAATAATTACAACCTTTTTTACACCAAATTTGTTAATTAGTTGTTCAGGAACTGATTCCCCAAAAAATAGTTTGATGAACGGTAGAGAAATATTGAATTATTATTAATATATTTGTATCAATTAATTTAAACACCAAATGAGTAAAATAGCCAAAAAAATACTGCTGCTGGGTATTCTGACAGGTACTATGCTCATATCTTTTGCTGACAGAGGTATCGGTAAAAAATCCAAATCAAAAATTATACTGAATATCAATACCAATAATGCTTTTAAAAATTCTATTTCGTTTAACTTAAAAGCCGGATTGAAATACAAAGGGAGTCTGTTGTCAAATCCTCAATATCAAAATAATTCTTTAATATTTACTGAACTTGTAACTTATCAAAAAGGTAATAGTATTTATATTGTTCCTTACAAACAAAAGATCTTAGTTCCGGAGATCAAACAAGGATATACCGGCCTTAAACTTATCATCAAAACAAAATAAACCGCAAAATGCGGTTTATTTTTTGACTTTTTTACCCCTTCTTTAATTGTTGATTATCATCATACGTCATTACCCTATATCCTGTTTTAGGGATATCAAATTTACTATCCGGTATATTATCATTTACAATACTTTTAAGCAGATACTTAAATTTTAATTTACCTGATTCTAATTCATATTGGACAGGAATTCCAGGCAAATTCGAAAATGCATTATTATAATCATTGTTAACAGTTTTGAATTCAGATGTATAATAAACAATAAAATTATTGCCATCCAATACCCCTGTCGCTTTCTTACATTTATATTAACCGATCTTAATATACCCTGCTTCAATATTAAATTTCATATTCTGGAAATTCTTATTTTTCTGAGCCCAATTATCTTTGTTTAATGTTATCATTAACTTTTGACCACTGTATTCTTTCAAAATAAAACCATTACCTGTTTTAGTATTAAATATACTTGATTCAGTTCCCAATGAACTTGTCATATCTGTTCTGCTTGCTGTACCCCTGATATAAACAGATAAGTCAGCACCGTCTAAAGATCTGGATGTTGATGATTTATCATTAACCGGTTCAATTGAGATCTTGTAATGCAGTGTTACTTCACTCAAAGCTTTTTGAGCATGAGAAGTAACTGAAAAAAAGCTTAAGGTTAAAAAGACTAAAAATAAAGATTTCAAAGTATCCATTTTTTAAAAAATATTATTACATAAAGATAATAAAAACACGTGCCAAATTTTCATATATACTGTTAACAAAAAAACCTGCACATGATTCGTGCAGGTTTTGAAAGAAATTTAACTATACTTTTTATTTACTGTTGGATTTATTTTTCAAATCCTTTAATTTTTTCTGGCTTTCCTGCATCGCTTCCATACGTTCCGCCAATTTAGATTTTTTTACAGGTTTTTTCCTGTTCTCACTGATCTGCGCTAATATCTTATCGTGATTGATTATATATTTCTGAATCACAATCTGAAGTAAAAGGGTAATCGTATTCGATATAGTATAATACCAGGTTAATGCCGAAGGAAGTTTATTAAATACCCCAAGTAACAATACCGGGAATATATAAGGCATATACTTCATTACAGGGTTACTGTTATCCTGCATATTGCTCATACTATAAACAGAGATCAATAAACTTGTTACAACAGCAAACAAAGTAAACAAACTTACATGATCGCCATAAAAGGGGATTGAAAAAGGTAATTGAGCAATTGAGTCATACGCTGCAAGATCTTTTGCCCATAAAAAACTCTTACCCCTGAGATCTATATTAGACTGAAAGAAATAATACAATGACATGAAAATCGGGATCTGTAACAATGCCGGCAAACAACCACCTAAAGGGCTTACCCCTGCGGTACGCCATAGTTTCATCTGTTCCATACTAAAGGCCTGCTGGTCGTCTTTGAATTTTAGTTTCAATGCATCTACTTCAGGTTTTAGCACTTTCATTTTAGCCCCGCTCAGATAACTTTTATATAATATCGGTGAAGTTATTAATCGAATCAATAAAGTTAGTAACAGAATAACGATACCCATGCTGGCAACATGCTTTTGAAAGAAATCGAAAACAGGCAATAAAAAATACCGGTTAATATATTTTACAAAAGCAAAAACACCGCTACCATAAGGAACCATATCTTCCATTTTATTATTATACTTCTTTAAAATATTATAATCACTTGGCCCATAATAGTACTGAAGCGGTATAACTGCCACATTCCCTCCGGCAAGTTTAACCTGTGCATTTGTAATTACTCTCGTTATATAATGGCCATTACTATCTGCCGGAATAGTCCATGACACTTTTAGATTTGAAAATTTATCCTTAGCTGTTAATGCTGTGGCAAAAAACTGTTGTTTAACACTGATCCATTCCACAGGCTTGCTAAAATCTTTTGAATCGCCCTTACCAACATATTCAAAATCATAATTACCCTCTTTAACAAAGGATATATGTGTTTGCGTTGTTTCATACTCATGGTCCTTTTCAATTTGCTCGGCCTCAGCCTGCCACAATAAACTGAAAGTATTTTGTGAAAGCAGTTTATCAGCACCAGTTAAAGTTATGGCAAGGTCAACCATATAATCATTTTCACGAATGGTATAACGATGGTTCAATTGCCTGCCTGAAGAATCTGATGCAGAAAAAGTAACAGACCGGGATCTGTCTGCATTAACTACTACCGGTGAAACAGAAAAGAACAGCAGATCTGATTGGGATATCTCATTATTATTTACGTTGAAAGCATAAGAAAGCTTATTAAAATCACCGCTTTGCAAAACAACAGGGCTGCCATTCAGCTTTTTGTGTTTCTTTAATTCAACTATTTTTGGTTGCCCCCCCTTGTTCGAAAAAGATATTTTTAATACTTCATTTTCCAGTACAGTTAATTGTTCTGTATTTGCTCCGGATTGAAAACCGGTGGCCTGTTTTGTTACCTTCAAAGAATCCGCTTTTAAAGAATCAAGCCTGGCTGCAATGGTATCTATTTTAGGCCTGGTTGAGGCAATTGAATCTTCTATTCGTTTTTGTTCCCCTTCAAAGGCGAGGCGGCTTTTGCTGTTCATTACGAACATGCCGATCAATAGTGCACCGATTAAAATAAAACCAATCACTGTATTTCTATCCATTCCCATAATTTGTATTTAGGATTGCAAAGGTAACTAAGTTTAGCTTTTACAATAGGTTGTTTGAAATAAAAAAGCCCTTTGCAATAAAGGGCTTTTTTAATATTTATTTGATATTTTATTTTTTAGCGGCAGGTGCAGCAGCTGGTGCAGCAGCGGCAGGTGCAGCAGCTTTAGCAGCACCGGCAACAGGTGCAGCGGCTTCTTCCTGTTTCAACTGACGAGTCATTGTAACTGATGCAATCGGAATTCTGGGAGAATTCAATACTTCCATATTCTCAGCTATTACATCCTGTACTCTTATATTCTCATTCAGTTCCAGGTTATTGATATCTACGTTAATAAATTCTTTCAAATACTTTGGTAAAGTTTTTATTTTTAAAGATTTCATTTTGGTTACAAGCTTTCCACCGGCTTTAACCCCGGCAGGTGTACCAACAAATTTCAAAGGCAAAGAGGCAATTATTTTTTTATCCTCAACTAATTCCAAAAAGTCAACGTGCAATAATGCATCGGTAACTTTATCAAATTGAATATCTTTCAAAATGCAGCGATAGGCAGTTCCGTCAACTTTTACATCAGCAAGCATAAACTCTGATGTGTAAACGATGCTTTTAAATGCTGTAGCCGGGGCAGAAAAATTAATCTCTGATTTACCACCATAGATTACACCTGGCACGAGTTGCTGAGAGCGAAGTTGGCGGGTGGATTTTTTTCCGCTTTCGGTCCTCAGTTGTCCTTCGATTGTAACTGATTTCATTGTTTTATAATTTTTTAATGAGGCGCAAAGGTAGGGAAAAACATTAATAGTTTATAGTTCATAGTTCATAGTTTTTCAGACTATGGCTACTTAAACATGTTTATGCATAACTAACTGTTATTTAATTTATTATAACTAATTGCAGCATACACTAAACTATGAACCATGAACTTTGAACTTGTATTTTAAACTTTCTTCACCCTTCCCCTGATAAACAAGCTATTGATGCTTTTATTTTCATAGGCATTCCTGATAGTTACTGCAAAAAGTTCATCTGTAGATAGCACTTTAATTTTTTTACAACCCTCTTTTACAGGAATGGTATCACATACTACCAATTCTTCTAAAACACTGTTTTCTATATTATCATATGCTTTCCCGCTTAAAACGGGATGTGTACACAATGCTCGAACACTCCTGGCACCTTTTTCTTTCATCAGTGCGGCACTTTTTACCAATGTACCACCGGTATCACAAATATCATCAATCAATACAACATCCCTGTCTGTAACATCACCAATCAATACCATACTGGCAATTTCATTGGCACGCTTACGGTGTTTATCACAAATAACCATTTCACATTCAAAATAAGTAGCAATTTCTCTGATACGGTTTGCACTTCCAACATCTGGCGCTGCAAAAGTCAGGTTTTCAAGCTGCAGGTTTTCAATGTATGGAATAAAAATGGCAGAAGAATCGAGATGATCTACAGGTATATCAAAATATCCTTGTATCTGTGGAGCATGCAGATCCATTGTAATGATACGATCGGCACCTGCTGCCACCAACATATTGGCAATTAATTTTGACCCAATTGCCACTCTTGGCCTGTCTTTTCGGTCCTGCCTGGCAAATCCATAATATGGTATCACTGCAATTACTTTATAAGCTGAAGCTCTTTTTGCAGCATCGATCATCAGTAATAATTCCATCAGATTTTCGGTAGGCGAAAAAGTGCTTTGAATTAAAAATACAAATCTGCCTCTGATGCTTTCTTTAAATTCTACTCCTATTTCGCCATCACTAAATTTTTGAATATTTACTTTACCCAGTGGTTCTCCAAATTTTTTTGCAATTTTTTCAGCCAAATATTGTGACCCCGTACCGGAAAATATCTTTGCATTGGACTCCATGTAAATAAATATTACAGTTGACTAAATAAATGTTTTGCGAAAATACCATTAGTTTAGTTCAATTAAATTTGATTTTATGGAAAATGTTAACAAGCCTTCCACATCCATCAAAAACTGGGCATCAGATGACCGCCCACGGGAGAAAATGCTATTAAAAGGTGCCGGAGCATTAAGCAATTCCGAATTGATCGCAATCCTTATAAACAACGGAAATAAAGACAGATCCGCTTTAGAACTGGCAAAAGACATACTTAAACTGGGATCCGATAATTTAGATGAACTTGGAAAATTATCAATAAACGATCTGATAAAAATAAAAGGGATTGGAAATGCAAAAGCAATAGCCATATCTGCAGCACTTGAACTTGGAAGAAGAAGGCATTCTTCCAATGTACTTATTAAGACAGTGGTTCGCAACAGCAATGAAATTGCAACTTATTTAAGAACCGTATTAAAAGATTTTCATTACGAAGTATTTGCAGTGGTTTTTCTAAATCGTGCAAATAAGATCAAGCACTTTGAAATAATAAGCCGTGGCGGAATTACCGGTACTGTAGCCGACCCCAGGTTGATCTTAAAGAAAGCGATTGAAGAAGAAGCCACATCAATTGTTTTAAGTCATAACCATCCTTCCGGAAACTTAAAACCAAGTAAGGCTGATGAGGAAATAACTCAAAAAATAAAACAGGCTGCAGGATATTTCGATATCACAGTGCTCGACCATATCATCGTTAGTGATGAAGGGTATTATAGTTTTGCGGATGAAGGGATGATTTGAAATTCAAGTTCATGGTTCTTAGTTCATAGTTAACACCACATATATGGCAACTTTGCAAAATTTTGAAGAACTGAAAGTCTGGCAAAAATCAAGAGATCTGTGCAGGCATATTTTTGAATTAATCTCAACTGGTAAATTTTTAAGAGACTTTGCCCTCATTGATCAGGTTAACAGATCATCCGATTCTGTAATGGATAATATAGCTGAGGGATATGCAAGGCTAGGTACAAATGAATTCATAAATTTCCTTACATACGCCAATGCATCTGCAATAGAATGTAAATCTCAACTATATAGGGCATTTGACAGAAGCTATATTACGAAAGAGAAACAGGAAGAATTATTTAGTATCATAGAAGAAATAATAAAAATGATCAGTTCTTTAATAACATATTTAGGTAAAACCGGATTCCGAGGACAGAAATTTAAAGTCAGAGAAAAAAGCCCATAGATAATAGCTTATTATTTAAAACAACGCACTTGCATATCCCAAACTACGAACTATGGACTATGAACTACGAACTATGAACTATGAACTACGAACTATGCTTGCGCCGCCGGCCCTCCAAAATTAAACGGTATCTCCACCGCTTCCATATCCTGTATATTACCGTTTGAAGCTTCAAATTTCTTAATATTATCTACCAGGGCTTTCATAAAGCGTTTTGCATGAAAGGGAGTTAAAATGATACGGTTCTTAACTTTACTTTTTGGAGTTCCTGGCATTACATTCACAAAATCAATTACAAACTCTGCATGGCTATGTGTAATAATGGCAAGGTTAGCATAAGTACCTTCTGCTACTTCTTCTGAAATTTCAATATTCAATGCAGCAGGTTGTTCAACTGGGTTACTCATATAAATTTAATTTAAAACAAAGATAAAAACAAAAAATGCAACCATTATGAGCTTTCTGAAATATTTAAATAACCATTTTATTGAAATTTCAAAATTGAAATATTACAATTTAAATATTGTAATAAAAAACGGGATGCTTTTGAAGCACCCCGTTAAGAATATATTCACATAAAGCTTATCTTGGCTTTTTAAATACTAAAGTATCAAAGAAACCACGTGCTGGATTGTTATTGTATCTCCAATATAAATACATGGTTTTAGTTGCTTCATCGTACCTGCTGATCGTAGGATTTGCAGGATCTACCAAACCTGGATAATTAGCTCCATCATTCTTGGAAATTGGCGGGCTTGGAGTTGTATTGTATATATTAGTTGCCAAATTGGTAACAGGGTTAAAATCAACTGCCGGAGCCACTGTAGCACCATACCAGCTAAGGGTATTATTTGCATCTGTAGCAATTGGATGGCCTACGGAACCTGCAGCTGGCCAATAATAAATAACTGAATTTGCGCCAGTTGTTATCATTTGCATCTCAGCTTTATAAAAAAACTGGTAAGTAGGACGGTTATGGATTCCTTTCATATCGTATACACCATCATATTTATTTTTGGCGCCTACGCGTACTACAACACTGCTGCTAAATCCAATTTTAGCTGCTCCACCGGTAACTGTAACAGTTTTGATCTTAAATGCAAGTGCATAAGTAATATTTGGATCAAGATCACGGAAAGGATTATCTACAGTAAGTACTATTTCTTTAGCAACCTCACCTGGTGCAAAATCTATTGTATAGGTACCTTGGTAACCACCAACTTTTGCAGGGCTTATTGAAAAAACACTAACAGGCATTTTTTCAATAGTACCATTTCCCCTGGCAATTGCGGTGTCGTTATAACGGGTTATCATATTGGTATCTTCCTCTATAATAACAGTAGTTGCTTTATTCAGTTCAGTAAAATTAGAAACATCCCTGCGAATAGATACAACGGTAATTGTTTGAGGAGTTGGAACAAATTCAACACCATACAATGGCAATCCCGGGCCATCATTATCATCTCCTTCTTCAGAACCTACTGCATATTCAGTAGGCCCACCGTTAATGATCTTTACAATTGTTTGTCCGGCATCTCCGATAACTTTAACTTCCGCAGCCTTTTTACAGGAAGCAAAAATAGATACCATTATAACCAGTATTGCTAGCTTTTTTAAAAGATTTAAGTATTTCATATTACTTTATTAATTTGTAGTGTTTGTTTGCAAAAATATATCATTATACTACCCTAACATTGTGGAGTAGCTAATTGTTTAATTATTTTATTTATCCCACCAAACTCGCTCATGAGCTACATCGCCAAGCGGTAAACGAGCAACTGCTTCAGCAAGACTGACCGGATTGGTACTAATTTCATTAGCTCCATAAACGTATCTGCGAGGAATACCCTGTCCTGAATTTGTTGCATAAGTTGTAGCCGCAAGTGTTGGCATACCAGCAAGACCAGATAATGTAACTGGAGTACCGGGTGCACAAGACCTTCTCCATTCAGCCCATGCTTGTGTTCCATCAGGATATAAAGCGATGTATCTCTGTAAGAATATGCGCTCTAATCCGTTGGTTGTTACAGCACTTTGGCCTACAACAGATGAAAAAGCATTTGCACCTAAATTAGTACCACCGCCGGTTCCTGAAGTATAATTTGCAGAACCTGCAATAACTGCAGCAGCACCAGACTGGCCCCATTGAGCATAAGATTCTGTTATTGCAGCATCATAAGCAGCTTTTGCTGATGTAAAAGTTCCGGCAGAAGTTATCCAGCCTCTTTCAATACCTTCAGCAATAGCAAGTAATGAAGATGCAGCACTTACAACTACTAAAGAAGCATCCTGAGCCTGATATGCAGGTGCTAGTACCTTCGCATAACTGGTAGGAAGGGTTGTTGCATCTTCCCTTTTCAATCCATAAGGAAAAGAAGCACCCGAACCTCCATAAGCCAATCTCCTGTTATCTCCCATATTGCCTAACAGATCGGCCAATGTTTTAGAATAACCATAATCAGAACGACCATCATATACAGTATACCATGGATGCTGATAAAATCCACCGGGATATTTAAGGGTCAAGTTATCAGCATTGCTGCTAATAAATCCTGCAGGGTCAGCAGCAGCAGCAGCAAATTCATTTTGTGCGTTCAATTGAGCATCCGGAGTAACTTTACTCAGCCTCATACTGATCAACATTCTTAATGTATTAGCAAGTTTTTTCCATTTAGCTTGTTGTGTTAATGGGCCAGCTTTTCCATAAAATAAATCACCTTTTACTAAATTCTTATCCGCTCCTCCATTATCAAATAATGCAATCGCTTCTTTAAGATCAGTCAACATTCTCTTATAGATCACTCTTTGAGTGTCATAAGATGGTGTAAGATTTGCTATGCCTTGAAATGCCTTGTTATAAGGAACATCGCCCCAACGATCTGTAATTGTCCAAATAGAGTAAGTCATTAAAATTTTTGCCACTGCTATTTGATTCTCATTTGTTCCGGAAACCAGGTTAGCATTTTTGGTTAACGGATCGTTGTTCTTTTTAATTATAACATACAGATCCTGTAAATGACCAGAATACTGACCTCCAAAATCAATTTTTGGTTCAGCATATAAAGAGGCATCCGTATATTGAGTTTCAGAAAAATACTGAACGAATAAACCACCTCTTATACCAGTTCCACCAGCCAATCCGGCTAATCCAACCTGAGCATTGGTTAAAAGTGCCGAAGTTACAGGCTCGTTAGCCCCTAATGGATTTGTATTTGTATCACCAAAATCTTCCAGTTTTTGACAGCCCGTTCCTAAAAGAAACATCGAACCTGTTGCAACTATAAGAAATGATTTTAAAAAATTATGTTTCATATATATTATGTTTAAATATTATTATTCAATTAAAATCCTATCCTAAGGTTAACACCCATAGAACGTGTACCTGGTAACTGACCATCTTCTCCATAAACATTACTGATCTCAGAAGGATCGAAATCCTTTGTTTGAGAATAGATCAACCATGGATTGCGTGCAATTACTGAGAAAGTAGCGCTTTTTACGTATTTACTGATACCCATTCTTTCAACAGGCAACCTATAACCAAGGCTAAATTCTCTTAGCTTTACAAAACTAAGGTCATGAATAAATACTTCTGAGATATTAGCAGATCTGAATTGATGAAAATAATCCTGTGCTTCAATGTAGGTATCAATTGTTTTACCTGTTTCATCAACTCCTATAACATGCACACCACCACCATCACGAACCAGGTCACGTATTGAATTACCCTTATCATTTAAAACAGCAGTTTTAGCAGTTAAGCCGGAAAAAGTTCCCCAATGATCAGATAAAGAGAAGAATTTACCGCCATAAGAAAAATCAATATTTACGTTAATAGTAAAATTCTTGAATAATGAAAACGTATTTTGTACACCACCGGTATAATCAGGAAGTACACTACCAAAATTAACATTGTCTTCTTTGATATATTTTCCTGCAGAAGTTAAAATTGGCTGCCCTGCAAGATTACGTTTGATACCACCGCCAAACATTTGGCCCCATGGTAAACCAACCTGGCTTACAGTATAGGCTGCAGAAGTTCCGGAGAAAGCTCCTGAAGAAACAACGATCCTGTTAACGCCTTCTGAAATAGAAACTACTTCATTTCTGATCAATCTGCCCCAGGTTGCATTAATATCCCAATCAAAATTTTTCGTTTTAACTGGTTTCAGGAAAAGCTGAACATCCACGCCGGTTTTAGCTATTTCTCCTGCATTTGTTGTCAAAGAACCATAACCTGATGCTCCTGAAGCTGCAACTGTTACAGGGAAATTTTTGTTTGTTCTGTCCCAGTAAGTAAAGGATAACCCGATCCTGTTCTTTAAGAAACGTGTTTCGATACCAATTTCTTTTTCATCATTCGTTGCACCCTGTAATGTACTTGAACTTAATGTTCCAGGTTCAGACATCAAAAAGTTACCGTCAAACTGGTTCGGATTAACAAAATAAGGATTGAACAATTGATAAGGTGTCAAGTTATTAATAACCTGACCTGTAGATGCCCTTATTTTAGCATATGAAAGAATAGATTTATTCTTGATCAAATCACTTAGTACAAAAGAAAAACCAATTGATTTTGTAACAATACCATTACTGGTAACTGGTTCAGATGAAGCATAATCTCTACGATAAGCACCCTCTACAAAAAGCATATTCTTCCATCCGAAATCACCCCTGATAAAAATACCTCTTCTTTTAAAGTTTGAAATTCCCTCTGAATAGGCAATATCATTCTTGGAGTTAGGTAAAGAATATAATCCGGGTACATTTAAACCACCCATCGTATTTTGTGAGTAAGACTTAGACGATGCTTTAAGAATGTCGAGACCAAGATTTAAGTTAATACCAAAATCACGTACTTTTTTAGTATAGCTGGCTATCAACTCATAATTTTGGCGGTTGCTGAAGCTTGAGTTAGTACCATAAGCTGCTTTACCTGTACCTTCATATGGGTTAAAAGTTGACTGATTCTGGCTGGTTTCCATTTCAGTAGGATAAATTGCATACCCGTCGGTATTAAGCTGTTGTTTACGATAAGTTGCTTTGATACGTAAATCATTATTAATTCTATAGGTCAAAGAAACATCACCAAATAAACGGTTCCTGTTGTTAATATTCTTAATAATATCAAAATAGGTGTAAGGATTTAACCAGTAATTAGCACCATAAAAAGAAAGCGGATTAGCATCTGAATAAGCTGCAGGGTTTGCGTGATTCCAACTGGCATAAATTCCTGTTGGGCTTCTCAGGTAGCGCAACTCTCTCAATTTGTTAATATCAAGATCTCTGTGGAACCACTGATTGAATGAACCAGTACTTTGGTTAGAGTAACCATCATTATTTTCAAAATTACCCGATTGTTGTACATAATTGATGCTGGCAGTAAAAGTGAGTTTTTTCGTCACATCATAAGAAACATTCGTATTAAAAGAATTACGCTTCAAATAACTATTTGGTATTAAGCCTTTTATATCAAGGTTGGTATAAGAAATTCTTAGATTATAATTATCGCCTGCTTTTGAAATATTGACATTGTTCGTTTTTGTAACACCGGTATTGTAAAAATCTTTGGCATTATTAGGCTGAGCAACCAATTTTGCGGTTTTAAAAGAACCTTCATGACCCGGGTACCATGCATCCCATGGAATATATTCCTGGCCAACCATACGAGGACCCCAACTGGCATCATCAGAATACTCATGATAATACTTACCATCCAATGCCTTCCAGCCTATTGGCTGGCCTGGTGTCCAGGTATATTTTCTCAGGTCATAATCGGCACCACCGGCATATGCATTCTGATAATTAGGAGTAATATAGATCTGATCAAAAGTTACCCCACTGTTTATTTCAATACCAATACCCGGTTGTCCTTTTTTGGCTCTTTTAGTATTGATAACGATAGCTCCATTTGCGCCATCTCCACCAAATAATGCAGCAGCAGCAGGTCCTTGTAATACAGTAACATCTTCAATGTCATCCGTATTAATATCATTTGAACTTGGAATAATTGTACCATCAACCACATAAATAGCACCTGCCCCTCCGGTTAAACCATTTTCTCCACGAAGTCTAATAGCAGTTTCCCTTCCAAGAGCTGCAGTTGACTGGCTACGAACCTGTGCACCCGCAACTTTACCCGCAAGAGCGTTATTAATATTTGCCTGGCGTATTGTATTAAGTTGTTCTCCACTTACATTTTGAACATTTGAAGCCTGGCTTCTCAATGTACGTTTGGTTTGGAATGCACTTGTTACAATAACTTCCTGGATAGTGTTTTCTTTTTGAACCAGGGTGAAATTAATATTACCACTGGCAGGTACAGATACCTCACTTGAATTGAAAGATTGTGAGGAAATAACCAACACTTCACCGGTATTAGCTTTAATGCTAAAATCACCGTTGATATCAGTTTGTACTCCGGTCTTACTGCCCTTTACTAATACTGAAGCAAATGGTACAGGTTTACCCGAATTGTCTAAAACCCTACCGGACACCACCCGGCTTTGTGCAAATGCCAATACTCCGCAGAGCATCAACACTGTAAACAGTGATAAAAATCTTCTCATGTGCGATTAATTATTTGTTTAATGAAATGTAAAAGTAAGGATATTTTGTTAACGTAAAAAAATTGT
>JANMMS010000063.1:0-4235 GCA_031373525.1 Ferruginibacter sp.
CAGTTGCTTGCCCGTATTTATGCAGATATCTATAGCATTCAGCGAGACCAGGCTGCCAGCGGTGTGGCACAGAGTCAATCCCAGGTTGCCAACTCTCAAGCACAGGTTGCTAATACAACTGCCAGCCTCGAAGCATTAAAAGCTGCAATGGAACAGGCTCAAAGAAATTTTGATATGCAGAAAAAATTATTTGATGATAAAGTGATCAGTCGCAATGAATTTAATATTGCTGAAGCAAATATTAAAACGGCTAAAGCAAATTATAATGCAGCGGCTCAATCTATCAGAAGTACAGAAGCAAATGTTCAGGGTGCAAGGGCTGGTGTACAAAGTGCATATGCAAATTTACAAAAAGCGAATAAAGACCTTGGCAGAACAGCAATTGTTGCACCGATGGATGGCGTTATTAGTTTATTAAATGTAAAAAAAGGTGAAAAAGTTGCGGGTAATAGTTTTAATGTAGGTACTGAAATGCTGCGTATTGCAGATATGTCTAAAATAGAGATCAGGGTTGATGTTGGAGAAAATGACATCCCTAAAGTAAAACTCGGCGATAGCGCCATTATTGATATTGATGCTTACAGTGACCGAAAATTTAAAGGTATTGTAACACAAATTGCCAGTAGTAATAATGGTGCTTCTTCTCAAAACGCCCTTGCCAACACAAGTAATGACGTGACCCAATATAAAGTATATATCAGGTTGCTTCCGGAAAGTTATATGGACCTGCTTGGTAAAGGAAGTTTTCCATTTCGTCCGGGAATGAGCGCCAGTGCAGATATACAAACAAAGACACGGATGAATGTACTCAGTCTTCCCATCAATGCTGTAACAACACGCGACAAGAACGATAGTACAAAAACTGCCACTAAAAAGAAAAAAGACGATGCTGCTATAAAATCAGATGCACCAACAATGGATGACCTGGAGATAGTTGTGTTCGTAAAGGGTGCTGATAATAAAGTAAAAAAGGTAAAAGTAAAAACAGGTATCCAGGATATTAATAACATTGAAATTACAGAAGGATTGAAAGAAGGAGATGAGGTAATAACCGGTCCGTATGATGTTGTTAGTAAAACATTAAAAGAGGGGGCAGAGGTAAAGGTGGTTGACAAAAAAGATCTTTTTGAAAAGAATTAACTGGATCTGAAAATAATAATGAACTGGCTGCTGATTTATTTTAGCAGCCAGATTTTTTACAATTGTATATGAAAATATTTGCCGGGCTAATTTTACTCTTCAGTTGTATACAATTGAAAGCACAAACAACCAAACTACACCTGATTGTTATCGACAATAAAAAAGAAAAGATCCAAAATGTCACAGGCGTATTATATCAATTACCGGATACGATCTTAAAAAATAAATTGCTGATCAACGGTCCTGTTACTTTTAATGTACAAAAAAATACCAATTATATTCTTAAGCTTACGGCCGCAGGTATGCAGGATATTATAAAGCCAATTTCACTTACAGATACTGCCATATTCTTAACCATCGAGATGGCTAATAAAATAAATAGCCTGGGTAATGTTACTATTATATCAAAAAAACCATTGATAAAACAGGAAGATGATAAAACAATCGTTGATGCGGAAGTTCTTGCCAACAGCAGCACCAATGCCTACGAGATATTAGAGAAAACACCCGGAGCCATTGTAGATCAGGATGGCAATGTTTATCTTAACAGCGCAACACCTGCAACCATTTTTATTAATGGAAGGGAAATGAAATTAAGTAGTGCAGATATAGCTTCCCTTTTAAAAAGTTTACCTGCAGGCAGTGTTAGTAAAATTGAGATCCTTCGCACACCATCTGCAAAATACGATGCTGCCAGTAGCGGGGGTATTGTGAATATTGTATTAAAGAAAGGAATAAAATTAGGAACAAACGGTAGTTTTAATTTAGCTTATTTTCAAGGAGTATATAGCACTAAAACTGCGGGATTTAATTTAAATAGAGGTTCGGGAAAAATAAACAGCTACCTCAGTTACCAGTATACAAATAGGAATAATTTTGAAGAGTTGAGATCAGACAGGTTTATCAGTACTGATACGTCCCTGCTATCACAAAACTCATATACAACTTATCCAACTATCAATAATTATTTAAATGCCGGTATTGATATTGCCTTTACACCTAAGTTGAATGCAGGTTATGATCTCCGTATCAGCAATGCAGCAGGAAAAAGTTATGCATTCAGCAGCAATATTATCAGTAATGATCTGACCAATTTGATAAAAGAAAGAAATGCATCTGATATAGACAATAAGAACAGGTCACTGTATATTGGTAATGTTGTTTCCGGAAAATATAAGATCGATTCGATTGGCAGTGAATGGACCGCACAGTTTGAATACAATTATTACAAAAATAACAATACGCAGTTATATGAAAACTATCAATATCTGCCTATCAAACCAACCCTGATCGGCGATGGCGAAAATAAGAATTACAAGAAAATATTTGTTTTTCAAACTGACCTGATTCTAAAATTTCCAAAAAAATATACGCTTGAAGCTGGCCTAAAAATAACCAATAGTAATAGTGACAATAGTGCTACTTTTTATAAGGATACCGGAAATAATATTAGGTTCATAGACCCATTTCAAACCAATACTTTTAAATATAAGGAAACGATCAGTGCTGCTTACTTACAGGTTTCAAAAACTTTTTTTGGGTTTACGATAAAGCCGGGATTACGTCTTGAAACCACTGATATTAACGGCAGGCAACTTATTCCAAAAGATACATCGCTATCTATTAAACGAACAGATGTTTTTCCTTACTTGTTTATCAGGCATAAACTATTTAAAATATTCGGAACTCCTATAATTGGCAGTGCCATTTACCGCCGAAGCATTAAGAGGCCATATTATGAGATCCTTAACCCTTATCCGAGATTTGTGGATCAATATCTGTATGATGTTGGCAACCCGCGATTAAAACCCCAGTTTACAACTAATTATGAATTAAATGCAACATTTAATGAAATTCCGGTACTCGCTATAGGCATTAATGATACAAAAAATATTTTCAGCAATGTTACTTACCAGGACAATGTTACCAAAATAGCATTTCGCACTTATGACAATCTTGGGAAGAATAAAGAATTCTATTTTAGAGGTATCGGAGGTATTCCTCCGGGCGGAAAATATTTTTTCTATGTAGGCGTACAATATAATTATACCCAGTACAACGGTTTTTATCAGGGGCAAGGTTTAAATTATAATCGTGGAAGCTGGCTGTTTTTTATGTTTCAGGAATTTAAAGCAACTCCCAATCTTACTTTCAATTTACAAGGATTTATGCGCACAAAAGGATTCCAGAATTTTTATGAATTAAATACATTCGGTGGAATATTTGTTTCAGTTAATAAAAGTATTTTAAAGAAAAAAGCGAATATAATTCTTTCTGTTAACGACCTTTTACGTACCAACCAGGTATCATTCAATTTACAACAAGGCAATGTTAATGCTGAAGGTACCCGTATCAATGACACACGAAAATTGGGGCTTACCATTCGGTATAATTTTGGGATCAAACCTAAAGAAGAAAAGAAGAGCGGGTTTGATGCACCTGCTGATCCTAATTAGAAAGTTTGGAAGGTAACCGCTAAGGCGCAAAGGCACAAAGAAAAATTATCTAAGCTAAGCGTCTTTGCGACTTAGCGGTAATTGTATTAAATAAATAATTTCTCTGCTATTGCAACACTATCCGGTTTTCCCACATCAACCAGTTTATCACCACTGTGATCATAACCACAGATCAGGTGATCAGCAGCCAGACTTAAATAAGTATCAACCAAAGAAAATTTTCCCCGTTGTGTTATCAATTCAAATATTTTGGGTTCAAATACTACAACACAACTATAAGCCATTTCCTTTAAATCTTTTTTAGGAATTGATATGCGTTCCTCCCCACTGTTTACATTGCGCCAGCCACAAAGCCTGTTATCTTCATCAAATAAAAAATACCGCGATGTTTTTCTGTTAGTAATACCAAAAGAGATCAGTGCATTTTCATTTCTATGAAATGTAAGAAGCTTATCAATATTAAGGTCTGTTAGAAAATCAGCATTCAGTGTTAGAAATGGTTCGCCACCTTGCAACAATTTTTTTGCTTTTAACAGTCCACCACCTGTTTCCAATACTTCATCTGTTTCATCACTTATCATTATATTACTGCCCCATCCTTTATTTATTGCAACAGCATCAATAACCTGCTTAGAAAAA
>JANMMS010000066.1:0-2822 GCA_031373525.1 Ferruginibacter sp.
TTTTTCGTTTTATGATTAGTTAATGTTTTAACCAATACAAATCTTTTAACTTTTCCACTAAATATATGCCAATGTGTATAATTAAATTCGTGTTATATACGTTATGTATAATAATTTGGCAATAATGATTTACTAATACTATACTTAACAATTTTCATTTTACCCCAACCTGCTTATTTTTGAAAGAAAAAAAAAGCATTAAAACTGAAAAGCATTGACAGACACAATCATTAACCTTGAAACCGTAAACCCGATCGAATTTTTTGGAGTAAACAACGGTAAACTCGACATTCTGAAAAAGAAATTCCCCCTGTTAAAAATTTTAAGTCGTGGAACGCAAATAAAATTAAGCGGAGCCCCGGAACAAATTGAAGAAGCAAAAGAAAAAATTGATTTACTTGTTCAATACCTTCAACGTAATGGACACATGAGTGAAAATTATTTTGATCAGATCCTGGGAGGAGATGATGAAAAAGTAGTTGATAATTTCATGGATCGCAATCCCAATGATGTACTTGTTTTTGGACCAAATGGTAAAACGGTTCGTGCAAGAACTGCCAACCAGAAAGTAATGGTAAGCGAATGCGATAAAAACGATATCGTATTTGCTATCGGACCTGCTGGTACCGGTAAAACCTATACTGCTGTGGCATTGGCAGTAAGAGCATTGAAAAATAAACTGGTTAAAAAGATCATTTTAACAAGGCCGGCGGTGGAAGCCGGAGAAAGCCTTGGTTTTTTACCCGGAGACCTGAAAGAAAAAATTGATCCATATCTCAGGCCTTTGTATGATGCACTGGATGACATGATACCTGCCGATAAACTAGGATACTATATGAGTACCCGTACGATTGAGATAGCACCTCTGGCATATATGCGGGGCCGCACGCTTGACAATGCTTTCATTATTTTGGATGAGGCGCAGAATACAAATGACCTCCAGATCAAAATGTTCCTGACACGTATCGGGCCAAATGCAAAAGCGATAATCACCGGCGATCCAACCCAGATCGATCTGCCTAAGAACCAGCAAAGCGGCTTGTTCAAAGCTGCCAGGATCTTAAAGCATATTGAAGGCATTTCCTATGTTGAACTTGATGAAGAAGATGTGGTTCGTCATAAACTTGTTAAAGCAATCATTAAAGCATACAACAAGGACGATGAGAAACAAATGAATGAAGGATTAAAAAAATAGTTTCCAATATCAATGAATAATTTTATGCTGACTACAATAAGGTGGCTTCTGGGCTGCCTTATTTTTTTTATAACAGCATGTGACCAAAAAAATACTTACACTACTTTTATCCCGTCAAAAGAAGATTCCCTCAAACGAATTGCACTCATTAAAAGGGCTTTTATAGAAATAGACAAAATAAAAAAGTCCATTCAAACCGGGGACCTTATCACCCGAACGGGGAATGATTTCACCAGTGAAAGTTTACGAAATCTGAATCAACGAAACCAGACCTATTCACATTGTGGTATTGCCAGCATTGAAAATGACAGCATTTTTGTTTATCATGCAATTGGCGGTGAATTTAACCCCGACCAACTATTGAAAAGAGAATCAATTGATTATTTTGCTGAACCATACAGCAATAAAGGTATTGGCATATTCAGGTTTAACGTAGAAGACAGTATTAAACAAAATTTTGCAAGAGTAGCAAAAGATTTTTTTATTAGCCAACTAATGTTCGACATGAATTTTGACCTAAAAACAGATGACCGGATGTATTGCGCAGAATTTGTATACAAGACTTTACTTAAAGCCAGCAACCATAAACTTGTTTTTAACCGCAGCCATATAAAATCATTTGAATTTATAGGTGTGGATGATATATTTCTACAGCCCTTGTGTAAATTACAGGTACAACTTGTATATAAATAAAATTATAATTTTAGTAATTAGTTTTTACATTTGGTGTTAAATTAAAAAACGGGTTATGAAAAAAATTCTTTTAGCAATTGTAGTATTATCAACATTTTCATTGAATGGTTGTAAATCAGGTGGCGGAGATCCAAAAGTAGTATTGGAGCAATTCTTTGATGCACTTTCAAAAAACAATATTGAAGCGGCACGTAAACTTGCAACAAAAGACAGCAAGTCAATGATCGATATGATGGAAATGGGTATGAAAATGGGTAATTCAAAAAAGGAATCTGAAAAATTCAGTAAAGCCAATATGGAGATCGGTGAAGCCAAAATTGATGGTGATAAAGCAATTGTTCCTGTTAAGGAAAAAAACACCGGTACAATGAATTATACACTGAAAAAAGAAGATGGTAGTTGGAAAGTCGCTTTTGATAAGTCATCAATAATGAGTATGGGTATGGAAAAAATGAATGATAAAGAGATCAATCCGGCAGACAGCATCGGAAAAGCAATGGATGAATTAAAGAATATTAATATGGATTCGCTGAAAGAAGTAATGAAAGAAGGCATGAAAAAAGGCATGGATGCATTTGATACTGTGAGTAAGGTTTTGAAAGAAAAATAACACCATACAATATCGCTGAATTTACTAAATTGTTTTAGCACTCTTTCCAGAGTGCTTTTTTTATTTTCAATAAGGAAAGATGTTTAACTTTATTGCAATAATTTTATTATGATCAAAAAGACACTTTTTTTCTTACTATCAATTATCCTGGTTTTTTCCTGCAACAATGAAAAAGAGAAAAGACCAACAACAGCTTTAGATACTGGCCGGGCTTTTATACGTGCCAGCCTTAATGGTGACTTTGCTATTACCCAACAATTGCTTTTAAATGACACTCAAAATCTCCAGTTATTTGAATCGTATAAAATGTTGTATAACAGAATG
>JANMMS010000088.1:0-202276 GCA_031373525.1 Ferruginibacter sp.
ACTCATTCAGCAGCGGAGAAAAAATTATTGCAACAGAAATTGAACAGTGCAACTGGTAATTCATCTCATTTACATCAGACAATTTAGTAAATTGCAAGATGAAACAAGTAACTATTGCTTCAGTATTAGAAAAACATGCATTCGAACTTCACCCCGTTATCCTGTTCAATAAAACAACAGATAGAATTGTTTCATTGAACCTTTCAAAATCAAATAAGGGCTTCACTGAAAAAATATACAACAATACAGAAGTTTTTTCAACCTACATCAATGAGCAATTAAAAAATGCCAATGCCACTTATTTAATAGGCGGATACAGGGAACAAAGAGAAATGTACCGGCGTAGTAAACTTTTCGATAAAAGCCTTACCAATGAAGTCGAAATAAATGAAGAAACACGCTCTCTTCATTTAGGAACAGATATATGGGGAGCAGCAGGAACAACAATTTTTGCCCCTTTAGGCGGCATGGTAGAAAGTTTTGCTTTCAACAATAATTATGGCGATTATGGAGCTACCATCATATTGCAACATCAACTGGAGACAGTTAATTTCTATACTTTATACGGACACTTATCTTTAAAGGATATTACAGGCCTCAGAAAAGGTAAATTTATTTCAAGAGGAGAACCATTTGCTCATTTCGGCTTACCTGAGGAAAATGGCAACTGGCCACCACACCTTCACTTCCAGCTGATACTTGATATGAATAATTATGAAGGTGATTACCCGGGTGTTTGTAAAATGAGTGAAGCGGAGAAGTATATAAAGAACAGCCCTGATCCTGATCTTATTCTTCAATTGAACAATTTTATAGAATAACTTCTTTCGTAAATAAAACAAACAAACCTGCTTTAAGGGTAATTGTATTCCCTTACGGTATTGAAAATACAATGAAATTCACCATAAACATACGTTTTGCACAACATATGTATAAAAAAATTGTTTAACTCTACAGAATATGGCATTTTAAAATCATAATTTTGCAGATTATTACAATTTACAATCACAATGGAAATCAAAGCAGGCCCATTATTACAACATATTGATAGCCCGGCCGATCTGAAAAAGCTTGGAAAGGATCAGATGCACCAGGTGAGTGAAGAACTCAGACAGTATATTATTGATGTTGTAAGTGTGTTTGGCGGGCATTTTGGCGCCAGCCTTGGTGTGGTGGAACTTTCAGTTGCATTGCATTATGTTTTCAATACACCTTATGACCAACTTGTTTGGGATGTTGGTCACCAGGCTTATGGGCATAAAATACTTACAGGTCGCAGGGATATTTTTCCAACAAATAGAAAGTATAAAGGGCTTAGTGGTTTTCCTAAAAGGAGCGAAAGTGAATATGACACTTTTGGTGTAGGCCATTCTTCTACATCCATATCTGCTGCTTTAGGAATGGCAATGGCTTCACATTATAAAGGCGAAAAAGATCGTCAGCATGTTGCAGTTATTGGCGATGGTGCTATGACAGCAGGTCTTGCATTTGAAGCAATGAATCATGCCGGTATTGAAAAAAGTAATGTGCTGATCATATTAAATGATAATTGCATGAGCATCGATCCAAATGTTGGTGCCCTCAAAGAATATTTGACTGATATCACAACTTCTCATACTTATAATGATCTGCGTGATAATGTTTGGAAAGCAATGGGGAAACTGCCGGTTGGGAAAAAATTCAGCAGGGATATAGCCAGTAAACTGGAGGCAAGCCTGAAAGGAATGGTTAGTAAAAGCAGTAATCTTTTTGAAGCGTTGAATCTGAGGTATTTTGGACCAATTGACGGACATAATATTATCAAACTCATTGATACTTTAAATGATCTGAAAGATATAGCTGGCCCAAAGATCCTTCACATAAAAACAGTAAAAGGAAAAGGGTACGACCTTGCAGAAAAGGATCAAACATTGTGGCATGCTCCCGGATTGTTTGATAAGGTAACCGGCGAAATTCAAAAGAAAGTCTTTGATCTGCCCCAACCCATGAAATACCAGGATGTATTTGGATTTAGCATCATAGAACTGGCTGAAAAAAATAAAAAGATCTTTGGTATAACACCTGCAATGCCTTCAGGCTCATCATTAAAATATATGATGGCTAAAATGCCCGACAGGGCCTTTGATGTGGGTATTGCTGAGCAACATGCCGTAACTGTAAGTGCGGGAATGGCTACACAGGGCATGAAAGTGTTCTGTAATATTTATTCTTCGTTCATGCAACGGGCATATGATATGGTGGTACATGATGTAGCCATTCAAAAATTACCTGTGATATTTTGTTTGGATAGGGCAGGCCTGGTAGGAGAAGACGGGCCCACTCATCATGGTTGTTATGATATTGCGTATATGCGTTGTGTGCCGAATATGATCGTATGTGCACCTATGAATGAAAAAGAATTACGCAATATGATGTTTACCGCACAACTCGACTCTACTAATATGCCTGTTTCTATTCGCTATCCAAGAGGAGAAGGTGTGATGCCTGAATTGCAAAAAAATACGATGGCTGAAAAATATCCTTTTGAAGAAATTACAATTGGTAAAGGGCGTAAGTTAAAAGACGGAGAAGGCATAGCTATACTGACCTTTGGCCATCCCGGAAATTTTGCTGCAGCAGCTATCCGTGATGTTAAGTCTGAAGGGATCAACCCGGCTCATTATGATATGCGTTTTGTAAAACCATTGGATGAGGTCATGCTTCATGAAGTTTTTTCAAAATTCAATAAAATAATTACAGTTGAAGATGGTACTGTTTTAGGTGGCTTCGGTTCTGCTATATTAGAATTCATGAATGAACACGGTTATAAAGCAGATGTAAAGATCATGGGAATTCCTGATACGCTGATAGAACATGGTTCTCCAAAACAATTGTATGACGAGATTGGGATTGATGCAAATGGTATAGCAGAATCTATAAGAGAATTGATAACAATACGTGCTAATATATTGCAATAACCAACTTTTATCCATCTAGTTTGATGGCATCCAGGTTAAAGAGTGCCGGAAACTTTCCTTTTTTATCTCTGTAAAAATCTTTGATAAAAGCCGCATCTTTTTTTTTGTCTCCCGAAGGATAAAATGGTTCACTAAATCCGGCAGTTTTTTTTTCGTAATCAAGATAAGCCATACAGATGGGGACACCTGTTGCCAGGGCTACATGGTAAAATCCACTTTTTATCTTTTCAATTCTTTTGCGTGTACCTTCTGCTGGTATTACAAGGATAAGCCTGTTTAATTCATTAAACTTACTGATGATCATATCAACCATGCGGGTGTTTTTTTTTCGCTCTACAGGAATACCGCCGGTGTTTAAAAAAAGGCTTTTTATGGGCCATTGAAATAATTCTTTTTTTGCCAGGTAATTCAATTCTATATTAAACAAACGGATGGCAGCCATGGAATAAACAAAATCCCAGTTGGAAGTATGTGGCATAGCTATGATAACACATTTATTTAACTGTGCAGGGATACCTTTGCCCTCTATCTTCCAGCCTTTATATTTAAAGAACCAAACAAAGATTCGAATTATCATTCTTTGAAGATAGCTTGTAAACAGATAAAATTTGCCTGTGATTGATTTTTTCTAATTAAACAGGATTCAAATTTTGTTTGTGCAGGTTTTTTTAGCAGGTTCTGCAAATGGGCTGTAATATGATTACGAAACCAGATCAGGATATTTCCATGGGAACTTCCACTGCTAATAATTCAGCATCTTCACTGGCCGTGATCGTAAAAATATCTGTTTCAGATATGCCGGCAGCATCCCGTTTGTTTAAAATTGTTTCATTCACTTTTACCGAACCATTGATCACAACGAGGTAAACGCCATTTCCTTTGAATGCATTTTGATATGTCAATGATTTGCCTGCTGTTAATTTTGTCAGTGCAAAAACAGCATCCTGGTTTATCCAAAGTGCTTTGTCTGCTTCATTAGGTGAAACAACTACCTGCCATTTGTTTATTCTGTCAATTATATCAAATGTCTTTTGATCATACCGTGGGTTAATATTCCGAACTTTCGGAAACACCCACAATTGAAAAAGATTTACAGATTCAGTTGTTGAATCATTGGCTTCTGAATGGCGAACACCAGTTCCCGCACTCATGATCTGAACATCACCTGCTTTTATAATACCGGAACCTCCGGTACTGTCTTTGTGTTGTAAGGCGCCTGTAAAAGGAATGGTAACGATCTCCATATTATCATGCGGATGAGTTGGAAAACCTCCGCCACCTGCAATAATATCATCATTCAAAACCCGCAACATTCCAAAATGTACTCTTTCAGGATTATGATAACCGGCAAAGCTGAAATAATGTTTTGCCTGTAACCAGCCATGATCTGCACCGCCTCTTTCGGAAGCTTTTTGTATTGTGATTTTCATAAAAATAATTTAATTAATGTTTAAACATCAAATAACGTACCATATAATGCCCGCTGTCATTATTTCATGACCTGATCATAATCTTAAAAGGTTAAAGATCTCTGCTTTCTTTTTCTTTATTTCAAAAAACCAGTCAATTGTATTTTCTAAAATAATTTTCTTTGTTTGAATAAATATATATTAATGATCTCAATGATATTAAACTGTTACTGACCTGTCTGCCCCAAAAAATATTTCGTAGATAAAAAAACCGGGAGAAAAAATCCCCCGGCAAGTAAATAATATTTGTTCATTCAAATTAATTCAAGTGTTGGAAATCTTCATCAGTGAGATGTATCAATTGATCTTCTTCCCTGTTCTCATTATATTCAATGATGAAATTATTCCTTCCTTCACCGATCAGGATCTGCAGGAATTTTTGTTGCACCAGCTCAAGCATATTTAAGAAAATGAAAATGGCATGTATCCGGTCTTCACATACTTCAAAGATCTTTTCAAATGAAAGCGTTTTTTCTGTACGGCAAAGTTCAAGCATGTAATCCCTGATGCCTTCCATGGTGTAATTATACTGTACTACGGTATGAACGGGCTTATTATTTTTTTCTTTTAAACGGTTGGCAACTTTTTCAAAGGCTTTCATCAGTTTGAATAAAGTAACCGTTTGTATCTCTGTGCCTTCACCGGCTTCTTCTCCAATTTGTGAAAGTTCTTTTTGCAGATTTCCTCTTTTAAGCATCAGCATTCTGATTGCTTCCATCTCAGCCATTTTTGCAGAAGCCTCTTTAAACCTTTTATATTCAAGGATCTTATCAATTAATTCTTTACGCGGATCTATTTCATTTCCATCTGCATCAATTTCTTTACGTGGCAAAAGCATTTTTGCTTTTATTCGCATCAAAGTGCTGATGAATAAAATGAATTCACTGCTCAGTTCTATATTCAGTTTTTCCGTCTGGTGAATATGATCTAAAAAATCATTGGTGATCTTAGTGATCGGTATATTATAAATATCAAGTTCATCTCTTTCAATAAAAAATAGCAGAAGATCAAAGGGGCCTTCGAACTGTTCTAATTTTATCTGGTAATTGGGTGTATTGTTGCTCAATGTTGTCTGTTTAACGGGCTCAAAGATAATGACTTTCATATAACCGCAGAGACGCTAAAACGCTAAGTTGTACCCATTTTATCTTCGCGGCTTTGTGCCATTGAGGTTACTATTTCCTGGCAAATTTATAAGCAAACCCGATCCCCATCAGTTGTAACCATTGAGCTGCAGGTCCTTTTAGTGGGTCTACATTTTGAGTATCATCATCATAGATCATATCCAGGTTGAATGAAAAATTAATATACTTTGTTATACTGGCAGTGATCACATTTGACCAAAAGATATCAATATTTTGTGGGTTATTCCTATAATTTGCAAATAGGTCAAGCTTGGTTTTATAGGTAAATTTTGTTCCAAACTTACCAGTATAGTTGGCTGAAATATAAGCACCTAATTCATTCTTTACATTTTTCCCGGGATCCAGTCCGTATAAAGGAGCAATAAAATCATCTGAAACAAATACCCAACGACCGGTTAATGGAGAAATGAATAAGGAAAAATTATTTATTGGTTTGTAATCAAATCCAAGGGAAAGCAACACATAAGCCGGTGCAAATGTTTTTGAAATAAGTTTAGATGTGTCTTTACCGGCTGCCGTTTTTGAATAAGTGAATCCATCAGCAAACTGAGTGCGTAAATTGAACAAAACTGCAGCATTCCATTTTTTTGATACAGCATAGCCATATTTTGAAAGCAGGTCAATGCGGTCACTAGCCTTTCGGGATCCTAAACTGGTGGTGTTAACAATTCCGTAAGCAAGATCCAGGCTATTATCCCATGAATGTTTGTTCTTTTTATAATATCCGTAAAGGTTTAAATAAGCATTCAATGAAAATGAGAATTTTTCGCCACCTGCAGCCCAGTTACTCAACGAGCCCTGGTTGATATTCAGGTTAAAAAGACCACCTGTTTTCCAGGTTTTCTGAACGGTATCTTTCGGATCTTTAGTGATCGTTTTTTCAGACGCAGCTTTCAGGTCCTTAACAGTGCCATCCTGAGATTTAACTGTATTGAAAATGATCATTAAAAAGATAACGGTAGCTATTTTTTTCATGTGTTATTATTTTTTATATGTAAAATGGCTGCCTTAATTAAGGGCAGCCATTGTTTGTAAAAAATGTATTATTTTTTTAGTGAATCCCTGATCTCCATTAAAAGTGCATCAGTAGAAGAAGGACCGGCAGGAGCTTCTGCAGCTTTCTTTTTCTTCATATTATTTAATGCTTTTAAAGCTAGAAAAACTACCATGGCTACAATCAAAAATTCAATAAACTGAGTAATGAATGCACCATATTTAACGGTAACGGCTTCAGCCGCTTTAATACCAGCAACTTTATCCTCAGAAATAGCTTCTTTTAAAGTGAAGGCCATTTTACTAAAATCAACACCGCCAGTTAACATTCCTACGGCAGGCATTACCATACCATCAATAAAAGCAGAAACAACTTTGCCAACAGCACCGCCCATTACAACAGCTGCAGCCAAATCGACTAAACTGCCGGTTGCAGCAAATTCTTTAAATTCTTTTAGGATTCCCATATAAATTGTTTTAATATTTACAATAAAGGTTATAAAATATTTGGAAAAATAACTATTTATTTAAAATAATTTTTATTCACTCACCTTTGCAATTCCAAAAAAGATAAATATTACTTTGAATAGCAAATTGATTAACTGGCTTATTTTTATTGCACTTTCATTTATCTGGGGAAGCAGTTTTATTTTAATTAAGGAAGGACTTGAAAATTTATCTGCTTTCCAGGTTGCTTCGCTTCGCATCATTTCTTCCGGGTTAGTCCTCTCTCCGGTAGCTTATAGAAGTTTTAAACAAATACCGGGAAATAAAATATTCATCACATTTATGTCGGGTGTTTTAGGCAGTTTACTTCCTGCTTATTTATTTTGTATTGCCGAACTAGGTATAGACAGTGCTTTAGCTGGTGTTCTAAATTCACTTACACCAATTTTCGTTATCATTGTTGGAGCCATTTTCTTTCAAAGCAAAACCTCAACTAATAAAGTAATTGGCATCCTGATAGCATTTACAGGCAGTATTTTACTTTTTTTCAGCCAGCCCAATTTTTCTGAAAACAGCAATATATTTTATGTGTTACTGGTGGTTTTGGCAACAGCCATGTATGGCATCAATGTAAATATGGTACATCGGTATTTACATAATATACCTTCTTTACAAATTGCTGCACTTGCATTAACATTTAACTCCATTCCTGCATTGGTTGTACTTTATTTTACCGGTTATTTCCAACTTGATTTTTCTAACAAGGGTATTTTATTTTCTACAGGCTATTCATTTATTTTGGGAATATTCGGTACAGCAATAGCTTCCATCATTTTTTATATGCTTATCAAACGGGCAGGGGCAGTTTTTTCATCCATGGTTACATATGGAATTCCTTTTGTGGCCATTTTGTGGGGTGTTATTTACGGCGAAAAAATTGGATGGAAACAGGTTATTTGCCTGTTGATCATATTGACGGGAGTTTACGTGGCGAACAGAAAAATAGAACATAACAAGCCGGAATTCGATCATGGGGAATAGTAAACTCAGGTGTTTAAAATCAGCTAAGGGTTATTTTTTATTTTTTACTTTATGAACGAGATCTGTTTTTTACTATATCGATTAAAACTTTTATTCCCAATAAAGTTTTTCCTATTTAGTTGAAGCAAATGACTTGCGTTCAATTTGTCGGATACTTCTTTATAGATTTGTGGACTAATTACAAACCTGAATTATTACTATATGAATTTAAGTCACAGGAAAATTGGCTTTCAGTTGCTCAGTGGAAAAGGACTCGAAATAGGTGCTTTACATGAGAGAGCTTCGCTGCCTTCAAAATGCCAGGTGGAATATTGTGATGCTATTTCTAAGGAAGAAGCTATGAAACTATTCCCGGAGATCAAGCATCATAAACTTGTAGATGTAAAATATATCTGTAACCTGGATGAACAGGGGTTGAGTATTTTTAAAGACAATACTTTCGATTTTATTATTTTAAGCCATGTGATCGAACATGTGGCAAATCCGATCAACGTTGTAAAAGAACTTTTCCGTGTAGTCAGGCCTGGAGGAATTGTATTGATTGCAGCCCCTGATAAAACCTATACATTCGATAAAAACAGGGAAATAACTCCTTTATCCCATTTATTAGCTGAATTTAATCAAGGAGTAAAAGAGGTAACCGATGAGCATTATATAGATTTCATTAAAAATGTTCATCCTGAAATGATGCAATATGACACTGAGAAATTTAATGAAGCTGTAAAAAAGGTAAAAAGCAGGAGGGAGCATGCCCATGTCTGGACCTCAGATTCATTTAAGGATTTCCTGTTGTCTGTATTTAAGGAATTGAACATCAGTGCCAGGTTGTTGATGGAAAATAAAGCAACTCAAAATGGCCTTGAATATTATGGATTGTGGCAGAAAACGGATGAAACCAAAAACTGGCCAATGCCTCAACATTCTCTTTTTAATAAAATAAGACTGGCGATGGGTATTTAAACATATAACAGCTAATTGACCTGGTCTTTCTATTTGACAAGTGGGTAATCCTATCATAATTGAACAGCAGAACCGCATTTTTTAGCCTGCTAAAATGCCGGCAAAATTAGGATCAACTCAAAACAACAGGGGCTATAAAAACGGTCAAAAAAAACCTTAGTTGTAATTTTTATATCCAACCTCCAAACCTTACCTTTGCGCCCTGAAATAGATACCTATATACTTTAAATATCTTTTATGGCCAATACTGGTAAAATAAAATCAATCATCGGTGCAGTTGTGGACGTTCAATTTGACAGCGGTTCCAAACTTCCTGAAATTTTAAATGCACTTGAATTAACCCGCGATAACGGCGATAAACTGGTGCTGGAAGTACAGCAACATCTTGGAGAAGATAGTGTACGAACTATAGCTATGGATGGAACCGAAGGATTGGTTCGGGGTACGGTTGTTATTGATACCGGAATTCCGATTGCCATGCCTGTTGGGGATGGAATTAAAGGTCGTTTATTTAATGTAACCGGAGATGCAATTGATGGTTTACCGCAGGTAAGCAAGGTTGGTGGCCGCCCAATTCATGCCAAGCCGCCGTTGTTTGAAGATCTTAGTACAGCAAATGAAATATTATATACTGGTATCAAGGTTATCGACCTGATCGAACCTTATGCAAAAGGTGGTAAGATCGGTTTGTTTGGTGGTGCCGGTGTTGGTAAGACCGTATTGATCCAGGAACTCATCAATAATATTGCGAAAGCTTATAATGGGGTATCTGTTTTTGCTGGTGTGGGAGAAAGAACCCGTGAAGGAAATGACTTGATGAGAGAAATGATCGAAGCAGGTATCATGAATTATGGCGAAAAATTTAAACATAGTATGGAAGAAGGCGGATGGGACCTGGCTTCAGTTGATATGGAAGGTTTGAAAGATTCTAAAGCTACCTTCGTATTCGGCCAGATGAACGAACCTCCAGGAGCAAGGGCTCGTGTGGCTTTGAGTGGATTGACCATTGCAGAATATTTCCGCGATGGAGAAGGAGAAGGCCAGGGAAAAGACATTTTATTTTTTGTTGATAATATATTCCGTTTTACTCAGGCAGGTTCGGAAGTGTCTGCTTTGTTGGGTCGTATGCCAAGTGCTGTGGGATACCAACCTACACTTGCAACCGAAATGGGTCTGATGCAGGAACGTATTACTTCAACTAAAAACGGTTCAATTACATCTGTACAGGCAGTTTATGTTCCTGCGGATGATCTGACAGATCCGGCACCGGCAACAACCTTTGCGCATTTGGATGCAACAACGGTATTGAGTCGTAAAATTGCGGATCTTGGAATTTATCCTGCAGTAGATCCGTTGGATTCTACTTCAAGAATATTGACACCATTGATCGTAGGTGATGAACATTACAATACAGCTAATAAAGTAAAATTAATTTTACAGCGTTATAAGGAATTACAGGATATCATCGCCATTCTTGGTTTGGATGAATTAAGCGATGAAGATAAACTGGTAGTTTCAAGGGCACGTAAGATACAACGTTTCCTAAGCCAGCCGTTCTTTGTAGCTGAGCAATTCACCGGTTTAAAAGGAGTGTTGGTTCCTATTGAAGATACCATTCGTGGTTTCAATGCAATTATGGATGGTGAAGTGGATGAATATCCTGAAGCAGCTTTCAACCTGGTAGGAACTTTGGAAGACGCTATTGAAAAGGGTAAAAAATTAATGGCTGCAGCCCAGGCTTAATTTGAGAATTTGAAAATTTGAAGATGTGCTGATTAAAAGCAGTTCTCATTTTCAAATTGTCTCATTTTCAAATCTTCAAATTGTTTATTATGACTTTAGAAATATTAACACCGGATCAAAAAATTTTCAGTGGCGAAGTATATGGCGTTCAATTGCCCGGTATCAATGGTTTATTTGAGGTGCTTGACAGGCATGCTCCATTGGTAAGCGCATTGAAAGCAGGAAACCTGAAAATATTAAATGATAAAAATGCAACAACTTCTTATACCATACAAAGTGGTTTTGTAGAAGTATTAAATAATAAAACAACCGTATTGGTTGAAGGTGCTAAAGAAAAATAAGGAATTCTAAATAATAAAGTGAAAGCCTGTAAAATTTATGCAGGCTTTTTTTAATTCGTGCAACCCGCCTACCGGCAGGCAGGTTCGTTTTGATAATTCGTGTTTACTTTTAAAACTGCTTCTTCAACTGTACAAAACTCCTTGCACAAACCGGCAGCAAAATAAAAACGGCTAACCACCAATACCCGCCAATAAACCAATAAACCAATAAACCAATAAATAAAAGATAAAACGGGTAAAGAATAAACAACAATCCAACCATCAGGGAATCGAAGTGGTCATTATCTCCATCGATCTTGGTCGCTAATATTTTTATTGGGATATAAAGCGGAGCATGTAAAAGATAACCTAAAAGTGCCGGTATAAACAAGAGGATCTTTTTTACAACCGGTTGTTTAATAAAAAAAATTTCTCTTATCTTTTTATTTTCTGCAGGTAAGATCTCAATCACCAATGACTTTAATTCACTTCTTAGTTTATCATTGAATTCGTTTATTGTTTTTCCATAACCTTCATTTGAAGAAATATTTTTTTCATGTATAATATTTCCAAAATTCAAATGTATGTTCTTACCGAATGAACGGAAAGATTGATAATTTATTCCAAGTGGTAAAATATTCAATGGAATTCCGTCCTGCCAGCTACTCAAAGCAAGCCTGGCTGTTCCTTTCATTAAAGGCCGTAGCCGCCATTCATTGATACACCTGCCTTCGCTGAAGATCAGAACTATTCCATCCTTTTTAAAGATCTCTTTGCAGGCATCAAAAGTTTCATAATTATTTTCAAGATTTTCTGCTCCTTCTGTTATCCGGTAAACCGGAAGCATATTCATTGAACGGAGTAGTTTACCATAAAAATTATTTGTAAAAGCATCTCCCCTGGCCAGTGAATAAAGGGGTTGTTTTAATAAGGAAGATAGAACGATCGCATCTAAAAAAGAATTGGGATGATTTGCAGCGATCAATAACGGCCCTTTTAAGGACAACATTTTTTTATTATTTATTGAAAGAAACCTGCAATAGATCCAAAGAGCAAATTTTGACGGGATATAAAGAAATTTGTAAAGCAAATTAAAATTTTAGGAAAGGTATCTGATTTAATTTAATTGAGGGTCTATAGGAAAATTTATCAGCATTTCATATTTGCCTCCAAGATGCTTCAGGCTTTCTTTCCATACAATATCTGATGGAGTATTGAAAACAATATTTCGGGTAGCTGTTGCAGTAAGCCAACTTTTTTCTGTTAATTCTATATTGAGCTGATCTTTATCCCAACCACTGTAGCCAATAAAAAATTTAATTTTTTCAGGATCTATTTGATTATTTTTTAAAAGCAGTTTAACCGTTTCAAAATCACCTCCCCAAAAAATATCATCAGATATTTTATAACAATCAGGTATCAGATCGGGATACTGATGAATATAATGCACAGTATCTGTTTGTACAGGCCCGCCATAAAATACCGGCATTTTAATTCCATCAAGTCCTTTGATCAGTTCATCCAGTGTTTGATTAAAGATCTTATTTAATACAAATCCAAAACTTCCTTCATCTGAATGCCTGCACATATAAACGACAGTTCGCATGAAATTCGGATCTTTTAAAAAAGGATCCGCAATCAATAAAATGTCCTGAGCTGGTTCAATCATATTTCTAAAGTAACATATTATTACAAAAAATTAATAAAATACTTATTTCTTTTTTGTGGTAAACCTTAGTTAATTTTAATCAAAGAAGCGTATTTAATTTTTGTATCGGGCTTTGTGTTTTATTTTTGCTGATCAGTTTTAGTACTTTTTTTAGTGTTACTTATTGTTATATGAAAAGAATTTTCCCCATTATCTCCATATTGATACTGCTTTCTTTGCTGGGATTAATATTTTTTCAATTCTTATGGTTAAAAAGTGCAAAAGAAGTAAAAGAACAACAATTGATAGATAACATCAACAAGGCTACAAATGATGCAGCTGATAAACTGATGCAGGAAAAGAGGTTCCCGGGCTTCAATAAGAATTCAAAATTGTTGTTTCCAAACGATAAGATGCAGATCGAATTTAACAGGCCATCGGTTATGCAGCGTTTTTCAAAAGAAGAAATTGCTGATATTGTGCGAATGTCACTTGATATTAATAATTTAAAAAATGTTCCATTTGAGTTTGCCATAACCCAGAATTCAATAACAGGTGATGAAATTCAGACCGAGAATTTTTTTAGATATTTCAGCGATACCATTAATAATACCCATCACATTATTCCATTAACAGCTCCCACCGGAAGCAACTTTGAAAATTTAGCCAAGGAAGAATTCCTTGTGGTTATTGTTCCCCACCAAAGGAGTATTATTTTAAGAGAAATTACCTGGTTCATATTAGGAGCTATTTTTTTTACAATAGTTATCACTACTGCTTTTTTTCTAACTATACGAACACTCTTGCGACAAAAAAAACTCAGTGAGATAAAATCTGATTTTATCAATAACATGACCCATGAGTTTAAAACGCCATTGGCAACCATTTCCCTTGCAGTTGATGCACTTAAAAATGAAAAAGTAATTTCGGATAAAGAGAAAACGAATTACTTTACTGCTGTGATCAAAGAAGAGAATAAAAGAATGAATAAACAGGTAGAAACGATACTGCAGGCTGCTTTGCTTGATAAACAGGAAGTACAACTTAATTTAAAAAAGGTATCAGCCCATGAACTTATTACCAGTGCCCTTAATAATATTGCATTGCCTGTAAATGAAAAGCAAGGGAAACTTGATATACTATTGGAAGCACCAAAAGACATGATCATGGCAGATGAAGTTCATTTCACAAATCTTATTAATAATCTCCTGGATAATGCAGTGAAGTATTCAAAAGATGAAGGCTTACAAATTTCACTCCACACCAGTAATGTTGGCAATTATTTAAAAATTCAGATAGAAGACAATGGAATTGGAATGAACAAAGAAACATTAAGCAGGATCTTTGAAAAATTTTTCCGGGCACATACCGGAAATATTCATAACGTTAAAGGCTTTGGTCTTGGACTTAGTTATGTAAAAACCATGGTTGAAGCCCATAAAGGCATCATTAAAGCTGAAAGTATTCTGGGAAAAGGAAGTTCCTTTCATATTAGCATCCCTTTGGCTAAGTAATTCATTGTTATCCACAACAATTCACAGCTATCCACAATTCATACACATTCGAATTCTTAAATTCAATGCGCTAAGCCGCTGCTATTATGGCATATATAGCTGTGGATAAAAATCTTTTTGTAAAATAGTGTCAGGTAGTGGGAAAAAGTGTTATTTTGTGTCAATTAATTTAAAAATCACACTCAAAACCCCCTGAATGATTGGATTTATAGGCGAATATGAATCTACAATTGATGCAAAAGGACGCTTTCTTTTGCCTTCCGGCTTTAAAAAACAAATGCCGGAACAGGAAAGCTATGTATTTGTGATAAACCGGGGATTTGAAAAATGCCTGACTCTCTACCCTATACAAAGCTGGGAACCCATATTTAACAAAATAAGCCAATTGAATGATTTTGACCCCAAAGTTAGAGAGTTTCGCCGTTATTTTTTAAATGGAGCGGTACAATTGGACCTTGATTCAGCAGGGAGAGTGCTTTTACCAAAAAATTTAATGGAACATGCTTCTTTGGTTAAAGACATTGTATTGGTTTCTGCAATAAATAAAATTGAGATCTGGGATAAGAATAAATACCAAGAGTTCTTTGAATCTTTTTCACCAGATGCTTTCAGTATGCTGGCAAATGAAGTGATGAACGGAAAAAAAGATGATAATAAACCTGCCGAAGGGTAGTTGCGTAGTTGAAAAGTATGGGTAACTCAAAACAAATAGCGGATGCTGACTCATCAACCAATCAACAAGCAAGTTATCATACTCCTGTTCTTTTAGCAGAGGTCATCAATGGTTTAAAAATAAACCCGGATGGCACATATGTGGATTGCACTTTTGGCGGCGGCGGCCATAGCAAAGCGATCTTGCATGTGTTAAGCAGCAAAGGAAAGTTGATAGTCTTTGACCAGGATGAAACGGCAAGACAAAATTTACCTGATGACGAAAGGGTAATTTTTATTCAACAGAATTTCCGATACCTGCAACGGTTTTTAAGAGTGAACAAAATTGTGAATGTAGATGGAATTTTAGCAGATCTGGGTGTTTCAAGTCATCAATTCAATGAAGCAGACAGAGGGTTTTCCACCCGTTTTGATGCTGCACTGGATATGAGAATGGATAAACGCCAGGAAAAAAAAGCAGCAGATGTGCTTAATCAATACACAGAATTACAACTTCATAAAATATTTGAAAAATATGGAGAAGTTACTAATTCAAAAACGCTTGCAAAAACAATCGTAGAACAAAGGATCATAAAACCAATTGAAACGATCAGTCAGTTCAAACAATCGATTCAGCAGATAGTAAAAGGAAACCCAAATAAATATTTTGCCCAGGTTTTTCAGGCATTACGGATAGAAGTAAATGATGAGATGGGTGCCTTAAAAGAGATGCTGCAACAGGCATTACCTGTTTTAAGGCAGGGAGGAAGAATAGCAGTAATTACTTTCCATTCTTTAGAAGACAGGATAGTGAAGAATTTTTATAAACAGGGTTCTTTTGATGAGATTCAGTCTGATGATGTTTATGGAACAAAACAGGAATCACCTTTTTTGGTTATCACAAAAAAGCCGATTGTTCCAATGGAAAAAGAATTAAAAGAAAATCCAAGGTCAAGAAGTTCAAAATTACGAATTGCCGAAAAAAAATAATATCGAAAAATGAGTGAGGAAATTCAAAATACAAATCAGCCGTTAAACGCCAGGGTAGATTGGAAACGATTTTTTAATTACCGGTTTATAGTAAAAAATATTCCATTCTTTTTGTTCTTGTCTGTTCTGGCTGTTTTGTATATCTACAATGGCCATTATGCTGATAAAATGTCAAGAAAGATCGCGGCAAGTGAAAAAAATATCAAAGAAGCTGAATATGAATACAAATCAATAAAAAGTGAGGTCATATTCAGAAGTAAAGCAAGTGAATTGGTAAAGGCAGTAGAACCTTTGGGGTTAAGAGAATTAAGTAAGCCTCCCATACAACTTACAGACAGTTTAAAATGATAATCAAAATAAAAAATTATTAAGTATCAAATAATATATCAGAAGTAGTGGAAATTAAAAATGATATTCTTTGGAGAGTTTACCTGTGTTTTTTGAGTATAGTCATACTTGGCATAATGGTTTTGGGCAGAGCACTCTACATTCAACAAGCAGAAGGAAGTTATTGGGTTGGAATGGGAGACAGCCTGCATTTAAAAACCCTTCCGATCAATGCAGAACGTGGTACAATTTATAGTGAAGATGGAAACATGCTTAGTACTTCTGTTCCCATCTTTGACATATATGTTGATTTTGCAGCTGAAGGCCTTAGAGAAAAACAAGGCAAGCGTTTTAAAGATAATATTGATTCGTTAAGCTTATGCCTGTCAAACCTGTTTAAGGATAAAACAGCTAAAGAATATAAGCAACAATTGCAATTGGCCTATAAAAATAAAGACAGGTATTATTTACTGAAAAGAAAGATATCATTTGATGAATTCAGGGAATTTAGAAATCTTCCATTGGTAAGGCAGGGAAGAAACAAAAGTGGTTTTATTGTTGACATCAGAGACAAGCGGATCAACCCATATGTTTTACTGGCAAACAGAACAATTGGTTTATCAAGAGAAGACTCTTCAAAAAATGTAGGGCTTGAAAAAACGTATGACAGTTTATTAAAAGGAATTCCCGGGCAACGATTGATGCGCTATTCTGCAGGTGCGTTTATGCCTGTTGAAGGATCAGAAATTGATCCGGTAAATGGGAAGAATATCATATCAACCCTTGATACATACATGCAGGATGTGGCTGAAAATGCTCTCATGAAAATGCTGGTTGAAAATAACTCAATACATGGTACTGCTATAGTGATGGAAACAACAACCGGGAAAATAAAAGCTATTGCAAACCTGGGCCAGCAAAAAAATGCAGACGGCAGTGTAAAAAAAGATGCAAATGGGATAAGTGTTTACGAAGAAGATTTAAACTATGGAATTGGCAAAAGAACGGAACCCGGTTCCATTTTTAAACTGGCTACCCTGATCAGTTTACTGGAAGATAAACATGTAGATATTAATTCGATTGTAGATTGTGAAGGGGGTGCTAAATACTTTTACGGATTGCGAATAAAGGATTCTCACCTGGGTACAGGCGCAATTTCGGTTAAAGAAGCTTTTTACAGAAGCAGCAATGTGGCATTCGCAAAACTTGCAGATCAGTATTATCACAATCAACCAACAAAGTTTACAGATCATTTACACAAACTAAGATTGGATATGTATAGTGGTGTAGATATTACAGCCTCTTCCGGTAAACCTGTTATTTATAAACCCGGTGGAAAATACTGGCATGCTACTTCAATTCCATATATGGCACATGGTTATGGCGAATTGGTGACGCCAATGAACATGTTGATGGTTTATAATGCAGTTGCAAATAATGGAAAAATGATGAAGCCTTACCTGGTAAGTGCTATTGAAGATTATGGTGTTGTTGTTAAAAAAATTGATCCAATTGTTTTAGTTGAAAACATTTGCAGCAATGAAACACTGGTACAATTAAAAGAATGTCTGAAAGCAGTTGTAGATAGTGCTCATGGAACGGGCCATAGAATTTTATTTGACAGCAGTTATTCTATATCCGGAAAAACAGGAACTGCAGTAACCGCATTGGACAATAAAGGATATAATAAAGGGAACAAAATTTACCAGGCATCTTTCATTGGTTATTTTCCTTCTGAAAAACCAAAATATACTGTAGCAGTGGTTATTCAGAATAGTGATGAGTCCAGGTTAATTTATGGAGCCGATGTTTCGGGAAGAGTATTTAAAGAAATTAGCGATCATATTTATAACCGTTTTATAAGCACTCCTTCTTTAATGGTTCCGTTTACAATTGACTCTACTATATACAAATACACAGGAATAAAAAATGACCTGCGGTCAATATTCAGTTATTTAAATATAACATCCGTTGATTCAGCTACTTCAGGTTATTGGAGAATGATGCAATTAAAAAATAACAATGCTGTTTTAATGGCTCCTGCTTATAATGAGATTAATAATTCACTTACTCCTGATGTAACCGGTATGGGCCTGAAAGATGCGGTATATCTTTTGGAAAATAAGGGGTTCAAAACAGTTGTTTCTGGAAGAGGGAAAGTAATAAATCAAAGTATAGTAGCAGGTTCAAATTTCACTAAAGGTCAAAAAATCTCATTAGTGCTCAATTAAGGGCAACCAATATGTTAAAAGATATTTTATATAGAGTAAGCATCAAATCTGTAAATGGTGATACGGGTATTGTTGTGAACGATCTGCAAGCTGATTCACGGAAAGTATCTAAAGGCACTTGCTTTATAGCACTTGTTGGAACAACGGTTGACGGTCACAATTATATTGATACAGCTATTGAGAACGGAGCGGTCGCAATTATTTGTGAAAATATGCCTTTGCAGTTTAAAGCACATGTAACTTATATACAGGTAGAGAACAGTGCTGCAGCTGCAGGATTTATAAGCCATAATTTTTATGCTGAACCATCTGCTAAAATGAAACTGGTAGGCGTTACCGGAACCAATGGAAAAACTACAATTGTAACATTATTGTGGAATTTATTTACATCTCTGGGCTTTAAATGCGGGTTGATCAGTACCGTTCAAAACCAGGTTGGCGATGTAATCATTGAATCTACACATACAACACCGGATGCTATAAGTCTGAACAAATTATTAAAACAAATGCAGGATGAAAAGTGTGAGTACGTTTTCATGGAATGTAGCAGCCACGCAATTCAGCAACATCGTATCACCGGACTTTTATTTGCAGGGGGTATTTTTACGAATATCTCTCATGATCACCTGGATTACCACAAAACATTTGACGAATATATCCGTGTAAAAAAATCATGGTTTGATTCACTTTTTAAATCTGCTTTTGCAATCAGTAATGCAGATGATAAAAGAGGAGCTGTTATGCTGCAAAATACTGCTGCAAAGAAATATTTCTACAGCCTGAAAACACTGGCTGATTTTAAAGGAAGGATTTTGGATAACAGCCTGACAGGTTTGCACATGACAGTCAATGATATTGAAGTTCATTTTAAAATGATCGGTGAATTCAATGCATATAATTTATTAGCGGTATACGGTGCTGCTATTTGTCTGGGAGCAGATAAAAATGAAGTATTGAAAATATTAAGTGGGTTGTCGGGTGCAGAAGGCAGGTTCGATTATTTCTTAAGTGCACAAAAAAATATTATAGGAATTATTGATTATGCTCATACTCCGGATGCTTTACTGAATGTGCTGGCAACAATAAAAAACCTGAGAAATGGAAATGAGCAACTGATCACAGTTGTTGGATGCGGCGGAAACCGGGATAAAACAAAAAGGCCGGTGATGGCAGAAGTTGCCTGTGAATACAGTGATAAGGTAATTTTTACTTCTGACAATCCAAGGAATGAAGATCCGCTGCTTATTTTAAAAGATATGGAAGAAGGTGTAAGTATAACCGGCAGAAAAAAATATATAACCATTGCTGACAGGAGAGAAGCGATCAAAACAGCCGTTAGCTTAAGCAATAACGAAGACATTGTTTTGGTGGCAGGAAAAGGTCATGAAAAATACCAGGACATTCAGGGTGTGAAGTATGATTTTGATGATAAAAAAGTTCTGAAAGAAATGTTTGAATTATTAGATAAATAAAAAATCGTCAGAAAGCGGGAAAACAAATAAACTATTGAACCAATAATCGAATAAACCAATAACCCTTAATGCTATATCACTTTTTTAATTGGCTAACAAGAGAAGGCTTCCGGTTCCCGGGTAGCGGACTTTTTCAATTCATCACATTCAGGATGTTGTTGGCCTTGATATTATCATTGGTGATTACTACTGTATATGGTAAAAAACTGATCAGGTATCTTCAAAAAAAGCAATTAGGCGAAACAGTCAGAGACCTTGGCCTGGCAGGCGAACAACAGAAGAAAGGCACCCCGACAATGGGAGGTATCATTCTGATTCTTGCAATCTTAATACCCACACTTTTACTTGCAAACCTTGACAAGGTTTATATCCGGTTGATGCTGCTCTGTACCATATGGCTTGGCACGATCGGATTTATTGATGACTATTTAAAACTTCGTGCAAAAAGAATAGCAAAAGAAAAGGGGATCGATTTCAAGAAAACAGATGCAGACGGATTAGCAGGCAGGTTTAAAATTTTTGGCCAGGTAGTACTCGGTTTGATCGTTGGTGCCACACTTTACTTTACTAACAGTGTAGTGGTGGAAAGAGAAGTGTACAATCCCGATATCCAAAATGTAAAGTTGAACCAGGGAGAAAAATTGATGAGTGATTCTTTTCACATTGTGAGGCTGGATGGCAAGGAACATCTTTTTGTAAAAGTTAAAACGCCGATCACCACGATCCCATTTGTAAAGAATCATGAGTTCAATTATGCAAAGCTGTTGCCACAAAGCTGGGAACGCTTTACCTATATTCTCTACATAATCATTGTGATCTTAATTGTTACATCCGTTTCAAATGGAGCAAATATCACTGATGGATTGGACGGACTTGCAACAGGAGTAAGTGCCATAATTGGAATATGTCTGGGCATATTTGTTTATGTAAGCGGAAATATAAAGTTTGCCGAATACCTCAATATTATGTACATACCCAATATTGGAGAATTATCAGTTTTTGTTGCCGCTTTTGTAGGTGCTTGTATCGGTTTCCTATGGTACAACTCTTATCCCGCACAGGTTTTCATGGGCGATACCGGCAGCCTTGCATTGGGCGGAATTATTGCAGCAATTGCCATCATTGTAAGAAAGGAATTATTGATACCCATTTTTTGTATGGTATTCCTGGTAGAAAACTTAAGCGTGGTTATTCAGGTAACTTATTTTAAATATACGAAACGGAAATATGGTGAAGGAAAAAGGGTCTTTTTAATGAGTCCGCTTCATCATCATTATCAAAAGCTTGGATATCACGAAAGTAAAATAGCAGTGAGGTTCTGGATCATAACAATATTGTGTGTGGCAATGGCAATTGTTACACTCAAACTAAGGTAAAATTTTTATGAAAATCCACAAACCTGAAATACAAAACAGGTATTTGGTTTTTTGATTAAAACAATTGCTTTATCTGTGAAATTGCCCGACCTGTTAAATTCGATGCTGTTGAAAAACCTTTTTATCCTGAATGTAAAAGATTTCTTTACGGGAAAAATGTTGTCCTGTAAATGTCAATACCATTGAAGAACCAAATTTTTAGAGCAAAAGATTTTAATAAAGACACCTGTTAAATTCTATGCTTTTGAAAAACCTTTTTATCCTGAATGCAAAAGTATTCTTTACGGGAAAAATGTTGTCCTGTAAATGTCAATACCATTGAAGAACCAATTTTTGTTTTTATTAAACAGGAAGACATCTGAAATTATGACCTGTTAAATTCTATGCTGTTGAAGAACCATTTTTAATGAATCCGGAATTGTATTAAATGAAAGAAAGGTTGGTCATACTTGGAGCAGGAGAGAGCGGTATAGGTGCTGCACTTCTGGCAAATAAGCAGGGGTATGACGTATTTGTAAGTGATGGGGGTAGTATTAAAGAAAATTATAGAACTGAACTTGAATTGAACAACATCCTGTTTGAAGAAGCACAACATTCAGAAGACAGGATATTAAATGCAAATGAAGTGATCAAAAGTCCGGGCATTTCTGAAAATTCAGATATTATTAAAAAGATCAGAGCAAAAAAAATTCCTGTTATCAGTGAAATTGAATTTGCATTCAGATATATCGGTAATAGTAAGGTGATTGCCATAACAGGTAGTAACGGTAAGACCACCACCACAGCATTAACGTATCATATATGCAAACATGCTGAAAAGAATTGTGCCATGGTTGGTAATATCGGTTACTCTTTTGCAAAACAGGTAGCTAATGATCCTAAAGAACTTTATGTGGCAGAAATAAGTTCTTTTCAACTGGATGATATAAAAAATTTCAGGCCGGATGTAGCTATTCTGACAAATATCACAGAAGACCATTTAGACAGGTATAATTATAAAATCAAAAATTATGTAAACAGTAAATTCAGAATTACCGAAAACCAATTGCCCGGGGATGTATTTATATATAACCTGGATGATGAAACCACTATGAAAAACATTACTAACTATCCCATAAAATCAACCCAAGCCCCAATTACCATGAGTAAAGAACTGCCACAAGGAGCTTATTTGATCAATGCAAAAATGCATCTCAAATGGAAGACTGAAGAAATGCAAATGAATGTTACTGATTTTGCGTTAAAAGGAAAACACAATCAATATAACAGTATGGCTGCTAGCATGGCGGCAACGGCAATCGATATCAGAAAGGAAAAGATCAGGGAAGCACTTCAAACATTTGAAAGCCTCGAACATCGCATGGAATTTGTAGCAACAATAAAAGGGGTTGACTTTATTAATGACAGCAAAGCAACCAATATTAACAGTACCTGGTTTGCTTTAGAAAGCATGACAAAACCAGTGATATTAATATTAGGTGGGGTGGATAAAGGAAATGATTATGGACTCTTAAAAGATCTGCTAAAAGAAAAAGTAAAAGCAATTATTTGTATGGGTAATGATAACAGTAAGATACATGAAGCTTTCGGTGAAATTGTTCCACTGATAATTAATACATCAAATGCACAGGAAGCAGTTCAGACTTCATTTCATTATGCCAATAAAGGCGAAGTAGTATTATTAAGCCCGGCTTGTGCAAGTTTTGACCTGTTTAAAAATTATGAGGACAGAGGCAATCAATTCAAACTGGCAGTAAAAAACTTATAAAAAATTTATTAATCAATTATGGCGGATTTTAAATCCATATTAAAACAAATGTTTAGCGGTTCACAAAACAGTGAAGCTGCCATCAATTTCCCTTTTAAAAGCCTTGGGGGCATGAGCGAAAACCTGGTAAATAAAACCCGGGGAGATAAATTTATTTGGGCCATTGTGGTCATATTAACTTTGGCCAGTTTGTTATTGGTTTACAGCAGTACCGGCTCACTTGCATACAGGATGAGTAAGAGCACTGAGAGTTATTTGTTCAAACAATTTGCTTTTATCATTTTAGGATTGATCATCATATATTTTGCCCACAGGATCAATTATGCCATTTATTCAAGAGTAGCTTTAATATTATTCTTGATTTCAATCCCTTTGTTATTATATACTTTGTTATTTGGTGTACAGTTAAATGCAGGCAGCAGGTGGATAAAATTACCGGTTATAAATATGACCTTTCAAACATCTGACCTGGCAAAGCTGGCTTTGTTCATGTACATGAGCAGGCAGTTAAGCCGAAAGCAAAATGTTATTAAGGATTTTAAAAAAGGATTTCTGCCAATCATTGTTCCGGTAGGTATTATTTGTATGCTCATTGCCCCTGCAAATTTATCTACCGCTATCCTCATTTTTGGAACCAGTTTAATGCTGATGTTCATTGGAAGAGTAAGCACAAAACACATTTTGTATACACTTGGAATTGCCATGTTGCCAATAATTTTATTGATAAGCATCGCAGTTGCTACATATGATACCAGTACTCATGAAACAAAAAAGTTACCGGCTATAATTTCAGCCGGCCGTATCCCAACATGGATCAGCCGGATACAAACTTTCATGTATAGTAAAAAAGAAGATGACAATGAAAAACAGTACCAGATAAACCAGGCAAAAATTGCGATTGCCAATGGCGGTTGGGTTGGAAGGGGCCCCGGTAATAGTGAACAAAGGAATTTTCTGCCACACAGTTACAGTGATTTTATATATGCTATCATTATTGAAGAGTATGGAATATTAGGTGGTGCAGTAATCGTATTTATTTATTTGCTTTTTTTATACAGGTGTATCAGGGTATATAGAAAATGCCCCTTTGCATTTGGTGCTTTTCTTGCTTTGGCATTAAGTTTTACATTGGTTATACAGGCAATAGCAAATATGGGAGTCAATGTAAGCCTGTTCCCAAATACCGGCGTTACATTACCATTAGTGAGCATGGGAGGGAGTAGTTTTTTATTTACATGCCTGTCAATCGGAATAATTCTAAGTGTTGCAAGAAACGTAGAACAGCAGGAAGGAAAGTTGCAACCGGCAGTAGCAAAAGATGTTGAAGAAGAAAATATTAAAGAGGAAGAGGAATAAATGGAAGATACAATAATAAAAGAAGCCAGGGTTTCGCCTATAGTGGGCAGTGGGTGTAAAATAATTATTGCAGGCGGAGGAACAGGAGGGCATATATTTCCGGCAATAGCAATTGCTAATGCCTTAAAAAAAATTGCTCCTGAAACCGAATTCCTATTTATCGGTGCAATTGGGAAAATGGAAATGGAAAAAGTGCCGCAGGCGGGATACGAAATAAAAGGATTGGAAATAGCAGGTTTTAACAGAAGTTCTTTGATAAAAAATATTGGGTTGCCTTATAAACTGATTAAAAGTTTTTTACAGGTAAAAAAAATTTTCAGGATGTTTAAACCTGATGCTGTTATAGGTGTAGGAGGTTATTCCAGTTTTCCGGTTTTGCGCTTTGCCCAAAGCAGGGGGATTAAAACCTTTATTCATGAAAGCAATTCTTTTGCCGGAAAGAGTAATATTTATTTGGCAAAAAGGGCTACAAAGATCTTTGTTGCAACAGAAGGAATGGAAAAGTTCTTTCCTTTTAATAAGATCATGAAGACAGGTAACCCGGTAAGAGAAACGATTGCGACTCATTCAGTGTCAAATGCAGCAGCAATAAAGCAATTTGGTTTTGATCCGGCAAAAAAAATAGTCTTAAGCATTGGGGGCAGCCTTGGTGCAAAAAGCATCAATGAGGCGATTGATAAAAATATTGAGCTCTTTGAAAAAAATAACCTTCAGTTGATCTGGCAAACAGGTAAACCATACCTGCAAAAAGCATTGGATCGGAGTAAGGGAATGAAAAATGTATTTGTAACTGATTTCTTAAAACAAATGGAGTATGCATATACAGCAGCTGATATGGTAATTAGCCGGAGCGGGGCAATGGCAATTGCTGAATTATGCCTGGTTATAAAACCGGTGTTGTTTGTTCCATATCCATTTGCGGCGGAAGATCATCAAACTGCAAATGCACAAAGTTTAGTTAATAAAAATGCAGCTATGATGATTCCGGATGATCAGGCGTTAAATAAGTTGGTCAACGAATTAGTCTTGTTGTCAAAAGATACAACAAAGCAGGAAACACTAAAAGAGAACATTGGTAAACTGGCAATTAGAAATGCGGACAAGGTTATAGCTGAAGAAATATTGAAATCATTGGAAAAAAAATGATGAAAGACATTAAAAAAATATCGTCTGTTTATTTCCTGGGTATCGGGGGAATTGGAATGAGCGCCCTGGCCCGGTATTTCAAAAGCATTGGCGTACATGTCAGCGGCTATGATAAAACGCCAACTGTATTAACAGGTATACTGGAGGAAGAAGGGATCGCAATTCATTTTGATGATGATATTTCGCTCATTGACAGGAATGCCGAATTGGTTGTTATTACCCCGGCAGTACCAAAAGATCACAAAGAGTATAATTATTTACTGGAAAATAATTATATCATTTTGAAAAGAAGTGATGTATTGGGAATGATAACAAAAGATATGGTTAGTATTTGTGTGGCAGGTACTCATGGTAAAACAACCACCAGTGCTATGATCGCTCATTTACTCCGGCACAGTGGTTATGGTTGTAATGCATTTTTGGGTGGCATCGCAACAAACTATGCAACCAATTTCTGGGCGCAAGATCAGGACGGATCAGTAATTAATGGTAAGGAAATTGCAGTAGCTGAAGCGGATGAATATGACAGGAGTTTTTTGAAATTATTTCCGGATATAGCTGTGATAACAGCCATGGATGCTGATCATCTGGATATTTATGGTACGGCCGAAAAACTGGAGGATGCGTTTATTGAATTTGCAAACCAGGTGAAACCCGGGGGACTATTAATAAGCAAGTTTGGTTTATCACGAAGCAATGAATTTAAAACGAGTGATAGAATAAGCTATAGTGTGGATAACAATGATGCAGATGCTTATGCTGAAAACATCAGGTTGAATAATGGAAGTTATCTTTTTGATATGGTTATAAGGAAAAAACAGATCAAAGGTATTGAACTGAATATGGGAGGGATGCACAATATCGAAAATGCTGTTGCAGCCATTACAGTAGTTAAAAATATGGGAATTGAAGATGAAAGGATCATTGCAGCAGTAGCTGCTTTCAAAGGAGTGAAAAGAAGGTTTGAATATGTAATAAAGAATGAAAATATTGTGATGATTGACGACTATGCACATCATCCGGAAGAACTAAGGGCATTGATTACAGGGGCTAAAGAATTGTTTCCGGGGAAAAAATGCACCGTGGTTTTTCAACCACATTTGTTCAGCAGAACAAAAGATTTTGCAGATGGTTTTGCAGAAGTATTGGGCCTGGCAGATGAAGTGATCTTATTACCTATATATCCGGCAAGAGAAAAACCGGTTGAAGGGGTGAATAGCGAAATGATCATGTCAAGAATGAATCATAAAAAGGTACAAGTGCTAAGTAAAGAAGCGATGGTCAATGAAATAAAAAATAATAAACCGACATTTTTAATAACAGCAGGTGCGGGCGATATAGATAAATTGATAGAGCCACTTTCAGAAGCTATAACCAGGTAAGAAATTAGATTATAATAATAAATGCAAAATATAAAAAAATACAATTTTAGGAATATCTTATTTGCGGCCCTTTGGGTTACAATAGGTGCAGGTACAGTTGTGTTTCTGGCGGCTGCTATACAAAAAAAAGATTCAAAAAAATGTGAAGGGATCGATATTAATATCTCCGGGGCAAGTAATAATTTTTTTATTGATAAATCCGATGTAAAAAAAATCATTACCAAATATGCAGGCCAAAATGCGATCGGAAAACCAATTGATCAGTTTAACCTGGTTGGTATGGAAACAGCATTAAAAAAAGACGTGTGGATCAGGAATGCAGAATTGTTCTTTGATAACAATGAAATATTACAGGTTACCGTAGAAGAAAGAGAACCTGTGGCAAGGGTATTTACTGAGGGAGGAAGTACATTTTATATTGACAGTACCAATATGATGCTGCCACTAAGTGAAAAATTTTCTGCCAGGGTTCCTGTCTTTACAGGCTTTCCTGCTGAAGTAAAAATATTATCCTTGATCGATAGCAACCTGTTGAATGATATAAAAACCATCAGTGTACTGATTCAACAGGATTCATTCCTGATGGCTTTGATTGACCAGGTTGATATAACTGAGCAACGAAATTTTGAAATGATACCAAAGTTGGGTAATCAGGTCATTGTTTTTGGAGATGCATCTGACGCACCAAAAAAGTTTAAAAAATTGCAACTGTTTTATAAGAAAGTGATCACGAATATGGGATGGAACAGATATAGTATTATCAACCTGCAATACAAAGACCAGGTGGTTGCCAAGATTAAAGGTGCCGATGATGTAAGTGCAGATTCATTAAGAACAAAACAAATGATGGAGATCATTGCCTCAAATGCAGCAAAACATGCTGAAGATTCAACGCTTGGTGTTTTCCAGGATGACAGGAAAAATAATGATAGCAGCATGATCCAGCAATCAATACAACGTGAAGAATCAGGAGAATCTGATGATATTGATAAAGTAACAAAACCGAAAGAAAAGCCGGTTATGCTTATTACAAAACCGTTGGTAAAAACAGAAACAAAACCGGTAACTAAATCTATACAAAAACCAGTAATAAAAACACAATCAAAATCAATACAAAAGCCACCGGTTAAACAAGAGTTGAAAAAAGATCCACCCATTGTAAAACCAAAAGTATCGGATGAAAAACCAAAAATACTAATGCCCAAAAAAAATAATTAATAAAATATATAAACAAAAACAAACTTACAAACACAAAAACATACAACTATGAATCAGGAACAACCCATTATTGTAGGACTCGACATTGGTACAACTAAAATTGCAGCAATTGCCGGCCGGAAAAATGAATTTGGAAAACTGGAAATACTTGGCTTTGGGCGTGCCAACAGTAACGGTGTACAGCATGGGATGGTGCTTAACATTGATCAAACAATCAAGGCAATACAACAGGCGTTGGAAAATTGCTATGCTTCGAACCCGAATCTTGAAATTGGAGAAGTGTATGTTGGCATAGCCGGCCACCATATTAAGAGTTTACAAACGAGGGGCGATATCGTTCGGCAAAGTATTGAAGAAGAGATCATGCAGGAAGAAATAGACAGGTTGGTTGCTGATCAGTATCGTACCTATATTCCAGCGGGTGACCAGATCATAGATGTTATACCACAGGAATTTACTGTAGATAATTTTCAAAACATTCCAAACCCCATTGGTTACAGTGGAGTAAAAGTGGGTGCAAATTTTCATATTATAACAGGAGATAAAAATGCAATACGCAACATTAACAGAAGTGTTGAAAAAGCCGGCTTACAAACCAAAGATTTAGTATTACAACCACTTGCCTCTGCAGCCGCTGTAATGTGTGATCAGGATTTGGAAGCCGGCGTTGCTATTGTAGATATTGGTGGCGGTACAACCGACCTTGCTGTATTCTATGAAGGCATTTTAAAGCACACTGCTGTAATTCCTTTTGGGGGTGAAAATATCACCAATGATATTAAAACCGGGTTGGGCGTATTAAAAACCCAGGCCGAGCAAATGAAGATACAGTTTGGAAGTGCATTGAGTGATGAAGCAAAAGCAAATGCCTTTATTACTATTCCTGGTTTAAGAGGAATGGCACCCAAAGAGATTTCAGTAAAAAATCTGGCCAACATCATACAGGCACGTATGAGTGAGATCATGGATTTTGTAAGTTATCATTTAAAACAGGTTGGACTGGATAACCGCATGCTGAATGGTGGCGTGATCCTTACCGGCGGAGGTTCTCAACTGAAACACCTGATACAACTTACAGAATATGTAACAGGATTAAATGCAAGGATCGGATATCCGAATGAGCATTTATCCGGTGGGCATATTGAAGAACTAGCCAAACCAATGTATAGTACCTGTATTGGTTTAATATTAAAAGGATACAATGATTATGAAAATAAGAATAAGAATCTCGATCATAATTTTATAAAAGTAAATGCTACCGGTATCATGCAACAGGAAGCCACAACCGAAGAAGTTGTAACAGAAACGGAAGGAGCACCGCATATAAAGGTAAGATCAAGGAAAACATTAAAGGGATTTATGGATACGTTTAAGAACAACCTGATAGAAATGTTCAAAGAAGAAGAAGACACACATCTTTAATATATGATTTAAGATGTATGATGTATGATATGAATACACGTACATAATTAAGATAACAGGCATAAAACCGGAATTAATATCATACATCAGAGATCATACATCATACATAAACAATATACTTACTAACACTTACAAACTTACAACCATGATTCATTTTGATTTACCCAAAGAACAATCCTCCATCATCAAGGTAATTGGTGTTGGCGGCGGCGGAAGCAATGCGGTCAACCACATGTTTTCGCAGGATATTGAAGGCGTAAATTTTATTATATGCAATACAGATGCACAGGCCATTGCATTAAGTAAAGTGCCTAACAAGATCCAACTCGGTCCACACCTTACACAAGGGTTGGGTGCGGGTGCCAATCCTGCAATAGGAAGACAGGCTACTGAAGAAAGCCTGGAAGAAATTAAACGCATATTGGAAGTCAACACAAAGATGGCTTTCATTACTGCCGGAATGGGTGGCGGTACAGGTACTGGCGGGGCACCTATCCTTGCCAAGATCTGTAAAGACCTGGGAATTCTTACCGTAGGAATTGTAACAACTCCATTTGCTTACGAAGGCAAAAAAAGAATTGCACAGGCAGAAGAAGGCATCATGCTTTTAAAAAATCATGTTGATACTTTATTGGTGATCAGCAATGATAAATTACGCCACCAATTCGGGAATTTAAAAATGAAGGAAGCATTTGCCAAAGCTGATAATGTATTGGCAACTGCTGCAAAATGTATCACAGATGTAATTAACAGTACCGGCCAGATCAATGTCGATTTTGCTGATGTTTGTACCGTTATGAGTAATGGCGGCGTAGCAATTCTTGGTAGTGCTGCTGCCGATGGTGAAGACAGGGCACAACTTGCCATTGAAAATGCATTAACATCCCCATTGTTGAACGACAATGATATCCGCGGTGCCAAATGGATATTGATCAATATAAATTCTGCTGAAGGTGAACATGAATTTACCATGGACGAAGTAGAAATTATTCAAAATTATTTATTGAGCCAGGCCGGGGATGATACAGATGTTATTTTAGGACTTGGGTATGATAATAGCCTGGGTAGCCAGCTTGGTATTACTTTAATTGCAACAGGATTTGAGCACAAAGATCCTTTTGCCAGAGAAGCAAAGCCAGTAGTTACTGAAAGTAAAGATCAAAAGATTATTATGGAACTGGAAATGCCAAGGCATACAGAAAAATCATTAACAAAACCAGTTACAATTGATATAGAAAATAAAGATTCAATAATAGAAGCAGAAAAAATTGAAGAAAAGATCGAGGAACAATTATTAGAAAAGTTTGAAGAAAAAATAGAGGAAAAAATAATACTTGTAGTTGAAGAAAAACAGATCATAGAAGAAGTTGATCTATTTATGCCAACACTTTCGCTGTCGCATCCCGTAGAACCACTAAGTAAAATTACTGTGGAGAAGTTAGATGAAACGCCAGAATTTTTTGAAATATCTTCGGCCGCAGATCAGGTTCCCGTTGTGGCATTTGATATGGAAATAACAACTCCGCCTCCTCCTAAAAAATTAATTGTAGCGGCTAAAGAAACGGCTAAAGAACAGATAGTAGAAAATAAAGTAGAGGCAGTAGAAAATAAAGAAGCTAGCAAAGATATCCCCCTTTCGTCAGGTGGTTATTTGGCAAAGCCTGCACAGATCTATGTGGAGGAACAGCCGGCGATTTCGAAATCCAATTCGACCGAGGAACCAATGCCACTGCAGATATCAGTGCAGGAAGACGAGCCTGCTATTGAAATGCAACTGGTAGTTAAAGATTCCCAGAATGCGGCGGAGGAAAAGCCAAATGATCAGACTCAGCCTATCATGATGTCAGCTGTTGAGGAGCCCGCAATGCAGGACGAAACAGAAGAACTCAGGCGCCGGGCTACAGATCGAATTGCAAAACTGCGTAATTTGTCATTCAATATTAATGCAGCCGATCCTAACAATGAGTTTGAAACGGTACCTGCTTACCTTCGCCGCAATATGGAAATGCACAACCAGATTGCAGATGTAGAAAGTTTTTACAGTAATTACACCGTAAAAACAGATGATAATAACCAGGCAGAAATTGGTACCATCAATACTTTTTTAGATGGGAAAAAACCGGATTAATAAAGTCTGACACCCTCGTCTGACTTTATTAATAACATGATCAGACCACTGTCAGACCACAAATAATCGATGTGTTTGTAATAAATGTTTGAATATGATCCCTCTCTTTAACGAGAGGGATTTTTTTTATTTTATGCCACGAAGCATCTCATGAGATACCCGATAACTCGGAATGATGGTAAAATAATAATTATGTTTCCATCAGTTGTATTTTATAGCAGCATCCTTGCGTCGCACTCTTGTACAGCAAAATTTTTATCATCTTTTCTTTGCGCCTTCGTGCCTTTGCGGTAAAATAAATTTACCTTCCATCCTCAAAAAATATTTATGATAAAAAGATGCGCCTGGGCTGCAAATAGCAACGAACAAATGCAGGAATACCATGATAAAGAATGGGGTGTTCCTGTTCATGACGACCGGTTATTATTTGAATTTTTAATTCTGGAAGGTGCACAGGCCGGGCTAAGTTGGTCAACTATCCTGGCAAAAAGAGAAAATTATAAAAAGAATTTTGACAATTTTGACATAAAAAAGATTATTAAATATGACCAGGAAAAGATCGAAAAATTGATGCTTGACCCTGGTATCGTCAGGAATAAACTTAAGATCAATTCGGTTGTCATCAATGCAAAGGCTTTTATAGAAGTGCAAAAGGAATTTGGAAGCTTTGATACTTATATCTGGAGTTTTGTGGATGGAAAACCTGTTATCAATTCATGGAAAAGTATTGACAGGCTCCCGGCAAAAACCGACATATCTGATCAATTAAGTGCTGACTTGAAAAAAAGGGGATTTAAATTTATTGGCTCAACCATTTGTTATGCTTTTATGCAGGCCGTTGGAATGGTTAATGATCATACTGAAGGATGTTTTAAATATATAAAGCCTTCCAAAAAAAACCGCAGATAATATTTCAGCTCCATTCCCGTTTTTATTAATGAATTCATTTTACATTTGTATATTCCCTGCATGCATTGGCCGGGTATTATTGAAAAAATATTTTAGTGGGAAAACACATAAACAAGGTTTCTGCTGCAGGATTATTGGTAGCACTGGGAATCATCTACGGCGATATTGGCACTTCACCTCTTTACGTTTTCAACTCCATCATTAAAGACCGGGTTATTAGCGAAGAACTGATTTTAGGCACTCTATCACTGATCATCTGGACCCTTACCATACTTACAACAGTAAAATACATTTATCTCGTTTTAAGGGCTGACAATAATGGTGAAGGAGGAATATTCGCATTGTTTGCATTGGTACGACGAAGAGGAAAATGGCTGGTCATTCCTGCAATGCTTGGTGGTGCTGCCTTGTTGGCCGATGGTATCATTACTCCTCCCATATCAATTACTTCAGCAATCGAAGGTCTGAAAGTACTCCCTCGTTTTCATGATATGGAGCAGAATACAATTGTTTATATCGTTATTGGAATATTGATCGTATTCTTTTTTATGCAACAGTTTGGTACAGCGTCTATCGGAAAAATGTTTGGCCCTGTGATGACAATCTGGTTTAGTATGCTGGCTGTTTTAGGTATTATTCATATCTCTGATGACTTTGGCATTTTTAGAGCAATCAATCCTTATTATGCCTTCCATTTTTTATTTACATACCCTGAGGGGTTTTGGCTATTAGGAGCCGTATTTTTATGTACAACAGGTGCAGAAGCACTCTACAGCGATCTGGGGCATTGCGGAAGAGGTAACATACGGATCTCCTGGATATTTGTAAAAGCATGTCTTCTGATAAATTATTTCGGGCAAGGTGCAAACCTGTTGAAACATCATAATGGGCAATTTATAGGAGAACTTGCCAGAAATAAGGAGGGTGTCAATGCATTTTTCAACCTCATGCCGCAATGGTTCATTGTACCTGGTGTTATTATAGCTACTTCAGCAGCAATTATTGCAAGCCAGGCATTGGTTACCGGTTCATTTACCTTGATCAATGAAGCAATTCGGTTAAACTTATGGCCAAAGTTTAAAGTGGATTACCCATCAGAAGCAAAAGGACAGATATTCATTCCTGCCATTAATACACTTCTTTTTGCCGGCTGCGTCGGAGTTGTTCTTATTTTCCGGGAATCAGCCAAGATGGAAGCTGCTTATGGGCTTGCAATTATTACTACGATGTTGATGACTACTATCCTGTTTGCAAATTACCTTGTTTTGCACAGGGTTAAATCAGTGTTGATCTATTTTTTCATGGCATTTTATTTTATTGGAGAAATCGGATTTTTGATTGCATTGATGGATAAATTCAGGCATGGTGGCTATATCTCATTGATGATCGGCTTTCTGATGTTCTCTGTTATGTACGTTTGGTACCGGGCTCGTAAAATTAAAAATCGTTACGTTGAATTTGTTAGGGTTGAAGAGTATATTCCAAAGATCGAAGAACTAAGTAATGATACGTCTGTTCCTAAATATGCAACACACCTGGTTTATTTAACCAGTGCAAATAATCCAAAAGAAATAGAGCATAAAATAATTTACAGCATATTAAGTGGTAAACCCAAGCGGGCAGATATTTATTGGTTTGTTCATGTTGATACTTTGGATGATCCTTATACCTGCGAATATGTAGTTGAACATATCATTCCAAACGATATTATCCGGGTTGAATTCCGGTTAGGATTCAGAATGGCACCACGCATCAACCTGATGTTTAAAAAAGTTGTGGAAGACCTGGTAGCCAATCGTGAAGTGAATATAACCAGCCGTTATGAAAGTCAGCAAAAAAATAATGTGGTAGGAGACTTCCAGTTTATTGTAATGGAAAAATTTCTCAGCCAGGACAATGAATTGCCATTCTTTGAACATATTATCATGCGGCTTTATTTCTGGTTTAAAGCCATCAGTGTTAGTGAAGAAAAGAGTTTTGGATTGGAACAGAGCAATGTGGCAGTTGAAAAATTCCCATTGGTTGTGGCACCGGTAAGTAAACTGAAACTAAAACGGATCTGGGAAAATGAAGATGAATATTAAACTTTTTTCATGCAATCGATCAGTGCCCTTGAACTCCGGCAAAAATTACAGGAAAAAGAAGCGTTCCTTCTCATTGATGTAAGGGAACCATGGGAACACGAAGACTTTAATATCGGCGGAATATTAATACCTATAGATACGTTATTTGAAAATGTAGAAAAACTGGAAAGAGACAAACCAATAATTATTTATTGTCAAAAAGGAATACGCAGCCAGATAGCCATACAAAGACTCCAACAAAAATATAACTTTACTAACCTGGTAAATCTTACCGGTGGCATGGATGCATGGAAAAGGGAATTCAATAAATGAGAATTTAAAGTTACTTTGTCTATTATCGTCATTGCGAGGAACGAAGCAATCTCATTATTATAATAATTCTGCTTAGATTGCTTCGTTCCTCGCAATGACGGATTAATATTTTTTTACTGTGAATCATACACTTCTTTATATTATCCTTGGCTATATATTACTGATGGCAATTATTTACCTGGTGCAGGAAAGATTAATTTTTAAACCAGAAAAACTTAAGCAAGACTTTATTTATAAATATGATGCTCCTTTTAAGGAATTATTTTTTGATATAGAACCAGGCGTAAGAATTAACGGGCTTCACTTCTATGTAAAAAACCCCCATGGACTTATATTATATTTTCATGGGAATACCAGGAGTATTAAAGGCTGGGCACGATATGCAAAGGATTTTTTCCGGTATAACTATGATGTTGTAATGGTTGATTACCGGGGCTTTGGAAAAAGTACCGGTAAACGCACTGAAAAAGATATGCTGAACGATATGCAGTTTGTTTATGATACACTCGCTTCTCAATATACAGAACAACACATCATTGTTTATGGAAGAAGCTTGGGTAGCGGTTTTGCAGCAAAGATCGCCAGTGACAATAAACCCAGGTATTTGATCCTGGATGCTCCTTATTTTAGTTTTAAAAAAGTTTTAGAAAGATTTGTACCGATACTTCCAATGAAATTTGTGTTGCGATTTCATTTGCGAACAGATAAATGGATCGGGCAGGTAAATTGCCATACTTATATTCTCCATGGTACAAAAGACTGGCTTATACCAATTAGTAACAGTGAAAAATTACAGTCTATTAATCCGAAAAAAATAACACTGATCCGCATCATGGGAGGAGGCCATAATAACCTTCCGTCTTTTCCTGAGTACCATAATTTTATCAGGGATATCTTACAATTCTAAAAACACCCTATGTACATGAACAGGAAAAAAATATTTAGCTGGTTAAAGATCATCATTATAGTTTATTGCTTCATTGGTATTGTCTTGTATTACCTGCAGGGCTTTTTCCTGTTTCATCCGAAAAAACTGGATGCTGATCATGTATTTGATTTTGATAAACCTTTTCAGGAGATTTCAATTCCTGTAAATAGTGAGGATACGATCAGTATGATCAAATTCTTTCCACAAGACTCATTAAGAAAAGGTGTTGTTGTTTATTACCATGGGAATATGAATAATGTAGAACATTACGCAGCATTTGCAGATAATTTTACAAAACATGGATATGAAGTTTGGATGGAAGATTATCCGGGGTTTGGAAAAAGTACCGGAAAACGAACCGAGAAAAAATTGTATGATCAGGCATTGCAGGTACAGAAAATGGCCGCTGCCAGATACAATACAGATAGCATTATTATTTATGGTAAATCTTTTGGTACCGGTATTGCAACTTATGTAGCTTCCGTTACTAATTGCAGGAAATTGATCCTGGAAACACCTTATTACAGCATACCTGATCTTTTTAATTCCTTTTCATTTATTTACCCGGCTGCTTATATGTCTGAATATATGATCCCAACCTGGAGTTATTTGGAAGATGTAAAAGAACCGGTTACCATATTCCAGGGAACAGATGACGGGGTTACTTTTTATCGCCGTGCAATTGAGTTGAAAAAATATTTAAAAAAGGGAGATCAGTTCATAACCATTGAAAATGGCAAACACAATAATCTGAATGAATTTGAAAAATATCACCAGGTGTTGGATTCATTATTAAGATAGAGATGTTATCTTAATAATAAAAGGCCATCCCTATCTTAAATTTCTTGAAGGATAGTACTTTTTGCAGTTACTTTTAATTGATACGCAATACCAATTTTCAAAGCAACATTTTCCTTAACATGGCTTACAGGAAAACCGAAACACACCGGAAAATTAAAATCTTCTGTAATTTCTTTTAAAACTTCTTCAGTAGTTTTTCCAAATGGGCGTTCTGTATCTTTCATATCAGTAAATCCGCCAAAGATCAATGCTGCCGGCTTTTTAAACTTACCACTTCTTTTCAGTTGATAAAGCATGCGGTCAAGGTTATAAATATACTCTCCGATATCTTCAATAAAAAAGATCTTATTTTTTGTATCAAAATCAGATGGAGTGCCAATTACATTTATAAGTAGTGCCAGGTTACCACCTATGAGTGTTCCAGAGGCTTCTCCTTTTCTGTTAAAACCATGTGGCTGCGTTTTGTAAGAAGCCTTTTTCCCTTCCAAAGCAGATCGAAGTGAATTTGTGAATTCATTTTCACCATCGTTGAATGCAGCCGCCATCGGGGCATGCATGGATGCAATATTGTATTTATTAAAAAGATGCATATGAAGCACAGTGATATCACTGAAACCGATCAGCCATTTTGGATGTTTCCTGAATTTTGTAAAATTAAGCCTGTCAATGATCCTGCCCATACCATAACCACCTCTACCAAATAATATGGCACGAATGGATCTGTCATCAAGCATAGCTTGTAATTCATTTGCTCTTTCCTCATCAGTGCCACTGAAGTAATTTTCAGAATTGCTGCCAAGTGTTTTACCAACCATCACTTCGTAACCCCAGGTTTGTAATGTATGAATACACTTGGCTGCTTTTTCCTTAGCCATATAACCAGCAGGGCAGGTGATGGCAATAGTATCGCCTTTTTTTAAATATGGAGGAATAATTGTGGTCATCAATTTGAAAATTTGAAAATTAGCCGATTTGAAGATGAGGTTTGAATAGTTTGAAGTTTTTAATATTCAAATTTTCAAATCTTCAAATTGATTAATTCCTAAGGGGTTTCCCCGTTTTTAATATACTCTGTATCCTTTCCAGCGTTTTCTTTTCGCCGGTAAGACTTAGAAAAGCTTCTCTTTCAAGATCGAGTAAATATTGTTCACTTACAGCAGTAGGTTCACTCAGGTCGCCACCACACATTACATATGCTAATTTTTTAGCAACTACCACATCGTGATCGGTTGCATATTGCCCACGCCACATGCCATGAATACCTGCATACATAGCTCCCAACGCAGACTGGCCAAGTACTTTAATATCATTGCGCTGAACCGGCATAACATAACCATCATCATATAAACTGATCACAGCCTGTTTTGCTTCAGCTATGCGACGTGCAATATTAATACTTACATCATCGGTGCCTTTTCTGTAAATACCCAGATCATATGCTTCATAGGCAGATGTACCAACTTTAGCAGTTGCGATGGTTAAAAAACGGTTCTGTAATGTGATCGTTTCCGGTTCACCGTTATGCATTTCATCTGCAGCCCTTAGAACGAATTCTTTGGTTCCGCCTCCTCCCGGGATCACACCAATACCTACTTCTACGAGGCCGGTATATGTTTCTGCGGCAGCAATAACTTTATCTGCATGTAAACTCATTTCACAGGCTCCGCCCAATGCAAGTCCATGAGGCGCTACAACAACAGGTATAGATGAATAACGTACCCGCATCATTGTTTGCTGGAATTGCCGGATGGCCATATCGATCTCATCAAAATCCTGTTCAATCGCCATCATGAATATCATTGCCACATTAGCGCCAGCACTGAAGTTGGCTCCTTCATTTGCTATGACAAGGCCTTTATATTTTTCTTCTGCAAGTGAAATTGATCTTTGAATGCCTTCCAATACTTCGCCACCAATGCTTCCCATTTTTGTGTACCATTCCAGGCCAAGTACGTCATTGCCCAGATGATAAGTACGACAGGCGCTGTTTTTCCAGATCGTTTGATTATCGAAATTCTTCATCACAATAAATGTATCAGCACCAGGCTTGGTTTTATAACCCTTTGATGTGATATCATAATATGATCGCTTACCATTTTCTACTTTATAAAAAGAAGTAATCCCTTTTGCCAGCATATCATCGATCCAGGCAGCAACAGTGTATCCGGCTTCTTTCATAGATGCAGTAGTTTTGGCAAACCCCAGTGCGTCCCAGCTTTCAAAGGCACCGATCTCCCAGCCAAAACCAGCCATCATGGCATCATCAACACGGTAAACTTCTTCGCTGATCTCCGGAATTCTATGAGATATATAAGAGAATAATGCATAATGAAACTGGCGGTAAAAATCACCGGCTTTATCTGTTCCACTAAACAATACCTTTAGTCTTGTTTTAAGGTCGTCTATTGATTTGGCTGTTTCTAAAGTTGCAAATTTTGGTTTTTTGCGTGGTTCATATTCAAGGGTTTGGAGATTGAGTACTTGTATATCTTTTGAGCCATCTGATCCTTTGATCTTCTTAAAAAAACCCTGCCCGGTTTTATCTCCCAGCCAGTTGTTCTCAATCATCTTATTTAACCAGGAAGGGATCACAAATTTTTCCTTTGCCTCGTCATCCGGACAATTATCATAAACACCTTTGGCAACTTTCACCAGCGTATCAATACCTACAACATCAGCCGTACGAAAGGTTGCAGATTTTGGCCTTCCGATAACAGGTCCTGTTAAAGCATCAATTTCATCAACACTGAGCTGTAATTTTTCCATGGTATTCATAATGGCCATCATACCAAAAACGCCAATACGATTTGCAATAAATGCAGGGGTATCTTTACAAAGAACAGTTGTTTTACCCAGGTACAGATCGCCATAATGCATTAAGAAATCAATGATTTCGGGATCCGTAAAAGAGGTGGGAATAATTTCAAGTAACCTCAGGTAACGGGGAGGATTGAAAAAGTGTGTACCACAAAAATGTTTTTTAAAATCTTCGCTTCGCCCTTCAGCCATTAAATGAATTGGTATCACGGAAGTATTTGAAGTGATCAATGTACCCTGCCGGCGGTATTTTTCAACTTCATTAAAAATAGATTGTTTGATATCAAGCCTTTCAACAACTACTTCTATGATCCAGTCAGCACCTGCAATATCTTTCATATTATCCGTGAAATTGCCGGTTCTGATCTTTTTAATTACATCTTTATGGTAAACCGGAGAAGGATTTGATTTGATTGCAGCAGCGAGCGCATCATTCACAATTTTATTTCTTTCAGCGGGTTTTGCGTCTGCTGTTATTTCTTTAGGTAAAATATCAAGCAACAATACCTGGAGGCCAATGCCGGCAAAATGTGCAGCAATTCTACTCCCCATTACTCCACTTCCTAATACAGCTATTCTCTTAATGTTCCTGTTTGACATGTAAAAATTAGTTAGTTAAACAACTATTTATAAATTCGAAGTTATGAATTTTATATTGTGCTTTAAAGAAAAAAATATGCAAGTATAAAAGTTATTTAATAAAAAGCCCCGCTATTCCAACGGAGCCTTACTTCTAATGAAAAGGTTGGTTATTCTGTAAAATATTCATCCCCATTTGCATTAACATACCCTGTTTTATCAGCAATGGTCTTTACCTGTAAATATTTACCTTCCACGATCATCCTGATGTCTTTATATTTTGGCTGAATGAGAAAATCATTCATAAAATAATAGCCTTTAAGGCCATTCACTCCGGTTAAAACGAACCCTCCCTTTTTTTCATACAAAATGTTTGAATAATCACCAGTAATAATATCATTATTTGCCAGGTCTTTTAAAAAATATTTATCGCCTTGCTGAAGGAGAATATAGTTTTTACCATTGAGTCCTTCAATTACAGATAGAACCGAATAGTCCGTTTGGATTACAACTTGTCCATTTTCTTTGAGTATGCCGTTCAGATTGTTTTTTGTTACCTGTAAATAAGTTGATTTACCGTTTTTGAAAGTTATAATAGAAGAATAATCATACGGAATAATTTTTTCGAACTTACTGTTTATTACGCCATACATATTATTCTTGATTGCGACATAAAATATTTCATCGCTTCCTTCCTGTTTGTAATCATCTGTTACCTTGTCGAAATAACCTTCGCTGTTGGATAGCGAATAATTCTTTTGTTTGGAAATGGTTTTTACGGGGATTCGGTTTTCTTCATAATTAATTTCATTCATGGCCGGGCATTTCAGCATGGTTTTGCCTTTTTGGTTGATGCATATTTCATATCCATCCTCTTTCAAGGAGGCACCGGCAAATAAAACAGTGTCGCCATTCGTATTATTTGCCTTAGGTATATAACCTTTCCTGAATGATTTTGCGATTGTAAATTTCGCAGGTATCATCAATACACCCAGGCTGTTAATATAACCATATTTGTTACCCACTTTTACTGCAGCAAAGCCTTCCGAAAACCAGTTTGCTTCTTTATATACCGGTTTAATAATAATATTTTTATCGGGAGTTGAATACCCCCAAAGATTACCTTGCCTGTACGGTATTAAATATGCATTGGATTCCTGAGCCATACTGTTGTAACAAAGTAATAGCAAAAAGCTGATCAGTTTAATTTTTATAGTCATTTTACATTGTTTTAAAAAAAGTGATTTTGCAAATATTTGCATGATTTATGATTAGTCTCTAAAAGGGTATAATACCACTTTGATATTTTCATCGTTTTCCAGTTGCCGCTTAAACAAATAGGAAACAATACTTACTGAAGCATCATCAGCCCAGGTAAGTATCGGGTAATTTGGAAAATATGTTTTTAAAACCGGATATTGGAAATAATATCCTGAAAGTGCAGCAGTTGGAAATTTTTCCAGGTTGTTTCGTACGATACCGGCAAATTGTATGATTTCTTTTTCAGTTGCCTGGTATGGATTGAAAAATGGCACATAATAACTGGTGAAATACCCGCTATCACAAAATACCTGTAAGAATTGCGGGCTATTTGATTCAATAATTAACTGGTTGAAAAGATTGTATTTATTTTTTAACCTTGTTATTTCAAGTAAAGAATTCATTGAATTTTCTGCTGAAAGATTTTTAAAATCCAGCCAGACATTGGCTTGCAGCTTTTTTAAGTTATAAACTGACAACAGTGTGTCAAGATTTAAAGTGGAAGGTGCAGAAGAATCGTGATACACCTCGAAATGATTTTTCAGGTTGTCAAAATAAACATCGCATTCAATACCGGCAGCATTAACCGGTAGTTTTTGCATCATTGAAATATTATCTACAGCTTTGATCCAATGTTTATCTTTTGGAACAAGCGGTTTGCTGCACAGTGGCAGATTTACCGGGCAAACCTTATCAGTAAAACCAGAAGGTATGATAACCCTGCTCATTCCTTTATGTAAAAGGATATCGGCCAGTAACAAACACAACAGTATTAAAACTGATACGGTATATTTGTTTGTTATAAAACCAAATTTTTTCATGTAATCTTCTTATTCATTTGTTTAAATAGTTTTAATGAAACGGGGTTTATTAAATTACAATTATTACTCTTTTAGAAAAAATGAAAAAGCAGCGGTCATATTCTTATTAAAGCTACTCATTTTACTGTTTTTTCTCAAAACAATATTTTACTTCTATAATACTCCATTAACAGGTATTCCATCAGTTATTACTACAGGCAATGTTTTTAAAATACTAAAATGGTCCTTTGCTAATGATGGGTTGGTGTTATTAATGATCAATACTCCATTTATTGTAATTTTGGCTTTGCTTTCTTTGGTTAAATTAAAAAAGCCACTGGTCATAATAGTAACAGCCATATTCCTTACAATCAATTTTCTTTGTATTTTTCTTAACCTGGTTGATGTTTTTTATTTTCATTTTCATTTGCAGCGGGCAGATGCTGATCTGCTATATGTTATACAACACCTTTTTCAAAAAACAATCCTTAAGAATTTTTATTCAACGATCATTGGGTTAGTTATTGCTGCTTTTTTATTTTATCTGTTGTTTCGGATACATAGAAAAATTTTACAACAATTTCATGAAGGGAAAAGGTTTTTGTTTGCTGCTGTTATCATGTTATTTTGTTGTTTAATCTTTTTTGCCTCCGGAAGGAATAAACTGATTCCTACACATCCACTGGTGGAATTGAATAGTATTGAACTGCAATTTGTACAAAATTCTTTTCACACATTCATTTATTCCGTTTACAGAAAAGATGAAGCCATTGTACATATCAATAATTACATGCCTGATAGCCTTGCACACAAATTTATACCGGTTTATAAAACTGCTTCTTCTTCAGATACTATAAAGAAAAATATTGTATTGTTTATCATGGAAAGTGTACCCGAAGATTTTTTTCATGAATCCGGAAAATATAAAGTCACTATGCCTTTCTTCGATTCATTGGTTAGTGTTGGTAAATACTATAATAATGCGTATAGTTTTGGACGTAGTTCTAATAAAGGGATAACATCGATACTTGCGGGAATTCCAACATTAACTGACATCCCATTGTATCATTCAAATTATGCTTCTATGAAGATCACTTCTGTTGGTAATTCACTGGACAACCGGGGGTACACATCTTCATTTTTCATTGGCGATAACTTTGATGATTTTGGATTTGCCAAATGTGCCAACTGGCTTGGTATTCAGCATTATTATAGTAAAGAAAAGATTCCCGGGCATGATCGTATGGATAGCCACAGCATGGGTTTGCATGATAAATACGTACTTGATTTTATGGGTAATCAGGTAAATAAAATGCAGCAGCCCTTTTTTGCAATTAATTACAATATTTCAACACACTACCCCAATAACCTTCCAAAAGATTATAAAGAAAAGTTTCCGGTTAAGAATTTTTCAGACCAGATGAAAAGCATGAGTTATTACAATGAATGTCTCGAAAAATTCTTTCATGATGCTGCTCAACAAACCTGGTTTGCAAATACGGTTTTTATTTTTTGCTCAGATCATTGGATGGACCCCGACGCCAGGTTTTTAACCAACGATGTGGTCCAGAGTTTTCATATTCCCATACTCATTTATGACCCCGGTGATCCTAAGGGGAAATTAATTACTGCCCCCGTTAGCCAGTTTGATATTTTAAATACCATCTTATCTATTTCAGGTAACACAAAACCGTTTATATCGTATGGAGAAAATTTACTGAAAAAAGATCCTGATATGAATAGGGTAGTATTTTCTATACAAAACTCAGTATTGTGCCAGGCATTTGACAGCAGTTATGTATTGGGTTTTAATACGTTTACCGGTAAACCGGAGTATTGTTTTAACTACAAAAAAGATCTGTCCCGCAATAATAATCTTGTAAACGGCCCTTACAATTCAAATGTGGATTCGCTCACAATATTTATGAAAGCATTTTTACAAACGGCTTCTTACCATTATAATAAATCGGGATCTTTTAAATAAACTTATAAACTTGAACCTAACTCTAACTGCCGGAAGTCAGGTTACACGTATTTGGAGTTACGCTGGATGCATAATTCGTGTAATTCGTGCCTGTAATTCGTGCAATGAAAACTTAACTCACACCACTTCCATTGGCAGTGGCTTCATCAGGATTAATAAATTTTAATTTACCAGTTGCATCTTCTGCCATCAGGATCATACCGTTACTTTCAATTCCCCTCATTTTACGGGGAGCAAGGTTTGTTACAACTACAACCTGTTTACCTATGATTGCAGCAGGTTCAAAATGTAATGCAATGCCACTTACAATCGTTCGTTTTTCAAATCCAAGGTCAACTTCCAGTTTTAACAGTTTATCAGCTTTTTCAACTTTTTCTGCTGTAGTAATGGTGCCCACTTTCAGATCGATCTTTGCAAAATCATCGAAGGAGATCTCTGCCTTTAGCTGTAAGCCTTTAGCTGCAAGCCCTTCAGTAGGGGTATCGCCGGTCGTCGTTTTATCTTCCATTTTTAATTTTTCGCTTTTCGCTTTTAATTTTTCAATTTGTAATGTTACTTCTGCATCATCCAGTTTCCTGAATAACAATTCGGGTGGCCTTAATGAATAACCAACACTCAGTAATTTTGACTTTCCCGCATTTTCCCAATCAAGTATTTTTTCCACTACTTTCATCATATAGATCATTTTCTTTGCTGTAAAAGGTAAGAAAGGATTTATATAGACTGCCAGGTTTGCTGTAAGTTGTAAGCAAATGTGTAAACAATTATCAATTTTATGCTGAGCTTCGGTAGTCGGTTGTCCGTGGTCGTTTGTCTGTTTAGCAACGATCCAGGGTTCTTTTTCCTGCATGTATTTATTACCTTTCCTGGCAAGATCGATCACTTCACTTAAGCCCTCCCTGAACTTATATCCTTCAATGGCTCTTTCAATGTTGGTTTTAGTCAGTGCAATTTCTTCAAACATTTTTTTATCAACATCGTCCATTAACTCAACATGCAATGGAGGTACTTTTCCTTTACACAATTTATGCATCAACACAAAAGTGCGGTTAACAAAATTACCATAAACGGCAACCAGTTCACTGTTCAAAGCATCCTGGAAGCCTTTCCAGGTAAATTCACTGTCTTTTGTTTCCGGTGCAATGGCGGTAAGGTAATATCGCAGTGCATCCACCATCATATTTCCTCCATTTTCTTTTTTCACAAAGTCATTGATGTATTCATCCATTTCAATACTCCATCCACGACTGGTACTCATTTTATCTCCTTCCAGATTCATGAACTCATTGCTGGGCACATTTTCGGGTAATATATTTCCATGAAGTTTAAGCATAACAGGAAAAATGATACAATGAAAAACAATATTATCCTTTCCAATGAAATGAACAAGTTTTGTATCGGTATCATACCAATAAGGTTTCCAGTCTTTTCCATTATCTAATGCCCATTGTTTGGTAGCGCTTATATAACCGATCGGTGCATCAAACCATACATACAAAACCTTACCGGGAGCACCCGGTACAGGAACACCCCAATCCAGGTCCCTTGTTACTGCACGTGGTTGAAGTCCCGCTTCGATCCATCCTTTACATTGCCCTACAACATTCGCTTTCCAGTCTGCTACATGCTCTTCGAGTATCCATTTACGTAAAAAATCTTCGTGCCTGTTCAAAGGCAGGTACCAATGTGTAGTGAGTTTTTTTATTGGAGAATTACCACTTAAAGTGCTGCGGGGGTTGATCAATTGCTCGGGACTTAAAGATGTACCGCATTTTTCACACTGGTCACCATATGCATTTTCATTGGCACATACGGGGCAGGTACCAATAATATAACGGTCAGCTAAAAATGTCTTTGCTTCCTCATCAAAGAATTGTTCAGTTTCTTTTTTTTCCAGGTCTCCTTTATCATTTAATGCAGTAAAAAATTCCTGTGCTGTTTCGTGATGAATCGGTTCTGATGTACGGTGATAAATATCAAAAGAAATACCCAGGTCGGCCATATTGTTTTTCAACATGGCGTGGTATTTATCTACAATTTCCCGTGGGGTTGTGTTTTCTTTCATGGCCTGTATGGTTATCGCAGCGCCATGTTCATCACTTCCGCAAACATAAACAACATCTTTTTTCTTTGCACGCAGATAGCGTACATATATATCTGCAGGCAGGTAAGCTCCTGCCAGGTGGCCAATGTGCTTGGGCCCGTTGGCATAAGGAAGTGCTGAAGTGATTAAATATCTTTTCGGTTCGTTCATGTTATTTTTTATTTGTCGTCACAGGTTCTTTACGCATCATTTTTGTGTCGTTATTATCCCGGTTTATCGGGATTCACTTATGCCGAATACCATTGAACAACATTTTTTTTAAGTTATTGCCCCTGATCATTATTAATCATTAACGGATTTAATCATTGCATCAATAGCAACAAGCAATTTCGGTTGCAAAAATACCATAAACCATTTCATTGCCCAAACTAAAACAGCCAATGCAGGCATTGGCTGTCTAAATTCTATAAAAATAATACTAACTCATACTTTTCTCTACTTCTGCTATCGCTTTCACTGTTTTTACAACCGAATCCGGTGTAACAGAGATACTGTCGATCCCTTGCTCAACGAGGAACTGTGCAAAATCTGGAAAGTCAGAAGGCCCCTGCCCGCAGATACCCACTTTAACCTTCATTTTTTTTGCAGTTGTGATCAGCATGCTGAGTAATCTTTTAACAGCAGGATTTCTTTCATCATATAAATGAGCCACCAGGGATGAATCTCTGTCGAGCCCAAGTGTCAATTGCGTCAGGTCATTGGAACCAATAGAAAATCCATCTATATGTTGGGCAAACTCTTCTGCCATGATCACATTTGAAGGGATCTCTGCCATTAAAAAAAGTTCCAGTCCTTCTTTGCCTCTCTCTAATCCATATTCTTTCATTACATCATGAACTTTATGTAACTCATCCACCGTTCTGCAAAAAGGGATCATTACAACCACATTTGTCAAACCCATTTCTTCTCTAACCCTTTTGATCGCTTTACATTCAAGCCCGAATGCTTCTTTGTATTTTTCAGAATAATACCTGCTGGCTCCTCTCCATCCGATCATCGGATTTTCTTCATGCGGCTCAAAATATTTTCCGCCTAATAAGTTATAATATTCATTGCTTTTAAAATCGCTGAAACGAACGATCACTTTATTAGGGTAAAATGCAGCAGCAATTTTTGAAATACCATAACTTAATTTTTGAATAAAGAAATCTTCTTCATTTTCAAATCCACGGATCATTTTTTTTATAGTTGCGGTCAATTCGGCATCATTGAGTTCTTTGTGTTTCAACAAAGCCATCGGGTGAATTTGTATATAATTGTTTATGATGAATTCTTCCCTGGCCAAACCAACACCGGCATTGGGCAAATGAGAGAAACGGAAAGCAAGATTTGGAGAAGCCACATTCAACATGATGGGTGTTTTCACTTTTGGCAGATCATTCAGGTCTGTTTCAATTTTTTTATACGGAATGTTTCCTTCATAAATAATGCCTTCATCTCCTTCACAACAGGATGCAGTAACTATTTGACCGGTACTTAATATATCTGTTGCATTACCACAACCAACTATGGCCGGTACACCCAGTTCTCTTGCAACAATTGCAGCATGGCATGTTCTTCCTCCTTTATTGGTTATAATGGCAGAAGCTTTTTTCATGATCGGTTCCCAATCCGGATCGGTCATATCTGTAACCAGTACATCACCAGCCTGGAACTCGTGGCCTTCAGTTACCCTTTTATCCAGTGAAAAAAGAATAGATACTTTTCCTGACCCGATCTTATCGCCAACAGCTATTCCTTTAAACAATGTTTTACGGGGAGAACTTTCATCCATTACATATTCTGTAATTTTTGAAAAATCTTTTTGAGAATGGATCGTTTCAGGCCTTGCCTGTACAATGAATAATTCCTTGGTCAATCCGTCAACAGCCCACTCCACATCCATCGGGCACCAATGTCCTTTTAATTTGCTGTAATACTCTTCGATCTTTGTTACCCATTGGGCGAGTTGAATAATGCGTTCATCTTTTAAACAATAGCGGTCTTGTAAAGGCTTTTCAACATGAATGATCTGTACACGTTCATCAGGGTTATCGCCATAAACCATCATCTTATCTTTTTTGCCCAGTTTTTTTTCGATGATGCTGCTGAATCCTTTTTGCAAGGTGGGCTTAAATACGATGTATTCATCCGGAGAAACTGAACCCTGAACGATCATTTCACCTAATCCAAAAGATGCATTGATGACAACAACGTCTTTAAATCCGCTTTCTGTATCCAATGAAAATGCAACACCCGATGCACCAAGATCACTTCGAACCATTTTTTGTATACATACAGAAAGACCGATACTGAAATGATCATACCCAAAACTCTGGCGGTAACTGATGGCACGGTCTGTAAAAATGGAAGCAAAGCAATTTCGTACTGCGTTCATCAATGGTGCAGGGCCTCGAACATTCAAGTATGTTTCCTGTTGACCGGCAAAAGAAGCATCCGGCAGATCTTCTGCAGTGGCTGATGAACGAACTGCCACATCTGTGATGTCCTGATCGTATAACTTGCTCAGTTCATTATATTTTTCAATAATAGCATCACTGAGATCACGTGGAAATTTTGCATTCTTTAAAAGCTGCCTTGCCTGCAGGCCACCACGGCGCAATGATTCAATATCATCGAGTTTAATATTGTTGATGATCTTATGGATAGCTTCATCTAAATTATTGTACCTGATAAATTCACGATAAGCCGCAACGGTTACAACAAAACCGCCGGGAATCTGTATGCCAAGCTGGTTAAGGTTTTGGAGCATCTCGCCCAGTGAGGCGTTTTTGCCTCCTACCTGTTCAATGTCATTCATGCCTACTTTATGCAAGTCGGCTATGTAAATAGAATTATCCATAATGTGGGATTAAGCAGTTAAACAATCGTTGCACTAATGTATAGCATTTTATTAAAATTTGAGTAAACTTGGTATAAATGAAACAATTAAAAGATCTAATGTTATATAAACTTGAAATTAATGTCAAGAAGTATGTTCAGGTTTAGTTTTCTTAAAAGAGATTTCTTTTTCCCGGGCTATAATGTTACAACTTCCTTTTTAATCCTGTAAAAATCAATATTTTCTTTTTTTAGTGTAATTTTTTAGAGTGGTTTCAATAAATTATCTTTAGTGTAACTAAGGGTTTTATAAAATCGATTTGTTTTAAAGTAAAATTCAATGAGAAGGAATAACTTATTTTATGTTTTTATTCTTTGTACTTGTTTAATTACATTTCAGGCATACGGACAATTGCAAGTTAATGGCGGTAGTTTGATTATTCAATCAGGCGCTTCTGTTAATTTACAAGGTCATTTGTCATGCACTAAAAATGTTGGAGGCCCTGGTAAGATAATATTGAAAGGAACAGTTAGCCAAAATGTAAACATGAATGGCTTTACCATTCAAAATTTGGAAATTAACAATGCACAAAATATTATTCTGACTTCAAATCTGAGAATACAAAATTCATTAAACTTTGTGCTTGGAAAGATAATTGCCGGGAATTTTAATTTGACACTATCAGATATAGCCACTTCTGGCGGAATGGGTAATGGTAAGTTTATTGAAACAAACAATACCGGCCAGGTATTTAAAGAATTAACAGGAAATGTTACTGCTTCCGAGATCCCGGTTGGGATTTCATCAACTTACCGCCCGGTTTATATTTCAACAGTATCAGCTACTTTCAGTGGAGGCAAAGTTGGGGTAAAAGCGCTTGCTGTAGCTCATCCAAATAAACCTTCCGGCACAACAGATTATCTGAATGCATATTGGCCAATTACCAGAACCGGAATAACCGGAACTATAAATGCAATAGGTCAATATGCCGATCCCGTTGATATTTTCGGTACAGAAGCTAATTTAAGAGGATTTTTTTATGACGGTATCCAATGGAGTTCTGTCAATGGGACTAATAATGCATTACTAAATAATATAGGCGCTCCTGTTTCCGGTAATGGCGGATCCCTTTATGGTATGGGTACTGCCCAAAATGTATTGATTAACTTAAAATTATACCTGCAGGGTTATTATTCAAGTGGTGGATTCATGAAGCCGGTATTGATGAACCAGGGAGTGAGTGCTCAGTCAAATGAAACAGATACACTTGTTGTGGAATTACATGACCCGGCAACTTTTGCAATGGTTAACAGTAAAAAAGTTCTTTTATTAACTAATGGAACAATATCAGCAAACCTTACACATACTCCGGGATCATACTATCTTGCGATCAAACACAGGAATTCTCTTCAGACCTGGAGTGCAGCACCGGTAACAATTAATGGAGCATCGCCATTATACGACTTCACTTTATCTGCAAACAAAGCCATGAATAATAACCAGGTAATGATTGAGACGGGCTTGTATGCATTTTATACGGGAGACCTGAATCAGGACGATTTCATTGATGGAAACGATTATCCTTCATTTGATAGTGATGCTTTTAATGGAATTGCATTTGTATATATTGCAACAGATTTTAACGGCGACGGATTTGTAGATGGTAATGACTACCCGCTTTTTGATCAGAACAGCTATAACGGTATAAATTCAGCACATCCATAATAATCCGTATGTTTTTCTCAGACGGTATCAAAAAGTAAGCCAGCAACATATCAGGCAATCTATCGGAATGTATTTTTAATATCCAATCTATGGCAGATACGCTGCTGAATGCTTTTCTTTAACTTTAGAATATGGACCGGAAAAATTTTATAAGCGGGTTGTTACCACTTGGTTTATCTGTAAGTGGATATGCTCAATTATCTGGCGATAAGTTGGATTTGAACTTAACTGATGAAGTATCTCTTCAAGTTCCTCCATATCTTAAAAATGGAGATACAATTGGTATTACCTGCCCTGCCGGCTTTATCAGCCTGGAAGACATTCAACCGGCAATTAATAAAATGAAAGAATGGGGTTATCAGATAAAAGTTGGAGCTGTTGTTGGAAAAAAAAATTTCAGCCAGGGGGGTACAGATGAAGAACGTTTTCATGAATTTCAGCAAATGCTGGACGATAAAAATATTAATGCCATTATGTGTGCCAGGGGCGGTTATGGGGTTGTCAGGATCATTGATAAATTAGATTTTAAAAAATACTTGTTGAACCCGAAATGGATCATAGGATTTAGCGATATAACGGTATTGCACAGCCACATTAACAGGCAATATAATATTGCAACGATCCATTCAAAAATGTGCAATAGTTTCCCTTCTGATTGGAGTCTTGCTGAACAAGTGCAAAAAGATACAATTGAGTCTATACAGGATTGTCTTTCCGGGAAAAAAATGGAATATACAATTACGCCAAATAGATTTAATAAGCCCGGCATTGCAAAAGGCCAATTGGTTGGAGGAAATTTAAAGACTCTGGAAACCCTTGCAGGAAGTGCCAGCGACATTAGTACAAAAAATAAATTATTGTTTGTAGAAGACACAGGTGAATATTTATATAGCATAGACCGGATGTTCTGGAACCTGGAAAGAACGGGCAAGCTTTCACAACTAAAAGGTTTGATCATTGGTGGATTTAAAATAAAACCTGATGATCCGGGCGAGGAATTTGGCAAAACCCTGGAAGAAATTGTTTTGGAAAAAGTAACCGGGTACAATTATCCTGTTTGTTTTGATTTTCCAGTGGGGCATCAGAAAAATAATTTCGCATTGAAATGCGGGATGATGCATAAACTACAGGTTAGTGAGGAAACTGTTATATTGAAAGAAGTATAATTAATATCAACTTTCATATGCATTCGTTCGTGACAACAACTTTTGTCACGAATGCACGAATGACTTACTTTTATCTTATTCAAAAAAACAATTTAAATGAAAAAATACGTTGTAGTTCTCATTTTAATGACGGTAAATTATATCTCCAACGCCCAGCAAAAAATGCTCAGTATGGAAGATGCTATGTTAAATGCAAGAACAACCCTGGCCGCTGAAAACCTCCGTCAGCTTCAATTTATCAAAGGGACAAATGATTATTTATATCTGAAAAAAACGGATGGAGTTGAAACTTGGATGAAGGGTAATTTTAAAAACAAGGTAGAATCAACCTATTTAACACTGGGGCAATTTAACCAAAGATTGCGATCTGCCGCTATTGATACTGTTGCCACATTACCTCCCATGCAAGTGAACGTTGACAAATGGATAGTTACTATAAAAGGGCAGAAATATGCTTTCAATACTGCAGATGCTTCTTTTAAAATATTATTGGATAAAAATATTTCTTCCAAGGAACATGTGGAAGAAAGCGGCGACGGATTTATTGCATACGTTGATAATAATAATTTATTTATAACAAAAAATGGCGACACTAAACAGGTTACAACGGATGGTACAAAAGATATCGTCTATGCTTCTTCTGTTCACCGGGATGAATTTGGGATAAATAAAGGAACTTTTTGGAGCAACAATGGTCAAAAGCTTGCTTTTTACCGCATGGATCAAAGTATGGTAACAGATTATCCTGTTATTGACTGGACAGCATACCCAGCCAAAAATGAAAATATAAAATATCCTATGGCGGGCGGCAAAAGCCACCAGGTAACCGTGGGTGTTTATAATGCGGTTACAAAAAGTACAACCTGGTTAAAAACAGGGGAACCCGCTGAGCAATATCTTACCAATATTGCCTGGAGCCCGGATGATACATTTGTTTTTATTGCCATTGTAAACCGGGAGCAAAATCATATGTGGTTAAATCAATACAATGCCACTACAGGTGATTTCATAAAAACATTGTTTGAAGAAACTGATACCAAATATGTTGAACCGATGGTTCCAATGTTGTTTGTAAAAAATAATTCCGGCCAGTTTATCTGGCAAAGCAAAAAAGACGGATGGAATCATCTTTACTTATACAATATTAATGGTACATTGATAAAACAACTTACCAGAGGTTCCTGGGAAGTGCTGGATGTAAAAGGGTTTGATTCAAAAGGATCCAATTTGTTTTTTGTTTCAACAGAAGAATCACCCATTACAAAGAACCTATACCTGCTTGACCTTGAAAAAGGAATGACAAAAAGGTTAACTCAGGAATATTATGTTCACAATACAAGCATAAGTTCATCAGGAGAATTTATAATTGATAATTTCAGCGGACCTCAAAACCCCCGGACTATTCGGCTTATTGAAACTGCCTCTGGTAAAACAAGAACTTTATTACAGTCTGCAAATCCTTTGGCAAGTTATGCAGTTGGACAGTTAAGTATCTTCACAATAAAGAACAATGAAGGAACAGACCTTTATTGCCGCATGTTCAAACCGGCGAATTTCGACAGCACAAAAAAATATCCTGTAATTGTATATTGGTATGGAGGCCCTCATGCACAAATGATACTCAATAGCTGGAATGCTGGAGCAGGAGATTATTGGTTCCAGTACATGGCAGAAAGAGGATACGTGGTTTTTACTTTAGATACTAGAGGCAGCAGTAACCGTGGAAGAGCATTTGAACAATCTATATTTCGTCATGCCGGTAAAATGCAAATGGAAGACATGATGAAGGGAATCGATTATTTAAACAGTCTTCCATATACTGACAAAAATAATATGGGTTTATTTGGCTGGAGTTATGGAGGATTCATGACTACCGATTTCATGTTGAATCATCCCGGCATATTTAAAGCTGCAGTAGCCGGAGGACCGGTGATGGATTGGAAATATTATGAGATCATGTATGGAGAAAGATACATGGATACGCCACAGGAAAATCCTGAGGGATATGAAGAAACTAACTTAATAAAACAGGCAGGAAAATTAAAAGGGAAACTTTTATTGATCCACGGTTTGCAGGATCCGGTAGTTGTACAACAACATTCGGTGAATTTTGTAAAGGCTGCTGTTGAGAAGGGCGTTCAGGTTGATTACATGATATATCCCGGGCATGAACACAATGTATTGGGAAAAGACAGGGTTCATTTATACCAAAAGCTGACTGATTATTTTATGCAAAATTTAAAATAGTAATGATTGTTGGTTTTAAAAGTGGTTCGTCATTGCGAACGAATTGAAACAATCTCAATTATCATCAAAATCCGGTTAGATTGCTTCGTTCCTCGCAATGACAAGTATTCTTGTACTAAGATCTTGAATTATTAAATAATGGGCGAAGCGGAACTAAATAAAAAGGAGCTTACGATTACTATTTATGCCGACCTGATCTTTTATGGCAATGCTGCCAATGAATTGCTCGCAAAACAAATTGCTTCAGATGTAGTATTACATTGGAATGAACCCGCAGCAGTTATCAGGATCAATCATGAATGGTATTCGGTGAAATTCGTCATCAGGGGATCTTTTTCCCAGGGGCTTACAGATATAGAAGTATATGAAAATGTTGATCCCCGGAAAAATTATTTCAGGATTGAAGAATATGCCAATGGGAATATTTCATTTGTAGATGGCATTAACAGTAATACCGGTTATTTTAAATTAGAAAACCTGTTGAATAATTCTTCCACAGCTGCCCATGAATTCGGGCATACATTGGGGTTGGATCATCCCGAAAATATTGATATCAGGGGGCAGGGAACGCCCGGGATCATGTATCCACGGGGAACCCTTGTAGATCCGCATTTTCAATATGACCCTTCGGTAGCACCGGGATTAAAAGGTGGAACAATGGACCCATTTCATCGGAAAGTTTTATTGACCGATATCAAAGACTTGCGGCTCCAGGAATTGAATTTTGATGAAAATGGCCGGGCTGTTTTGGGAGAATTTACATCCATTTGGCATGATGCACATCAGTATTAATTTACCTTTTATCATTTTTATCATTCAACACTTACATAAAAACATTTATCTTGATGCGGAAAATTGAAATTATTACAAGATGGAGATATTAACTGTAGAGAACCTTTCAAAAAATTATGGTGCCATAAAAGCATTGAAGAATGTTAGTTTTTCTGTTTCAAAAGGAACGGTATTCGGTATCCTTGGCCCAAACGGAAGCGGAAAAACTACCTTGCTTGGAATTGTAATGGATGTTTTAAAAGCATCCGGCGGCGGGTATAAGATATTCGGAGAAGAGCCAACAAATATCCAGCGGAAACAGATCGGTACTTTATTGGAAACACCCAATTTTTATCATTATTTATCTGCAGTACAGAATTTAAGAATAGCTGCATCCATTAAAGAACGGGGTTATGATGATATAGACAGGGTTTTGGAAATTGTAAATCTGTCAGCAAGAAAAAATTCGAACTTCAGTACATACAGCCTGGGTATGAAACAACGGCTTGCTATTGGTTCCGCCTTACTGGGCAATCCGGATGTACTTGTTTTTGATGAGCCAACCAATGGCCTTGATCCAGTTGGTATTGCAGAGATCAGGGAATTGATAAAAAAATTATCACAGGATGGTAAAACGATCATCATGGCAAGCCACCTGCTCGATGAAGTAGAAAAAGTATGTACCCATGTTGCTATTTTAAAACAGGGTAACCTGATCACTTACGGTGATGTAAATGAAATATTGGTAAATGAAGACCTGGTTGAAGTTATCTCCGCAGATTTGCATCAATTAAAGAATGTGCTGTCTCAAATGAAAGGATGTATCAAGGTAGACAGTACTGATAAGGAAGTAAAGCTGTATTTCCCTTCCGGAACAGCAGACCTTGCAGCCGTAAATCAATTTTGTTTTAATAACGGAATTGTATTGTCACATTTGCAACTAAAAAAGAAAAGCCTCGAAACCAAATTCCTTGAACTGACCAATTGATCACATAAAAATATTTTCAGAAAATAATACCAGTCAATGCAAAAATTATTAAAAACAGAATGGCTTAAACTTAAGAACTATAATGCCTTTATTGTGCTAAGCAGTTTTTTTGCTTTGGGCGTTCTTACTACCAATTATATTGTTTTTAGTGTTAATAAGAATATTATTGGAAAAATAAATACGGGTGGTTTGGTTTCAAAGTTTAGTCCGTATAATTTCGATATGACCTGGCAAACCACCAGTTATGCAACCGGCTGGTTGTTGATGCTGCCGGCATTGCTGCTGATCATTTTAGTTACCAATGAATTTACATACCGCACCAACAGGCAAAATATCATTGATGGATGGAGCAGGCAGGAATTCATCAGTGTAAAAATTGCTTTGGCAATTATTGCAGCACTTGTAACAACCTTACTGGTGATCATTACTGCATTGCTTTTTGGATTGTTTTCAGGATCCGCTTTCTCTTTACATGGATTCTCTCATGTTGGCTATTTCCTCTTAAAAGCATTGTCATATAACTTACTGGCAATATTGATTTCGGTATGGATAAGAAGAACCGGCTTTGCGATCGGCCTCTATTTTATTTACCTCGGTGCTGAAAATATCATATCGCAATTGCTGGATGTATGGAGTTTGAAATTGAGGGCCGATAATGGGATCGACCTGGGAAGTATGGGCGATTATTTACCCATGAATGCTTCGGATGGTTTATTGACTTTTCCTGATAATCCCATAAAATCCTTTGCTAAAGGAAACCTTCCTACAGATTATACCTGGCTTGTAATCATCTTAGCAATATCTTACGTGGTATTGTTTTTTATGCTTAGCAGAAGGAGTATTATTAAATCAGACCTGTGATCATTTTCCTGTCAATTCCCGGATGGCAGATTCGATGCTTGGATATAGGAAAGTGAACCCGGCTTCTTTTACTTTTTGATTACTAACGGTATTACTTTTCAACACTTCAATACTGCTTTTACCGAGCGCTAATTTTAAAATAAAACCGGGTACATGTACCGGAATAAAATAATTTCCTTTTAATGCCCGGGCCAGTGTAAGAGTAAGTTCTTTATTGCTAACGGGTGAAGTTGAAACTGCATTATATGGGCCGGCCATTGAATTACTTTCCATGGCAAATAGAAATAGCCGGCACAGGTCATCGATATGTATCCAGCTAATCATTTGTTTACCACTTCCCAAAATAGCAGCTATTCCAAATCTGATGGGTTTTTTAAATTCTTTCAAAGCCCCTCCATCATTGCTTAGAACAATGCCGGTTCTTAATTTGCAAACACGGATATTCAGAAGAGAAGCGGCATCGATACTTTGTTCCCATTCATAACAGGTTTGCCCCAAAAAATCATCTGTGTGTGGATCTGTTTCTATAAAATATTTTTCATTTTCTTTATCTGCTCCATACCAGCCAATAGCTGATGAACTGATAATTGCCTTTACCTGGTTGGAGTGTTGTTTCAATGTATCTATCAGCAAACGGCTGCTCATAGTCCTGCTTTCAAGGATCAGTTTTTTATATGAAGCCGTCCATCTTTTCTCTACCACACCTGCACCGGCAAGGTGTATGATCATATCTGCTGACTGAACTGCTTTGATATCGATCGTTTGTTTATCAATGTCCCACTCGGCATAGCTTATATTTTTACTTTCAGATTTTCCTTTCAGAGACCTGGTAAGTATTATGATCTTATATCCTTTCTCAATCAAAAGCCCGGTAAGGTTTTTGCCAACCAAACCTGTCCCGCCTGTTATTAAAATTGTCTTCATGAAACAAATTTAGTCAATAAACAAAAGCAGCTTATGATTGTTATATATAGTCTGTCGGGTAAGGTTAAGTATATTTATTAGTTGTAATTTTATTATTAAACAAAGATTTCATGAAACTGGTCAATATTTTTATATTATTTTTTATTATTCCGCTTACGATATCTGCACAGGAAATAACATACTCTGAGTATAACAATGAAGACAGCAGGGATATCAATTTTGAGATTATTGGTAAATTAAACGATTCTTATATTATTTATAAGAATATCAGGTGGAAGCACATGCTTGCAATCTATGATAATGACATGAAGTTCAAAAGAAGTATTCGATTAAAATTTGTTCCTGATAAGACATTTAATATTGATTTTATACCTTACAATGATCATTTTTATATTATCTATCAATATCAAAGAAGCAATATCATTTATTGTAAAGCAATAAAGATGGATACTGATGGAAATAAGATCAATGAGCCTGTATTAATTGATACCACACAGATCAGCCTCCTTGCCGACAACAAGATTTACAATACTATTTACAGCCAGAACAAAAAAAGGATATTAATATACAAACGGCCGATAAAGAATCAACGAATTACTTTAGCAACCAAACTCTTTGATGCTGATTTGAATTTACTTGATAGTTCAAGAATTGTAGCTGATTATGACAATAGAAGGGATGTATATGGGGATTTGAATCTTGATGATGAAGGGAATCTATTTTATGTAAAAGAAACTAAAGGTAGTTTGATGACTAATATTCAATCGATGGATATTATTTTTCGAAGACAGGGAATAAATAATTTCAAAACCTTAAGTATTAATCTGAAGAATAATTATATAGATGAATCTTTTATTAAAATTGATAATAATAATAAACGCTTTATTGTAAATGCTTTTTTTTATACAGGGCAAACCGGTAATATCAAAGGGCTGTTTTCTGCGATCATTGATGCTAATAAAATGGATACAATCTTATCGGTATTTAATGATTTTCCTGATTCAATCAGGAGCAAAGTAAATTCCGATGGCCAGTACAAAGCTGCATTTGACAATTTTTTTATTCGGCAGGCAATTATTAAAAAGGATGGGGGTTTTATTCTTACAACTGAAGATTATTATTCACAAACCCGAACCAATCCGAATAATAGCTGGAACCGCTCAAATTACCTTTACAATTCAATTTATTATCCTTCTGATGATTTTTATCTGGCAAATCCTTCTTATGGTAATTACAGGCCTGCAGGTAGCTTTAATAACTGGCAGGATGTACGTTTTTATTATGATAACATCCTTATCATTAGTTTCGATAGTAAGCTTAACATGGAATGGAATACGATCATTCTTAAATCTCAATCTGATGACGAAAATGATATTTTTCTTTCATTTTCTACTTTGAATGTTGGCGGGGAGATACACTTTTTTTATAATGAGGGAATTCGGAGGCAGATCATCAATAACCAGAGTATTTTACCAAATGGTGAGTTGAAACGATACCCAACATTAAAAAGCAGGGAAGCAGGTTACGAGTTTATGCCAAGATATGCAAAACAAGTTGGATATCGGGAAGTAATAGTTCCTTGTGTTTACCGCTCTAATATTGCTTTTGCTAAAGTGATTTTTTAAAGTAATTATAAATGCTCAAATTTGCATTGTAAATTATTTTTTTAAAACGCAACTAACTTTTGTGACAGGCATATTTAAAGCCAATAACCCATATAATAATTTTTTACTTTTGTTATATGGGTTGCTGTTAAAATTGCCGATGTTCATTCATCCACAAGTTCCCCAACCTCAGCAACTGGATGGGTTTATGTACAAGGCATTTCTGCTTTGGTTGAAATCTGTTGCTACAGGTTTTGATTTTATTTATAGTGCAATAACTTTCCTTTTTTTGTTTATCCAGGCATTGACGCTGAATAATATTGTAAATTCCCAGCGGTTGATGCAAAAGCCGAATTATCTTACCGGAATGTGCTATTTACTTTTCACATCATTATTCTCAGATTGGTATCACTTATCATCGCCCTTAATAATAAATACATTATTAATATGGGTTTTGTCAATGCTCTGCAACTTACATGGTAATAACAATCCCAAAACCTCCTTGTTCAATATTGGAATCATAACAGGAGTTGCAACTTTTTTTTATTTTCCTTCCATTGGATTTGCTTTATTGATCATTGTAGGGTTGGGTATAACAAGGCCTTTCAAATTGCCTGAATGGTTAATGGCACTTCTGGGTATACTTACACCATATTATTTTTTAGCTGCATTGGTATTTTTAACTGACAGTTGGCGTGGATATCATTTTCCAGGCTTTGCTGTTACAATACCTAAATTTAATCAGTCAACATTGGCATATACGGCTGTATTTATTGTATCATTTACCATATTGGTAGGCATTTATTTTATACAACTTAATATGCGGAAACAACTATTACAGGCCCGAAAAAGCTGGAATCTTATTTTTTTGTATTTGATTGTGTCCGTTTTTGTGCCATTTTTAAATGCATCACAAAGTTTTGATTACTGGATTTTAACAGCCGTCCCAATTGCAACATTATCAGGTGCAGCTTTTTTATACCCTGAAAAAAAATGGTTCCCAATATTTATTCATTGGTGCCTGGTATTGATTTCTGTTTTAATAGGATATTTTTAATATTATTTGATTCCAGTCTATTGTAAATTTGCTTTTTTAACAATGTAAAATCAGTAAGATGAAATTTGGTGTGGTAGTATTTCCGGGATCAAATTGCGACAGGGATATGAAAGATGCTCTTCAACATGACCTGCAACAAGAAGTTATAACTTTATGGCACAAGGACAAAGACATCAGTATGTTTAGTACACAGGATTGCATTGTGTTACCGGGGGGGTTTAGTTACGGTGATTATTTGAGGTGCGGTGCCATTGCCCGTTTTAGCCCGATGATGCAAAGCGTGATCTCATTTGCCGCTAAAGGTGGCCGAGTATTGGGGGTATGCAATGGTTTCCAGATATTATGCGAAAGTGGGCTATTGCCGGGTGTTTTACTTCGAAATACACAACAACAATTTGTTTGTAAAAACGTTTTTATTCAACATAAGGATGCTCCGGTAACACAAGCTCTAAAAATCCCGGTAGCACACGGAGAAGGCCGTTATTTTGCCGGAAATGCTGATCTGGAAATGCTGCATAAAAATCAACAGATCGTATATCGGTATTGCAACCAGGCAGGTGAAACTAATGATGAAAGCAATCCAAATGGCACACTTGAAAACATTGCAGGTATTTGTAATGAACAGGGAAATGTAACAGGCATGATGCCTCATCCTGAAAGAGCTTGCAGTACAGCATTAAGTAATACTGATGGAAGGATTGTATTTAATGCAATATTCGGTATAAGCTAAAACGAATATTATTAACATACTTTAACAGGATTTGGGCGTTAACTAGGATATTTTTGTAAGATTATTAAAATGAAAGATTAAAAAAATGAAAGAAAAAACTGTTACATTTATTTCAATGCTGTTTTTCATTATTATAACTGCAAATGCTCAGATTGAAAATCCGGTTAAATGGTCTTACTCGGCAAAGAGACTCGCAGATAAGTCCTATGAATTACATATTGCTGCAAATATTGATAAGAACTGGCATATTTATGCTCAGGAAGCCGGGGAAGGGCCTGAACCCACCAGCTTCACGTTTGCTCCAAATCCTTTGGTAAAGTATGAAGGTAAAGTGAGAGAATCCGGTAAATTGGAGAAAACGTATGATCCCAATTTTAAGTCTGTTCTAAAATATTATAGTTCCGGTGTTGATTTTATTCAGAAAGTAAAGCTAAAATCAAAGGCCACTACTGTGGTAAATGGTACGGTAACTTTTATGGTTTGTAACGATAATAAATGCCTTCCTCCAAAGGAAGTCCCTTTTTCTGTTAAAGTAAATAGTAAATAGTATTATTAATATTCCAACTGAAACCAATCGGATCTTTATTAAGTAATTGGCATGCAATCATTAAAATTCCTTATCCTTTTTTCTTTCCTATTTTTTTATGATGGATTATTGCATGCTCAGGATAGTTCAAATGTTACCTGGCAATCTACCGCAACCCCTATAGACAATCATACATACGAATTAAAACTGAAAGGTACCATAAGGCCGGGATGGCATTTATATTCAAATGTAAATGAAGCTGAAGGTTTAACAGGGTTACTTATTGGCTATAATGATTCTTCTGTTATTTTAAAAACTTCAAATATTGTAACAAATAATATTGAGATCAAGGATCCCGTTTTTGAAAATAAGCGTATACAGGTATCGAAAGACAGCATTGTAATTATTCATAAAATAAATTTTGTTGGCGAGCCTGCACCCGTTATTAATTTAGTATTGAATTATTATATTGGATATCAAGAAAATTTTATTCCGGAAGAGAAAAAATTTAAGATAATCCTCGATAATAAGATCGGTTCACAAAAAGGGAACCGCATACTTGTTCCATCTATTGATTTAAAAAAACCTTTAACTGAATGTGGAGCATCTGATTCTCCATACACAAGTTCCGGAAGCCTGCTATACCTTTTTTTCATCGGTTTTTTGGGAGGATTGGTCGCACTATTAACCCCATGTGTTTTTCCAATGATACCCCTGACCGTTTCTTTTTTTACCAAAAGAGGAGTAACAAAAAAATCTGGAGTGAAGAATGCTTTTTTATATGGCTTTTTTATTTTTATCATTTATATATTATTGAGCCTTCCTTTTCATTTTTTAGACAAATTAAATCCTGAAATTTTAAATAATATTTCAACCAATATATACCTGAACGTTTTTTTCTTTGCCATCTTTATCTTTTTTGCCTTTTCTTTTTTCGGGTATTATGAAATTTCATTGCCTGCGGGTTTATCAAGTAAAGCCGATAGTAAAGCAGGTGCAGGAAATATTTTCGGAATATTTTTTATGGCACTTACACTTGCATTGGTTTCCTTTTCCTGCACAGGCCCAATTTTGGGTTCGTTGCTTGCAGGATCACTCACCAGTGATGGGGGCGCCATGCAATTAACTTCTGGCATGGCAGGATTTGGATTGGCATTGGCATTGCCTTTTGCCTTGTTTGCACTTTTTCCTAATTGGTTGAGCAGCTTGCCTAAATCTGGTGGATGGCTTAATACCGTAAAAGTTGTATTGGGTTTTTTTGAACTTGGACTTGCATTTAAGTTTTTATCAAATGCTGACCTGGTGGCGCACTGGGGGATATTAAAAAGAGAAATATTTATAGCAATTTGGATCATAACAGGAATTGGATTAACCTTCTATTTATTAGGGTTTATAAAATTCAAACATGATGCAGTCATTAAAAAACTGGCTAAAACCAGGATCTTTTTTGCAGTTATTGCCGGCTTGCTTACCATTTATTTATTGCCTGGACTAACGAATACAAAATGGGCAAATCTTACTTTGATCAGTGGTTTTCCACCACCATTGTATTATAGTATTTATGAAAAAAAATCTGATTGTGTATTGGATTTGAATTGCAGCAGGGATTATGAAGAGGGTTTGAAAATGGCCAGGGCAGAAAACAAACCTGTCTTAATCGACTTTACAGGCTATGCATGTGTTAATTGCCGGCGTATGGAAGAAAAAGTCTGGAGTAAACCCGAGGTGTATAAACTTATGAAAGAAAAATTTATTGTAATATCTCTCTATGTTGATGACAAGAAAAAATTAGTGGCTGGTTCGCAATTTGAGTATACAACAAAAGAAGGGGTGAAGAAAGAAATAAATACGGTTGGAGATAAATGGGCAACATTTGAAACTGAGAATTTTTCAAACAATGCCCAGCCGTTGTATGTTATATTAAATAACAATGAAGTATTGTTAACTCATCCTGTTGGCTATACCCCATCTGCAGAAGAATATCTTAAATGGCTTCAATGTGGGTTGGATGCTTTTGAGCAGAAATAAAATGAATATCGAACAAGGAACAAGGAATTTCGAATATCGAAGTGTAAAGCTCCGATCATTATTTAATATTCCTTGTTCCTTGTTCAATATTCGAAACCTTGTTCGATATTCTGCCCTAGTAAATAAAAAACCTCCCGTTTTACCGGAAGGTTCTTTATTCAAATAATCATGGAAACATAATTCTAATAATTCTTATAATGCGATCTGTTTTTCAGTCATCATTTTACGCAGGTTAATCAGGCCATAACGCATTCTTCCTAAAGCAGTATTGATGCTGCATTTGGTTAAAGCAGATATCTCCTTAAAACTCAGATCTGCATAGTGACGAAGAATGATCACTTCCCGCTGATCTTCGGGAAGCATGTCTATCATTTTCCTTACCCTGTCATGGCTTTGACCGGCCATCAATCGTTGATCTGCGCCTGGTTCAAAAAAGTTCAATACTTCAAAAATATCACGGTCGTCACTTGTTTTTATACTCGGACTACGTTTTACTTTTCTAAAATGGTCAACACAAAGGTTGTGTGCGATACGCATGGCCCATGGAAGAAATTTTCCTTCATCTGTATAACGTCCACCTCTCAGTGTATCGATGATACGGATAAATACATCCTGAAAAATATCTTCAGCAAGATATTTGTCTTTTACCAGTAAATAGATCGAAGTAAAGATCTTGTCTTTGTAACGTGTTACTAAAGTCGCAAGAGCATTTGAATCTCCGTCCATGTAAAGGTGAACGAGTTGTTGGTCGGTGAGGTTGTTAAGGCATTTCATAACTTCTACAGTTTTTTGGTTTAGGACTTTTGTTAAGTTTTACCAATAAGAGAGAAAAATTGCGTAGAAGTCTTTATGATAGGCATCTGACGGTTTATCACTTTATTGGATATTGGAACTGTGAAAGTATAGAGAAAACATAAACAACCAAATCTTTTTTAAAGTTTTTTTTGATTATTTCAAAAGTAAAGTACTTCTTCTCGAAAACATTCGTGCGACTACTTCGTGTTTTTACGAAAATTTTCACATTTGATAGTAATAACCCCATATTCAGGTATTTTCGCAATATAATCATGGAGGCAAAAATTAAAAAGAAAACAAGTAAGGAAGAAACAATTCATCGGGGGACTGATATATTTATAAAAGGAGCAAGGGTTCATAATTTAAAAAATGTAACAGTAACGATTCCACGTAATAAACTGATCGTGGTGACGGGTGTTTCAGGTTCAGGAAAATCTTCCCTAACCATTGATACATTATTTGCTGAAGGCCAGCGACGATATGCAGAAAGCCTCAGTGCCTATGCACGCCAGTTCATGCAGCGCATGAACAAACCCGATGTTGATTATATCAAAGGCCTCTGTCCTGCTATTGCCATTGAACAAAAAGTAATTACACGTACGCCCCGCAGTACCGTTGGTAGTATGACAGAAATTTATGACTACCTGCGTTTATTGTATGCAAGAGCCGGTAAAACAATCTCACCTGTCAGTGGCAGAGAGGTTAAAAAGGATGACGTTGCAGATGTATTAAAGATCATTAATGGTCTGAAAGAAGGCGATAAGATATTGATCCTCGTACCTTTTGAACAACACCGCAACAGGGATATAAAAGAAGAACTGAATATTTTATTGCAAAAAGGATTTTCACGTTTATATAAGAACAGAGAAATTATCCGGATTGAAGATATGCTGGAGATAAAAGATACAGTAGCGTTTATGCAATCTGTTGGCGAAGAGAAAAAATCAGTGACATATATTCTAATCGATCGTTTGTTGAAAAAAGAATTTGCCGAAGATGATATTCACCGGATTTCAGATTCCGTGAATACGGCATTCTATGAAGGGGATGGCATGATGTTGCTGGAAGTTAATGAAAAAAAGAATTTGCTATTCAGTAATAAATTTGAAATGGATGGAATACAGTTTGAAGAGCCGGTACCCAATCTTTTTTCTTTTAATAATCCTTTTGGAGCTTGTCCCACATGCGAAGGATTTTCCCAGATCCTTGGCTTAGACCCGGATCTCATCATACCCGATAAACGACTGAGTTTGTATGAAGGTGCCGTGGCCCCCTGGAAAGGCGAAAAATTAGGGTTATGGAAAGAAGCCTTTGTTAAAGCTGCAAAGAAATTTGATTTTCCGGTACATAAACCGATCATGGATCTTAAACCGGCTCAACTGGAAGCATTGTGGAAGGGGAATGAACATGTAAATGGTATCGATGACTTTTTTAAAGAAGTAGAACAGAATTTATATAAAGTACAGTATCGGGTTTTATTAAGCAGGTATCGCGGACGAACCTTATGTACAGATTGTAAAGGCTACCGGCTACGCAAAGAAGCATTGTATGTAAAGGTCAGTTCAAAACATATTGGTGAACTCTGCGAAATGCCGGTAAAAGACCTCCAGGACTGGTTTAGAAATTTGAAATTAAGCCAGTATGATCAGCAGGTTGCTAAAAGAATATTAATTGAGATAGATAATCGTTTAAGAACATTGTCGGATGTAGGATTGGGATACCTTACACTTAACAGGCTTGCAAATTCGCTCAGTGGAGGCGAAAGTCAACGTATTCAACTAACCCGCAGCCTGGGAAGTAATCTTACAAATTCATTGTATATTTTAGATGAACCATCTATTGGCCTGCACAGCAGGGATACTGAAAGGCTGATCATTGTTCTCAAAGAACTGAGAGACCTAGGAAATACCGTTGTTGTTGTAGAGCATGATGAAATGATGATGAGAGAGGCTGATCATATCATTGATATGGGGCCGTTGGCTAGTCACCTGGGCGGTGAAGTAGTTGCAGAAGGAAATTATAATGAGATCATTGCAGATGAAAATAGTCTTACCGGAAAATATTTATCAGGTAAACTATCTATTGAGCCGCCAAAGCAACTTCGTAAATGGATCAGATCGATAACGGTTGAAGGAGCTTTACAAAATAATTTAAAAAATATCACAGTTACATTCCCTTTAAATATTTTGTGTGCGGTTAGTGGTGTAAGCGGGAGTGGTAAAACAACATTGGTAAAACAGATATTATATCCGGCTTTAAAAAAACTAAAAGACGAGTTTACAGAGAAGCCGGGTCTTTTTCGTGCATTAAAAGGAGATGTTGATTCTATAAAACAAATAGAACTGATTGATCAGAACCCGATCGGAAAATCAAGCCGTAGTAACCCGGTTACTTATATTAAAGCATATGATGAGATCCGGGATCTTTTTTCCAGACAACCTTTAAGTAAAATGCGGGGATTTATGCCTAAGCATTTCTCTTTCAATGTGGATGGAGGCCGATGTGATGCATGTTCAGGTGAAGGCGAACAGGTTGTTGAAATGCAGTTTTTGGCAGATGTACATTTAATATGTGATGTATGCGCCGGTAAAAGATTTAAAGAAGAAGTACTGGAAGTGAACATTAATGGAAAAAATATTCATGATGTTTTGGAAATGAGTGTTGATGAAGCGATCCTTTTTTTTAACTCCTCCACAGTGGGGGCAGGTAAAGAGGGGACTGTAGGTGCGGATGTTTCCAAAAAGATACAACCGCTTAGTGATGTTGGCCTGGGATACGTAAAATTGGGGCAGTCATCTAATACTTTGAGCGGAGGCGAAGCTCAACGGGTAAAACTTGCTTCATTCCTTGGTAAGGGTAAATCGCTTGGAAATATTTTATTCATTTTCGATGAACCAACTACTGGCCTTCATTTTCATGATATTAAAAAGTTGCTGACCTCTTTTAATGCATTGGTGGAACAAGGGCATTCAATTATTGTTATTGAACACAATACGGATGTATTAAAAAGTTGCGACTGGATCATTGATCTGGGCCCTGAAGCGGGTGATGATGGAGGTAACCTGGTATTTGCAGGAAAGCCCGTTGATCTTAAAAAATGTAAAGAAAGTAATACAGCCAAGTTTTTATGAACTTAAAAAAATCACCGTTATTTATCTACTATTAATGATAATGTTGTTATAATTTTAATATGATACCAATATGTTAGCACTTTAGTGTATGTTCATCATAATATTCTATCAACGATCTATGAAAGCAACATGAATACTATTGTAAACTGAATGAAATACTTATTATAGAAATAATATACTATCAGCAATCATATTACGTTTTTATATTTGTTTAATAAAGGTTGCAGGTAATTGTTATTCAATTCAATTTAGTATGATACTTATATATGGGCTGAGTTTGATGTAGCCGGGAATATAAATATTGTGTATTATAAATTAGTATCCCCATTGATAATATCTAAATATAATATAGATAAATAGTATGCTTTTTAATACATTAAACTTTTCACTTTTTTTGCCGGTCGTATTTATTTTGTATTGGTTTGTTACCAATAAAACTTTAAAACAGCAGAATCTATTACTTCTTGTTTCAAGTTATTTTTTTTATGCCTGTTGGGATTACAGGTTTTTATTTTTACTGATTTTTTCTACTTTATTAGATTTTTTCACAGGAATAAAAATGTCGGAAGCTCCCAATAATAAATTAAAAAAGTTTTGGTTTTGGCTAAGTATAATTATAAACCTGGGCTTTCTGGGTGTTTTTAAGTATTACAATTTTTTTGCTTCTTCATTTGCTGATGCTTTAGCCCTTGTGGGAATTAAAACAAATTTTTTGACTTTACAGGTAATTTTGCCTGTAGGTATTTCTTTTTATACTTTTCATGGCTTGTCATATGTAATAGATATTTATAAAAATAGAATAAAGCCTGAAAAGAATTTCATAGATTATTCTGTCTTTGTGAGTTTTTTTCCATTGCTTGTTGCCGGTCCAATTGAACGGGCAACGCATCTTTTACCTCAGATCAAACAAAGAAGAACGTTTGATTATACTAAAGCAATTGATGGTTTGCGTCAAATTTTGTGGGGTTTATTTAAGAAAGTTGTTATAGCAGACAATTGTGCTGAATTTGCCAATTTAATTTTCAATAATTATATTGATTATTCAGGTAGTACGCTTGTTTTGGGAGCATTATTTTTTACATTTCAGATTTATTGCGATTTTTCGGGGTACTCTGATATCGCAATAGGCACTGCTCGTCTTTTTGGAATTGATCTTTTACGAAATTTTGCTTTCCCTTATTTTTCAAGAGATATTGCAGAATTTTGGCGACGTTGGCATATTTCACTTTCATCATGGTTCAGGGATTATTTATATATTCCTTTAGGGGGCAGTAAAGGAGGAGTCTGGATGAAAGTAAGAAACACCTTTATTATTTTCATTGTAAGCGGATTCTGGCACGGTGCTAACTGGACATTTATCATTTGGGGATTACTTAATGCTATTTATATTATGCCTTCTATAATATTTAATAGAAACAGAGTTAACCTTACTATAGTTGCACAAGGCAAATATCTGCCAACACCAAAGGAAACCTTTTCAATATTCATAACATTCTGTTTAACTGTCTTTGCATGGATTTTCTTTCGGGCAGAAAATGTAGGGCATGCTGTAAGTTATATTAACAGAATATTTTCTCATTCATTATTCATGAAGCCCGAGTTTCCCAAAATGTATACTGGGTTTGCTTTACTGCTAATTATCTTTTTATTTTCAATAATTGAATGGTTGGGAAGGGAAAATCATTATGCTTTGGGGGGTATAGAGCGTAAATTGCCAACACCCTTTAGATGGGCACTTTATTATTTTATTATTATTGCCATTTTTATTTTAGCAGGCTCAAGTCATCAATTCATTTATTTTCAATTTTAATAATGAAAAATTTTATTTTTCGAATACTTATTTTCTTTTTACCGCTTTGTTTAATATCTTATAGTATTGATGTTCTGATCAGTCGTAACCTAAAGAAAAGTAAGACTTATGCGGATGGTGAATTTACAACATGGAATGATATTTATGAAGGGAAAGTAAACTCAGATATTGTCATATATGGAAGCTCAAGAGCATGGGAACATATTGACCCTACTATGATCGGTGATAGTTTACACACAACTGCATATAATCTTGGTATTAATGGACATACTTTCTGGTTACAATATTTCAGACATAAACTGCTTTTGGAAAATAACACAAAACCAAAATTAATCATCCATTCATTGGATATTTTTACATTGAATAAAGGTGAAGATCTATTTAATTCTGATCAGTTTTTACCATATATGCTTTTCAATACAAAAATGAAAGAGGCAACAATAAGTTACAATGGGTACCACTTTTTAGATTATAATTTACCATTGATCAGATATTACGGGAAAAAGGATGCAATAAAATGTGCACTTGAATTAAGTAATCATTCTCATGTTGATTCGGTTTTTCGGGTTAGAGGTTTCTATGGTCAAAATAAACCATGGAATGATGATTTTGAAAAAGTTAAAGAAAGAATGAAATATTACCAGGCAAAATACGACTCGGCATCAATAATTTTATTTGAAAAGTATTTAATTGAATGTAAATCTAAAAATATCAAAATAATATTTGTGTATACACCGGAATATATTGAAGGCCAGAAATTTATTAAGAACAAAAATGAATTAATGGCAATCTTTACTGGATTCAGTAAAAAGTATAATATACCCTTTTATGATTATTCCAATGATCCCATTTCATTTCAAAAAAAGTATTTTTATAATGTTCTGCATCTTAACAAATCGGGAGCTGAGTTATTCACTTCAAAACTTATTGCCGATTTAAAAAAGGATTTTTTTTCTACGGGTCTTTTACCATTCAAATAGTGGCAAAGTATTTTACAGCTTAATAGTAGTAAATTAAAAACATATTAAGTGTTTCATTTTTGTAATGGTTGGATACTTTCTGTTTTTGTAAAGCAATTAACAGCCTTTCATTTTATTATTTATATCATACATAATGATAGGATTTTAAATAATATAACGGCTAGATTGAACTTAGCCACAAATAAAATGTTGGAATAGAAAGGCTTTTGAAATGTAAATATCTGTTACATAAATGAAAGAAAAGAAATGATAAGATTTTTGTTACCTCAGCGTATCCTGTTACTTTCCTTAATCACATTTATATCTCTGCCAATGCCACGTAGGGCCAAAAAAAAGAAGAATATAACACAACTATGAAGTAATGAACTTAATGCATACGTACCGTCTAAATAGGATCTTGTTTCTAAATAGTATAAAAATATCAGTAACAACTCAAGCATGATCCCAAGTACAGATAATCGAACCTGCATCTTACGTTTTTTGTATAAGAAAATTATTGCAAATGCAAGTGCCCCGATAATAATCGTAAGAAGCATCAGGTATAAGTTTTCTGTTCCCATGAGCTGGTAAAATGTTTTATGATCTTTAGTAGTGCCAACATAAAAAGGGAATTTTAATGTTAAAAAAGCACAAACAGATGCAATTAAAAACCAAACAGATTGAATACGTTGTATCATATAAGAATATTATTTTTTGTTGTTATCCCAGTTCAGGATATAAAGGGAACTTTTGCATAAATGATTTTACATCCTCTTTAACGGAATTGATCGTTTCATTATTAACTATATTTACCAGTACTCTTTCAATTAAATCAACAACCGTTTGCATATCATCTTCTTTCATACCCCGGGTAGTTATGGCAGGAACACCCACACGGATACCACTGGTTACAAAAGGGCTCTTATCATCAAAAGGAACTGCATTTTTATTTAGTGTTATATGGGCTTTGTCTAAAGTTTCCTGAGCTTTTTTACCGGTGATATTTTTATTTCTAAGGTCTATCAGCATTAAATGATTATCTGTACCGCCACTGATGATCTGGTAATCTTTGGCTGTAAATGCTTTTGCCATTGCCTGTGCATTCAGTTGAACCTGCTTAATATATACCATAAAATCTTCAGATAATATTTCACCAAAAGCAATGGCTTTGGCTGCAATTACATGTTCCAAAGGTCCACCCTGAGTTCCGGGAAATACTGCCATATCGAGCACATTACTCATCATACGAGCATTGCCTTTCAGGTCTTTTAACCCAAGGGAATTCTCAACATCTTTTTTCATTAATATGATTCCGCCTCTTGGTCCCCGCAATGTTTTATGTGTTGTACTGGTAACAAAATGACAATGGTCAAATGGAGAACTTAATAATCCTTTGGCGATCAAACCGGCCGGGTGTGCCATATCGCATAATACAAATGCATTTATTTCATCGGCTACTTTTCGTATCCTGGCATAATCAATATCCCTGCTATATGCTGAAGCACCACAAATGATCAGTTTCGGTTTTTCTTTTCTTGCCTGTTCTTCCAGCATTTCATAATCAATTAAACCGTTTTCTTTTTTAACCCCGTAAAAAAAAGGTTGGTATAGTTTTCCTGAAAAATTAACCGGAGATCCATGGGTAAGATGACCGCCCATACTTAAGTCTAAACCAAGTATTTTGTCACCGGGTTTTAAAATTGCAAGCATCAAAGCAGCATTTGCCTGAGCACCACTGTGTGGTTGTACATTGGCATATTCACAATTGAATATTTCTTTTAAACGGTCTATGGCCAATTGTTCAACCTGGTCTACAATTTCGCAACCCCCGTAATACCTTCTGCCCGGATAACCTTCTGCATATTTATTTGTGAGTGATGAACCCATAGCCTGAATGACCTGCAGACTTGTAAAATTCTCACTTGCAATCAGTTCAATTCCGTTGCGTTGTCTTTCTAATTCTTTGTTTATTAAATCAAAAACTACCTGGTCTCTTTGCATATATGATTTTTATCCGGCAAATATAAGCAGCACTTTTTAATTGTATGATGTATGATGTATGATGTATGATTTCTTTAAGACCGAACATACATCATAAATCATACATCTTAAATATTACAATATTACTAATGTGTTCATTTTACACAGAATTTATTACTTTCACACTCCCAAATCATTAGTAGATAAATATTGTAAACTAAATACTCCGTTAAGGAACGGGATGGGTTTATAAATGATAGCAATTATACCAGTAGCAGGAGTAGGTACAAAACTACGTCCGCATACATATACACAACCTAAAGCGTTGATCCCATTGGCGGGTAAAACCATACTTAGCATTACTATAGATCAATTGAGTGAAGCCGGAATAACGGATTTTATTTTTATCATAGGCTATCTGGGTGAAAAGATCCAGGATTATGTAACACAACATTATCCTCTTTTGAATTGTCATTTTGTTACTCAAAACGAACGTCACGGAACAGGATATGCAATTGATCTAACAAGAGAAATTGTTGGAGATAAACAGATATTGATCGTTTTAGGTGATACCATTGCCGAATATGATGTAAAAGAGATCATTAACAGCCAGTATTCAATGCTGGGTGTAAAAAAAGTAGATGACCCACGGAATTTTGGAGTTGCTGAAATTGAAGAAGATGGATTCATTAGCAGGGTAGTAGAAAAACCCGCCATTCCAAAAAGTAATATGGCTTTAGTGGGTATCTATAAAATAAAGGAGAGCAAAACTTTATTTTCATGCCTTAACACGATCAGTGAAACCAAGACCAGTTATGAGGAATTCAGCTTAACGGATGCTATTGATTGTATGATTCAACAGGGAGTTAAATTCATGTCATTTAAAGTAGCAAATTGGTTTGATTGTGGAAAAAAAGAATCCCTGCTTCAGTCAAATGCAATTATGCTTAAAAAATTTGGAGTCAATATCAAAGAACCCAATAATTTTGAAAATACGATTATTGTACCACCGGTTAGTATTGGCGTAGGTTGTATCATTAAAAATTCTGTAATTGGCCCTAATGTGGCTATTGGAGAAAATTCTACCATTAACCGGGCATTAATTAAAGACTCAATTATTGGGGCTTATACCAATTTACAGGAAATTGTTTTAGACAATTCACTGATTGGCAGTGATGCAGAAGTAAAAGGGGTAAGCAGGAATTTAAATATTGGAGATAATACTGCCATTGATCTTGGTGGTAGTACGAAATAGTAGTAATTTATCGGAACCCGTTTTTCATTTAACATTGTTTGTTGAGCATTGAATATTGAACATTTTCCTAAAGTAAGTTTTATTTAAATGTTCAATGCTCAATTTTCAATATCCAATGATACGTGTGAATATGTTTATAATTTTTTCAGCTTCTATACAAGTTTGTTTCTAATTTGTACCATTTTTAAGGTATGTATCAAAACAGTATTACCAGACTATTTAATATTGATATTCCATTAATTCAGGCCGGAATGATTTGGGCAAGTGGATGGAGGTTGGCCAGTGCAGTAAGTAATGCCGGCGGGCTTGGTTTGTTGGGTAGCGGAAGCATGTATCCACATATACTGGAAGAAAATATCATTAAATGTAAGGATGCCACGGACAAACCTTTTGGTGTAAATGTGCCATTATTATATCCTGATATTGAAAAGCATATACAAATTATCATTGATCAAAAAATTCCAATTGTTTTTACTTCAGCCGGTAACCCAAAAACATATACTGCAGTATTAAAAGAACATAATATTACTGTTGTACATGTTGTAAGCAGTAGTAAGTTTGCTCTAAAGGCACAGGACGCAGGCTGCGACGCCGTTGTTGCAGAAGGCTTTGAAGCCGGTGGACATAATGGAAGAGAGGAAACGACCAGTTTCGTTTTAATACCTGCCGTAAGCAATGCTGTAACAATTCCTGTAATTGCTGCAGGCGGAATCGGCACCGGAAGGCAAATGCTTGCAGCAATGATCCTGGGTGCATCCGGAGTACAGATAGGTAGCCGTTTTATTGCAAGCCATGAAGCATCCAGTCATATTAATTTTAAGAATGCTGTTTTAAACGCTTCAGAAGGTGATACCGTTTTAACAATGAAACAACTTACTCCGGTAAGACTATTAAAAAATAAATTTTACAATGATGTGCAGATAGCAGAATCTAAATGTGCATCAGTAAATGAGTTAACTGAACTACTGGGTAAAGGAAGGGCAAAAAAAGGAATGTTTGAAGGAGATCTGATAGAAGGTGAATTGGAAATAGGCCAGGTTTGTTCCATGATCAATAAAATACAGTCCGCAGCAGAAATTGTAACTGAAATCTGGAATGAGTACATTACGCTTTCGCAACATCCACAGAAATAATATATTATATTTGCGGCAATTAAAAATCAACATTTTCAAGATGCAACGAACAGTACGTTTTTATATATTAAAATTTCCGGTTTTTATTTTTTTTATTTTTTGTTCATTTGCTGCTTTTTGCCAGCCTCCGGTATCCCAACAAACCCCTAATGTAATACTCCCCAATCAGGTTGATCCTAAAAACCTTTCACAAACACAGCTTTCTTCTCTTTTAAGTGATAAAAACAAAGAAAACACAGGTAAAGATAAAAATGCTGAATTTGTAAAAAATACAAAGCTTGATAAGGATAGTTTAATAAAAGACAATATCAAAGCCGGCTCATACAGGCCCGACCAAACATACGGGGCAAATGTTTTTCAGGGAGCTGCAGCAACAGACCTTACTGAACTTTCTACTCCTCCGCTAGACTACCCGATTGGAGTAGGCGATCATATTATTGTATCATTATGGGGTGCAGCCGAATTTCAGGAAAGTTATATTGTAGCAAGGGATGGGGCCATATTTCCACAAGGACTTGGAAAGATCCAGGTTCAGGGACTTATTTTCGACAATGTCCGATCTATGATCGATTCAAGATTTAGAAGTGTGGTTCCTTCCGGAACAAACATATCTGTTTCATTGGGCCAGCCAAGGTCTATTAATGTAAACGTAGTAGGTGAGGTAAATTCACCTGGCCCCGTAACAGTTTCAGCTTTTTCAAATGCTTTTAATGTAATTGCAAATGCAGGAGGTGTTTCACAATTTGGAAATCTTAGAAATATACAGATCAAAAGAGCCGGTCGTGTAATAGATGAAATTGATGTATATAAATATTTAACAACAGGAGATTTTGGAAAACATATTTACCTGCAGAATAACGATTTTGTCATAGTTGGTTTTCATGAGAAAAAAGTGTTAGCAACCGGGCAATTCAAAAGACCCATGTATTACCAGCTAAAGAAAGAGGAAGGAGTAAAAGCGTTATTAAATTATACCGGAGGATTAAATGCAGAAGGACTTGCTTCCAGTATGAAAATACTAAGAACCGAAAATGAAAAACAGGTACAAGTTGATGTGAATTCTAATGCAATTCTTAAAATAAGCGGACAGGATTTTCCTTTAGTAGATGGTGATATCATAAAAGTTGATCTGATAAAACCGGGTATTTCAAATAAAGTTGAGTTAAGAGGTGAAGTTACTTACCCGGATATATACCAATTACGCCCTGGAGACAGATTGTTCGATCTCATAAACAGAGCTGGCGGTATAACCCGTAATACGTATCTTCCAAGAGCTTATATCTTTCGTGGAGCCGGCGATTCTACTAACCTTAAATCAGACAAACTGGAAGTGGATCTGACTGATATAAATGCAAATGATCAAAACAGTTTCAATAATGTATTATTATTATCCAACGATGTGGTACAACTTTTTTCACAGGGTGAATTTGGAGAATTACAATATGTAGAGATATTTGGTGAAGTACGCAAGACCGGCCGTGTTAGAAAATACGGCGGTATGACTTTACAGGATCTGTTATATTTATCAGGAGGCATCAGGCAATCTGCTGAATATGGCAGGCTGGAAATTTCAAGTATTGTAAATATTGATTCTGCTCAACAGGGATTAAAACCTACCCGTACTATTGTAAAATCATATGCTATACAACCAAATCTGCAACTGGATGTTGAAGCTGCAAAAGTTCAATTGAAACCCTATGATCAGATCTTTGTGAGAAGAAACCCAACTTTTGAATTTCAACAGAATGTAGAGTTACAGGGCTTGCTAAAGTACCCTGGTTTATATCCCAGGTTGGATAAATATGAACGTCTTTCTTCTTTTATTGAAAGGGCAGGAGGCCTGGATGAAAACGCCAATATCAGCGGTGCTATTTTATACCGTAATAAAAATGACCTGTTCAGAGAAAAAGCAATGGAAAAACCAAAACTGGATTCCAACGGAAATCCGATAAGAGACAGTAGTTCTGTTGCATTAAAATCGCTGGATGAACCAATAAGTATTGATTTGTACCGGGCTCTTAAATATAAAAATTCCAAACACGATATTATCTTGCAGGAAAGGGATGTTATTTTTATTCCTGAAATAAACCCTTTTGTAACGGTTACGGGTACCGTACAATCTCCTTTAAAAATCACTTATGATAAAGGGCATACTAACCTGCCATTTTATATTGATAAAGCCGGTGGCTATGGAATAAGACCCTGGAGAAGAAGAACCTTTGTGACTTATGCAAATGGAAAAAGCAGACGTACCAGGAGTTTATTCTTCCTTCATTTTTACCCGAAAGTTAAAGAGGGATCTACGATAACAGTACCTCCAAGACCTGAAGGTGCAGAAATATCAGACCTGGTTAAGTCAGTGATCGTCGCTTCCATTCCGGTCATACTTACAGGAATTATTTTTAAATATATTAAGTAAAAATTCATTTTTGTGACTACAAACGAGTTGGTAAAAGATATCTTTTTAAAAATTGGCCGCTTTAAGATACTTGTTTTGGCAGCCGGATTATTATTTGCAGTGCTCTTGTTTTTATATGCCAGAAGTATCAAACCTGTTTATTCAACCAGGGCTTCTGTTTTTCCGCTTACAGCCGCCAGCGATAATTCAGCATCTACAAGTGCACTCAGCAGTTTACTCGGTATTTCAGAATCACCTAAAAGTTTCAGTCAGGAAGCATCTATAAATATTGTTGAACTCGCCCTGAGCCGTACAACCAGGGAAGCCGTTGCCATGGAACGTTTGCCTGAATTTGGGAATAAAAGAATTGCAGAATTATTAATTGATAATGTAAATAAATCAAAATCACTGTTTGGTTCAACTTTAAAAACTCCAACAGATACAGCAATACTTGCTGCATTGGGAGGTGATCTGATCAAGGGGGGCGTAACGGCCAAGATCAACAAGAATGGTATTCTGGATCTGAATTATGGTTGCACCGGAAAAGAACTGGTGAGCCCGATATGTTATAAGATCATTGACAAAATAGCTGAATTTTATAAAGCCCTGAAAATAAAAAAGGCACAATTTGATTATAATTTTACGATCAAAAAAATTGATTCACTCGATCTGGTATTGAATTCTTTCGACAAAAAAGCCATTCAATTATCTAATACCACTTTATTTGTGCCTACCGAAAGAATTGAATTCAGTATACCAAAAGAAAATCTGGCAGACCAAAAAGAATGGGTCTCCCGTCAACGTGATGCATCTGCAAATAACCGGGAAGAAGCATTATGGCGTTTGCAAAAAGTAACTCCCATCATTGCAACCCTTGATAAACCTGATCCACCTTTTGAAGTTAAAAAACCTTCCTCTGTTTTATATGGGGGAATCGGTTTTTTTCTTGGGTGTATTATTGCAATTATTTTTCTGATTGCCGGGTTATTATATAAATATATCAAATTCGAATTTCACAAAGCAATTTTTGGGGCTTCATAAATTCCGTTATAGTGAGGAACGAAGCAATAACGCATACTTGATCAGGATTTCCGAAATCCCCATTTGATCATTTCTTTCCAACTTGGTTTTTTGCCATACATCAGGATACCTGTGCGATAGATCTTTGCAGTTATCCAGGTAAAAAATAAAAAGCATCCGATTAATAAGATCATGGATACAGCCATTTGCCACATTGGGATATCATAAGTAATTCTACCCATCATAACAATAGGTGACGTTAATGGAAATATACTTCCAAAAACTGCCAGGCTGCTGTTGGGTTCATTGATTGCCTTCATCATAATAACAAAACCCAGGATGATCGGCATCAATACCGGAAAGACCAATTGCTGTGCCTCTTGCTGATCTTCGCTTACAACACTTCCGATAGCGGCAAATAACGATGCATAGGTAAGGTATCCTCCGAGAAAGTAAAATAAAAAGGAGAAAGCTATTTTCGCTATTGGTAGAGATGATAAGCCCTGTGTAACTTCTGCTATCATAGAAGATGTTGCAGGGTTATTTGCTGTTGCATTAACCTGGGTAAACAGATCGGGGAATATCAGTGGTATGGTTAATTGCATGATGAACATAAGTATGATCCATATAGCAAACTGAGTAAGCCCTACTGCACCGATACCAATTATTTTTCCCATCATCAATTGAAAAGGTTTTACAGAACTCACAACCACTTCAGCGATCCGGTTTGTTTTTTCCTCGGTAACGCCCCGCATTACCTGTGTACCATAAATGATCATCATCATATAGATAAGGATGCCGCAGGCAAAAGAAACGCCATATGCCACTCCGGCCATACTTTTTTTACCGCCTTCTTTCGTATCAATGGTATTACCAATGCTAATGTCTGCAGCTATGGCTTCATATTTTTTTGGATCAATTCCCTGTGCGATCAGTCTTTTATCTTCAATAGCTTTATTGATCATTCTTTCAAGAGACGAGGTTGTACTGAGGCTGGCTGCCGACTGGCTGTGCAATACCATTTTTTCAGGATTCTGTATATCAAAAGCAGGAATAAACAGAAAACTATTATAACCCTGATCTTTGTATTTTTTTACAAAGTCTTTTTCTGTTTCATTTTTAATGAATGTAAAGCCAATCGATTTATCCTTGATGTCGATCTTGCCATCAAATAAATTGGCCTCATCCAATACAGCAATAGATTGTTTATCACTTCCTCCGCTGATGGTAATAGCAATAATGGCTGCGTAAAAACCAATAATAACCAAAGGAACAAGGATGGTGGTAATTAAAAATGATTTCTTTTTTACCCTTGTAAAATATTCACGGCTGATGATTAGTCCTACTTTATTCATGAGTTTGTTTATTATAATTAATTAACTTTTTCAAATGCCCTTGCATTGGAAGTGCCTTCTACCAGTTTGATGAAAATGTCATTCAATGATGGCAATACTTCATTGAAAGATTGTATGTTAACGCCCTGGTTTATGAAGAATTTTAGAACATCGTTGGCAGAAGTACCTTCACCCAACTTTAATAATAATTTTTCAGGCTGGTGTTTTACCACTTCGAATATATGTGTCATTAATTGTTCAGGTAATACATTTGCGCCGAGTTGATAGATATTCTCCTTAAAATCCTGTTTTACATTTTGTACCGTTCCATCAAGTATCTTTTTTCCTTTATTTACCAGTACGATATGGTCACAAATTTCTTCAACCTGTTCCATACGATGTGTACTGAAAATGATGGTGCTGCCGTTTTTTGCAAGATGAAAGATCTCATCTTTGATCAGGTTTGCATTTACAGGGTCCAGTCCGCTGAAAGGCTCATCCAGTATGATCAGTTTCGGCCTGTGTAAAACCGTTGTAACAAACTGAAGTTTCTGGCTCATCCCTTTACTCAGGTCCTCAACTTTTTTATTCCACCAGCTTTCCATTTCAAATTTTATGAACCATTTTTTGATACTTTCCATGGCATCTGCTTTGCTCATACCCTTCAATCGAGCAAGATAAACGGCCTGTTCACCGATCTTCATTTTTTTATACAGTCCACGTTCTTCAGGCATATACCCAATGTTCATGGCATCATTCATGGCATTGAAATCTTTGCCGTTGAACATAATGTGGCCACTATCCGGGTAAAATATTCCTGTGATCATTCTCAGTAAAGTTGTTTTACCGGCACCATTGGGCCCCAGTAAACCAAAAATACCTCCCGCTGCTATATTCATGCTGATATCATCAACCGCTTTTTGGGTGGCAAAATATTTCTTAATGTTTTGCAGTTCTAATATATTCATAGTCGATTTAAATAAAATTGATGTAAAAATAAGTTGTTTATTAAAATGGAGGGCTTTATTTGTATGAATGGAAAGAAATAAAAAAACGAATTTCCAACACGAATTACACGAATTACACGAATTAACCTGGAATTACATGAAAGATATCATCTTTTATTCAATAGCTTTTCAATGATCCTCGCGGCAACATTTTCACCATCCATAGCCGCACTTACAATACCTCCGGCATATCCTGCACCTTCGGCACATGGATAAAGGTTTTCGTATTGTGGATGTGACAAAGCTTCCGCATGCCTGGGAATACGAACGGGGCTGGAAGTGCGGCTTTCGGTGGCAACAACAACCGCTTCATTGGTAAAATAACCTTTCATCTTTTTTCCAAATGATAAAAATCCTTTAGCCAGTACATCATAAATAAATCCGGGCAATACCGTTTGCAGATCAGCACTTTGCAAACCGGGTATATAAGAGTTGGAGGGTAAAGTTGCAGAAATTTTACGATCGGAAAAATCAACCATTCTCATTGAAGGCGCTACAAATTTTCCACCACCGGCATTAAAAGCCCTTTGTTCGATCATTTTTTGAAAATGCATAAAGACAAGCGGGTCATTATTTTTGAGTTTTAAATGTTTTGTTTCATTCAAGGCGTCATTTAACGACACTTGCACAACCATTCCGCTATTTGCAAATGGGTTATTTCTTTTTGAAGGGCTCCATCCATTCACTACCAGTTCACCGGGATCTGTTGCAGCAGGAGCAATAATTCCACCAGGGCACATACAAAAGGAGAAAACACCTACCTCATTAACCTGTTGTACCAGGCTATAAGATGCAGGTGGCAGCAATTCATCCCTGGTATCACAATGGTATTGTATACGATCGATCAGTGATTGCGGGTGCTCAACCCTTACACCCAGGGCAAATGGCTTAGCTTCGATCTGTATATTTTTTTTATGTAACAGCTCAAAAATGTCCCTGGCAGAATGCCCGGTTGCTATTATGAATTCATCAGCAGTAAAAACATCTTTATCGGCCGTTTGAACTGAGATCACATCCTTGTTTCCCAAAACCAGGTCAACAACCTTTTTTTCAAATAAGATCTTTCCTCCGCAATCACTTATAAGTTGGCGCATGGCGGTAATGATTGCGGGTAGTTTATTGGTACCAATATGAGGGTGTGCATCATATAATATGTGTTCTGTTGCACCAAAATGTACGAACAGGTTCAATATTCGTTGAATGTCTCCTCTTTTATTACTTCGGGTATATAATTTTCCGTCGCTAAAAGTACCTGCCCCGCCTTCACCAAAGCAATAATTGCTTTCGGGGTTTACGATACCTTCTTTATTTAGAATGGCCAGGTCACGACGTCGGGCTCTCACGTCTTTCCCTCTTTCTAAAATAATGGGTTGAATGCCAGCCTCCAGCAATTTAAGTGCAGCAAATAAACCTGCAGGTCCGGCGCCAATGATCAAGACCTTTTTTGATGCTTCTTGTACCTCTTTAAAAAAAAAGGGTATTATTTTTCTTTGATGGAAAGGTTCACTGATAAATGTATTTAAACTAAGATTGATATATACATTTTTACCCCTTGCATCAATAGATCTTTTGATGATGTGAAAGCCCGAAATTTCGGTGATCTTTTTTCCGGATGCAGAAGCGATTTTTTTCTTAATAACTTTATCATCAGCGGCATCAGAAGCTGATAGCCTTAAGGAAATAGTTTGTTGCATGAGTCGAAGAAGTTCAATGGTTTAATAGGTTTCAAAGGTTCATCATTTTTTGAAATTTAGAACTTCTTGAACGTCTTAAACCTTTAAACGTTATTAGAACGGCAGATCGTCAACCGCATCTGGTGCAGTAGCAGAAAAAGTATCCAATGGTTCTAAATAATCATTGTCAGGGCCTCCCTGGGAATTCGCCTGAAGCATTTGTTCAATGCGCCATGCATCCAGATTGGTTATATAATTTGTTTTGCCGTCTTTTTCCCATTTGCTCCCCTTAATATTGAAATATACTTTTATCTCATCCCCTGTATTAACCTTATCTACAATAGCTGTACGATCCTGTACACATTGAAACTTGATATAATTTACAATACTTCTTCCATTTATTTCTTCTGTTTTTTCAACCACAAATTCCCTGGTTTTAAATGACTCGGTGCGTTGTACAATATCATATTTTGTAATTAGCTTACCGGTAAGTTCGTATCCCATATAAATTATTTTTAGATGCCCAAAAGTAAACCTAATTCGGGATAAAAAATAAGCTGATTTTTTAATTGAAATTTGTAAAAAAATACTGTAATTTGGATAAAGTATCAATTACAGGTTGTTAGGAAAAGTTTATTTAGTGTCTGGGTATATGGTTAAATATTTTTTTCTGTGGAAATATGCTGCTACATTACAAAATAAAGGTTATTAAATCTAGAAATCTGGTCAAAAAAAAATATTTATCAATCAAAATCCCAATTCGTTGCTAATGGGTAAAAAACATTGGAATAAAAAATTTTTTTTTCAACAAATTATTTTTGATATTCGCTGTCCTGCTAAAGAATCTTTTTTATAAAAAAAATAATCTTGATTTTTAGCGAATTTTCCCGAAGAAAAGAATAACTCAACATAAATAGCTCAAGGTATAATGGAGAAAGCTTTTGATAAAGTATGGACTAATTGTTTAGAGATCATAAAAGATATTGTAGAATGGCAACATTTTAAAACATGGTTTGAGCCTATCAAGCCTGTAGAACTGAAAGAAAAAGTTTTAACCATACAGGTCCCCAGCCAGTTTTTTTATGAATACCTCGAAGAACATTATGTATCACTTCTCGCCAAAACACTAAAGCGTGAATTAGGAAAAGAAGCAAGACTGGAATACAGGATCATGGTTGACAGCGGCAACAGTAAGAATAAGCCTCTTACAATGGATGTGCCCGGTCATGGTTATAAATCATATTCAAATAATGAAATGGATTTCCCACTGGTTATTAATAATCCGGTTAAAAATCCATTTGTAATTCCCGGTCTGAAGAAGATGCAGATCGATCCGCAACTCAATCATGCCTATACTTTCGATTCATATATAGAAGGAGATTGTAACCGGGTTGCCCGTCGTGCAGGTAAAACTGTAGCAGAAAAACCCGGTACTACTTCATTCAATCCTTTGGTTATTTATGGTGGTGTAGGTTTGGGTAAAACACATTTGGCCCAGGCCATCGGAAATGAAGTAAAAAGGCTTCATACCAATAAAGTGGTTTTATATGTCAGTTCCGAAAAATTCATCAACCAGTTCATTGATCATGGCAGAAACAATGCCATCAACGATTTCATACATTTTTACCAGTTAATAGACGTTTTAATAATAGATGATGTTCAGTTTTTCAACAGGGCTGAAAAATCACAGGATGCATTCTTCTCTATATTCAATCATTTACACCAAAGCGGTAAACAATTAATTTTAACCAGCGACAAATCACCCAAAGACCTCGAGGGGGTGCAGGAGCGGTTGTTAAGCCGTTTTCGCTGGGGATTAAGTGCCGATCTGCAGGTACCTGATTATGATACCAAGATCGAGATACTCGATAAAAAAATGAAAAGCGATGGTCTTGAAATGCCAAGGGAAGTAGTTAAATACATTGCTTATAACATTAATAGTAATGTAAGGGAACTGGAAGGTGCATTGATCTCCTTATTGGCTCAATCATCTTTAAACAAAAGAGAAATTGACCTGGAACTGGCTAAAAAAGTACTTAGGAACTTTGTAAAATCTTCCAGCAGGGAGATCACCATTGATGCCATTCAGAAAATGGTTTGTGAGTACTTTGATGTTCCGTATGACAAACTTTTGCAAAAAACAAGGAAAAGAGAAATTGTACAGGCCAGGCAGATCACGATGTTCTTGTCAAAAGCATTTACCAAGAATTCTTTGAAAACGATCGGTGAACATTTTGGAGGCAGGGATCATACCACTGTAATTCATAGCTGCCAGACGGTAAAAGACCTTATGGATACCGATAATTTGTTTAAAGAAAGTGTACTGGAATTGCAGCAGAAGGTTCAATTGGCGGCGATGTAGGGCCATTGTTTAACATATTCATTCCGGATGCGATGGTATCCGGTTTTTTTTTGAAATAACCTTAGTAATATCGAACAAGGAACAAGGAATTTTGAAATATGATCGGAGTTACTCACTTCAACATTGGAAATTCCTTGTTCCTTGTTCATTATTTTTGACTTTCCCCCATTTAGTTTTGGGTGGTAAGCTATTGAATTGTATTTTTGCTGCCCCTTAAACAAGGGCAGGTTAAAATAGGAGAGGTGCCTGAGTGGCCGAAAGGAACGGTTTGCTAAATCGTCGTACGGGTTAAACTGTACCGTGGGTTCGAATCCCACCCTCTACGCAAAAAAGTTCTTATAATTCCTAATTTTTTAAGTTCGGGATGTAGCGTAGCCCGGTTATCGCGCCTGGTTTGGGACCAGGAGGTCGCAAGTTCGAATCTTGCCATCCCGACACTAATTTAAAAGCCCTTCGATTTATTTCGAAGGGCTTTTTCTTTTTCTTTCATTATTTAATTGCTTGTTTGTGACCAGGAGGTCGTCCCGATAGCAATCGGGACCATCCCGACAAAAGCCTTACTGATTATTTCAGTGATGCTTTTTTGTTTTCAAAATTTAAATATTTTAAAAAAATAAGTGACGAGGAGGTCGTCCCGATAGCAATCGGAGCCTCGTGAGAACAAATTTCAATTGCCCGGCCTTTAAAGGCCGGGCAATTGAAAAACCTGATACAAACGGGCTTTAGCCCCAAAAGATAAAAGCCATTGATTATTTTTTTTCAAAACTGAGAATAGAAAAAAACTTATCCGAAAGAAACCGGATTCCTTCGGACAATCTTCAAAGTTTATTAAGGCATCAGTAATCTTTGATATGATCTTCTTCAAATCACGGATGTACCGCCGACACCCCATTAAAACTATTCACATCAAACACCGGAAAATCATTTCCATCCACAAACCCATCTCCATTCATATCAGTTGCTACATAAACACTGTTCACTCCATTAAAACTGTCGGTATCAAAAGCAGGGAAATCATTTCCATCAATGAAATCATCCTGGTTCAGGTCGCCGGTGAAGAATGCCCAAACGCCGGGTTCAACCTGCACTTGGTTATTTCCCATGGCTTTGTTGGCAGCAATACTGAAATCATATACAGGAGTTGATGAAGTACAGGCAATAGCCGCCATAGTCCATGTTAGTAAAGTATTCCTATGTTTTATTGCTACATAATATGATGCTGCCGGTTGAGCGAAAGTTGCTGAAACTGTGCCGTTGGTTAACAATACCGCTTTCTTTGTATCAATTAATGCAAATGTTGTTGGATGATGCAATTTAACGATCAAAGTGTCTGCTTCTGTAATTAATGAATTTTGAACAGCCTGATTGCTCAATACCGGCTGCATCATTCCTGATCCTATATAATAACCCTGCAGAATTAGTTTCATGTTTAATGTAATGGATGCAGAACAGTTGCTAACTGAAACCGGTTGTATGGCACTGCTGGTACAACCAAAGCTGCTCGTTGCTGTTGCCGTAATATTGTTTGTGCCGGCTACTAACGGTTTTGCGTATATGTTATTGGTACTTGTTCCTATGTAGGGGATTGTTGCTATTGCGTTGTTGTAAAGTATCGCAACAGGTGCCCAGGTTATGCCGGCCGGGTTCTTAAAATCAATGGTTATGTCATTTCGTTGACTATAAGTGGCAGTAGGAGTGCCGGAATACGAATCAACAGTTGCTACCGATGCATTATCAACCCGGTAAAATCGGGTGCTAACAAAACCGGTTGCTGAATACTTAGCTGTGTTGAATACACTGCCGGTTGTTCCGGCATTGGCATTACTGTAATTGATCTCAATAACTAAGTTGCTGGTACCATCCCAAATGAATGCTGTATTTAGAACAAGGCTGTTAAACCCCGAGGTTGGGTTATAAGCTGCTGCAGTTCTTACAATAGTCAATCCGGTTTCCCAGGCACTGCTCAGTGCTGTAGCAGAACTGTTTTTCATTTTTACCACCAGGTTTTGCAGGCCCAATGTTGCGTCTGCAGTTGTGAGGTTTAATTTAATTGAACTGATAACAGAGCCGTTGATCATTCCAAGTCCTGTTAGTTCAGATGAAAGGATCAGCATTTGTTGTTTACTTCCTCCATAGTAATTCTGCAGCGAATTTGGGCCTAGAGTTGTTCCCGTTGTGTTGCCAACACTGGTTGATGTTCCTGAACCCCAGGTATTGCTGTATGCACTCTCTGAAACCGCTGACAAATTTATTATGTCACCCAGGCAAATAGGGTTAGCGGAAGCCGTGATAACTGGAATAGACGGAATTGAATTAACCGTGAGCGCAACACTGTTGGATGTTGTACTGCCGCATTGTGTGGAAACGATTACCCTGTAACGGTTGTTGTGTTGTGAAAATATTGCATTAGAAACCGTATAGGAAGCACCAGTTGCAAGTGAAATATTGGTAAAATTATTTCCACCATCTAAACTCAGTTGCCATTGATAACTGTTAACGATACCCGAAACTACTACATTGAAAGTTGCATTTAAACCTGCACATACTGACTGGTTTAAAGGTTGTGTGGTTATCGTCGGGCCTGTTCCTGCCTGGATAATATAACTGATCACCCTGGTCTGCGTAATTGTTCCGGAAACACCAGTGATCGTAATATTGTAGGTTCCTGCAGATAATGTGTGTGTATTGCTGAGAGTTACAACCGTGCTGTTTCCCGGTATTACAGGATTTACACTAAAACTGATGTTTGTTCCCGGTGGAATTCCTGAAGCGGAAAGTGTAACAGGTGTAATGTAACCCAACGTAGAAGTAGTGCCAAGCGTAATAACCGCTGTGGTAGGCCCGCCACAACTGATACTTGCAGGTGCCGGACTGGTGAAATCAAATCCGGGAGTGCTGTTGACGATCGTTCCGTTTGCATTTAATACCCAATTATTGGGGTCAATAACAATACCGCTGGGAGTTTTAGTATAGTAAAATTTGAATTGTTGATTGTTCGAGCCAAGGTTCACTTTTACAACAGTGTCTCCCTGAGAAGACGTTATTTTAAATTCAAATATTCCTTTGAAGAATGGTGTAACCGTTGGGGCACTGACAGTTTCATTTACAATCAGGATAACTGTGTCGGTGCCTTGTTTGGAATAATTGATGTTGAATGTAGGAAAGCCTTCTCCATAATACCATTGATTGAAAAAATCGGTAAAATTTTTCCCGCTCGTTGTTTCGGCAACCAGTTTGAAATCATTCGCGGTAGCTGTTGAATCCTTGAACTGTTGTTGAAAGTTTTTAAGTGTATTAAAAAACAATGTATCATCCTGCATTTCAAATCGAAGATTATGGATGATAGCGGAACCTTTTTTATAGCTTAACCTGCTGTTGAAAATCCTGCTTTCATCAAATAACGATGCATCGGGTACGTATACGCTACCGTTAGATACACTCATTACAGTTGTATGCACACTCTGCATGAATGACGCAGCGGTTGTTGGTGAAAACAAAGCAGGTAATTTTTCAATACCAAGGTATTCACAGTAACTAGCAAAACCTTCATTAAGCCAGATGTGATTCCAGGTGGCACAGGTGATATTGTCGCCCCACCACTGGTGGCCCAGTTCATGTGCAATCAATGTAGAACCGAAACTGCTTAGCGTTGTCATGGTCTGATGTTCCATACCGCCGCCAATATTCGCTTGTGCATGACCGTATTTTTCATTTTTAAATGGGTACAGGCCGAATAGCTCACTGTATTTCTCAATAAATGCCGGAGTCTTATCCAGGTTTGCTTTTATCGAGTTAAAATAGGATGTATTATCGGCTACATAATTTTGAATGAGGATAGAATCCGGAGCCATTGCCGCAGGCTTTGCGTAATTAAGGTACTCAAAATAATTTCCTACAGAAAAACTGGGCAGGTAATAAGCCATTGGATAACGTGTCTTCCATTTGTACAATTTTTTTGATAAAGGCAAATTTTCAACGGCTACCAGTAAACCGTTTGAACCGGCTTTGTTGGTTGCGCTTGTGGTGATCCAGATATCTGCAGAATCAATTTTATCCCTGAGAATTTGTTTTACAGGAAACCATTCCCGGGCCTGGTAACTTTCAGAAAGCGTAGCTGTATAAGAAAGTCCGTTGCTGGCAATGGTTCCTATGTAAATGGCGCCTGAACTGACAGTTCCTCGATAATAAAACAAAGCACTTACAGTTGTCCCCACAGGAATTACTGGCGACAGTGGGATGTATACATGATCCGATCCACGTTGAAAACTCATCTTTACACCATTGATAAATACTGAATCGAGTACCATTGTGCTTTTGAATTCTGTTACAAAAGAATCCAGGGGCTGAACAGCTTTTACAACAGTTAATGCAGTGCCGGATATGAATGCGTTCGCAGCTTCAACTGCCAGGTCGAGTTTTAGATATTTTACATCATATTTTTCCATAGATGGATATTGATAAAAATCTGCCTGATCAGTTCGGGAAAATAAATGGGCATGACTGCACTTTTCAATACATGCATCTTCTGCTTCAACAACCTGTGAAACGCAATCGAAAGAAAAAATATAAGTTATTAGTAGCAGGATAATTATCCGCATCGTTAGTAATTTAGTTTTATTTATAAATACATATGACTATCAGTTAAGCCTGAAAAAATTATTGGCAATGATCTTATCCATTGCCAATAATAAAGGTAAAAAATTTCAGCGTTCCGGAATTTAAGAGCCTCATTATGGATGAACAGCTGACACCCCGTTAAAACTATTCACATCAAATACCGGGAAGTCATTACCATCTACAAACCCGTCACCATTCATATCTGTTGCTACATAAACACTGTTCACTCCATCAAAACTATCTGTATCAAATGCAGGGAAATCATTTCCATCAATGAAATCATCCTGGTTCAGGTCGCCGGTGAAGAACGCCCAAACGCCGGTTTCAACCTGTACCTGGTTATTTCCCATGGCTTTATTGGCAGCATTGCTGAAATTATATACTGGAGTGGATGAATTACATGCAATAGCAGCCGTACTCCATGTTTGTAAAGTATTTCTGTGTTTGATAGCTACATAATAAGATCCGGCCGGTTGTGTAAAGTTTGCAGAAACTGTACCGTCAGTCAGTAACACAGCTTTCTTAGAATCGATCAATGCGAAAGTAGAAGGGTCATGTAATTCAACAGTGATCGTATCAACTTGATTTGCTAAAGATGATGGAACTGCCTGGTTATTTAACACCGGTTGCATTAAATTACTTCCCGCATCATAATACCCTTGTAAAAATAGCTTCAGGTTCACTGCAATCGTGGCAGAACAATTGGTAACAGTCAATTGTTGGGAAGCACTGTTTGTGCAAATGCCATTACTGGCAATGGCAGTATAAACCGGCGTACCAGCAGCAACTGGTTTCGCATACACGGTAGAACTGGCGGCGCCGTTATATTCAGTACCAGGGGTTGCTGCAATACTGGTATATAAACCGGTAAGCGGGCTCCAGATTATAGCAGCAGTAGTGGTGAAATCAAACGTAATGTCATTGCGCTGGCTGTAGTTGAAAGTTGTTGTTGCTGAAGTGCCAACATAAGCATCTACAAAAGTAGCGGTTTGATTATCTATCCTGTAAAACCTCGTACTTACAAAAGATGTTGCAGAATATTTTGCCGTGTTATTATTTCCATTAACAACACCACCGTTGTTATTGCTGTAGTTTATTTCTACAATGAGGTTGCTGATACCATCCCAAACAAATGCTGTATTTAAGGGAATATTGTTTTCTCCTATTGCAGGTGTATAGTTTGCTGCTGTACGAACAATGGTTAATCCGGTTTCCCATGCTGCCATGGTTGCAGTGGCTGTGTTTTTCATTTTAACCACAAGGTTTTGTAATGGAACGGTTGAATTTGCGGCCACGAGTGTCAACTTTATGGCAGAAATGGAAGATCCGTTTATTAAACCAATCCCGGTTAATTCTGATGCTGTGAAAATCATTTGTTGCTTGCTTCCTCCGTAATAATTCTGTAATGGATTAGGGCCAAGTGCTGAACCAGTGCTGGCACCGGTTGATGTAGAAGTGCCGCTGCCAAAAGTACCGCTGATAGAAGCAGATGATGTTGCATTCAGGGTGGTTACATCTCCAAGGCAAATAGATGTAGCTGATGTTGTAATAACCGGAATGGAAGGAGCCGGATTTACATTGAGTGTCACAGCGTTGGATGTAACAGTATTACATTGCCCCGAAACTATAACCTTATGCTTGTAATTATTTTGAGAAAGTGTAGCAGCAGGAACTATATAGGAAGCACTGTTTCCTCCGCCGGGAACATTGTTATAAATAGTTCCCCCATCTGTACTAACCTGCCATTGGTAACTGCTAACTGTACCCGAAGTTACAACAGTGAATGTTGCATTTGATCCGGCACAAACTGCCTGATTAGAAGGTTGAGTGCCTATAGAAGGATTGGAATTGTTTAAAACAACATATGAGATCACCCTTGTATGCGTTATTGACCCGGAGACCCCGGTAATAGTAATATTATAAGTGCCCGCAGAAAGTGTATTTGTATTGTTAAGAGTAACAACAGTACTATTTCCCGGAACAACAGGGTTTATTGTAAAGCTGATGTTAGTTCCTGATGGAACCCCGGATGCAGAAAGATTTATGGGGGTAATATATCCTAAATATGAAATAGTTCCAAGTGTTAAACCTGCTGTAGTTGGTCCGCTGCATGCAATAGATGTTGTAGCTGGATTGTCAAAATCAAAATCAGGTGCTGCATTAGTTATGGTGAAATTGCTATTTGAAATGTCGAAGAAAATATTGCCAACTGCCTCAACTTTTATCCTGGCAGTTATAGTTGGAATATTGGGAATAGTAATTATTTCTGATCCGTCATTTGCAGTACTTGCAACAAGGACAGTAGGAAATGTCAGTCCGCCATCTGTTGACAATGAAATTTTTACATTGGCACAACTTACTGGTGCAGCAGTGGAATTGTTTACGGTCCATGTTATGGTTTGTGATGACAAACCAGGCCAGGAAACAGCAGTATTGGGAGATGAAACGCCAAAAGGCCCTGAAGTATTCGTTACAGTTACTGCTATATCAGTAAACTGGGTTTGTCCAACTGTAACAGGTGCAGTTGAACTGTAAGGAGCATTATCTCTGACGGTCAGCCTGAAGTTCAATGTTCTTGAAACAGAACTCAATGCTTCAATGTTGGTTCCTGCATCACCACCGGGTAACACAGGTGTTACAAATAAGCCGGCCAGTATTGTTGATAATATAGGGCAGGTCCGGGTGGGAGATGTTGTTGGACTAAATGATAGCCAGTTTGGGCCGGTAGCTTTGGTTGGGCTGGCAATACTGTTGGCCCCGGAAGTTGTGGCATTGTCATTTTGCTCCCAGCAATAAGTTAGTATATCTCCCGTGTTTGCATCAGTAGCAGAGCCGGTGAGTACAAATGGAGTGCTGATTGGAATTGTATAATTGCTGACTGCGGCAACAACGGGTGTTGCGTTATAGGCTGAAATATTGGTTGTTACAGGACAGGTTTTAGTTGCCAGATTAGCCTGGATCTGTGTAATGGTAGCTTCATGAAAAATGTCAATTGAATGTGGTGCTACATCTTGTGCTGTAATACCTGCATAACCCATGATAGTGATACCTGATCCTACTTCTTTGTTTACACCTGTGCCTTCCAGTGACTTTGAAAAAGTATGATTCCCGCCCAATTGATGTCCAACTTCATGCACTACATAATCAATATCAAAATTATCTCCCTGCGGAATTCCATCGGCAGGAGATGTGATACCACTGCCTTTAGAACCATCCGTACAAACACATCCAATACAACCTGCATTTCCGCCACCACCCGAAGCGCCGAACATATGGCCAATATCATAATTAGCTTCTCCGATATTTGTAGTTAAAGTTGATTGCAATTGGGCATTCCACTGACTTAATGTAGTTGAATAGGGGTCAGTTGCAGGATTATAATAAATAACATTTGTTGAAGCAGCAATAAGATTCAGGTGTAAAGCAAGGTCCTTTTCATAAACACCATTGCAACGGGTAAGTGTTGCATTAAAAGCTGCTAATACCAACGCAACCTGTACAGCACTCGTTGCACCAAAATAGTTTGCATACTCGCCATTACAGGATTGTGCCAGTCGCATGGTTTTTAAGTCTCCACCGGACCTTGCATAAACATTGGAATTAGCAACCTGTGCATTTATATCTGATGCTAATTGTTGGTCTTGTGTTGAACATGTCCAGGGTAGCAGCCCTGGTTTTCTTTGTGATTTGAAAACAGCATAAACTGTATGGTCCTGAGAATAAGGTTCTATGAATTCATTTTCTTTTTCAGTCCTGAAGATCATTGTTTGTATTCCTTGCGGAGATATGCTCAATTTTAAGGTTGCAGATCGATCTGTGATGCCTTTACCTGAATATGCCCTGATTTGTGGGAACCTGGCCTGAAGATCAGGTTCAAAATTGGATGCTTCAACAACACGAAATTGTTCTATCTCACCTGAAGTATTTGGCAAAGAAATAACAGTAGAATGCCTGGAAGATCCAATCCCGGTATTAGAAAACAATGCTTGTCTGATTGCATCTGTATTTAAATTAAACAATTTATATACAGTAGGAAATGATAGCCTGGCAACCGCTTTATCAGTAGTAATATTCATACGGCTTTCAGTATTGGCCGACCAGAATTTGTCTGTTTGAGAAAACGCTAAGGACGTAAATAATAAAAAAGTTAATGCTAGAAGTAAATTTTTTTTCATTTTGTTAGATTTATATAAATTGTTGACTGTTCATAAATTTGTCAAGGAAATAGGATCGAAATAATTCAAGGTTAACCAATAAGTATTTAAGAAGAATAAGTTTATTACTGCTATTACTTATATAAGACAAAAAGGTTAACAATCTTTGGGAGTATGAAAATACAAAATTTTATTTTAACAGCTTCAGATCCGGTTGTGCATACTTATACACCTTAAAATAGATCGTGGTTTTGGTTTGATACACCCCTTCTATTTTACTGATATCATTTACAAAATCTACCAGGTGATTGTTATCACGGCACATTACATCCACTTCCAGGTCATAATCTCCCGAGGTCATAGCTAAAAAACTAACTTCCGGAAGTTTGGAGATCTTTAGCGCTACTTTTTCTTTTAAGGTGGCCGGCCTTACATATACAGCAATATGTGCGTAGCAACGGAATCCCACTTTATCAGGATCCACCCGGCCAATGATATTGATGGTGCCGTCTTCGATGAGTTTGTTGAAACGGGTACGTATGGTACCGATCGAAACTTTTAATTTATCAGCGATAACAGTGAAAGACATCCTGCCATCTTCCTGCAGGAAAGACAATATCTCAAAATCAAGTTTATCCAATACTACTGATCCATTGTTAGCCATAAACAGGTATTAAATTACAGGGCGAAATATAAAATAATTTTATTTTGATAACTAAAAATACATTATTTTTAGTTTTTAACCTAAATAACTAAAATAATTACAGTTTATATCATTAATTATGAAATACGCAGCAACACAAAATTTTATCAACGGTAAGTTCGTAAACGCACAATCAGAAAGAAAACTGGATGTGATCTCACCGTTGGACGGCAAACTTTTATCAACAGTGCCCATGTCTTCATCCAAAGACTTGGATGATGCAGTGAAAGCAGCAAAAGCCGCATTCGTTAACTGGAGTAAAACACCCATAAAAGAAAGGGTACAGGTTTTTTTCAGGTATAAAACCCTGTTGGAAAAAAACTTAAAAGAACTGGCTGAATTGTGCAGTGAAGAAAATGGAAAAACATACAGCGAATCCGTGGCAGAGATCGAAAAAAGTATTGAGCTCACCGAATTTGCTACTTCATTACCACAATTGGTTACCGGTGAAGTGCTGGAAGTAAGCCGTGGCGTTGAGTGCAGGACAGAACATGTTGCTCTGGGTGTAGTGGCATCAATTGTTCCGTTTAATTTTCCAAGCATGGTTCCAAACTGGACATTGCCAAATGCCATTGCTTTAGGTAATTGCATGATCATGAAACCATCTGAAAAAGTTCCGTTAAGTTGCGGACGGCTTGCAGAACTTTTAAAAGAAGCAGGCTTGCCCGATGGCGTATTTAATATTGTACAGGGCGATGTGGAAATAGTAGAAGCCATCTGTGATCATCCCGGAATTGAAGCGGTTTCATTTGTTGGTTCAACCAAAGTTGCAAAAATTGTTTACCAGCGTGCAACCTCACATTATAAAAGATGCCTGGCTTTAGGTGGTGCGAAGAATCACCTGATGGTATTACCTGATGCCATACCGGGAATGACAGCACAAAATGTTGCTGCTTCCATGAGTGGCTGCGCTGGACAACGTTGCATGGCAGCCAGTGCAATGATCGGTGTTGGAAATGTGGATGCCATCATTGATAAGATATGTGAAGAAGCCAGGAAAATTATTCCCGGAGAAAATTTAGGTGCAGTTATCAGTAAGGAAAGTAAAGAGAAAATTGAAAGATATATTGGCGAAGCTGAAAGGGATGGAGCCAAAATTTTAGTGGATGGCCGCAATACAAAAGTGAGTGGAAAAGAAAATGGTACCTATGTTGGTCCAACAGTTATTGATTTTGTAAAGCCAACGATGTCTGTTGCAACGGAAGAAATTTTTGGACCGGTGATCTCAATCATGCGTACCAATACTGTTGATGAAGCATTGGCCATTGAAAATGCAAATCCTTATGGAAATGCTGCGAGTGTGTTTACTCAAAATGGTGCCATGGCCCGTTATATCATTGAACGTGCCAGTGCAGGGATGATCGGCGTTAACGTTGGTGTGCCTGTTCCCCGTGAACCGTTCTCATTTGGAGGATGGAACGAAAGTAAATTTGGTGTGGGAGATATTACCGGAAAAAGTTCTATTGAATTCTGGACCAAATTAAAGAAGAGTACCACCAAATGGAATGCAGAGGCCGGTGTGAACTGGATGAGTTGATTTCAGAACGCTGATAGTTATGATTTTTATGAAACACGCAGATTAAATCATAACTTATCAATTAATCATAATAATCTGCGTTCAATAAATTTATGAATACAAAAGCAATTTCTGAATCAACAGAGATCATTCAAAACAATCTCGATTACACTTTATTTTCCTGGAGCAAGCAAAAAGGAATTGCACCTATTGCTGTGAAATATGGCGAAGGCGTTTATCTCTATGATTATGATGATAATAAGATCATTGATTTTTCATCGGGATTGATGAATGTGAATATAGGGCATGGCGATCAACGAATAACCGAAGCTGTTATTAAGCAAATGCGTGAAGTGAGTTATGTAACGCCAAGTTGCGTTACCAAAGTGCGGGGAGAGTTGGGTAAGAAATTGGCAGAGATATGTCCGGGTGACCTTAACAAGGCATTCTTTACTTTATGTGGAGCAACTTCCATTGAAAATGCCATTAAGCTGGCCAGGCTTTATACCGGCAGGCATAAAATTTTAAGCCGTTATCAATCATACCATGGTGCTTCCATTGGTGCTATTTCTGCCAGCGGTGATCCGAGAAGGATTCCAGCAGATGCTCAACAGGCGCCTAATTTTGTTCATTTTGATCTTCCTTATTTATACCGTTGGGAATATGGCGAAGAAAACCTGTTAAAGGAATCTGTTGCACAACTCGAACGTATGATAGCTTATGAAGGACCTGGAAATATTGCCGCCATTTTACTGGAAGGTGAATCAGGTTCATCCGGTTGTTTGCAGTATCCTGTTGGTTATTTAAAGGCAGTAAGAGAAATATGTAACAAACATGGTATCTTATTGATCATGGATGAAGTGATGAGTGGTTTTGGTCGCACTGGTAAATGGTTTGGGTTTGAGAATCATGGGATCATTCCGGATATGATCTGCATGGCGAAGGGACTTACCTGCGGTTATCTGCCGTTTGGCTGTTTGATGGTATCCGATAAAATTGCTGCTAAGTACGATGATAATATGCTGGCACTTGGATTAACTTATTCTGCACACCCTGTGAGTTGTGCTGCAGCATTAGAAACATTAAAAATCTATGAAGACGATGGCCTCATTGAAAACGCCTCAGCAATGGGTAAATATATAACTGAGAAAGTTGAAGAGCTTAAACAAAAACATCCTTCCATTGGTAATTTCAGAACAACAGGTTTATTGGGTTGTTTAGAACTGGTTAAGAATCGTATTACAAAAGAACCAATGGCACCTTTTAATGCAAAGCCGGATGAAATGGTTGTAATGAATAAGGTTGCGGCAAAAATCAAAGAGTTGGGTATGTATACTTTTGTACGCTGGAGCTATATCTTTATTGCACCTCCATTGTGTGTTACAAAAGAACAGATCGATGAAGGATTGGCGATCATCAGTGAGGCGATCAAGATCGCTGACCTGGAAACAAACAATTAATTGATTTGAAAATTTGAAAATTTGAAAATGAAGGAAGTTGTATTCCATCTCCAAATCTTCAAATCTTCAAATCTTCAAATAATAGAAAATGCTTCAACCAGAACAACAGCATCCTTCATTATATAACGAAGACTTAGCTCCCATCCCCCAAAGTAAACGCACCTGGGGCACATGGAACTATGCAGCGTTATGGATCAGCATGAGTTTGTGCATTCCAACATATATGCTGGCAAGTTCGTTGATACAGGGCGGTATGAACTGGTGGCAATCGATCCTTACCATCTTTATTGGAAATACAGTTGTACTTATTCCAATGATATTAAACGGACATGCGGGTGCAAAATATGGTATTTCATTTCCGGTTTTTGCAAGAGCAAGTTTTGGCACTACGGGTGCAAATATTCCTGCCATGCTCAGAGCAATTGTTGCTTGCGGCTGGTTTGGTATCCAGGCATGGATCGGTGGTTATGCCATTTACCTGATGTTTAATATCTGGTGGCCTGCGTGGGGGAAACTTCCGCAAATTTTTCCAGATTCATTCGGATTACAAACAGGCCCTGCTATTTGTTTTTTGTTATTCTGGCTGTTAAATATGTTTGTTGTTTACCTGGGTGTAGAGAGTATTAAAAAATTACTGGTATTCAAAGCTTTCTTTCTTCCACTTGCTGCATTGGCATTACTTTTTTGGGCAATCAATGCCGGGCATGGACTAGGACCGATCCTCAAACAACCTTCTAAATTTACAGATACTGCTTCTTTCTTTAATTATTTTTTCCCGGCACTAACGGGAATGGTTGGCTTCTGGGCAACCCTTTCATTGAATATCCCGGATTTTACACGATATGCTAAAAGTCAAAAGGCACAGATCAATGGGCAGATCATTGGACTTCCTCCTTCAATGACATTATTCTCATTTATCGGTGTAGTGGTTACTTCTGCCACTGTAATTATTTATGGAGAAACGATCTGGGATCCATTGGTACTTGCAGGAAAATTTGAGAATAAGTTATTGGTCAGTATTGCCATGATCGCAGTTGCGATTTCAACCCTTGCTACAAATATTGCAGCAAATATTGTAAGTCCTGCCAATGATTTTGCACACTTATCTCCTAAAAAAATTAACTTTAGAACCGGGGGATATATAACCGGTATTCTTGGAATCATGATCTTTCCCTGGAAACTGATCGCAGACCCAAACGGTTATATTTTTACCTGGCTGATCGCATATTCCAGTTTGCTGGGACCGGTTGGTGGAATCATGATCGCAGATTATTATTTCATTCGTAAACAACAGTTGAATGTTGATGATCTGTATAAACATAACGGACAATATGGATTTAAAAATGGATTTAACAATGCAGCCATCATTGCATTATTACTTGGCATATTGCCGAATGTCCCGGGATTTATGTTGCAGGTGAAATTAATTTCTGCCACTGCATTTCCCGGTTGGATTTCAGATTTGTATCATTATGCATGGTTTGTGGGTTTTTTTGTAAGTGGAATTGTTTATTTAATATTGATGAAACGAAAACAATAAACCGCGAAGGCGCAAAGACGCGGAGAAAGCACTTTCCGTCTTAGTGCCTTTGCGGTAAAAAAATAAAAACATGAGTATCTTAATTAAAAATGGAAGAGTAGTTACTGCAACCGATGATTATGTCGCTGATATTTTCATTGAAGGCGAAACAGTTTCTGCTATTGGTAAAAACTTATCAATAAAAGCAGATAGGGAAATTGATGCAACCAGTAAATTGGTAATGCCAGGAGGAATTGATCCGCATGTACATTTGGATATGCCTTTTATGGGAACTTTTTCCAGCGATAACTATGAAACCGGAACCCGTGCCGCTTTATATGGTGGTACAACCATGGTCATCGATTTTATTTTACAAAAGCAGGGTAATTCACTCCACGCCGCATTGGAAGAATGGCGCTCCCGTTCCGATAATAATTGTGTTGGTGATTACAGCTTTCACATGGCTGTTACAGACTTTAATGACAACACCCGCAAAGAAATTAAAGATTTTATTGAGAAAGAAGGTATCACTTCTTTCAAAACGTTCATGGCATATAAAGGTGCATTAATGATCGATGACAGGCAAATGATCGGATTAATGGAAGAAGTAAAAAAGCATGGAGGACTGATCAACGTACATGCCACAAATGGAGATATGATCGATTACCTTATCCAAAAGCATAAAGAAGAAGGGAAATTATCTCCGCTTTATCATTATTTATCGCAACCTGAAGTAACCGAAGCTGAAGCAAGTGAGCGCTTTGTTGATATGTCTAATTTTACGGGTTGCCCGGGTTATATTGTCCATCTTACTTGTGAAGGGGCACTGAATGCGGTTCGCAATGCAACAAAAAGAAATCAAAAAGTATTTGTAGAGACTTGTATTCAATATTTAATTCTTGATGCATCTTTATATGAAAAAGATTTTGAAGGTGCCAAATGGGTGATGAGTCCGCCATTAAGAGAAAAGAAAGACCAGGAAACATTGTGGGCAGGTATCAACCAGGGCCTGGTAAATGTTGTGGCAACAGATCATTGCCCTTTTAAATGGGAACAAAAATTAATGGGTGCAGCTGATTTTTCAAAAATACCCAATGGGCATCCTGCCATAGAAAACAGGATGGAATTATTGTTCAGCGAGGGCGTTGCAAAAAATAGAATAACCTTAAATAAGTATGTAGAAGTTGTTTGTACCAATCCGGCAAAGATATTCGGCATGTTTCCCCGCAAAGGAACCATTGCAATTGGCAGCGATGCAGATATTGTGATCTTTGATCCGAAAGAAAAACACACACTCTCTGCCAAAACCCACCACATGAATGTTGATTACAGTGGTTATGAAGGATGGGAAGTTACCGGAAAAGTAAAAACAGTTTTATTAAGAGGGCAGGTAGCGATTGATGATAATAAATGTTTGCTGGAGAAAGGATATGGAAAGTTTATTAAAAGGAGTAAAGTATCACAGGTTATTTAATAATATTACCGCAAAGACGCAAAGGCGCTAAGTCGGATAAATCATGTCAGGTTTTCTTCGTGTCTTAGCGTCTTTGCGGTAAAAAAATAATTAAGAATGTCAAGAATTATCAAATCAGGACTGATCCAGATGTCTCTCCCAAAAACAGAAGGCGAGGGAACTATTCCGGAGATCGTGGAAGCTATGTTTCAAAAACATCTTCCCCTAATCGATGAAGCAGGAAAAAAAGGAGTGCAGATACTTTGCCTTCAGGAAATATTTAATACTCCATATTTTTGTCCCGGGCAGGATAAGAAATGGTATGCATCTGCTGAAACTGTTCCCGGCCCAACGACAGAACGTCTTGCAGTTTATGCAAAAAAGTACAGTATGGTAATCATTGTTCCCATTTATGAAAAGGAACAAGCTGGTGTTTTGTATAATACTGCTGCGGTTATTGATGCTGATGGTACTTACCTGGGAAAGTACAGGAAAAATCATATACCACACACAAGCGGTTTCTGGGAAAAGTTTTTCTTTAAGCCCGGAAACCTCGGCTATCCTGTGTTTCAGACGAGATATGCCAAAGTAGGTGTGTACATTTGTTACGACCGTCATTTTCCGGATGGAGCAAGATGCCTGGGATTGAATGGAGCGGAGATCGTTTACAATCCTTCAGCAACGGTAGCAGGATTATCACAATATTTATGGAAGTTAGAACAACCTGCGCATGCTGCAGCCAATGGATATTTTATGGGATGCATTAATAGGGTAGGAGAAGAAAAACCCTGGAACCTGGGTAAAATTTACGGATCTTCTTATTTTGTAGATCCCCGCGGACAAATATTTGCTCAGGCTTCGGAAGATAAAGATGAATTGTTGATAGCAGACTTTGACCTTGATATGATCGAGGAAGTAAGAAATACATGGCAATTCTTCCGCGACAGAAGGCCGGAAACTTATGGAAGATTAACTGAGTTATAAATTATTTTAAATGTTGAATGATAAATTTTAAATGAAGATCATTCAACATTCAAAATTTAAAATTTAAAATAAATGGCTATAATAAGCAATCGCTTAACAAAAGATAAGTACGAACAAAATTTCGCCGACATCCATCCTCCTTTTGAAACAAAAGATGCTGCATTGGTAGAAGCAACCCGGTGCCTGTTTTGTTATGATGCGCCATGTATGAAAAGCTGCCCCACCAGTATTGATGTTCCTAAATTCATCAAACAAATTACTACAGATAATATCAAAGGTTCAGCACATACCATTTTTGTTTCAAATATCATGGGCGCAGGTTGCAGCAAGGTATGCCCTGTTGAAAAATTATGCGAAGGAGCCTGTGTTTATAATTTAATGGAAGAAGAACCCATCTCCATTGCGAGATTACAACGTTATTCAACAGAAAAAGCATTGACGAATAACTGGCAGTTATTTAAGCGTAAAAAAAGCATTGGAAAAATGGTTGCTATTGTAGGAGCTGGTCCGGCAGGATTGAGTTGTGCACATGTACTGGCAAGAGAAGGAGTTGATGTTACTATATATGAAAAGGAAAAAGAAGGCGGTGGTTTAATGACTTATGGCATTGCTGCATATAAAGTAACACCAAAGTTTTGTAAGGATGAAGTAGATTATATTTTATCTGTTGGTGGAATAGAAATAAAATACAACCAGGAACTTGGAAAGAACATCATGCTGGATGATTTACAAAAAAAGTATGATGCAGTATATTTAGGATTTGGAGTAGGCCTGGCTCGTCAGTTAGATATCCCGGGAGAAGCGTTGGAAGGTGTAATAGATGCGATCAGTTTTATTTATGATATACGTACCAACGGTTATAGTAAAGTACCGGTAGGCGATAAGGTTGCAGTGATCGGTATGGGTATGACAGCTATTGATGCTGCCACACAGGCAAAACGGTTGGGTGCAAAAGAAGTTACCATGTTATACCGCAGAACAAAAGAAGAAATGCCTTGTACACAGGTTGAACTTGATATTGCCATGCTTGATGGTTGTGAGATCGTTTGGCTTGCTGCACCAAAAGAAGCTATTGGTACAAAAGGAAAAGTAAGTGCACTGAAAGCCGAAGTAATGAAGTTGGGAGATCCCGATGCAAGTGGAAGAAGGTCACCGGTACCTACAGGTGAAGAATTTACTTTGGAAGTTGATATGATCATCAAAGCAGCAGGCCAAATGCCTTTTGAAAATTTAGTTGGAAATAGTAAACTTGGAAATAAAAACGGAAAGATTATTTTGAAAGATAAGGCAGCAACGAATATTACAGGTGTATTTGCAGGAGGCGATTGTGTGAATGGCGGAAAGGAAGTAGTGGATGCGGTGCAGGCAGGTAAAGAAGGGGCAGCAGCGATACTGAGATTTTTTTCACGCAAAGACGCAAAGTAGCAAAGATTATTTTAATGTTAACTGAAAATGAAATAGCGAAATTAGTAGTTGATATTTGTTTTAACATTCATAAAAAATATGGACCAGGTTTATTTGAAACTGTTTATGAAGAAATATTTTGTTATGAATGGGTAAAAACCAATGTCCCATTTAAAAGACAACAAGCTATTTCTCTTGTACATGATGAAATTAAACTGGAGATAGGATTCAGGGCAGATTTTATTATTGATGATAAAGTGATCATAGAGTTTAAGTCTGTTGAAATACTTGCACCAGTTCATTATAAGCAGGTGCAGACTTATTTGAAACTAACAGATATAAAATTGGGCTTATTAATTAATTTCAATGTAAACCTTATAAAAGAAGGCATACATCGTATAGTAAATAAATTATAAACATTTTGCGTCTTAGCTCCTTTGTTGCTTTGCGTGAAAAATCTTTAGAATCATGGCAGACATAAGTTCAAATTTCCTGGGCATCAAATCCCCCAACCCATTCTGGCTGGCAAGTGCGCCACCTACCGATAAAAAAATAAATGTACTTCGTGCTTTTGAAGCTGGATGGGGAGGTGTGGTTTGGAAAACACTGGGATCACAGGTGAAAAATGTTTCTTCAAGATATTCTGCAGTGAATTTTCATGGCGGAAAAATGATGGGTTTCAATAATATTGAACTCATCAGCGATCGTCCGCTGGATATAAATCTGAAAGAAATAGCTGAGTGTATAAAATTATTTCCCGACAGGGCTATGGTCGTTTCTTTAATGGCTGATAATGATAAAAAAAGCTGGCATGAACTCATAAAAAAAGGAGAGGATACCGGTGCACATGGGTTTGAATTAAATTTTGGTTGCCCTCATGGCATGACAGAAAGAGGAATGGGTGCCGCAGTTGGACAAGATCCTGAGATCGCCAGGATGGTTGTAGAGTGGGTAATGGAAGCAGCAACGATCCCCGTTATTACAAAACTTACGCCCAATGTACATTCACCCGTTCCTACCGGAAAAGCTTGTGTAGAAGCGGGCACCAATGCTTTATCATTGATCAACACCATACAATCTGTAACAGGTATAGATCTCGATACATTGGTCCCAAATCCATATGTTGCAGGTAAGTCTGTTTTTGGCGGGTATTGCGGCCCGGCAGTAAAACCCATTGCTTTAAAAATGCTTACTACCATTAGCCAGGATATCACCACAGGTAAAGTGCCTGTTTCAGGAATAGGCGGAGTAAGTACCTGGAAAGATGCAGTTGAATTTATGTTACTCGGAGCTTCTAATGTGCAGGTATGTACAGCCGTTATGAATCATGGATTCAGGATCGTAGAAGACATGTGTGAAGGCATGAATAACTGGATGGATGAAAAGGGATTTAAAACATTAAATGATTTTATTGGCAAGTCAGTAGATAAGATCACTCATTGGGAAGACCTTGATATCAACTATCACCACATTGCCAAGATCAACCAGGATAAATGTATCCACTGTGGGCTTTGTTATATTGCCTGCGAGGATACATCCCATCAATCCATCAATCTTGAATATGGCAACCCTTACAATACTTATACGATTAAAGAAGAAGAATGTGTGGGTTGTAATTTGTGCCAGCTTGTTTGCCCTGTGAATGATTGTATAACCATGGAAGAACACCGCGTTGCACCGGAATATATCAACTGGAAGGAATGGCAGTCAAAAGGGCTGCCACTGAATGATCACTAATCTTTTTCTTTATAAACAATTATATCTTGATAAATTTCTTAGTGATCATTCCGCTTGAATTGGTTATACTTATTAAATAATTGCCTGGTGCATATTTTTTCATTTTATTGAATTCAATAATGTTCTCACCTGCATTTAGGAATTGTTCTTCTTTATAAAGTATTGAGCCAAATGCATTCAATAATGTTATCGTAGTTTTATCTGTTGATGGTTGATTTATTGTAATAACCAGTCTTTCATTTACAGGGTTTGGTGCAAGGTTCAAACTATAAGAACTGCTGCATTTCCTATCGAAAGAAATAACCTGGCTATATGTATAATTCCCGTTTAGTTCTGAGATTTTCAACCTGAAGAAATGGAAATTGCCTGATCCCAAACTGTAATTGTACTGATAAGAAGTTTCACTGTTGGTATTCTTTCCTGAAACTGATCCTGTTTTTGAAAAAGCAACGCCATCCGGGCTATACTGAATTTCATAGTTAAGGATATTTTGTTCATTAGAAGTCTTCCATTTCAAAAGAACTTTACAATTATTATCTGAAGACCCTTCAAAACTTATCAGTTTTACCGGTATTACACCACCATTGATTATAGTGCCGGTTGCATTCAATACCCAGTTATTCGGATCTACTACTATACCATTGGGGGATTTATTATACTTGAATTTAAATTGCTGGTTATTGGATGTAACATAAGCCTTAACTGTCGTATCTCCCTGGGCAGAAGTGATCTTGAATTCAAACAGACCTTTGAAGAAAGCTGTAATGGACGGGGCACTGGTTGTTTCATTCACAATCAATATAACACTGTCGGGAGTTTCCCTGATATAAGTAACATTAAATGTAGGGTAACCTTCACCGTAATACCATTGATTGAAAAAATCAGTAAAATTTTTTCCAGTGGTACTTTCAGCAACAAACTTAAAATCATTTGCAGTAGCAGTTGAACCTTTATATAATTGTTGGTAATTTTTCAGTGTTTGAAAGAACAGGTTATCATCCTGCATCTCAAAACGAAGGTTGTGTATGATAGCAGAACCTTTATTGTAACTAAGCCTGCTGCTGAAAATCCTGTTCTCATCAAAAATGGATGCTTCTGGCACAAAAACACTTCCTGTAGCAGAACTAAGTACATTGGTATGTACATTCTGCATAAAAGTTGCAGGGGTAGTTGTTGTAAACAATGCCGGTAACTTTTCAATAGCAAGGTATTCACAATAACTTGCAAATCCTTCGTTTAACCAGATATCGTTCCAGGTTGCACAAGTTACATTGTCACCCCACCACTGATGGCCAAGTTCATGTGCAATAAGGGTTGAGCCAAAACTACTCATGGTACTCATGGTCTGGTGTTCCATGCCGCCTCCGATATTCGCCTGCGCATGCCCGTACTTTTCATTTTTAAATGGATACAAAGTAAATAACTCGCTGAATTTTTCAATAAAGGATGGTGTTTTGTCAAGGTTAACTTTTATTGAAGTAAAATAGGTTGCATTATTTGCAACAAAATGCTGTATCATGATTGAGTCAGGAAACATATCAGCAGGTTTTGCATAATTAAGATATTCCAAATAGTTTCCAACAGAAAAACTTGGCATATAATAATTCATGGGATAGCCACTTTTCCATTTGTATCTTAACCTCTCATTAGGTAAATTTTCAACGAATATAAGTTTCCCGTTTGAGCCAGCTCTATTTATTGCATCAGTCGTTATCCAGATATCTGCAGAATCAAACTTATCTCTTAATATTTGTTTTGCAGGAAACCATTCTCTGGCTTGATAACTTTCAGAAAGGGTAGCCGTATATGTTAGCCCGTTACTGGAAATCGTTCCGGCATAAACAGCTCCTGAATTGGCAGTACCATTGTAATAAAATAAAGCAGAAACTTCAGTGCCAACAGGCAAAGTTGATGATAAAGGAATAAAAACATGATCAGAACCACGCTGAAAATTCATTTTTGTTCCATTGATAAAAACAGAATCAACGATCATGTTACTTTTTAATTCTGTAACAAAAGAATCCAGGGGCATTAAAGCTTTGGCAACAGTTAATGCTGTGCCTTTAATAAAACGGCTTCCGGAAGTCACTTCTAGGTCTAGCTTTAAATACTTTACATCATATTTATCCATTGAGGAATACTGATAATAAGCTACCTGTTCTGGCCTGGAAGTAATACTGGCATGGCTGCATTTTTCAAAACAACTCACTTCTTCGTTATTTACCTGTGCATGACAGGGAATTAAAAATGCAAAACCTAGCAATAGCAGTAATAATATCCTCATTTTAAAAATTTATGGATGCCAAAGATATGAATTGCCCCGACTTTAAAGTCGGGGTAATTCATATCTTTATTAGAAATTCCGCATGTTGAAAATTAACGCAAAAAGGCTTCAACAACATTTTGAGGCTATGAGCCTGATTGGTAAAATAGGGGAAACAGGAACCTGCCGCCCTACATTAACCCAACTTGAAAAAGAGGGCTTTGAATTGGCCTCTTCCTGGATGAGGGAAGCCGGAATGAAAACACATATTGATAATTTCGGGAATCTTATTGGCAAGCTGGAAGGGAAAGATCCTTCTTTACCTGTTTTAATGATGGGTTCACATTTGGATTCTCAGCCATATGGAGGTAGGTTTGATGGGGTTGCAGGTGTATTGTGTGCAATAGAAGTCGTAAAAACAATTACAGAAAATTATATTTTACCTGAAAGAAGTATTGAAATTGTTTCATTTGCCGACGAAGAAGGCTGGCGATTTAATAAAGGTTTATTTGGATCAAGAGGAATTTTGGGGAAACTGGAAGAGGGAGAATTGCAACGTTCCGATAAAGATGGAATAACCCGTGAACAGGCTTTGATCAGTTTTGGTTGTGATCCTGCAAAGTTCAAAGATTCAGAATATGTACCAGGCAGTATTTTTTGTTTTCTCGAATTGCATATTGAACAAGGTCCGGTTTTGGATATTGCAAAAAAGCCTATCGGCGTAGTATCAGGTATTTCAGGACCGTTATGGCTTACCGTTAAATTAAAAGGAATGGCGGGTCATACTGGATCAGTGCCAATGCCACTCAGAAAAGACGCTTTACTCGGTGCAGCCGAAATCATTGTTGCTTTAAATGAGATCGCTACACAGGTTCCGGGAAACCCAACGGTAGGAACAGTGGCTACGATCAATGTATTTCCTGCCAGCAGGAATATTATTGCGGAAGAAGCAGTGTTTACGATTGATCTTCGCGATATAGATCTGCACAGGCGTAACCGTTATGAAAAACAATTAAGAGAACGAATTGATACAATAGCTGAAAAACATAAACTTACATATGAGATTTCAGAAGATACTAACAGCGAACCGCGATATTGTGCCAATTGGATTAAGGAGATCATACACAATGAGTGTAAAAGCCTTAACCTGGATGCGCCAGAATTAATGAGTGGCCCATTTCATGATGCTCTTGCATTGTCTTATGCCTGTGATTACGGAATGATATTCATTAGATGTAAAGAAGGAATAAGCCACAATCCATTGGAATATGCATCCTATGATGATTTGTCACTTGGTGCAGAAGTATTATATGGAACTGTGCTGAAAATTTTAAAGACTTAACCAGATTTTATTACAGGCAGTAAATTGCCGGACTTTGTTCTTTACCGGTCAATTGTTGTTCTATACTTTGTAATAAGTTTATTGTATTTCTTAATTCAACCCTATCCCAAAGATTCAGATAGGAAATGCTTTCCATTTTTTTGATCTTTTTTTTCAGTTGGACAATTTTTACTCTTTGAATAAAAGTTGTCAGCATGGTTTTAATGCTATTTTGCATTTGGATGGACATTGGTTATAATGAATAACGAAAACATACATAAAAAATTGTATTGTGATAATATTATTATATTTTGTATGTTAGTAAGGTATACAAAATCAATGTGTTGTGAATAATATTTTGCTTTGGTCAGTTATACTACTTTTATTTGATTATAGTATTTCGAGGGAAAATAATCTGAAGATTGAAATATTTATTACGCTGATTTTAACGGGAGATTAAAATTCAATGAATATGTATTTATTATATTTGCGAAAATTAAAAAATATGCGAAAATTATTCTTTTCTTTTATCATGTTACTTCCGTTATTTCTTTTGGCTCAGCAAAAAACAGGTAACCTGACCATTTTTTCGGAAGATGGCGATAAATTTTTCCTTATCCTGAATGGTGAGAAACAAAACAATGTTGCACAAACAAATCTACGGGTGGAAGAACTTCCACAACCATATTATAATGCAAAGATCATCTTTGTAGATACTGCCATTGCTGCAATTTCAAAAAATAATTTACTGATTGCCGATCCTGATGGAGTCATGATGGATGTAACGTACAAGATCCGTAAAGATAAAAACCGCAAGGCCAAACTAAATTACTTTTCTTCTATCGCTGTTCAGAATGATTATATTCCGCCGGCAGGTGTTCATGTGTATCATTATGGCAAACCATCAGTAGTACATGTAAGTTCAGGTACTGTAAGTACCACCACCACAACTACCACCAATAATAATGCTGTTTCAGCAAATGTTAATGTAAATGGAATTAATGTAAATGTAAACGTGTCAGATCCTCTTTTTGAAAGCAGTACAACTACTACCACAACTACTACCAATCAGCAGACAAATACAAATTCATCTGCCGGATGCAAAGGAATTCCAATGAACCAAACAAATTTTTCAGCTGCATTAAAAACGATCGGTAACAGCGATTTTGATGAATCAAAACTAACAACTGCAAAAAGTATTTCATCTAAAAATTGCCTTTCGGCTGACCAAGTAGTTAAAATTTGCGAACTATTTGGTTTTGAAGAATCAAAACTGGCATTTGCAAAACATGCATATAGCCGGACAACAGATAAAAAAAATTATTTTAAAGTAAATGATGTTTTTTCATTTGATAGCAGCAAAGAAGAATTGAATAAGTTTGTTGGAGAAGATTAAATCTTGTAAAATAAATAACTATTTCATTTGCCTTCTGTTCAGAAGTTTTTTTCTTATTCACTCTGCAATGTATTAAGAGATTCATTGAACCTTAAGTCAAATGAACTGTTTGTATTCAATATTTAATTTTTCAAAAAAATCTAATTCGTTAATTTCTTTTATACATCCAGATTCAAGCCCATCGAGTTCCAGTTGTTCAATTGAAATTCTGATCAGTCTTTTGCACCGATGATTTACTGCGGCCATCATTTTTCTCACCTGCCGGAATTTTCCTTCAGTTAATGTAATAATCAACCAGGTGTGTTTTCCATTTGCATTATTATTATATGCGGTTCTATAAATCTTTTCAGGTTCTTCCACAACCTCAACCTCACAAGCTGGCGTATTATAAAAATCACCTGATTTAATACGGATGGATACACCTGTTCTTAATTTCTGCAGATTATCTGAACTTAAGATATTATTTATCTGAATCAGGTATACTCTTTTATGAGGCTTATCTCCCAAAAATAATAACCTGGTCACTTTTTTATTGGTTGTTAATATTAACAAGCCTTCTGAATTATTATCCAGCCTTCCTATAGCGTGAGTTCCTTCCGGAAAATTAAAATTAAGATCACCCAGTAATCCAACTTTATCAGAACTGATAAATTGGGATACCATATTATATGGTTTATTAATAATAAAATACCGATCGATCTGTTTCAATGGTGAGTTGCAGTTTAATGAACTGCAATTTCGTTCAAATTTGGGAAGATTATCGTCTGAATCGTTGTAGCTTTACAAACTTCTGAAACAGGAAGCGGGCATGCGTAAAAAAAATATTTTTTTCTTTTTATTTCATCTTTTGTTGAATACTTTTTTTCAACAATGTACATATGCACAATGTACTACCCCGATCAATACTTTTCCATATAATGAAGGTTTTGAAAATAGTGATGGCAACTGGATCAGCGGAGGTACTTTATCAGACTGGACCTGGGGACAACCTTCAAAACCAGTTATTAATACGGCTGGAGGCGGATCAAAATGCTGGGTTATTGGCGGTTTATCAGGCTCTTCATACAATGGTGGTGAAAAATCCTGGCTTCAAAGCCCTTGCTTTAATATTTCTTCCTTATTAAACCCACAGGTTTCCTTTAAAGTTTTTTGGGAAATGGAACGAAGGTTTGATGGGGCAGCATTTGAATCTTCAACTGATAATGGAGCATCGTGGAATCTGGTAGGTTCCGTAAATTCCAATAGTAATTGCAATGGACAAAATTGGTTTAATTATGACCCAATCAATTTCCTGGGAAGTGCAGGATGGTCTGGAAATATACAAGCTACATCCGGATCATGCCAGGGAACGGGAGGAAGTGGCGGATGGCTAGCGGCTAAGCATAGCCTTTCGGCGATTAGTGGTAGCAATGCTGTGATCTTCCGCTTTACCTTTGCTGCAGGGATTACCTGCAATGCTTTTGATGGTTTTGCCATTGATGATTTTCAGATCGGGGAAGCTACACCTAACAGTGCTGATTTTACTTATACTTGCGGCTCAAATAACTCAGTGGCTTTCAGTAGCAATATTATAGGATGCAAAACAACTGTAGCATGGGATTTTGGAGATATTGTATCCGGGGTGAACAATAATTCTTCACTGGATAATCCTTTGCATGCTTTTTCTTCACCTGGAAATTATACGGTAACACTTACTACAAATTTTATATCCGGGCCTTCTTTGATAACAGCAAAAAGTATTACAGTAATAGCAGTAACATCTGCCATAACTAATACAATTAAATGCAATGCTGATCAAACAGGGGGAATATCAGTCATTGTAAATCCGGCAGGTATTTACAATTATAACTGGAATACGAATCCGGTTCAGGTTACCCCTTCAGTCAATAATCTTCCGGCCGGAAATTATACGATATCAGTAACTGGAAACAATACCTGTAGCGCTTCAATACCTGTTATGTTAACTCAACCGGAAAAATTAAACTTAGTAACAAATGTATCTGATGCAAAATGTGGAGGTGCTAACGGTTCAATCACTACAACTGTTACAGGAGGAACTATTCCATATATATATACGTGGTCAAATAATGCATCAACTTCATCAATCAATAATCTTTCACCTGCTGTATATTCTTTGATATTAAAAGATGCAAATGGTTGTTTGATCAATGGAAATAATTTACAGGTGAATTCCGTTATTGTTCCGGTAAATGTCTTTTTAGGAAAAGATACCAGTATTTGCCGCGGAGAAAGCCTGATTCTCAATCCGGGAAATTTTGTTTCTTATAAATGGCAGGATAACTCAACAGCTCCAACGTACCTTGTTACGGCTACTGGCGATTATTCGGTATCTGTTACTGATGTTTTTGGGTGTAGCGGTTCGGCTAGCATAAAAGTTACAGTTGACTGTTCCGAAATATATTTTCCTTCCGGATTTACACCAAACGGTGATGGTTATAATGACGGGTTTGGTCCATTGCCTTATGAAAGTTTGTCATCACTGAGAGATTATAAGTTAACAATTTATAGCCGTTGGGGTGAAGTGGTTTTTACATCAACCGATCCATTCAAAAAATGGGATGGTACGTTTAAAGGAAAAGCCCAGACAACACAGGTATTTACATGGACTGCGAACTATACACAAAATAATCTCTCACCGGAATTTCAAAAAGGAACGATCAGTATTATACGTTAGGGCATAGTTTTTTTTATTTCTTATATATGTTGTATTTCTGGTAAACTATATTTTATGCCATATTTAATTTCATCCACTCATCCTGCGATAAAGCAGATTTTTCAATACTTACCTGCTCTTCAATTTTTTTCTGTCCACTGATAATTGATTTGCTTACCATAGCATGTTCAATTACTTCATTTTCTTTCATGCCCATGATTTTCATTAGCGGAATTAGTTTTTCACTTCCAAAATGTTTAAATAATGGTTCATCCATGCCACTATAAACCACTATGTTCTTTTTGTTCCAGTTTGAAACAAGATCCATCTCTTTACTATTTAAAGGATAATGTTCCACAAATACAGGCGTATTTGAGATCAATTGTGAACTACTTAAGTGAGTGGCTTCTGTTATCCTGTTTTCACTTAAACCGTTATCAGTAAAATAATTTTTAAATTGTTTTGCTGTATCTGTAAACCAGGCTATAAAAATAACTGCATGATCTTCTTTTGCTAAGGCAACACAAGCTTTCATTTTGGCTTCTGTGGTCATATATGCCCTGTCTTTGAACAGGTGTGTATTATCTTCCGATTCTTTTTTCCCAAACAGGCTTGAAAACATAAATTTATATTTACTTTTTGCAAATGTATTGATCCGTCTTTAAATGTATATCAATTGATTTTGAAACAGGCTTTTATTTTGTTTGTATCTTTACAACAAGGTATTAAAAATGGCTATAAAAAAAGCAAAAGTTATCATTACAGATAAAGGGCAGGAATATATTGAAGTGTTTGGTGCAAGAGAGCATAACCTCAAAAACATTGATATTCAGATTCCAAAGAATAAACTGGTTGTATTTACAGGTGTAAGCGGAAGTGGAAAATCTTCTCTGGCATTTGATACAATATACAATGAGGGCCAGCGAAGGTATATGGAAAGCTTTTCTGCATATGCAAGGCAATTCGTTGGGGATATGGAACGTCCGGATGTTGATAAAATAACCGGGCTTTCGCCGGTAATATCCATTGAACAAAAAACGACCAATAAGAATCCCCGTAGTACTGTTGGTACCATTACCGAGATCTATGATTTTCTTCGGTTATTCTATGCACGTGTTGGAGAAGCATATAGTTATAATACCGGCAAAAAAATGGTCAAGTTTAGCGAAGAAGAAATTGTTATTTCTATATTTAAGAAATATGCGAACAAAAAAATTAGTTTGCTTGCTCCATTGGTTCGTGGACGAAAAGGCCATTACCGGGAACTATTTGAGGATATCAGGAAAAAAGGATTTTTAAAAGTCCGTGTGGATGGCCAGGTAATGGATATCCTGCCACGTATGCAGCTTGACCGGTATAAAATTCATGATATTGAAGTGGTTGTTGACCGGTTGCAGGTTACAAATGATATGAAAGTACGATTGAGCCAGAGTGTACAAAAAACATTACAACTAGGCAAAGATCTGTTATTCCTGCTCATCAATGATGATAATAAGATTGCACAATATAGCAAACAACTAATGTGTATTGATACCGGTATCAGTTATGAAGAACCATCACCCAATGCTTTCTCTTTTAATTCTCCATATGGCGCATGTCCCGGCTGTAAAGGCCTGGGAAATGTATACCAGGTGAATATGGAAAGTGTTATTCCTGATATGAGTTTGTCAGTAAAAGATGGTGCCATTATTCCGCTTGGTGAAGAACGTGAGGCACATGTTTTTAAACAGGTACAACAGATTGCAAAAAAGTATAAGATCAATTTAGAAAAGCCATTAAAGGATCTTTCTGAAAAATCATTGAATGTGTTGCTTTATGGAAAGGAAACAGCAGATGATGGGATGAACGATTCGGTTGATATGGACCTTCAGCAGTCAGACAGTACATTTTACGATACTGAATATGAAGGAGTAGTAAATATGGTAAAGCGCTGGTTTTCGGCTACTAATACCAGTGAGTATGTAAGAGATTGGGCCGAAAAATTTATGCAACTGAAGACCTGTGAAACATGTAATGGTACCAGGTTAAGAAAAGAAAGCCTTTGGTTCCGCATCGATGAAAAAAATATTGCCGACCTGAGTGCCATGGACCTTGATATACTGGCTAACTGGTTTACCGGCCTCGAGAAAAGGATGAATGATAAGCAAAACTTGATTGCCAAGGATCTTTTAAAGGAGATCAGGGAAAGGTTACAATTCTTATTAGATGTGGGGTTGACATACCTGACTTTGTACCGTCCATCCAAAAGCCTTAGCGGCGGAGAGTATCAGCGAATCAGGCTTGCAACACAGATCGGATCACAACTGCAAGGGATAACCTATATACTCGATGAGCCAAGTATTGGATTACATCAAAGGGATAATCAAAGACTGATCATTGCATTACAGAATCTGAGAAATATTGGCAACAGTATATTGGTGGTTGAGCATGATAAAGATATTATGCTAGCAGCTGATCACCTGGTGGATATTGGTCCCAAAGCAGGATCACACGGGGGCAGGATCGTAACAGAAGGTACACCGGAACAAGTATTGAAATCAAATTCTGAAACGGCCCAATATCTAAATGGAAAAAAAAGAATTGCAGTTCCAAAAGAAAGGAGAAAGGGGAACGGAAAATTTATTGAATTGAAAGGAGCTACAGGAAATAATTTAAAAGAGGTGAACGTAAAATTTCCTTTAGGGAAGTTGATAATGGTAACAGGTGTAAGTGGCAGCGGAAAATCTACCTTGATCAATGAAACACTTTATCCATTGCTGAGCAGGTTTTGTTATAATTCAAAAACCGAGGCCTTGCCGTATAAATCTATTAAAGGGCTGGAACAAATTGATAAAGTCATTGAGATAGACCAAAGCCCGATCGGACGTACACCTCGCAGTAATCCGGCTACTTACTGCGGATTCTTTACAGATATCCGTACATTATTTGCTTCAGTGCCGGAATCCAAAATAAGAGGATATGCCGCCGGGCGATTTTCATTTAATGTAAAAAGCGGCCGTTGCGATGTTTGTGAAGGTGGTGGGATGCGGGTTATAGAAATGAATTTTTTACCCGATGTATATGTTCATTGCGAAAAATGTAATGGAAAAAGATACAACAAGGAAACTCTGGAAATCCGATATAAAGGAAAATCCATCAGTGATGTACTCGATATGACCGTGGATGATGCGGTGGAATTCTTTAATGCAGTACCATATATCTATCGCAAAATAAAAGTATTGCAGGAAGTAGGCCTGGGATATATTACCCTTGGGCAAAGCGCTGTAACCCTGAGTGGAGGAGAAGCACAACGGGTAAAACTTTCAACGGAACTGGGAAAAAGAGATACGGGAAAAACTTTTTATATCCTGGACGAACCAACAACCGGGCTTCATTTCCAGGATATTCAGCATTTGCTGGATGTATTGAATAAGTTAGTTGACCGGGGCAATACCGTAATGGTCATAGAACATAACCTGGATATGATAAAAGTAGGCGACCATATTATTGATATAGGCCCCGAAGGCGGAGGCGGTGGTGGAAATATCTTATATGAAGGAACACCGGAAGGAATGGTACATGTGAAAGAAAGTTTTACTGCTAAATTTTTGAAACACGAATTACAATAGTCTAGTAACACTAATTTAAATCACGAATTACACGAATTGCACGAATTATCCAGTATCCAGTATCATTAACTCCCGGTCTGATAAAGCCAAATAAAAAACCCATGCCTCGTATAACATGGGTTTTCAAATAAAGGCAAAGCATAATAACGAAGCTAAATGTTGTTGTTTTGGGGGTTACAATGTATAAGAATATACGTTGTTTTCAAACGTTTGCTTCTGTTGTATACTTTACTTTATTTTCTATCAATCATAATTTTAATTATGGTTTGAATACTTGATATTTAAAATAAGGCAAAGCATATTAACGAAGTTAGTCTTGTGGTTTCAGGGGTAATCATCATACATGAGTGTACGTTGTCTCCCGGGGGTTACCTTCTGTTGTATACTTTGCACTTATTTTCTTCTATCAATCATAATTTAAATACAGTTTATATTTATTATTTTCTTTTTGTGTATTCAATTTCATTTGTTATGAACGGGTTATTAATATCATTTATTTTTACCTGCTTACATGAAACTGGGGATGAATTGATTTCGTAATTTCTTCTCTCAGCTTTCAGTTTTGTATAAAGAATTATTAATAAAATGCAAACCAATATTGCTATTAGTTTGTTCACAGGTGGAAATAAATTGAAACAGATTTTCATGTTTCTTTATTTAATTTGTTAATATACGAGCGGGCATCTCCTTTGCCTCCTGGAACGTTTATCTTCATCACTTCCTAATTCACCCAGCCTGATACCTAATTTCAGTACAAAAGAAAAATATGCATCCATGTTTTTGGAATTACCCCTTTGTGTTCCCGGCTCATAACGGTTTACACCCGGTGTAACAATACCAATAGTTTTATCATGGATCCTTCTGGCAATAGCAGCATCTTGTGGAGATAAATGAACATCAAATAAATCAGGATCTATATAAGTTGTACTTACATCATCTATATAATCAGTAAATGTTTTCCTGTAAAGTAATTCTGGGCTGAGTGTTACCCTTTCACTGATCTTTACTTTTACACCAAAGCCCATCGGTATGTTCATTTGTGTAAGAGAATAAGGTTTCTTTTCAGGATATTCTGCAAATCCCTGTCCTTCGGTATTCAACGGATGTAGTTTATGCCATGTTTGAGTTCCATTTACATCTGTAAGTGAACCTTGTGGATCAAAATGAAATATTCCAACGCCAATAAATCCATAAGGTTTAAAACGAGGGTCATAATCTTCATACCTGTTAAAGATCATTGTAGGAAAAATTTCAATAGCCCCATAAGCTTCCCATACATCACTTTTGAAATCAAGGTTTCGTTGTTTTCTCCATAATTCATCTACTCCTGCAGTATTAATAATATTATCCCTTCCCTGCAAATAAGTATATTGAGCAGCTATACGTATGCCTAACCAGTCATTTGGATAAGCAGTAATAAAAATGCCTTTCATCATTTTAGTAAGTTCAAGATTCAAATCTTTGATAAAATGTGTTCCATGGCCGGCATTGCCTCCGAGATCTCCAAGAAAAAAAGTAGGGCCAAAGTTAAATCCGGCTTCCCATTTGATCTTACCGGTATTAAAACCCACATGTTGAGAATAGATATTTGTGAACAGGGCAAGATTTAAAATAAACAACAAAATTGTTTTATAAACAACCTTGTGTAAAGTTGATTTCATTAGGAACAGTTTAATTTTTCTACAGAATATTGGATACTGTTGTACGCAAATAGCTTGCTATACGCTTAGAAAACGCTGTGTTTGATGAAATATTGTATGAAAAAAGCTTATTTTATGAGTATCATTTCTATATGTGGAATGCCATCTTCCATGTATTCAGGACCAGATATATTAAAACCAAGGGATGTGTAAAAAGGCAGCAGGTACAATTGGGCGCCGATCTTTATCGCTGAAACATCAAATTGTTGTAATGTTTTTTCAATGGCTCGCTGCATCAATTCCCTTCCGGCCCCTGTTTTCCGGTTTAGCGGATTTGTAACAACTCGTCCGATACTGGCTTCTTCAAATGCTAATCCCGGGGGTAAAATCCTGGCATAAGCAACCAGATCTTTTCCGAGCCAACCGCTTAAATGAAATGAAAACGGGTCTTTATTATCGGTATCAAGATAAACGCAGTTTTGCTCTACAACAAAAACTTCGCTGCGTAATTTTAAAATAGCATACAGTTCCTGTGGAGTAAGTTCATTAAAACTTTTATATTCCCAATAAATCTTATCAATCATATGGCCAAACTATTTATATGTTATTCATTTTATGTTCCATCAGCATTGCAATAGATTCTGCTCTTTTTTTAGCCAATATTACTTTATCCCCTGCAAACATTTCATCTAATGTACTGCTGAATATTTTCAACCACGCATTAAAATGTATTTTCTGTAGCGGAAAGATCTTATGCAAAGTATAATGTGCTTCCATGGCATTGTTCTTATAGACCGGGTTATCCAGTAAAATGGATTCCCAGAAATCTGTGATCAAGGGAATGTGATGCTCCCAGTTCATTGGAACAATTTTTGTAAATATGATCCCGATGGTCTCATCTTGTATCACTTTTTCGTAGAATGCTGTAATAAAGATTTCAATATCCTGCCTGTTCTGAATATCTTTTTTAATAACCATATTTATCTTTCCATTTTTCTTTTAAAATTTTCCTGATTTCCTCTTCTCTTGTATTCTTTTGTGGCGAATAAAATGTTGTTCCTTCCAGTTTGTCAGGTAAAAATTGCTGTAGAACAAAATTGTTTTCATAACTGTGTGCATATTTATAATCCTTACCGTAATCCATTTGTTTCATCATTTTTGTGGGTGCATTCCTCAGATGAAGAGGTACGGGCAGATCACCTGATTTTTGTACAGTTTCTATAGCAGTATTGATAGCCATATATGAAGCATTGCTTTTAACGGAAGTAGCCAGGTATAATGCACATTGAGATAATATAATCCTGCTTTCCGGATAACCGATCACATTTACTGCCTGGAATGTACTATTTGCAAGTAACAATGCATTTGGATTTGCATTGCCAATATCTTCACTGGCAAAGATCAGCATCCGCCTGGCAATGAATTTTACGTCTTCTCCGCCTTCGATCATCCTGGCCAGCCAGTACACTGATCCGTTAGGGTCACTGCCCCGCATACTTTTTATAAATGCTGAAATGATGTCATAATGTTGTTCGCCTTTTTTATCGTACAGTGCAATACGTTGCTGGGCTATTTCCATTACAGTGTTGTCTGTTATAACAGCATTATTTCCGGCAATCTCTGTTACCAGTTCCAGTAAATTCAGTAATTTCCTGGCGTCACCACCTGAAATGGTTATCAATGCTTCTGTTTCTTTTAATTCAATATTTAATTCTTTTAATACTACATCCGTTTCAATAGCATGTTTTAAAAGATCATTCAGATCATTTCTATCTAATGGTTTTAGTACAAATACCTGGCAGCGACTGAGTAAGGCACTGTTTACTTCAAATGAAGGATTTTCAGTGGTTGCACCAATTAAAGTAATGATACCTTTTTCTACTGCACCCAATAAAGCATCTTGCTGGCCTTTGTTGAAGCGGTGTATCTCATCAATAAAGAGGATAACTCCTTTTTTTTCTTTTGAGTCTTCAATGATCTCCCTGATCTCTTTTACACCGGATGATATAGCGCTGAGATTGTAAAAAGGAATTTGCAGTGTTTGAGCAATAATATTAGCAATGGTGGTTTTACCTACGCCCGGAGGACCCCATAATATCATTGATGGAATTTTCCCGTTCTCTATAGCTGTACGTAAAATACTTCCATTACCTGTAAGATGTTGTTGCCCTGTCAATGCATCCAGTTTATTTGGTCGCATACGTTCTGCTAAAGGAGGAAGATTCATGTATCAAAGTTACAATGCAGGTTTTACTTCTGCATGGCAAGTTTAAGGAAAGGAATGATATCGATGATGGTCACGGGTTCCTGTTTATCATCAATATTTATGACGATCGCATAACCATGAGGCCCGCCGGCTTTGATAATGGCATTTGACAATTTCAACTGATCACTTTCTAAAAGCCTTCCGGTTGTTTCACTCCAGATCTCTTTTGTACTAAGGCAGCCCTGGGTCGGTGTAAGAGGAAAGAAAGGTTTTGTTTTGTAAAATGCGGGGTCGATCGTTGTGCCATGTGCAATGATCTCTTTGCGGCCGGCCTTACCGGCATAATAAGCCTGAAACATTGGATAATACTGCTTGAAATTTTCAGGTAGCAAATTCTTGTAACGGTTTATATTCCAGGAAGTATCAGCTAAAGTATTATTATAATAAAAATGTGAAGCTTTGAATTCAAACGGCATTGTAAGTTGAATATTTGTGGTAGGGCCTATAAAACTCCCTTTCGAATGATCAAATCCATCCATCCTAAAAACCCCTTCGGGTGTATTACCATTGGTTAAATAACCGGGCAGGTTTGAAATACTTCTTGCAAGTTGGGGTACTGAAAAATAAGTACTGTCTTCTTCCTTTATAAAATTTCCTTCGCCATCTCTTACCATAGCAAGACCGGGGTAATTCCGGTTATGTCTTTGAAAACTGATTAATAAGGTTTTCCCCTGCAGGTATTTTTTTTCCAGGAATTCATATAAATAGGGTGGTGTTTTCTTTTCTTCTGCCGGGGTTATTTGAAAAAATAATTCATGTAAGAGCGGGTCAACAGGATCATTTGTATATTTTGCTTTTATTTTTTCAACGATATAATTTATTTCCAAAGAATCATTACTGTTTTTTAATAAACAGACTGCACACATGGCAAAGATCTTTGAATCATCGGTTTGATCAAGCAATGATCTTACTTCTTTATTGAATTGTGTAGGATAATTACAGTAAATAAGTTCAAGGATTGCCCTTTGAAATGAAATACTCCTGTTAAGAATGCTATCCATAGGTATTTTTAATCTTTTATCGATCCAGGGCGATCTGTAATTGATAAAAGCCAATGCACTAAATGCATCCTGCCAGTTTTCTTCCGTTGAGTCGGTTAATTGGGTTGATAAATTCCTGTTGATACTATTATTGACAATATTCCGGAATAATTTATCCCTGTTAGGTTTCATGACATTTTCAAGAACGGTTTCCTGTGCAAAAACATTGTCAGATATTAAGAGGAGGAAAAATAAAATAAACCTTTTCATTGTTGCAAGGTAAAATAATTTAGATATTGCAGCCGGGACATTTATATTGAATTCATAACGCTATTCTACATTAGCTTGCAGGAAAGCCTGAATTTTATTAAATGAATCTGTAAAAGTTTCTGCATCCCAATTGCCATGTCCACCCAAAGGATAAAAAACAAATTGATTGGCAATACCCAATGTAATTAATTTAGTTTGAACTGCTAATGATTGTGTAGGACTTACCAATGGATCAAGCCCGCCATGAATTAAAATAGTAGGGATTGCAGAGCTGCTGTTAATAAAATTAATTGGACTTGAATTATAGTAGAGTAGCGGGTCAAGTGAAGGGGTTGTTCCTACAGCATTTGTCAATACTGCTAAGTAAACCGGGTTACCATTAACAAGATTGTTATACATATCAGTTAGATCACTTGGGCCAAAAAATGAAACAACAGCTTTAGCTTTTACAGGTAAATTGTATTTATAACCCTGCAACATTGCTAAATGTGCTCCGGCACTTGCTCCTAAGAAAACAAATTTATTTGATATCCTGTACTCATTTGCTTTGCTGTAGATATATTCTATGGCAGCTTTAATATCCATTTCCTGCGTTGGGAATAAGTTATTGGGATTGGCGGAAAGCCTGTAATTAAGATTAAATATAGCATATGATGGAAATCTCTTTTTTAAAGTATCTATAAAACCAGTAAAATCTGCTTTATCACCACTGGTCCATCCACCGCCATGAATCATAATCATCACTTTGGTATTTACAACTGTTCTGTTAGCTGGTAAATAGGCATCCAATTTTTGTGCTGAATCAGCTCCATAAGAAACGTTTATTATGTTGGTTGCACTAACGGAAACAGTATCATTTTCCTTTTTGCATGAAGAAACAAACAGTACAATAAATAAAAGTTGTATAAACGATTTTTGAAAATTCATGTATTTAATTTAGGCTATTTTTTGTAATAAGGTTAATTTTTTATAGATACTTTCTTCAATTTCAATTAACTCAAAATGGCTTCCCCGTTCGATGATCTCGCCTTCCTGTAAAATTAAAATTTCATCTGCACCTTTTATAGTGCTTAAGCGGTGTGCAATGACGAGGGTAGTTCTTCCTTTCATCAGGTTATCTAAAGCTTCTTGTACAGATCTTTCAGATTCGGTATCTAAGGCTGAAGTGGCTTCATCAAGGATCAGGATGGCAGGGTCTTTAAATACGGCTCTTGCAATACTCAGGCGTTGCCGTTGTCCGCCCGACAAACGAATACCCCTGTCGCCAATATTTGTCTGGTATCCATCTTCTGTTTGCATGATGAAATCATGAGCATTTGCGATCTTTGCAGCGTTCATCACATCTTCTGCTGTAGCATCCGGTTTTCCCAAAGCAATGTTATTAAAAATGCTGTCATTGAATAAAATGATATCCTGCGTAACAAAACTCATCTGGCTGCGCAAAGATTCCATCGTAACATTTCTGATGTCTTGCCCATCAATTAATATACTGCCACTGGTTACATCATAGAACCTGGGTATCAGGTCTGCAATGGTTGATTTGCCAACACCCGAAGGACCAACCAGTGCAATGGTCTTACCTTTTTCAATGGTAAAATATATGTTTTTCAAAACGGGTGTATCACTGTATCCAAAACAAACATCATTAAATTCAACTTTATCATTGAATTTTTTAAGAACGATAGCATTGGGTTTATCAGTGATCTGAATGGGCGTATCCAAAATTTCTAAAATACGCTGGCCCGAAGCCTCACCTCTTTGAATATTTGCCAATGCAACTACCATCGCTTTTGCAGGTCGCATAACCTGGGAAAAAATAGCAATAAATGCGATGAACTCGCTTGCTTGTAATTCTGAAGATTTTCCTCCCTGGTTATGCAGGATCATGGTGCCCCCATATATAAGGATCCCCGCCACCACTATTACTCCGGCCACTTCAGAAAATGCAGGAGCCAGTTCTCTTTTTTTGAATCCCTGCAAACTTGCTTTACGGTAAAAATCATTTTCACGACTGAATCTTTTCAGAATAAAATCAGTTGCATTAAAAGCCCTTATTATTCGCATACCCATTAACGTTTCGTCAATAATGGTCAATAATCTGCCAATGGAAGATTGCATATCTTTTGCTTCCTTTCTCAGTTTTTTAGTCACCAGTGCAATTCCTATAGCTGAAATGGGGATGATCAGTAAAGTGAACAAGGTTAGTTTTACAGAGATGGTAAACAAGGCTATGAAATAACCGATCATGATATAGGGTTCTTTGAACAATACCTCCAGCGAGTTGGCAGCTACAGCTTCTATTTCAAAAACATCCGAATTCATTCTTGAAAGCAGGTCGCCTTTGTGTTCTTTGGTAAAATACCCCATGTGCAGATAATTGATCTTTTCAAAAATAGCTTCCCGGATACGCTTTACCAACAATGTTCTTGCATTTACCATGCTTCGTTGTGCCAGGTAACGAAACAGGTTGGTTAGTATAACTGCTGCCACTATCAGAATGGCTATGAAATAAAGTGCATAAACCGGTTTCATCGTTTTCAGTTGGTGCACTTCATAATAAAAAAGGTCTTTAAAATACCCTCCGGAAAAAGAAAAGGTTGGCATAACAGCAAACTTTTGTATTTCAGCTGCCGAATGCTGATCAAAGAGAAAATTTAAAAGTGGGATGATCAAAGCAAACTGGAACACACTGAAAAAGACTGCTATCAGTGTAAAAACAAAAAATGGTACAACGAAGTACCTGAAGGGTTTTGCGAACTTAAGAAGCCGCCTGTATGTTTTCATACACTAAAAATTATTACGTAAGCCAATTGAAATAGTATTACAAAGAACGGAAAACATCCAGGTATTTCCGGGCAGATCTTTCCCAACTAAAAGTTAAACCCCTTTCTTTTATTGTTTCATGCATGTTCATTTCTTTATATTGAAGCATACCGTTTAAAAAAACATTTTGCATATGATTACTGTCAAAATCTGAAAAATAGAATGCAACTTTACCACCTATTTCAGGTAAGGCAGTTTGGTTAGATAAAAAAAGTGGCTTGCCAACTGACATAGCTTCTGTTACCGGCATACAAAAACCTTCAGCCATAGAAGGAGATGCAAATGCATAACAGTTTTCAAAATACCATGATTTTTCAGTTTCTGAAATGGTTCCCAATACGTGTAAATTTTTTTCAACACCAAGTTCTCGTGCTGTACCTAAAAGATGATTTAAATAACCAGCGTCATCACATCTTCCTGCAATAAGCAATTCAATATCATTATTCTTTAGCAACGGTAGTAAAGAATGAAAATTTTTCTTACCCGTTAATACGCCAATCGAAAACAGGAAACGCTTTGCTGGTTTATAAGAATTCGGTGAAAGGGTAGCTTCTGTCAATGTATTGGTGCCATTGTGAATTACATACACCGGTTTATTTCCGGTATCACAATATTGTAATACATCAGATTTACAGTAATCTGAAATACAAACAATAGCATCACTTCGGTTTATATTGTTTTGATGACGTCGCAGGTATTTTTGTTTTTTTGTTTCAGATTTATTTTTGTCATAAATAAAATTGAGGTCATGTATGGTCAGAACAACTTTTATCCGTTTGTTTCTTATGGGCAGATAATCCGAATTCTGATAAGTAGCATGCCAAATGTCATAATCACCTGTATCAGGCATGTAAAATTTTTGTAAGGAATTTTGAATGATAGGCCTGTTTTCATTTTTAAATAGAGCCTGCATTTTTCCCGGGGTGTAAAATGTTAACTGCTCTGAAAAGGGATCGAGTATTTTTTGCAAGTGTATACCCAAGTTCAGACAATAGTGATAAATGCCTGTATCCTGGTATTTCATTCTTTCACAATCAAATACAATGTTCTTCATATAAAGTCTTTAATATTTGTGATTTAAAACAAAAATCATGCTATTGCTGTTAATTTTGTTATGACAACTATCATTTATATTTTTTTTAATTTAAATTCCCGGAAGGTAATTTGATTATTATGGTAAACTTAGAATTTTATACGTGAAATGATATTCAGGAAATGATTGAGTAATGAAATTTTCCGGTTGAGCGGGTAAAATTGCCTGTTAAAGTGAATTGACATAAAAAAGAAGATTCCAAAGGTTATTTTTATGAGATAAATAAATAGTATGGCAAAGATCATTTTGGATTGCGACCTGATGAAACATAAAAATTCCGGGTTATACCAGTATTGCCTGAATGTTGGTAATCATGTAGATCAGTTGCTAGTAAAAAATACTTTAACTGATAAAATTCAATACTACATACCACAGTCCGAAATAAATACATTTGATAATAACAGCCAATGCATTATAGAAAAGAAGCACCATAAATTAGTAAAGCCTTTTTTATGGGATTGTGATATCTGGCATGCTCCATTTCAATCTGGACGAATGATACCGGAAAAAAATAAACACATTAAAGTTGTTTTAACCATTCATGACCTTAATTGTTTGCACGAGGGTAAGCATTCAGATGAACAGAAGAAAAGCCTGGAACATACGCAAAAATTAATTGACAGGGCTGATGCTATTGTGTGTATTTCGGAGTTTTGTAAAAAAGATGTTTTAGCTAATTGTGATGTTAAGAATCAACCTGTTTATGTTATTCATAATGGAACGCATAGGATGCATGAACCCGAATTGAATGCATCTTCTTTTAAACCTGCCCGCCCGTTTTTATTTGGCATGGGATATGTAAATCGTAAAAAGAATTTTCATGTGTTGTTACCAATGATGCTGCATAACAATTATGAATTGATAATTGCGGGCAGGTTGGATGAACCGGATTATATACATTCCATAAAACAATTAGCCAATGCATTGGGTATTTCAGAAAGAGTTCACTTATTGGGACCTGTAAGTGAGCAGGAAAAAGCATGGTATTTGAAGAATTGTCTTGCCTACATGCACCCATCGCTGGCAGAGGGTTTTGGTGCACCAGTAGTGGAAGCAATGGCTTTCGGAAAGCCCTTGTTCCTCAGCAATTTTACTTCACTTCCGGAAATTGCAGGAGAAGTTGCTTTTTATTTTTCAAATTTTGAAGCAGAACATATGCATTCTGTATTCATTGAAGGAATGAACATCTATCAATCAAATGGGCTAACAAACAGCATTATTTTAAAAGGTCGAACATATGACTGGAAAATAAAAGCAGCAGAATATGTAGCTGTTTATCATTCATTGATGTAGTCGGGTTAAATTGAACAAAAATGGAAAAAGCAGATCAGGTTGAACTTCGGCGTGAGTGGAATACTTCTCTTGTTTATGATTTTGGCAAACGGAGGTCGGAACTTTGTAAAGCCATGGATTATAAGGCATCCTGGTTTAAAAGATGGTGTGATGAATTAAGTGAAGTTCCAAATTTTCACCGCAAACAATGGGAATTTGTATATGTGATGCAGGCATTATGGGAACGGGGTTGCATAGCAGCAGGAAAGCACGGACTTGTATTTGCAGTAGGTGGAGAACCATTACCTGCGATGTTTGCAAAATATGGTTGTACAATTATGGCCACAGATATTTTCCCGGAACAAGGGATTGCAAAAGGTTGGGCTGAAACAGGCCAGTTATGTTTTGGGGTAGAATCTTTAAATAACAGGAGTATTTGCAATAATGAATCTTTCAATAAACTGGTATCATATAAAGCAGTTGACATGAATGCGATCCCGGATGACCTGCATGATTTTGATTTTAACTGGAGCAGTTGTTCTTTCGAACACCTGGGAACACTTCAAAAGGGATTTGATTTTTTAAAAAGCCAGTTAAAAACACTGAAACCGGGTGGTTGGTCTGTACATACAACAGAATATAATATTTCTTCCAATGATGAAACGCAGGAAAATAATGATACGGTTATTTATCGCCAGCGTGATATTGAAAAGATTGTTTCCGAATTGAGAAATGAGGGGCATTTTGTAGAAGAAACAGATTTTTCGATCGGGGGACTACCAGAGGATTTTATGGTAGATATAGAACCACATAAACAGGAGGTTCATGTAAAACTACAGGTAGGCAGGTATGTAGTTACTTCGATCGGTTTGATCATTCAAAAGAAAAAATAAAACCGGTTGATTTTATGCAACCGGTTCTTCGATTAATTTTTCAGATCAAGTTTTATCTGCAATTCCTCCAATTGTTTTTCATCTATTGTTCCCGGGGCATCCAGCATCACATCTCTTCCGCTGTTATTTTTAGGGAATGCAATGAAATCACGTATAATTTCGCTTTCCCCTATTATGGCACAAAGTCTGTCGAAGCCAAATGCAAGGCCACCATGTGGAGGGGCACCATATTCAAAGGCACCTAAAAGAAAACCGAATTTGTGTTGTTGTTCAGTTTCATCCATACCAAGAGCTGCAAACATTTTTTCCTGCAATTCCCTTTGATGTATCCGGATAGAACCACCGCCGATCTCATTGCCGTTAATAACAAGGTCATAAGCATTTGCTTTTATACCAGCATAAGGATGTGCCAAATAATTTGCAGCATCTTTTATAACAGGATCATTATTTATCATCACAGAAATATGATCGGGCTTTGGTGAAGTGAACGGATGATGGCGTGCAACCCATCGATTCAGATCTTCTGCATACTCGAATAAAGGGAAATCCAGTACCCATAATAACTTATATTCAGTAGCTTTGCGAAGATCCAATTTCTCTGCAAGGTACATTCGCAGGTCGCTGGTTGATTTCCTGGTTTTTTCTTCTGCTCCGGCCAATATTAAAATAAGATCACCTGCTGTTGCATTGGTTGCTGTTGCAATGGATCTTAATTTTTCTTCGTTGTAAAATTTATCTACACTGCTTTTAAATGTACCATCTGTATTGCATTTGATGAACACAAGGCCTTTCATTCCTATCTGCGGGCGTTTTACCCATTCAGTTAGTTCGTCTGTTTGTTTTCGTGTGTATTCACTGCAACCGGGTATTGCAATAGCGATGACCGTTTCGGCTTCATCAAATACTTTAAAATCCACTCCCCCGATCAATCCTGCATGATCAGTTTTATTGATGAAAACAGTGGAAGGTTTTTTCAAGTTGCATAATTTTATTTCAAAACGGATATCGGGTTTATCATTTCCATACATCCACATGGCGTCTTCCCAGGTGATCCGTTCAACTTTGTCAGTATAATCGATGTTCTTAACATCTTTGAAGATCCTTTTGATCATGCTTTCAAACATGTTTAAAATATCTTCCTGTTCTACAAAAGCCATCTCACAATCTATCTGGGTGAATTCCGGCTGGCGATCGGCACGCAGGTCTTCATCACGGAAACATTTTACGATCTGGTAGTAACGGTCATAGCCACTTACCATCAGTAGTTGCTTAAATGTTTGCGGCGATTGAGGTAAGGCATAAAACTGCCCGGGGTTCATTCTTGACGGAACCACAAAATCCCTCGCTCCTTCGGGTGTTGACTTGATGAGGAAAGGCGTTTCAATATCCATGAAATTATTTTCATGTAAATAATTACGGGCACTGCGGCTAACAGCATAACGTAATTCCAGGTTCTTTTTAACTGCATTTCTTCTGAGATCAAGAAAACGGTATTTCATACGGATATCATCTCCGCCATCTGTATCATCCTGGATCGTAAATGGCGGTGTTACAGATTTGTTCAATATTTTAAATTCAGAAACTGAAATTTCAATTTCTCCTGTTGGGATATTATTATTTTTATTACTTCTTTCGTTTACCAATCCTTTCACCTGCAAAACAAATTCCCTTCCCAAAGGGTTTGCTTCTAAAACGGCATTCAAAGCTTCGGAAAACAATAATTGGGTAATGCCATATCGATCGCGAAGATCGATAAAAGTAATGCTACCGAATTTTCGCACGGTTTGCACCCAGCCGGCAAGGGTTACATTGGTATTCTTATCAGACAATCTTAATTCTCCGCAGGTATGAGTTCTGTACATTGTTGGTAAAAATGTTTATTGGTTTACTGGTTTATCCGTTGATTGTTTTGTTGCCGTACAAGTGAGTGACACAACCATGTTGATTGAAATACAACTGCTGGTAAAACAAAATTTACGGACTGCAAATATAAGCCTGTTCGGGAAAGTAAAAGCTCAATTTAATATCACATGGTTTCCAGTTCATTTTTATGCCCCGGTTTCCATATAATATAGTAAAATGCCAGGAGCAATATTCCCAATACAAAAGGAATTATTGCCAGATGTTTGTATGTATATATACCAAAAAGCGGGTTTGCATCGAAATGAAAAAATTCGCTGATCATCCAGTAACTGTTTGCAGTGATCCAGACAGTTATGGCGAGATTGTGGCAAAGTTCACTCATGTATTGTCGGGTACGCCAGGAAATAATAATAGCAATGATCAGCGTAGGGAATATCATTGCAATCCCAAGAGGTTTCCAGATCATACACCAACTGATATCTTTAAAAAGCCAGAAAACAATGTGAAGATTTTCCATCTTTCGATAGCGGAGGGGAATGTTATAAGTTTGTTCTGTTGACATGTGTCACAAATTACAAGAATTATTGAAAAATAAGCACGAATTAAAAGCACGAATTACACGAATTGTTTCCCGGACTAATTCGTGTAATTCGATTTAATAATTCGTGTTTTATTATTACTCAACGTTCACCCTGATCCCTTCACTATGACTTGTAAATTCAGGAGCATACATACACTGAATAGTTGTTATGCCATTGCTGAAATCTCCGCTGTGTGTAACAAACATTGGATATTCAAAGACATAAGTGCCACGGGGTAACCAACCGAAGAAGAAATTAGTGCTGGCATCTTTCGTTGTTTCGTAATATCCCAGTCCGCCCTGCCATTTATATTGACTGATAACATTCAGTGGTTCCATACAGGAAGCCCGCATGTCTTTCATGTGTATATATTCCATGTCCCTGTCTACACGAAGTTCGATCCGGACCTTTACTTTATCTCCAATGTGTAATGGATCACCAGTATTAAGTGCTTTTAATACAGGACCACGGTCGCTGTTTTTTTCAACGAATAATTTTTTTACAAGTTTTAATGGAGTTTCTGCAGATGTTATCTTATCCAGGTTTTCAAAATATTGCCAGTAAACTGAACCCCAGGAGGATGATTTGGAAATTTGAATATTTGATGATGAATTAATTTGAACACTGATATTTCCCATTTCCGGATTTACTTTTTCAGCTTCAATTGTTTTTTTAAAATATCCTGTTCCGGCTTCAGTTGCATTTTCTGTGCTTTTTACAATTGTTTTACCCAAATTAATAGTAACAATTTTTTCTTCTGATAACCAATTGCTGCCATTTAATAATAAAGCATAACAGGCTTCTGCAGTAGCACGGGTCGTTTTCCAGTTCTGTGTTTGTTTTTGTTTCAGCAACCAGGTTTTAAGGTTATCAATGGAGCTGTTATCCTTGTCAATATCAGTAAAGGCTTCTATCATCATAGACTGGCTTTCAATGGGTGCCTGGTACCAGTAATATCCTGCATTGGTAAAATCTTTCCAATACATACCCATCTCTTCTTTAAAAATGGAATTTTCTTTTAATGACTTTATGATAGCAACCGGTGTAATGTTGTCTTCAGTTCTGTGTAATGATAATGCGATCATGGCCTGCATATACTTTGAATTGCTGAGCCAGAATTGCTGAGATTGTCCACGGTAATAATTATATGCAGTTAATGAATTGGTGCTTATTTTATAGTCACTGAAAAAACTACGCATATATAAATATTGAATGGCGGTTGAAGACAGGTTATTGTTTTTTAAGGGAGTCGTATATTTTTTCAGGAGATCATATTCTTCTTTTATTCTTACATCTAAATATGGGATTGCCTTATCAACAATTGTCTTCAACATATCAACATCGTTTGCTTTCAAAGCTTTTAGTTTACGCAGGTGCCCTATACCGGTGAGAATATATTGAGTCATATACCTGTCATCTGGGCCACCTTTGAACCAGGTGAATCCGCCATTACTGCTTTGCATTTCCTTTAGTTTATTAAGAGTACTGCTTTTTTCTTTAGCCATGCGAACCAGGTCAAATAATAAAGCAATATTTTTCTTCTGTTGATTCTCATTCGTTGCATCGATTATCCAGGGAGTTTCCTGAAGCAATACTGCTTTCAGTTCTTCATTTTTCTGAAGATTGCTCATTAAAGCTGCGGTATCCAGATCTTTCCATGTTTCAAAAATGGCCTTTAATTTGGGTGATGAATTGGCTACAAAGCCAGCCAGTGTATTTGCATAATACCTGTTGAAAGTTTGTTCGGCACAATCGTAAGGGTATTCCATTAAATAAGGTAAGGCCTGAACAGCATACCATGCCGGGTTACTGCTGTATTCTACTGTTACAGCATGGTTGGTAAGCGTTTGGTTTTTGACACTATTTAAAAGTTTATCAAATTTAAAATCTCTTTTTGTTTCATTTCGCATATTCAGCGGCATACTCTCTGTAACCAACATACGATTGGTAAGGACCGGCAAAGCAGCTTCTTCACCATCACTGAAATCAGCATTTTTTGTTATAGCCTTTATCCTGTACAATAAGGTTGAATTAAAATTTGAAGGAATGCCAATAGGAAATTTCACTGCGATACTTTGTCCTGCTGCTACAGTAAAATATTGAGTGGGGAATACATTTTTGAACCAGCCATCAACGGGCTTATTATTGGATGCATCAAATAATTCTAATTGTGTAGTACCAGTAATTTCTTTATCGCTAAGGTTTACAATTTTTGCAGAAAATTCCATTTGATCTTCTTCCCTCATAAAACGGGGTGAATTTGGTTGTACCATTAATGGCTTTTGTGTTATAACCTTTTTCTCAGAATAGCCGCTTGCAAGTTCCTTTGAATGAGCAAACGTCATCATCTTCCATTCTGTTAATGCCTCTGGAATGGTAAAAGAAAACTCTATATTGCCTTTTTCATCGGTAATAAGAGCAGGAAAGAAAAAAGCGGTTTCATTGAAATTCTTACGAATCCGGACATTGTCATTTTGAATTTTTTGTTCTGTGTCAATTGAGTCAGAAACTGCAACATTTTTTTCTATTAATGGCGCACTGCCCCTGATACTCATTTTTTTATTGGAAGCATTACTTGTAACTGCTACTTCACTTAGACTGATATCCCCTTCAGACAATACATTCATTGGAGCTGCATTCATGGATCTCAGTTCCCTGCTATAAAAAAAAGATTCATTCCACCCATCATTTGCCAGGTCGTCATAAGATTTTGATTTTTGTTGCAGACCATTATATAGTATTTTGTTATATTCATCAGAATTTACTGAGTTAAACCCGGTGTTTTGCCAAGAAATATATTCTGAATTTAGCGGCCACAATGTTTGAAATGAAACCCAATTGTGTTTCTTAAACTGATCAAGTGATGCATCATACATGCTTATCAATGTTTCTGCTGCTATTTTTTCTGATTTGTTACCACTGATCTTTATTTTCCATTTTTCTTCACTACCGGGTAATAATTTATCACGGAAAGTTTCATAACTGATGTTAAGATCTTTATTGCTCCAGGGAATATTAAAGTTTTCGGTACCTGTATATATCCTGTTGTGTTGAACAAACATATAATTCATATTCATGCCACCACGGTCATTTTCAGTTATGGATATTTCATTTTTGAATGCTGAAGCAGGGGTGATCGTTTGATAGGATGTATTTATTGATTTACCTTTTTTACATAAATTATGAATGAGCCAAATACCGGCTATATCTGTTGTAATGTTATAACTGATCTTTTCTCCCGGTTCTGCTGTTGAAGTATTCAATTTTATATTAACTACCGATTTGTTCTCAGAAACAAATCCATTTCCATCGGTGATCAAAATGTATTTTTCTGCACTGACTTCTTCGCCGTATTTATCTTTTGCAGATACAATCAATTTATACCAACCTGTATTCAATTGTCCGTTTCGCAAAGAGATCTTACCATTTTCGTTGGTGGAATCGATTACACTGGCTCCCAGGTCTCCGAGGGGCCAATGACTCATCTGGTCTTCATCGCTGTAAATATCCAGGGGAAAATTTGTTTTAAATTCATCATAACTCATCACAAACTGATCAGGGTTATTCCAATAACGCTCTCTTAAAATTAATTTGGGAGACCTAAGTTTATACAAAGCAATATTTACACTTGTTTTTTCAAAGATTCCATTCAGGTTTGTACTTTTGATCTTGATACTTTTAATACTGTCGGCCTCCATTTTATTTGCAGATACAATATCAAGTTGCAACATTTGATAGGCTACGGCAACAGTTGTATTGCCAGTCCTGGTTTCACCATTAATATCTGTAATGTCAGCATTTACTTCAAAAAGAAAAACAGGCTGTACTTTTTTGTCAACTGATTCATCAGGAATAGCTTTAAATGTAACAAAAAATTCTCCAGCTGTATTGGTAATTGCTACTCCATTTGCTATTTCCATTTCTTCGCTGCTGCCAGGGTATGCTATCTTTCCTCTGCCATAATAACTACCCCAGCCCCACCAAACGGGGTATCGGACTTTACGAACAACCCTGTAACTGACTTTGGCACCATCAATATTATTACCGGCATATGCTTTAGCAATGCCTTTAACAGTGATGCTATCCTGTAACCGGTAAGTTCCCGATGGTTTATTTATTTCAACAAAGAATTTGGGCCTTTTGTATTCTTCTACACTAAAAAATTGGGTAGAATTGTTTACAGAATCCTTTAAATAAAACTGACCATTCAATAATCCTTCCGGTATTTTAAAATTACCGTTAAACGAACCATATTCACCAGTTATTAAATTCATGCTGCCTATTTTTTGATTATTTGCATCATACAATAATACTTTTGTCTGATACCCGTTTGCTATAGAATTTTTTTTACTGGCACTATCAGTGCTTACAACAATACCTTTAAAAAAAATAGTTTGCCCCGGACGATAAATTGAACGGTCAGTAAATATGAATGTTCTTTTTGATGAAGCTCTTTCGTAACTGTTGTAATAATAGGATGCAATATTATCATCTAAAAAAAGTTCATCATCTTTATAAATTACCTGTACTGAATTGTTGTAGGAATCTTTTGATCTTTTTAATTTAATGTATCCGTTTACATCGGTAAAATATTTTTCTTTCTTTACATTTTCATATTTCCGGGAATTGTAATTATATAGATTTTGCCATAATTGAACAGAAGCATTTACCAATGGCTGGCCGTTATCCCGGTCTAAAACATACAATTAATCTTTATTATTAGTTAGATAGCTGATATTGCTCACATAAGCGACTTGTTTTGAAATAATATTTTGCGTTAATGAAAAATCAGGATTGATACTTGCAAGGATAATATAAGTGCCGGAAGGCATAGCATCCATTTTAATTTCTGTTGCATGTTGTTGATAATCTTTCAGATCAGGCAATGCGAGACTCCAGCTTTTTATCGGTTTAAGATTTACAACTTCATTCCAATTCATTTCATAGTTCAATTGATTAAGCTGTCCCAATTTTTCTTTATTGGTTTTAATAATTCGGAAATGAAGCATATTGATATTCTTATATTTTACGAGGCTTCGAAAAGGCTGATTGATTGTATTTACTTTTTCGACCTCAACATTCAGAGAAGGAAGTGTAATCTGGTTCAATAGGTTCCGGCAATTAATTCCTCCTTCCGATTTTGGATACATTCTGATTGCAATATCACATAATTCCTTTGCTCTTTTTATTTCGTACTGATTTTCCTTTTTTGTATTAGCGTCATAATTCTGGCCACGTGAATAATATATTTGTGCTCTAAGATACATGGCCTGGCCAGCCGCTTCATTTTTGCTGTAATTAGTTTCAATATTCATTAGTGCATTTTCATACAGCTTGCTTTTATTTTCAAGAACAGCATGTTGGTTTACAAAATCCAGGCGAATCAGATCTGCATCAAGCAATGCATCAGGTAGAGGATCATTTAAATGAAATTTTAAGATATCCTGAAACAAAATGAGGGCATTGAAATAAAGTGAAGAACTGTCCTTTACGGCGAATTTTATTTTAATAAAATCTGCAACAGGGGAGAAGATCTTTTCATCATTTAAAATAAATTTATATGCAGGATTTATTACATCACTTTCACTGCTCATAAAATAATTTAGTGCCCGATGAGAAAGGAAATCATAAAGAGTAGGCCTAAGGTTACGGGTATTTTCTCCTTTTTGGATGATTGCATCTAAACCGTTAAGCGTTGTGTTTTTTAATAGTATTTCATTTTTTAATGATTTTTTATATAGTGCAGCTATTGTAGTATTGAGTTTTTCTAAACTCCAGGTAGAAATGTCTTTACTTTTTTCTTCTTCAAGTTTTGTGCGGTCATAAAATTTATAGCGGTTCAACTGCAGGTAATTGAGAAAGAGTTCTGCCTGCATACTTAGCAGGATATTTTTTGCAGGAGATTTGGTTTTAACTATAAGTGTGTCGATATAAAAGATATTATTTTCCTTATTATCTTCTTCTATCATGTTCCTGTATTTCATTTGATACATAGCAGATTTAATTTGCTGTGTTTCGTTATCGTATTTGGTAGCCAGGTCAAATATCTTTATTACCTCCTGCAAAGCTGATTTGGTAAGGCCCTTTTTTTCAAATGCCTCAACGGCTTTCCAGTTTTTTGAAAATTCATTTGGTTGTTGTGCAGAAAGGTTAAATGATGCAGACATAATTAAAAAAATAAGACTGAGTATTTTAGTAGAATTCATAAACGATCGATATTTAATTACAAGATAGCAAATGTTGTTTGAGCATTAAGCATGAATAAGATGTATGCTGTTGTTTTTTTCATAAAATATGACTGATTATTTCTTTAACTTTTCTTTATCTATTTTACTTTTTACTTCTGTGAATGTGTAGTATCCTAGTTTACAATCATCAAACCTATTTTTCACCTTTAAATTCCAGGTTATGAAACAAATATTTACTCTTATAACAGTTTTAATAACAGCATTTTCCGCCAATGCACAATCTGATGAGAATACCAGGCATCCCTATAAATACCAGGGTGTACTTTCAGTCAGTTATGTAATAAATGATCGGGTATGGATCCTTGTTGATGGAAGTTATTACAATGCTAAAGAAAATGACGATGAAATGATGACCAATTACATCAGGCCAGGTTACCATTCAATTAAAGTATACAGACAAAAGAGAGCCGGAAATAATATTGAATGGATTCAAGGCAGGAAAAAGCAATTAGTCTACGAAGGAAACATATTTGTTAAGCCAGGATATCATGTAGACCTTCTTATCAATCGTTTCGGGAAGGTATTTATTGATGAAAGGCAATTAAATACCGGCTATTACGAAGGCCATCATAATGAGTGGCAACCAGGCTGGGATAGCCCGGATGACCATAGCATACAGCCAATGAACAGCCACGGATTTGAACAATTCAAGCAAGTGATCATTAATGAACGTTTTGAGAATACAAAGCTTGTATTGGCAAAGCAAACCATAAGTTCAAATTATTTTTCATCAGCTCAGGTAAAGGAAATCATGCAATTATTCAGTTTTGAGAACAATAAACTGGATATTGCCGAATACAGTTATAAATATACACTTGATAAGAAAAATTATTTTATTCTCAACGATGCTTTCACTTTTAGTGGCAGCAAAGAAGAACTTGCCAGGTTTATAAAGGCATACAGATAGTTTTGGTGGCTATAAGCTGTAAAGGGTTGGGACGAGTGTTCCACCCTTTTTAATTTGAGGATTTGAAGATGTGTCGATTTGGAAATGAAACATAGTAAGGGAAACGGACTCAATTTTCAAATCTTCAAATTGAGTCATTTTCAAATTATTTCTTCAATGCTTCAGCCATTGTCTTTCCAATATCAGCAGGACTAGCTGCAACATATATTCCGCAAGCTGCCATTATTTTCATTTTTGCGGCTGCAGTATCATCTTCTCCGCCAACAATAGCACCGGCATGTCCCATGCGCCTTCCGGGAGGAGCCGTTTGGCCTGCAATAAATCCAACAACAGGTTTTTTGTTACCGGTAGATTTAATATAATTTGCGGCTTCTGCTTCCATCCCACCACCAATTTCTCCGATCATAACAATAGCATCTGTATCAGTATCATTCATAAAAAGTTCAACTGCTTCTTTAGTTGTGGTACCAATGATAGGGTCACCACCTATTCCAATGGCAGTAGAGATTCCAAGCCCGGCTTTGGCAACCTGGTCGGCTGCTTCATAAGTAAGTGTACCTGATTTGGAAACGATACCGATCCTGCCTTTTTTGAAAATAAAACCGGGCATGATACCTACTTTGCATTCATCTGCTGTAATAACGCCCGGGCAATTTGGACCGATCAATCTGGTCGAACTTCCTTGCAAAAAACTCTTCACTTTAACCATATCCTGTACAGGAATTCCCTCAGTAATACATACTACAAGTGCAATACCTGCTTCAGCGGCTTCCAGGATAGCATCAGCAGCAAATGCCGGAGGAACAAAAATGATACTCACATTGGCTCCGGTAGTTTTAACAGCATCTGCAACCGTATTAAAAACGGGTTTGTCTAAATGTAAACTTCCTCCTTTGCCGGGTGTTACTCCGCCAACGAGTTTAGTTCCATATTCCAGCATTTGAGTTGCGTGAAAAGTACCTTCTGTACCGGTAAAACCCTGTACAATTATTTTTGAATCTTTGTTAACTAAAACTGACATGTTTTCAATTAAAAATTAAGAATGAAATATTGAAATAGCACGCAAAGATAGGGGAGATGGGTTATTAAGGAAAGAGATATTTTAGCAGGCAAAGTTGACTTCTGATATGAGTGGAATTCAAAAAATATACTATGAATACTAAAATCTATTCAAATGATCTTACCATGATGATCTACCTTACCTTTCGCTTCCAGCATACGCATATTTTTTGCATCCTGTAAAAACTCAGATGCAAATATGAATTCATTTAGTTGCTTATTATCGGAAAATATGATGTCTTTACTGTTGCCTGTCCATTCCTTTTTACCATTCGCCAGGTAAAGAATATTATCTCCTATCTCCATTACACTATTCATGTCATGTGTATTTACAATAGTTGTCATATTGAACTCCTTAGTGATCTCAAAGATCAGTTTATCAATAAGCATAGAAGTTTGTGGATCAAGCCCCGAATTAGGTTCATCACAAAATAAATATTTTGGATTTAAAACAATGGCCCTTGCAATAGCCACTCTTTTTTTCATTCCTCCGCTTAATTCGGAGGGTAATTTTTTATTGCTTCCTACCAGGTTTACCCTTTCCAATACCTCATTTACCCTTTTTAGTTTGTTCGAATAAGAATCTTTAGTAAACATATCTAAAGGGAACTTGATATTATCTTCTACATTCATACTGTCAAATAAAGCGGATCCCTGGAAAAGCATACCGATCTGCTGGCGTAAAATTTTTCGGTCATCTTCGGTCATATCTGTAAAATTCTTTCCATCATATATGATCTCACCTTCATCCGGTTCAATCAATCCAACGAGGCATTTTTGTAATACAGTTTTTCCGCTACCGCTGGTTCCGATGATCAGGTTTGCTTTTCCTGTTTCCATCACATGACTTACCCCATCCAGAACAACTTTATCTCCAAAGACCTTTTTAATATTTTTAAATTCAATCATACTTTGCTTTCTTGATCTGAAGTAATTTATTATGACAATAATAATGCTGCCAATGCATAATCTGCCAGCAGGATCATTACACAACTTACAACTACAGAAGTTGTACTGCTTCTGCCAATTTCAAGGGAACCTCCTTTTACATAATATCCATAATAAGCAGAAACAGAACTGATAATGAATGCAAATGTGTATGCTTTTATTAAAGCAAACGTTACATTGTAGGGCATAAAATTCATCAATAACCCCTGGTCATAAGTTTCTGTTGAAAGTATTCCGGAGGCAGATCCTGCGAATCGTCCACCATAAATTCCTAAAACCATTGCTAATACAACCAACAAAGGAATTGTTAACAATGCAGCTGCAATTTTTGGCATTATGAGATAGGTTTTTGTATTAATACCCATTATTTCAAGCGCATCAATTTGCTCGCTTACCCGCATATTACCCAGTTCACTAGCTATTTTACTGCCTATTACACCGGCTAATACAATACAGACAAGCGTAGGTGCAAACTCAAGTATTACAGTATCTCTTACGATCTGTGCTATAGTACTTGGTGGGATTAACGGACTTACAAGCTGATAGGATGTTTGAACCGCACTAACAGCGCCCATAAATACCGAGATGATGCTGACAATGCCCAATGAGCCCATTCCGATCTCAGAACACTGGTGCATGAATTCTTTCCAATACAGTTTTGCATTTTCAGGTTTACTGAACATGCCCTTGAGCATTAAAATGTATCTTCCAAAATGTGAAAAAAATCTCATTATTAACTTTTACGTATTATTCCGATTAATGGTATGAAACTGCACACGCCGGATCTCTATGCCATCGTTTTTTTTGGTCGTTTCCACCATTTGCTTTTTTTCATTTCTTCCTGAGTATTCGTTTTACTTTTTGATTGTGCATCAACAACCGCAATAACTACAACATTAAAGATAGAGCGGATTGAACTTCCCAATTGTAAAACGTGTACAGGTTTATTCAGGCCGAGTAAGATCGGGCCAACACTATCGGCACCGCCTACTTCTTGTAAAAGGTTATATGCAATATTTCCTGAAGCCAGGTTTGGAAAGATCAGTGTATTGACTTCACCGTTTATCAGTTCTGTAAAAGGGTAATTTTCTTTAAGGATTTCTTTATTGAATGCAAGTATACCCTGGATCTCGCCATCGCAAACCAATGAAGGCTCCTTTTGTTTTACAATTTCCCTGGCTTTACGAACCAGGTTAGCTTCCGGCGAATCACTGCTGCCAAAATTTGAATAGGATAGCATTGCAATTTTTGGAACAATATTAAAATGCTTTACCTCATTTGCAACAAGCAAAGTGATCTCTGCAAGTTCTTCAGCAGTTGGATTAAAATTTACGGTTGTATCAGCCAGAAAAAGAGGGCCGCGTTTTGTAAATAATAAATACATACCGGCAATCTTTTTAACACCTTCCTGTGTACCAATAATTTCAATGGCCGGCCGGATAGTGTCAGGGTAATTCCGGCTTAGGCCGCTTATCATACAATCAGCTTCTCCGGTTTCTACCATCATACAACCAAAGTGATTACGATCTTTCATCACTTTATATGCTTCGTATCTGTTTACTCCTTTTCGGTGTCTTTTTGCAAAAAACAATTCACCAAATTGTTTTCTCAATTCTTCATTTTCGTCATCTTTTGGATTGATAATAGGCATCCCCTCGAGGTCTATGGAGTTCTCAGATGCGATCTGTTGTATCTTTCTTTCATTGCCCAATAATATAGGAAATCCTACCTTTTCTTCCAGAACCAATTGAGCTGCTTTTAGAATTTTAATATTTTCTGCGTCAGCAAAAACAACTCTTTTCGGGTCTCTTCTTGCTTTGTTACCGATAACACGGCTCAACTGGTTATCCAGTCCAAGCCTTTTATTAAGCTCAATAACGTATGCATCCCAGTCTTCAATCTTTATCCTGGCAACACCGCTTTCAATGGCAGCTTTTGCAACAGCCGGAGCAACAGTTGCCAGTAAGCGGGGATCAATCGGTTTTGGAATGATATAGGTTGGACCAAATGAAATATTTTTTTCATTATAACCAAGATTTACGATGTCGGGTACAGCAGATTTTGCCAGTTCAGATAATGCCTTTACTGCAGCCAGTTTCATAGGTTCATTTATCTGCCGGGCCCTTACATCCAACGCACCTCTGAAAATATAAGGGAATCCTAAAACGTTGTTCACCTGGTTTGGATAATCACTTCTGCCCGTTGCCATGATAATATCCTTACGGGCAGCAATAGCTGCTTCATAAGTTATTTCAGGATCGGGGTTAGCCATTGCAAATACGATCGGATTTTTTGCCATAGACTTAACCATATCCTGTGATAATATATTCGCAACACTTAACCCAACAAAAACATCTGCATCTTTCATTGCTTTAGCCAGATCATAATCTTTGTATTTCGCATCAGTGCTAAAGGGTTTTTTCTGCTCGTCTACATTCTCCCTTCCTTTGTAAATAATACCTTTTCTGTCAAATACCATGAAATTAGATGGCTTTGCACCCAAAGAAACATATAATTTCATGCAGGCTATTGCGGCTGCACCGGCACCATTTACAACAAATTTTGTCCGTTCTATTTTTTTCTTCTGAATTTCAAGTGCATTCAATAATTCTGCAGCAGAAATTATGGCAGTACCATGCTGATCATCATGCATGACCGGGATATTACAACGTTCTTTCAATTCCTGTTCAATATAGAAACATTCCGGAGCCTTAATATCTTCAAGATTGATGCCACCAAAAGTTGGTTCAAGTGCTTTCACGATCTGAACAAACTTTTCGGGATCTGTTTCATTTATTTCTATATCAAATACATCAATATCTGCAAATATTTTAAATAGGACTCCCTTGCCTTCCATAACTGGCTTACTGGCTTCCGGGCCAATGTCGCCCAGGCCAAGCACTGCGGTACCATTTGAAATTACTGCTACTAAATTTCCTTTAGCAGTATATTTATAAACATCGTCGGGGTTTGCAGCAATTTCTTTGCAGGGTTCGGCTACACCGGGAGAATAAGCAAGTGAAAGGTCACGTTGCGTTTTAGCTTCCTTCGTTGGAATAACTTCTATTTTCCCGGGTCTTCCTTTTGAGTGATATTCAAGCGCCTGTTGCTTGTTTAGTTCTTTTGCCATAATATTTTTTTTAAGCTTTTAGGCCGGGGATCTGTAATACACAAATATTTTTTTTAAATGGTTTTAATTACCCCGGCTATTATAGCATTGAATACTTTTTTTATAGTTGATCTTATAGAATACGCAATTTACATATTTAGCTGTAGCCTTTATTCTAAAAATTAATAGAGGCTATGAACTTTTCGCCTTAAATGACCATGTAATAACAAATTCCGCTACAATATCACCGGAACTGTCTTTTCCGGTACTTCTGGCAGCCACTGTAGTGCTTTTTCCTGAAGAATATGCTTCATTTATTGATTGTTCAAATATCTTTCCATCATCACAGGTGAAAGTTGTAATCCCTGTTGCTTTCTTTATAAAAGTGCCTTCTGTTTTAACAACCAGTAAGCTGATGGCTGGTTCTTTTTTGTAAGTATATGCCATGGCAAGTATTCCGGTACTCATTTCTGCAGCCATGCTGAGGCAGGCAAAATAGGTGCTTTTGAACGGGTTTTTGGAAAACCATTTATATGGAACCGTTACAACAACCTTATCTCTATCCGCATATTTAAGTCTGAGGCCGCTGAAAAAAGCAGCAGGTAATTTTGTTAGAAGGAAAAAGAAAAATTTTAAAGGGTTTTGTACAAGTTCGAGGAAATTGTTTGCGGAACTGGACATTAGGCTTATCAGGTTTATTAGTTTAAGGTGTTTAGGTATTTGTAATTGAAGTTAAACTATTTTAAACCTTCTTATGGTTACTTTTCATAATTTTTCGGATCTAATGCCTTAGGGCTCCACAACTCTAAAAAGGTTTTCACCTTATTTTTATCATAACTTTTTTTACCATCTTCAAGATATTCGCTGGATTGTGTGTTTAGCCTTTCTCCATTCTCATTCAAAATAATAAAAACAGGGAAACCAAATCTTTGGGGAAAACCATAATTCACCATTATTTTGTTGTTTTCGTTTTCTTTACTGTAATTCAGGTGGTACCAAACAAAAGCTGAATTGATAACAGAATCTATTTGCAGATCGGCTTTACTAAATCTTACAAATTCATAACACCAGCTACACCAGTTCCCACCAGCTTGTATCAATACAAACTTATGCTCATTTTTTGCTTTTGCAATAGCTGCTGCGATATCTTTATCTGCATTTGCATTTGGGTTATATAATTTAGCTTCCTGTGAAAAAATATTTCCTGCAATAAGGAGGAAGGTGATAACGAACCATGTTTTTTTCATTTATAGATATTTAATTAAAAGTGGAATATTTAATTCTTAAGAAAAAAACCTCCATTATTGCTTTTCAATTTCAACAATACAAGCTACTAAATTATTTTTATCAGATGCTTCTGTTTTAAAATAAATACTATTATTAGCACTGCTGCTGAAGGTAACATTCCTATTGGCATCTGCCGCAACAGCCTCAGTAAGTTTTGTTGCAAAATCCTGTTGAGAACTATTGTTAATGGCATTATTTATTGCATTATAGTCGAGTGGTTGTTTGCTAACAATGATTCCCATAATTTCTTTATTTCCTATAGCATCAGCCTGGATTGATTCTTTTCGTGGGAATAAACGATAACCAGTGATTCCGAAATAAGGAGAGTGTATTGGTTTATAGGGAAACAACACAAAACTTTTCCCGGATGAATCGGGGGTAAAAATATAGGCATAACACTCTACCGAATTTCTTAATTCGATTTTAAATTTTGTTCCTTTTTTTATTGGGGTTACTGTTTTGAAAATATTTCCCTTACCGGTTTGCAATGCAATATTTTGTTTCGTATCATTGTTTAGTAAGCCAATAGTGCATTCCAGTGCCACATTCAATGCCGCACCTCTTTTTTGCAATGGGTCAAGGCCATAAGCTTCCCTGACAAATTCCTTAAAATCACCGTAACGAACAAATGCTAATCCGTTTTGTCCCCATTCGGGGCCCCAACTGTTCATGATCTGGAATGCACCACCTTCAATCCTGTCATCATAACCGATCACACACATTGCGTGTCCGCCAAAGCCCATCTGTTGTTGGTCTCCTTCAGTAGGGTGCCACACTTTTTGTCCCATCATTCCTTGCATGAATGATCCGCCTACCATCATTCCGATAACAACGGGTGCATCTTTTGCCAGGTGTTCTTTGATGGCCCTGATATTTATTCCGTTCACATCATCACTTTCAGTAAGCCGGTGAAATCCATGAATTTTATTTGTTGAAGCTTTCTGCAAAAGTGCATTATTTGCCTGCCTGCTGCAATCCGTTTCGTCATATTGAAAATCCTCCATGGGTAATGCTCCCTGGTTTTGCATAAATTCCATAGCTTTCAAAATATAAGAACCCTGGCAATCTTCCAATGCGATGTTATTATAAACAAAAGCCGGACTATATGCGATCTGGTTGGGATCATTCCGTGTACTGCTGGATTCTAAAATGGTTCTTGCAGCATAAACACTGCTCCATGCCACACAACTTCCCTGTTGTCCCTGGTTCAGACGCTGGGGAGCAAAATTTGCAAGCGATACCGATTCCGGCAATGGGTTTTTATTGTTGTCATCTTCCAGGCTTTCATAAACGCTGGCTTTTTTAAATTCATTCGGATCAAAATTATAACCGCTCTGAGAAAACAAACTTTGAATGGTGCTGGCTGAATTACATCCACTGCGGTTCATTAAAAAATAGGCACCTCCTGCAACAACCAATAACATAATTATTCCTTTACCCCCCCCGCCTTTACCACTGAAAAGGCTTAATAGTAATGGTAAAAAGCCCAATAAGCCACCACCACCGCTTGGTCTGCTTCCGCCACCGCCTCCGGAATTATCATTATAATCATCTTGTTGATCTTGCGGATCATCCACCATATGAAGTGCCATGATATTTAATTTTATAAATAAAAATACATTTAAATTAATTAAACAATATCCTGTAATGCCATTTATTTAAAACGAAATGAAATCAACGGGATAGATTCCTGCTAATACCAATGTGATTTTTAAATTATGCCAATAATTTAAAAATCTTACAGTGGTTTATGCCGATGGTATCAAACAAATGGTACAATGAGGCGAAGCCGATATTGGACTATATTGTTTGTCCAATCGGTATAAACTTTTACATTCGGGAACAGGAAAGCGATAAAACAAAAAATTAATTATTACGGAAATGTAAAAAATAGTGGAGTTATATTAACTGGTTTCTTAGTAGGTCTTCAAAAACATCAGCACTCCTGATAAGCATTGCTTTGCCATCTTTTACCATAACTTCAGCCGGTTTCAACCGTGAGTTAAAATTAGATGACATTTCAAAACCATAAGCTCCTGCATTATAGAATACAAGATAATCGCCTTCCCTGACTTCCGTTAATGTACGGTCCCATGCGAAAGTATCTGTTTCGCAAATATTGCCTACAACTGTATAGATCCTTTCTGTACCATTTGGGTTTGAAATATTCTGAATATGATGATATGCATCGTACATCATCGGGCGAATAAGATGATTGAAACCGCTATTAACACCCACAAAAACAGTAGCGGGTGTTTGTTTGATCACATTGGCCTTTACAATAAAATACCCCGCCTGGCTTACTAAATATTTACCGGGTTCAAACCAAACCTGGATCTTTTTGCCGGTTTCTGCTTCATATTTGGAAAATGCTTCTGCAATTTTTTCTCCCAAAAGATTTACATCTGTCTCTGTATCTCCGGGTTGATATGAAACTTTAAAACCGCTTCCCAGATCTATATAAGTAAGATTGGGAAAGTGTTCAGCCATACTAAACATTACTTCAAGGCCTATTAAAAAAACATTGATGTCTTTTATTTCACTCCCGGTGTGCATATGAATGCCGGTTACATGAAGTTTGGTTGTTTTTACGATCCTTTCAATATGCCTCATTTGATGAATGGAGATCCCGAATTTGCTGTCAACATGCCCGGTAGAAATTTTAAAATTACCTCCGGCCATGATATGCGGGTTAAGGCGAATGCAAACAGGATAACTGTTTCCAAACTTATTTCCAAACTGTTCTAAAATGGAGATATTGTCAATATTAATATTTACACCCAATTCTTTGGCTTCCAATATTTCATTAAAATCAACACAATTGGGCGTGTATAAAATATTATCAGTTGTAAAACCTGACAGCAAGCCCAGTTTTACTTCATTAATGCTGACACAATCCAGTGACGCCCCAATAGTTTGAATGTGTCTGAGCACATTTACATTGGTAAGTGATTTAGCAGCGTAGAATATTTTTGAATCAAAGGTTCTGAATGCGTGTTTTAATTTATTGTATTGTTCCGAAATCTTCTCGGCATGATATACATATACTGGGGTGCCAAATTCAGATGCGATTGAAAGTAGTTGTTCGTGAGATAATTCTTGGAGCATTATGCAAAAATAAGAAGGATAAAGGATGCTAAAGGATCCATTTTAGCAGGCGTAATTAAATGCTGTTTAATAACTTACTCTTCAGTAGTAATATCTTCTTTTAAAGTCGTTATCAGTTTTTTTCTTCTTTCAATCTCAGCAGCAGATACAGCTGTTTCTGTTTCTTCTGTTGAAGTGGAAATTTCGGTTTTTTCCTCAGATGTTACCTCGGAAACAGGATCTTGCTCAACCGGAATACCTGCTGGTATTTCAGCATCATAAATTTCTAAGTTTTCTGTTGTGTCACCTACCACAGTTGCGTTTACCATTTCTTCCATCAACACTTCACTTATTTTAGGCAATTCTTCGGCACTGTTGATGCCAAAATAATCCATAAAAGATTTGGAAGTGGAATAAATAAGCGGTTTGCCCACAGCATTTTCATTTCTTCCGGATATGATGACCAGATCTTTTTCAAGCAACTTTTGTACAGCGTAATCACAGTTCACACCACGGATAGATTCAATTTCGCTCTTAGTGATCGGTTGCTTATATGCTATAATGGCCAGCGTTTCTAATGCAGCTGCAGAAAGCCTTTTAATGAATTTATCGGCATTGAGTAATGCGACTGTTTTATGGTACTCAGGTTTTGTAAGAAATTGCCATCCGCCACCACTCTGTTTTAATTCGAATGCATAAAACTCAGAATTGTATTTTTCTTTGATCCCTTCCAGTGCAGATTCTACCTGGTCAAGGCTGGCCCTGTCTTCAATGAATCCAAGAGCTGTGTTTACATGGTCAGCAAGTTCTGCTGATGTCAGTGGTTTATCACTTGCAAAAATGAGTGCTTCAATATGTGGTATGATCTGTGAAAGTTCCATTTCTTAATTTGAAAATTTGAAAATTAGTTAATTTGAAAATTACGAAAACTTGTACGATTTGAAAAACCTGCTGATCTTCAAATTTTCAAATCGATAAATTTTCAAATTGGTTTATCCCTGCAATGCTGCTGCACCGCTAACAATTTCGGTTAATTCAGTTGTAATTGATGCCTGCCTTGCACGGTTATAACTTATTTTTAATGATTTTAAAAGTTCATTCGCATTATCACTGGCTTTGTCCATAGCAGTCATTCTTGCACCATGTTCACTTGCATTTGCATCCAGGACCGCTTTATATAATTGAGTATTCAATATTTTAGGCATTAATTCAGTGATCAGGACTTCCTGGTTAGGCTCAAAAATAAAATCCGATTTTTTATTGTTTTCAGTTTCAGCAACTTTTTGAACTGGTAAAAACTGCTCGGCTATAAAACGCTGAGTAGCAGCATTCTTAAACTCACTGTAAATAAGTTCTATGGCATCTATTTCTTTTGAAGCAAATGCGGTCATTGCATATTTTGCGGCTGCCTGTACTTTATCAAAACTCAGGCCTGAGAAAATATCCCAATAAGTATCAACAACTTTAAAACCATTTTTTGTAAAAAATTCAAATCCTTTTTTACCAATAGGAAGTATTTGTACATTGCCTTTAGCAGATTGATTCTGATATTTTTCAAGGATTGTTTGTTTGGCAAGTTTTATCAGGTTACTGTTGTATCCTCCACAGAGTCCACGATCACTGGTCACTACTATGATCATCACTTTTTCCACTGTTCTTTCGGTTGCAAGGTCCATAGACACGTTTCCATCGCTGCTGCTAACAATATTACTTAGCATTTCCTGTAGTTTCTGTGCATAGGGGCGCATTTGTGTAATGGCATCCTGTGCACGGCGAAGTTTGGCAGCGCTAACCATTTTCATGGCTTTTGTGATCTGCTGCGTGCTTTGTACACTTTTAATCCGGTTCCTGACTTCTTTTAATGCACCGCTCATACTGGTCTTTGTTTTGAAGCTGCAAATGTATGGCAATCGGCTTAAAATTCAAGAGAGAAGATAAGAACAATTTATCCCGTTATAAAATTACAAAAACCCACATTTTCAGCGGGTTTTCATACAAATAACATGGATCATATGAACTTTTTGGTGTTTTTCGATACTGGAAATTAAAGGATCGTATATTTTGAAACTTGATTATACAAATATAATATGAATGTATTTGTAGACATGTAGTTCATATTATAAAAAATGCATCAATATTATACTACATGCCTTATTATACTAGATTTCTTGTATCATAAACGATTCAATTATTGGCATATTAAATTCAAAGATCATTGCTTTATTACCATTCTTCTGTAGTACAGATTTTGCTAATGTCATAGTTTATACTCACAAAGTTCTTTGTACCTTTGCCAGCCTGTCAATTTGACTAGTAAGCCTATAATAGCATACTATTTGACCATACAGCACTTTTTACAATACTTTCAACAACCGGAAACTTATGTTAGGAATCATATCAAAGATATTTGGCGGCAATAAAAGCGAGAAAGACGTTAAAAAAATATTACCACAGGTAGAAAAGATCAATCAATTTTATAAAGAATACAACTCCCTGTCAAATAATGAACTAAGGAATAAGACCCATGAATTCCGTGTACGTATAAAAGAGTATCTGGTAGCAACAGATAATCAGATCGAGCAAAAAAAACAGGAGGCAGAAGCATTACCATCAGAAGAAATCAGTGGCAGGGATAATATTTATAAAGAAATTGATGCTTTAAAAAAGGACCGGGATAAAAAGATAGAAGAGATTTTAGAGCAGATCTTACCAGAAGCCTTTGCTGTTGTAAAAGAAACCAGTCGTCGTTTCAAAGAGAATGAAACCCTGGAATCTGATGCAACTGAACTAGACAGATTGCTTGCCTCTAAAAAAAATAATGTTATTATTGAAGGAGATAAGGCCATCTTTAAAAATTCATGGATAGCAGGTGGAACAACAGTTATCTGGAACATGGTGCATTATGATGTACAGTTGATCGGTGGCGCAGTTTTACACTCTGGTAAAATTTCAGAAATGGCAACGGGTGAAGGTAAGACCCTGGTGAGTACGCTTCCTGCCTATTTGAATGCGCTTGCAGGAGAAGGCGTTCATATTGTGACAGTGAACGATTACCTGGCCCGAAGGGATAGCGAATGGAATGGTCCTATTTTCGAATGGCTTGGTTTGAAAGTTGATTGCATTGATAAACACGATCCAAACAGCGATGCACGTCGTAATGCATACAATTCAGATATCGTTTATGGCACAAACAATGAATTTGGATTTGATTACCTGAGAGATAATATGGTGCATACACCTGATGAAATGGTGCAACGCAAACATCATTTTGCCATGGTAGATGAGGTTGATAGTGTTTTGATCGATGATGCACGTACTCCCTTAATTATTAGTGGACCCATCGGGCACAGGGATAATACCCAGTTATTTTTTGATCTTAAACCACGGATCGAAAAATTGGTTGAAGCTCAGAAGAAAGCCACCAATCAATTTCTTATTGAAGCAAAGAAAAAGATTTCAGAAGGCAATGATGATCCCAAAGACGGCGGCCTGGCATTGATGCGTGCTCATCGCGGTTTGCCAAAAAATGGTGCATTGATAAAATTCCTGAGTGAACCTGGTATGAGAGTGAAACTACAAAAAAGTGAAAACTATTACCTTGCAGATCAGCAAAAGGAAATGCCTAAGGTAGATGCGGAACTTTTTTTCAATATCGATGAGAAGAACAACCAGGTTGAACTAACAGATAAGGGTATTAATTTAATTACAAGAAGCGGGGAAGACCCTGAGTTTTTTATACTGCCTGATATTTCTACCAAATTAGCTGAGATAGAAAAAACGGACCTTTCTGCAGATGAAAAATTGCACAGGAAAGAAAATCTCATCAATGAATATTCTTCTAAGGCCGAAAGGATCCATACCGTTCAGCAATTGTTAAAAGCATACACTTTATTTGAAAAGGATGTTGAATATGTTGTGATGGAAGAGGCTGTTAAGATCGTTGATGAACAAACAGGGCGTATCCTTGATGGAAGAAGGTATTCAGATGGACTACACCAGGCAATTGAGGCAAAGGAGAATTGTAAGATAGAAGCCTCTACACAGACATACGCTACCGTTACCCTGCAGAATTATTTCAGGATGTATCATAAGCTTGCGGGTATGACCGGTACAGCTGAAACAGAAGCTGCAGAATTATGGAGTATCTATAAACTGGATGTGGTTACGATCCCTACCAATGTGAATGTGATCCGTAAAGATGACCAGGACATGGTTTATAAAACCAAGAGGGAAAAATACAAGGCAGTTATTGATGAGATAGAAAGATTGCGTGCTGCAGGAAGGCCTTGCCTGGTGGGTACAACCTCCGTTGAGATCAGTGAATTGCTTAGCAGGATGCTGAAGCAAAAAAATATTCCACATAATGTATTGAATGCAAAACAGCACTCAAAGGAAGCACAGGTTGTTGCAGAAGCAGGTTTTGCAGGTGCGGTAACCATTGCAACGAACATGGCCGGTCGTGGTACAGATATTAAACTCGGGCCAGGTGTAAAAGAAGCAGGTGGGTTGGCAATTGTTGGTACAGAGCGTCATGAAAGCCGTAGGGTAGACAGGCAGTTACGCGGCAGGGCCGGCCGCCAGGGAGATCCGGGAACATCAACTTTTTTTGTATCGCTGGAAGATGACCTGATGCGTATGTTTGGCAGCGAACGTATTGCCAGCCTGATGGACAGGATGGGTTATAAAGAAGGCGAAGTGATCCAGCACAGCATGATCACAAAAAGTATTGAAAGGGCTCAGAAAAAAGTAGAGGAGAATAACTTTGGCATACGTAAACGCTTACTCGAATATGACGACGTTATGAATAAACAACGAAATGTTGTTTATGGTAAAAGAAATCATGCTTTGTTTGGCGAAAGGCTTGCACTTGACTTGGATAATGCATTCTTTTCTGTAGCTGATAGCATAATTTTTTCACATAAAGAATCTGGCGACTATGAAGGATTTAAATTAGCTGTGATCCTTCATTTTGCAGTAGATACATCTATAACTGCTGATGAGCTGGCAAAAGATGAGATCAATATGCTTACTGAACGTTTATACAAAGAGACCATTCAGCATTATAACGACAAGACCAAATCGATCATTGCACAGACGATGCCGATCATAAAAAATATCCGTAAAGAACAGGGGAATCATATTGAAAATGTTGCCGTTCCTTTTACTGATGGAAAGAAAGGTATACAGGCATTGGCAAACCTTGATAAATTTTTTGAAACTGAAGGCCAGGAATTGGGGAGGTCACTGGAACGTAGCATCGCTCTTGCAATGATAGATGATGCATGGAAAGAACATTTACGTGCCATGGACGATCTGAGGCAAAGTGTGCAAACTGCAGGTTATGAACAAAAAGATCCGCTGGTAATCTATAAGATCGAAGCATACAATGCATTCAAACAAATGGATGATGAGGTAAATAAATCCATCGTAAGTTTCTTGTGCCATGCACAGATTCCGGTAGAACAAACCAGCGCAGGCCAGATCAGGGAAGGAAGGGAGCAGAAAACGGATATGAGTAAAATGAATGTTAACAAAGCACAGGTTGACGCTGCCGGTAACGATTATGCTGCCAATGAGAATGATTATTTTGACCCCTCAACTCCGGTTAAGCAGGCGCCGGTAAGGGTTGAACCAAAAATAGGGCGCAATGATCCATGTCCTTGCGGTAGTGGAAAAAAATATAAGCAGTGTCATGGTAAAGAAAGCTGAAAATGAATAATGGATAATTTATAAAAGAGCATTCATGAAAGTGGATGCTCTTTTTTTGTCAATGTAAATACAATTAAAGTAAAATTGCTTTGGTTATTTTTGTAAAATGAATATTGCAGCTTTTATAGATCATTGTTTTTTAAAACCAACAGCAACAATTGCTGATATAGAATTGCTTTGTTCTGAAGCAAAGGAATATGGATTCAGAGCTGTATGCGTACCTCCTTTATTTGTAAAAAAAACAAAAGAGCTACTGAAAGGCAGCTCTGTAAAAATTGCAGCGGTAACCGGCTTTCCATTTGGTTACAGTGCAATAGAAGCTAAGCTTGCAGAGACAGTGCTTGCGATCGTTGATGGTGCAGATGAAATAGATATGGTGACAAATATTGCTGCAATAAAAAATGCAGATTGGCAATATCTTGCTAAAGAGATCAATACGGTCATGCCAATTGTTAAAAGCAAGGGAATTGTACTAAAAGTTATCCTGGAGACAGGTTTGCTGAAAGAAACAGAAATAATTACCTGTTGCGATATTTATGGTGCTGCAGGAGTAGATTTTATAAAAACATCTACCGGTTTTTCTGCACAGGGAGCAACAATTGAAGTAGTTAAGCTATTACGTACACATCTGGCAGATACAGTTTATATAAGTGCTTCCGGAATTGGAAATAATTACGGGTTTGCAATAAAATTACTTGAAGCAGGTGCCAACACGATTAGCCCGGATGAAAGTATACAACTTGTTAAAGAAGCAAAAGTTGTACTTTGAATGAACGATATTTGAAATGCCTTAATATTTTAGAATGAAGAACTTTTTGTTGATTTTGTTAATTAATTTCCTCGCCAATCCTTCATGGGCCCAACATACAGTAACTGATAGTTTGGTTGCCGGAAAAGTAATTGTAAATAAAGACCCGCGTATTGAAAGCCTTGGAAAAAAAATGGCAGAATACAATGAAAGCCTGGCATATAAACTTCATTCTACCCGGGGATACCGTTTGATGATCTTAAGTACGAATGACAGGGCAAAAGCAATTCAGGTCCGTTCTCAATTATTACAGTTGTTCCCGGATCAGTCAATTTACATGGTATTTCAATCACCTTTCATAAAATTAAAATTTGGGAACTTCCTGGAAAGGGCAGAAGCAGATGATTATCGTAAACAAATAAACGCATCAAAAATTATCAGCGGTAATATTTATATAGTTTCCGAAATGGTTGATGTGAAAGCAGAAAAACTCAATCAAACGGAAGTTCAACAATGAAATGAACAGCAAACAGCAAACAGCTAACAGCTAACAGCTAACAGCTAACAGCTAACAAAAAGTCATAAAAGTCATAAAAGTAAAGATATGCTTGAAAAAATAAAAAAATTAGCTTCCGGTAATGCTGCTGAATTCATTGAGATCCGTCATCATATTCATTCAAATCCGGAATTGAGTTATGAAGAATACGAAACATCAAAATTCATTCAACAAAAACTAAGAGATTGGAAAATACCTTTTGAAGTAAAAGCAACAACCGGTGTAGTTGGTTTAATAAAGGGCAATAATCCATCTAAAAAAATAATTGCACTTAGGGCAGATATGGATGCACTTCCCATTACGGAAGAAAATGATGTTCCATACAGGTCAAAAAAAAATGGGGTAATGCATGCATGCGGACATGATGTACATACTACATGCCTCTTGGGTGCGGCAAAAATATTAAATGAATTGAAAGATGAATGGGAAGGTACGGTGAAGCTTATCTTTCAGCCGGGCGAAGAAAAAAACCCCGGAGGAGCCAGTTTACTGATCAAAGAAGGCGTATTGGAAAACCCGGCACCTCAGAAAATATTTGCCTTGCACGTTCATCCGGGCCTTGAGGTTGGCAAGTTCAGTTTCCGGGGCGGCATGGTCATGGCAAGCGCTGATGAGATCTATATAACGATCAGTAGTAAAGGCGGACATGCTGCTGCACCGCAATTCACAGCTGATACAATTTTAATAGCATCACATCTTATCATCAGCCTCCAACAGATCGTAAGCAGAAATAACAATCCGTTTAATCCATCTGTATTGTCCATAACTTCAGTACAGGGTGGCAATACCACCAACGTCATTCCATCTGAGGTAAAACTGATGGGTACTTTCAGGGCTATGAATGAAGAATGGCGTTTCAAAGCACACCAACTGATCATAAAGCAAACAAAGGAATTGGTTGCTGCCATGGGTGCTGAAGCAGAAATAAAAATTGATGTCGGTTATCCTTTCGTTTTAAATGATGAAAAATTAACCAGCCAGTCAATGGAGAATGCCGGATTGTATGCCGGAAAAGAAAATGTTGAAGAAACAGAACTGCGCATGGGAGCAGAGGATTTTGCTTATTATTCTCATAAAATTCCGGGTTGTTTTTTCAGGCTGGGGGCAGGTAATAAAGAAAAGAATATCACCAGCAATGTGCATACAGCTACTTTTAATATTGATGAAAATGCCATTGAAAAAGGAATGGGGATGATGGCATGGCTGGCGGTAAGCGGATAATCGTTTATTAGTTTGTTGGTTTAATAGGATCAACCTTATTAAATATCAGCAGCTAAATAAACTAATAAACTATAAACTAATAAACCAAAAAGATGAAAATAGCTTTTCACGGTGCTGCCAGGACTGTTACGGGTTCCAAGCATTTACTTACTTTAAGCAATGGTAAAAAGTTATTACTTGATTGCGGGATGTTCCAGGGTATGGGAGATAAAACAGATGAACTGAACAGGGATTTTGGATTTGATCCTGCTTCTGTAGATTATATGATCCTATCGCATGCACATATCGATCATTGCGGACTCATACCAAAATTAATAAAAGAAGGATATGACGGGATCGTTTATGCCACACCGGCAACAAAGGACCTGGCGGCTGTTCTTATGGAAGACTCTGCAGGTATCCAGGAAAATGATATCAAATACGAGAATAAAAGAAGAGGATTGTTAGGGTTGCCTTACTTACAACCTTTATATTCAACCGAAGATGCATTGAAAGCAGTTGATCATTTTGAAATAGTTGATTATGATCAATGGCATACCATAGAAGAGGGATTGGAATTTTGTTATACAGATGCAGGTCATATCATTGGAAGTGCTGTAGTGAGTTTAAAGATCACAGAAAAAGGAAAAGTAACCCGTTTAACTTTTAGCGGTGATGTGGGTAGATACCGGGACATTATTTTAAAATCCCCTGCTATCTTTAACCAGGCTGATTATATTATACTTGAATCAACTTATGGCAACAGCTTGCATGATGAACACAATCCTACGCCTGATGTTTTACTTAAGTGGATCGAACATACCTGCCTTAATAAAAAGGGGAAATTGATATTACCTGCATTCAGTGTGGGTCGTACACAGGAAATTTTATATGCACTGAACCAGCTTGAAATTGAAAACCGGTTACCGGCGTTGGAATATTATGTAGACAGTCCTCTTAGCATTAAAGCAACGGAGATCGTAAAAAGTTATCCTCAGTATTTTAATGCCCGAATACAGAAAGTGTTATTAAACGATGAAGACCCTTTTGGTTTTAAGGGACTAAAGTTTATCAAAACAGTTGATGAATCTAAACAACTGAATTATCATAAAGGTCCCTGTGTGATCATATCAGCAAGCGGAATGGCAGAAGCCGGAAGGGTAAAACATCACATCAGTAATAATATTGAAAACAGTCGTAATTCAATTGTGCTTACCGGCTATTGTGAACCACGTTCCCTGGGTGGCAGGTTAAAAAATCATCCTAAAGAAGTGAATATATTCGGACAGTCACATGAAGTAAATGCTGAAATAGGAGAGATGCGTAGCATGAGTGCTCATGGAGATTATGATGATCTGGCCCAGTTCCTGTCATGCCAGGATCCTAAACTCGTTAAAAAACTTTTCCTTGTTCATGGAGAATACCCAGTGCAACTGGATTTTCAGCAGCGATTGATCAGAAAGGGTTTTTTAGATGTTGAAATTCCGGAAAGGCATTTCGAGATCGGGCTTACTTAGCGCCTTTGTGCCTTAGCGGTTATTTTTTTTTACTGCTAAGACGCTAAGGCGCAAAGATCAAAACCGTTCAGGTTTGAAAGCATTGATATCTATCGTAGTCTTTTGTCCTGATATAATTTCAGATACAAGTTTCCCTGTCCCTGTTCCCTGCGAGATCCCCAGCATGGCATGTCCACCCGCAAAAATAACATTGTCGTATTTTGAGACCCTTCCAATGTATGGTAGTCCATCGGGAGTTACAGGCCTGAGTCCATTCCATATCTTTTCAGCCGGAGGGAAATCAATTTTTAATCCGGGGTAAAATTCCCTGGCCGAATCATAGATGCCTTTCATCCGGTTCAGCAAAACATCTTTATTTATGCCGCTTATTTCCATCGTACCGCCAATGCGTAGTTGATTTCCCCATGGCGTAATGGCACATCTTCCATCCACCAGTATTGCCGGGTATTTGATATTTTTTTCAACAAAGGGATAAGTATAACTATAGCCCTTGCCCGGTTGTAATAATAATTTAATATCCATCATCTTTGCAACTACCGGCAACCAGCTACCTGAAGAAACAATAAGTTCGTTGCAATCAAATTTTCCTTTGTCAGTAATTACAGATGTGATCCTGTTGTTATTTTCTTCAAAACCCGTTACAGTTGTATTTAATTGAAATTCCACTCCCACTTTTATTAAATGAGCTTTTAGTGTAAGCATAAGTTTTCCTGGATTGAAATGGCAATCATCTTTGAAGAGTACTGCCCCTGCAACATTCAGTTCTACATCCGGTTCCAGTTGTTGTACCTGTTGCGCATTGAGTTTTTTTATTTTCAGTCCGAATTTTTCAGCATCATTGGCCATTTGAAATTCGTGCTCCAGTATTTTTACTTCTTTACACATCATCAGGCAACCGATCTCCTGCATATCAAAATGATCACCTATGTCGGTCCTCATCTGGTTCATTAAATGCCTGCTGAGTTGCAGGATATTATTCAGGTGAGGCGAATTTTTTATTACCGTTTTTTCGTTACTGCTTTTCCAGAAATGATAACCCCATTGCATCAGATCTGCATTCAACCTCGGTTTTATGTAGAACGGACTGCTGCTTTTAAACATATGTTTTATCCCTTCTGCAATAATACCAGGTGATGCTAATGGAATAAAATGGCTGGGTGACATGTATCCCATATTCCCAAAAGAACATCCATCAGTTATATCGCCACGTTCTATAATGGTAACATCAAATCCTTCTTTTTGCAAATAGTAGGCGCTGCATAAACCGATAATGCCTCCACCAATAATAATAACATTTCCCATTTATTTTTAGACATTTATCTGGAACGCAGATTTTTATGATTTTTATGATAGATCATGATAATCTGCTCAATCATAAAAATCTGCGTTCTCGTATTTTTTTCGATATTCATATTATCTGGAACCCGTACGCATAAGGATCATCCTCCGGATCGATCGTAATAATATTTTGACCATAGATCCTTGCCCAACCTTCAATACTCGGACGAATAGCCGCTATTCCGTTCAGCTTTACTTCCTCTTCTATTCGCCCTGTAAATTTACTGCCTATAATACTTTCATGAATAAAATCATCTCCCTTTTTTAATTTTCCTTTGGCATGCCATTGGGCCATACGGGCAGATGTACCTGTTCCACAAGGGCTGCGGTCAATGGCTTTATCGCCATAAAAAACTGCATTCCTGGCGGTTGAATTTTTATCCATTACTGCCCCTGTCCATAAGATATGGCTGCATCCTTTGATCGTATCATTTTCAGGATGAATAAATTCATATTTTTCATTGATACGTTTTCTTAACTCACCCGACCAGCTAATTAATTGATTGCTGCTGTAACATTCCAGCCCTTTGAAATTTTTCTGAACATCAATGATCGCATAAAAATTTCCTCCATAAGAAACATCTATGATCAATTCACCTAATTCAGGGCAATCAACAACTAAAGCTGTGGCGGCAAGGTATGAAGCAACATTGGTAAGTTTAACTGACCTTACTTTCCCGTTTTCTTCTTTATAGGAGATGAGCACAATCCCTGCAGGCACTTCCATTCTTACCATACCGGGTATTTTTGGTTGAATCAATCTTTCTTCAATACCAATAGTGATGGTTCCAATGGTTCCATGACCACACATAGGCAGGCAGCCACTTGTTTCAATAAATAAAACGGCTATATCATTTGCAGGATCATGCGGTGGATATAAAATACTTCCACTCATCATGTCATGCCCGCGTGGTTCAAACATCAGGCCTCTTCTGATCCAGTCAAATTCTTTTAAAAAATGCTGTCGTTTTTCACTCATATTATTTCCCATGAGTTTTGGGCCACCTTCTTTTACAAGACGAACCGGGTTGCCGCAGGTATGTGCATCAATACATGTAAATGTGAACCTTGCCAAACGTTTTAATTTTTTAATCAAAAGAATTACTCGCAGCTTGCTGCGGGGTAAATGAAATATTTATTGCCACAGATTCGCAGATTAGAATTTTTGATTGTATTAAATCTGTGAATCTGTGGCAATTTGTTTTTAGAACCTCGCAACTTGCTGTGGGGCCATTCATTTTATCAGAAGATTAATTAATAAAATTCATCAAATTATTCCAGAACTAAATTTTTATAATCAACAACGATCTTTTGTAAATCCTGTGGTAAATAAGTAATATCCTTTTTCTCATAATGTGGCTTTGTGCCGGGATTTTTATAATATTCAAACAGGTTGTATCCATTCTTAATGCAGAAATCAATATAATCATCAGACACGATCTCTTTAATATTAAACTCCTGGTGAGCAAAATTTTTCAATTTAAATTTAATAAGGTCTTTTCCGCCCAGGTAGCTGAAATGCCATCCGCTCTTATTAATGGTATGGATAGGTGCATTTCTTACATTTCTCATTTCATTGGTTGAAAATACTTTTAACCACCTGGCTTCCAAACATTGTGTTCCATACCAGAAACCATTGTTGTCAAGATAATTGACATAATAATTACAGATCCACATATTAAAGTTAATAGGGGTAGTATATTTCTTAAAAAGAGTATAGTAGATCAGTTTAACCTGCATAGCATACTTTTCACTTTTAAGAAGTTTATATCTTAATCTCTTAATTGAGTATATCAATCCTTTTAAGATCAATTGCAGGTTGGTATCTTTTTTATTTTCCCGGAAAAGTTTTTCAGTTCTTCCCGTTTTCAGTTCTTCCAATATTTTTTTATCCGGTATTTCATCCAGGTCACTTATCAGAATCAGGTCGCTTTCATGCAGGTCAATTTTTTTTAATCCCATCGCAATACATTCTCTCTGGTATCCCTCTCTTTTCCAGTCAACTTCTTTTTCATTTTCAAAATGCTTCATTTTTGCCGGGATATATATTATTTTATCCTTCAGAGGTGCAAATCGTTCCATAGATTGCTGAAATATATAAGGTTTTTCATTGCCGCTATGGGTCATATCAGATTCGATGATCACGAAATGATCTACGATATCATATAAGTATTTTATTCTTATTTCTACCAGGTCCAATTCGTTAAAAAATGTAAAACAGTCAATTATTTTTTTCATTAAAATTTCAATTAATTCCTGGTTTTATAAAAAGCAATGATGAATAATGGTAAATGTGTTCTATTTACTGGTTATCGAAAATAAAATTTCTTATGATAAGAAAGCTATTTTTATTTCTGTATTGATATTTTAACTGATGCATTCTTGTTCTTTATACCAATTTGGGTAGTCATTTGTTATTTGTCTCAACTTTGCCAAAGTTGTTTTTTTAAATTAAATTTGAAGTATTATTTTATATGGAAGCATACGGTAAAATATTATTGATAGCCATGCCTGTTTTCCTGCTGCTGGTACTTTTTGAAAAATGGGTTGGCTGGCGCAAAGGAAAAGATACCGTGCGAAATATGGATATGATCTCAAGCCTCAGTTCTGGTGTAACCAATGTAACTAAAGATGTTTTGGGATTGAGTATTGCTTTGATATCTTATGAATGGCTCGTTAACAGGATCGCTTTAACACACATCAATGCAACATGGGTTACTTATATCATTGCATTCATTGTGTTGGATTTTGCTGGTTATGTAGTTCATGCATTGGATCATAAAGTCAATTTTTTCTGGAATAGCCACATCATTCATCACAGCAGTGAAGAATTCAACCTGGCTTGTGCTTTAAGACAAAGCGTATCGGTTTTTGTTAGGTTATTTGTTATACTATTATTTCCTGCAGCCTTACTGGGTGTACCATCAGAAGTTATTGCTATTGTAGCACCATTGCATTTGTTTGCACAATTCTGGTATCATACGCAGCATATCGGTAAGATGGGGTTTTTAGAAAAGATCATTGTAACACCCTCTCATCACCGTGTGCATCATGCCATCAATCCCGAATATATTGATAAGAATTACGGGCAGATATTCATTTTCTGGGATAAGATCTTCGGTACTTTCCAGGAAGAGTTAGAAAATGTTCCTGCTGTATATGGAATTACCAGGCCGGTTCAAACATGGAATCCTATTAAGATTAATTTTCAGCATATGTGGTTACTTGTCAAAGATGCCTGGTTTACCCAAAGCTGGAAAGATAAATTACGGGTATGGTATATGCCTACCGGCTGGCGCCCGGCAGATATGGCAGAAAAATACCCGGTCTATAAGGTCGAAGATGTATACGATTTTGAAAAATATGATACCGGGTTTTCAAAATTATTTTTAACCTGGGCCTGGATACAAATGATCCTGCTTTTATTATTTGTCAGTTATCTTTTTGGTAACATTGCCCTGGTTGGTAATCCGGGAATATTTATTTACGGGGCTTTTGTTTTTTTATTTGTGTATGCCATTACAGAATTGATGGATAAACATGAATATGCATTTATCTGGGAGTTTATCAAATGCAGTGCAGGCATCGGGATCATACTTTATTTTGGTGATTGGTTTAACATTGCTTCGTATGCACCTTGGATGAAATATGTATTGATTGCCTATTTTGTTTTGTCATCTATCATATCAACCTGGTTCAACTTTAATTTCCGATCTGAAGAGAATAACGGATTTGCTTTAAACTGATCATTCAGTTTTTTCTATGAAATGATTTCTTTCGTTATTTGATCATTCACCCTTCTCCAGATATTTAGCGGGTTACTATTCTTGAGTTCATCCGGTAACAGTTTATCCGGCCAGTTTTGGAATGCGATGGGCCTTGCAAAACGTTTGATACCATCCGCCCCAACAGATGTGAACCTGCTGTCGGTGCTTGCCGGATACGGGCCGCCATGCTGCATGCTTGAACAAACTTCCACACCGGTTGGTACATTATTTAAAATAAATCTTCCACATATATTTTTTATGACTTCAATCAATTCATCATTATTCAAAATATCGTTATTGGTTGCCATTAGTGTTGAAGTCAATTGGCCTTCGAGGTTTAGTGCCACCTGATTCATTTCATTCATATTAGCACAGCGTATTATTATTGAGTATGGACCAAATACTTCCTGTTGAAGCAAAGGGTTTTTTAAAAAAGTTTGTGCAGTTACAGTTGTAATACAAGGAATAGCCATCAAACTGCTATCAGCGTTTTCAAATAATGACAAAACTTCGATATTGCTTTGAGATAAAGTCAGCGCTTTCTTTTCTATATAATTTTTATAAATGCCTTCATGAAGCATCGGCGCAGGAGAGGAGTTTTTTATTTCTGCTGATAATGTTTCTATGAATATTTGCAGATCATCATTATCAATTCCAATAATAATACCGGGGTTGGTGCAAAACTGTCCAACACCCAATGTAATGGAAGCTGCCAATTGTTTAGCAATGGCTATTGCATCGGACTTTATTTTTTCTGGTAATAAAAAAACGGGGTTTACACTACCCATTTCTGCAAAAACCGGGATGGGTTCTTTGCGTTGATTTCCCCAATCGAATAATTGTTTGCCACCTGCGAATGAACCAGTAAATCCAACTGCTTTAGTGTGTGGGTGTTTTACCAAAGCTTCACCAACCGCAGATGAAGCGCCGTGAATGTGTGTAAAGATTCCTTTTGGCATTTTATGAACATCAGCCGCTTTCAAAATTGCCCCGGCGATCATTTCACTCATTTTTGGATGGGCGGGATGTGCTTTTACAATGACCGGGCAACCGGCTGCAAAGGCACAGGCTGTATCACCTCCGGCAGTTGAATAGGCAAAAGGGAAATTACTGGCGCCAAAAACAACTACAGGCCCCAGTGGGATCAGCATTTTCCGTATATCTGGTTTCGGTGGGGTCTTTTCCGGGATAGCGGTATCTATGCTGGCATTAAGCCATTGGCCGCTTTCACAGTAAGAAGCGTAATTGTTTAATTGAAATATGGTCCTGGCCCTTTCTCCCTTTAACCTTGCTTCAGGTAAATTGGTTTCCTGCATAGCAATCTGAATGATCTCATCTCCAAGGTTTTCCAATTCTAAAGCAATGGCACGCATAAAATCTGCCCGATGTTTCAATGAAAATTTTCTGTAAATATGAAATGCCTGCCAGGCTTGATGCATCACAACTTCTATTTCTTCTTTTGTGGAATCGTTAAACATAAGTCTTTTAAATTTGATTTTTAGAGATCATCCCTTAAACCTTTATACTTTTAAACGTTAAATTATCGGCCTTACTGCAATCCCCTCATCAATGATCTTCAAAATTGCTTTTCGCTCTTCGCCTTCCAAAATCATCCGGGGTGGCCTTACAAATTCAGAACCAATACCAACCTGGGTTTCAGCCAGTTTAATATACTGTACCAATTTTGGGTGAATGTCTAATTCAAGTAAGGGCATGAACCAACGATAGATCTTTAATGATTCATCGTACATGTTTGCTTTTACCAGGTTATAGATGGCAACTGTTTCTTTTGGAAAGGCACAAACCAGCCCTGCAACCCAACCTACGGCACCCAGGCAAAGTTCTTCATAAGCAAGGGTATCTACACCGCATAATATGTTGAACCTATTGCCAAAACGGTTGATCATCCTGGTTACATTCGTTACATCCCGTGTAGATTCTTTCACCGCCTGTATGTTCTTGCAATCAATGATCTCTTCAAAAATATCCAGCGTTACTTCAGTTTTATAATCTACGGGATTATTGTAGATCATGATGGGTAAGTCTGTATTGCTGGCAATTTTTTTAAACCATTGTACTGCTTCCCTGTGATCGGGTTTGTAACGCATGGGAGGTAATAACATCAACCCCTTGGCTCCCCATTTTTTTGCATTTTCGGCTTGGTTGATCGCTTCTTTGGTAGACCCTTCGGCAATATTCAATATAACGGGAATCTTTCCATATACCTTTTCAACAGCAAATTTTACCAGGGCTTCTTTTTCTACAATTGTCAAAACACTTGATTCACCCAATGTGCCTCCCAGTATTATTCCATGTACACCTGCAGATAGCTGTACCTGCAGATTTTTTTCAAAGAGGGGAAGATCTAGTTTATCATCACTGGTAAACTTAGTGGTAAGTGCAGGAAATACTCCTTGCCATTGAATAGCCATGGTAATTTATTTGATAGATACACAAACTACGAAATTGATAGATAATATAATATGTAATGCCCAATGGAATTGGTAAACAATGCTTTTAAGGGCTTATTAGCTTTATTTTTTAAAAAATTTTGGATACAAAACTGCATCTGGTTATCTTTGCCGTCCCTTAAAAGCAATGGCGCGTTGGTCAAGGGGTTAAGACGCCTCCCTTTCACGGAGGAATCACGGGTTCGATTCCCGTACGTGCTACAAAAGCCTCTCAAATTATGAGGGGTTTTTTTATTAGTATGATTACTGTATATGTCTTGCTGAGTGAAAAGGATGCTGCAACTTATGTTGGAATGGCATTAAATGTTTTTGCAAGATTAAAAGAACATAATTCCGGTAAAAACAAGTACACAAAAGGACATTTGCCCTGGAAAATAATATATACAGAAGATCATCCTGATTGGTCATCGGCAAGAGTAAGAGAAAAGTATTTGAAATCTACTGCTGGAAAGAATTGGTTGAAAAAATATTTTGAGCAAAACGGAGGAATCAAGGGTTCCCTGCCTGCATGATGCAGTCAGGCAGGGATTCCCGTACGTGCTACAAAGAGAACTCCCGAACTTGATTCGGGAGTTCTCTTTTAAGAAGAAAAATTCAAACCCATTATTTAATTATTAAATCAAAAATTAATAAAAATTTAATGGCGACTCTGTCTAAAACTTATAAACAATCCCTGGTAACAGTTTCCCATTAACATAATTGAATGTATAGGATAATTCTCTTTCACTCTTTTTTGTCATATGGGGATTCGCTTTTTTTCTGCTTTTCTTTACTATTTGCCTTGCACATAAATATCCAAGGCCAATGGCCAATGGGTAATCACTTGCCCAATGAACTTCATTATTTATCATTGACAATCCAACGAGTCCGGAAATAGAATAGCCAACAGGCCCGATCCATTTTTTTTCAGGGTAGTTTTCTGCCAAAATAGTAACAGTTGCAATCATTGTTGCCATATGCCCGGATGGAAAAGCATCATACTTTGGCGTTTGATTTTGAAAATCACTAAATGAAGGGAATAATCGCCACTTCCCACCTGAAACAGAGGCTTCACCCGGAGTTTCCCTTCCTGTTATCCTTTTCAATAATTGGGTGCCAACTCCCAGCATAATAAAAGATTCTGTTAATTGACTGGCAGTACTTAATGAACGGTAATCGTTATTAAGTTTGCCATACGTGAATAATCCGGCACCTATGAGCAGGCCGTAAAAGCCTTGCCCTAATTGGTAAATAGCCGTATTTAAGTTCTGAGGAATTTTAATAATGGATGTTTGTTTGTTTCCAATTTTGATTGCAACAAGGTCCTTGTTTTTTTCTTCTGTTTGAAAATTAATATCCCTGCAAATCTTTTTTGACTGATCAGCAATATACTGATCTGCAAATAATAAAATTGTGGTAGAGCCCGCAATGATCAGTGATGGTTTTATGCTTGATCTTTTAAAAGTTGTTGAAACCATGCCGGCAGCATCCCCCGGGATCCTGGTTAAAAAACTAAAAGACTTAGGCTTAGGATAAATATAAATATTGCCGTTTCCGGTGTTATAAGCCTGCTCATTTTTTTTAAGTGTATATGGCAATGTTTCCTTCTCATAAGGTTTAATGCTATCACTCAAAGTAACTTGTGTAAAACCAATGTTATAAATAAAGAAGAACATTGCAATGCATAAGATCTGTTTTTTCAAACTCATATGGTTACTAAGTTTATAATTCCTATAAACTATTAGAAATTGTGAACAAAAGATAAGCCAGCATTGCCCGGCAAATAGTAAGGAAGTAACATTGTACTTACATTTTTATCTTTAAATAATTTTTTCTTTATAGAAGGATATATCCAATAGGCAAGTTTTGTTGAAAGGATCCCAAAGCCTGCTCCTGCTACAATATCGCTTAGCCAGTGCTTATTATTATATAACCTCATTACTCCGGTTGCAGTAGCAGCTATATAACCGGCTATGCCATACCAGGGAGATATATCCTTATATTCCGTATGCAAAAATTCTGCAGCTGCAAATGCTATCGTTGTATGTCCTGAGGGGAAAGAAGTTTTACATGAACCATCGGGCCTTTCAACTCTGGTGATTTTTTTTATTGATTGAACCGTAGCAGTTGCAAACAGGGTTGACAAGGCGTATATCATTGATCTGTCTCTTAAGTTATTTTTTCCTTTAATACCACAAGCATTTAAAACATACACAGCTATTGCAGGAGAATATTGCAGGTAGTTATCTGTTTTTGTTTTAAATTTTGAATGGTCTTCCTGTAATTCAGATTTTATATTGCGGTTTAGTGATTTTAAGGAGTTAATTCCCATAGCAAAAAAGCCATAACTTATTAATGAAGTTGGGATAAATAAAGATCTGGCAAAAAGATTTGTGTTGTTATTTATTGGTTTTGACTTGACATTTAATCCCGGCGCAGTATATTTTTTAATTGAACTAAGCGTATCAATATTTTGCGCTATCAAAAAAAAAGGCATCCATATATTGAATAATAGTATTACCAGTTTTTTCATTTAGACTATTAAGGCTTTAATTAAAGAGAGTAAAGGAGATAAAGATACTGTAATACATGAGGAAATAAAATATTAAATAACAGATAAATCAACGTTTAAACATCATTTCAAATCAGCACCTGTATTACCATTTGATATTGTTATGGTATGTTTCATTTATTTTACTTTACTTCTGTAGTTTTAATTTGGTATCGATAATCTGAACCCAACTCCATGAATGGTTTCTAAAACAATATCGGGATCGGATCTTAAATACTTTCTCAGTTTTGAAATAAAAACATCCATGCTTCTTCCCAGGAAAAAATCATCTTTTCCCCATACATTGATCAGTAGTTCATTCCGTTTAAGCACTTTGTTGCTATGATCGCAAAGGAATTTCAGCAGGTCATTCTCTTTCTGGGTAATATTAAATGTTTCTTCGGGTGTGATTATTTTCAGGTTAGCGGGGGCAAAGATGATGTGGCCGATTTTTATTTCATCAACTATTTCTGTTAAAGGATTTTTTGTACGCCGAAGGAAAACATCTATTTTTTTTAATAACTCCTGCATACTAAATGGCTTGGCAAGATAATCATCTGCTCCGGTATCATATCCTTTCAGTCTATCAATTTCCTGGCTCTTGGTACTTAGAAAGATGATAGGCAATCTGTCTGTTTGTTGCCTTATTTTTTTTGCGACTGTATATCCGTCTTTAAAAGGCATCATGATATCCAGGAGGCAGATATCAAATTTTTTTTTATCAAAGATATCAATGGCTGTTTGTCCATCAATGCAGTGAACAACTTTATAACCTTCGTCTTCCAATGCATCTTTTACCATGAATGCAAGGCTTTTATCATCTTCAGCAAACAAGATGGATGCTTTTGTTGGTTGCATAATATATATTTTAATGTACAGGTAATTCAATAATAAATTCTGTGCCTATGCCTTTAATGCTTTTGATTTGGATACTTCCCTTATGTTCATCAATCACTTTTTTTACAAAATAGAGTCCCAGTCCCAATCCTTTGGTATTATGTACATCTCCCGATGGTATTCTGAAAAATTTTTTGAATAATTTCTTTTTGTACTGGTCATCAATTCCGATTCCATTGTCCTTTACAGATAAGTAATATATGTTGTTGAGCAATTTTGTTTCTATAATAATAAAAGGGATAGCTGAATATTTAATGGCATTGGATATGATATTTAATATAGCTACATACAGACTGCTTTTATCAGCCAGGATGGTTGTATTCCTTTCTTCAGGTATAAAATCTATCCTGGCATTTTTTTCTTCGATAGCTATATATAATTGTTTGATGGCTTCTTCAATTAATTCATTCGGGGAAACCGGTTCTTTTTGTATCAGTAAACCGTTGGCATCAGCCTGCATAACTTTCATCAGGTTGTCAATATGCTGATTCAGGTAATTGGTTTGCCCCTGCATCAGTTTAATATATTTTGACATTTTTTCCGGATGAACAATGATTGAGGATTTAGAAATGGCATCAAGTCCTACCGTCAGTGTAGTTAAAGGTGTTTGAAATTCATGTGTTACATTACGGATAAAATCATTCTGTATCTCATTCAGGAATTTCTGCCTGTATAAATAAAATACACTGACCCCGAGTGCAATTAAAAGTAATAAAAGGATGCTGCTGGATGTAATCCACCAGGCCATCTCAGCAATTATATATTGATTTCGATATGGAAAGTAGAGCAGGATATACGGGTATTCCTTTTTATAAACAGGCAACCCTAGTGCATTGAATTCAGGATGTTTTGTAGCAGCAGTTGGCAGATAAGATTCTAACAAATAGCGATGCGATCTGTTGTCATACAAGCCCAGTTTGCAATCAGTAAAAACATTGAATGCCTCTAAATTATTTAAAATAACATCCGGTAAACTGTCCTCGACTGGAATATAACTGATCCTGAAAAGAAATGAATTAGATGTAGGCTGTTCTATAAGCTTTTGTAAATGCGTTGTTGTAGAATCCATTAATTCAAGATCTTCATAAACACCCTGTATGCTTTTTACAACACTGCTGTTAAATTCTTTTTGTTCATAATTATAGATCTTGTTTAACCAGAATAATTGAGCTGCTACTAACAATCCAATGGTTATGGTTGATATAAGTATGATCCATTTAAACGTTGCAGAACGCATTCTATAATATCAGTTTAGCAATAATGAACACAAAGTTGGGTACTATTATCTTAATAAGCTCACTCCTAACATTTCTTTAGCATCAGTTAAGCCATCGTTAAGCCTGTTAAAGATCTTTTAGGTGATAATATATTTGTGTTCCAATAAAAGAATTTATCTAAACATTTAAATTAAAAAAAAATGAAAAAATTAATGCTGGCAGCAGCCTTGATCTTTGGTATCATCAGTTTTTCTTTTTCTCAGACAACTGATGCAAAACCAATAAAACCTGCAAAAGAGAAAAAGGAAGCAACAAAATCTGCTGATAAGTCAGATTCTAAAAAGGCAGTTCCTTCCAAAGCCCCCGCTGCATTCAAAACCCCTTCTACAACAAAGGCTCCTGTTGTCAAGACAGATTCTAAAAAAGTAGCTCCAGCCAAAACGCCTGCAGCTGAAAAAACTACAGATAAAAACGGCACAGTATTAAAAAAAGACGGAACTCCTGATAAGCGATATACCGCACCTAAAGCTGAAACGCCGGTAAAAAAAGATGGCACTCCTGATAAAAGGTATAAGGAAAATAAAAAACCATAGTAAAGGGAAATAAAAAATGTTATAATCAATTGATTAATACAGAAAACGGAGGTTTGGGTCCTTTGCCACATAGAAAGAACGCTGCTTACTTTAGCAGCGTTCTTTCTATAAATTATTATTTTAGGTTATTCATTTGATTATATTTAGTTATAATAAATTTTCCCCGCAAATTTCCCCACATCATGTAATTTTGCACACAAATAATAAAATCACCATTTCAAATTTTACTTATGAGTACTGTTAAAGTTGCAATCAATGGATTTGGCCGTATCGGCCGCTTAGTTTTTCGCCAGATATATGATATGAAGGGCATAGAAGTAGTGGCAATCAATGACCTGACAAGCCCGGCAGTATTGGCTCACCTGTTGAAATATGACAGTGCACAGGGAAGATTTGGACAAAAAGTAACTTCTACTGAGAACGCCATTGTGGTTAACGGACATGAAATAAAAATATATGCTCAGAAAGACCCTGCTCAAATTCCCTGGGGAAAACATGATGTGGATGTTGTAATTGAAAGTACCGGTTTCTTTACAGATAAAGACAAAGCCGAAGCGCATTTAAAAGCAGGGGCAAAAAAAGTTGTTATCTCTGCACCGGCAACCGGTGAGATGAAAACAGTTGTATTTAATGTGAATCACGGTATTTTAGATGGTAGTGAAACGATCATTAGCTGTGCCAGTTGTACTACCAATTGCCTTGCTCCAATGGCAAAAGCGTTGAATGATAACTTTGGAATCGTTACAGGTATCATGAGTACCATTCATGCTTATACAAATGATCAGAATACATTGGATGCCCCACATCCTAAAGGCGATCTTCGCCGTGCAAGAGCTGCTGCTGCCAATATAGTACCTAACAGTACCGGTGCTGCAAAAGCTATTGGATTAGTATTGCCTGAATTAAAAGGTAAACTGGATGGTGGTGCACAAAGAATTCCTGTTATTACAGGTTCCGTAACTGAATTGTACAGTATCCTGGAAAAACCTGCAACGATCGAATCGATCAATGCAGCAATGAAAGCAGCCAGCAATGAAAGTTTTGGCTATAATGAAGATGAGATCGTGAGCAGTGATGTGATCGGAATACATTTCGGCTCTTTGTTTGATGCCACTCAAACTAAAGTAATGACCATGGGCGACAAACAAATGGTAAAAACGGTTAGCTGGTATGATAATGAAATGAGTTATGTGTCACAATTGGTAAGGACCGTACAACATTTCGCCGGATTGATCAAGTAAATAATTTTACCGCAAAGACGCTAGGCCGCCTGGAAATAATCTTTGCGCCTCAGCGTCTTTGCGGTTTTATTTTAAAATAATTTCTATGTCTACATTTTCTGATTTCAATTTCAAAGGGCAAAAAGCGCTGGTACGCGTAGATTTTAATGTTCCATTAAACGAACAATTTGAGATCACTGACGACAGCCGCATGACAGCAACCATTCCAACGATCAAAAAAATACTGGCAGATGGCGGTTCAGTGATTTTGATGAGTCATTTTGGCCGTCCGAAAGATGGCCCGGCAGATAAATATTCTTTGAAACACCTGGTGAAACATTTACACGAATTGCTGGGAGGATCCACCAAAGTTTTCTTTGCTGATGATTGTATCGGAGAACAGGCTACACTAACTGCAAGTATGATCAAAGGAGGAGAAGTATTATTACTTGAAAACCTACGCTTTTACAAAGAAGAAGAAAAAGGTGATAAAGCATTTGCAGAAAAATTAAGCAAACTTGGTAATGTTTATGTGAATGATGCTTTTGGAACGGCACACAGGGCACATGCTTCAACGGCTGTTATCGCAGATTTTTTCCCTTCAGATAAAAAAATGTTTGGCTTGTTGATGGAAAAGGAAGTAGCAAGTGCTGAAAAAGTTTTGCATAACAATGAAAAACCATTTTTAGCTATCATTGGAGGCGCAAAAGTTTCTGATAAGATACTGATCATTGAAAATCTGCTCGACAGAGCAACTGATATTATTATCGGTGGCGGTATGGCTTATACTTTTTACAAAGCATTGGGTGGAAATATTGGTAATTCATTATGCGAAATGGAAAAACTGGATGTTGCAAATGATCTATTAAAAAAGGCAGCAGAAAAGGGTGTTTGTATTCACCTTCCTGTTGATTCGATCATTGCGGATAAATTTGATGCTAATGCAAATGTATCAGGAGCTTTAAGTAATAATATTCCAGAAGGATGGATGGGGTTGGATATTGGTCAAATGGCCTGCGAATCATTCAGCAAAGTTATCATGCACGCTAAAACTATTTTGTGGAATGGCCCGATGGGTGTTTTTGAAATGTAAAAATTTCAACACGGAACAAAAACAATTGCCCATGCAGTTGCTGATTCAACGAAGCATGGAGCTTTCAGTTTAGTTGGCGGCGGTGATAGTGTGGCAGCAGTTAATAAGTTTGGGCTAAATGATAAAGTAAGTTATGTATCAACTGGTGGCGGCGCATTATTGGAATATTTTGAAGGAAAAGAATTGCCGGGTATTGCAGCAATTAAAAAATAAAAAATTAACCACAGAGTTTCTCAGTGGATTTTCACAGAGAACACAGAGTATAAAAAATTTTTCTCATTATACTCTGTGAAAATACTCAGTGTTCTCTGTGGTAAAAAAATCATCCACCCATCTTCTCCAGCATCTTCTTCGCATTTTCATTCTTTGGATCCAGTTCCAATACTTTCCGGTAATTTTCTTTAGCTGATTCTTTTTCACCGGTATTAAAATAATATTCACCCATACTGTCATACAGATTGGCATTTTTAGGATATAACAAAATATTCATTTTAAATACAGCCCGTGCTTTATCCATTTCTTTCCCGGCCATTAATACATAACCATAGGTATTTAATTCAGCAGCATTTTTTAAGATTGGTTTTATTACTTCTGCTGTTTCCGGAAGCCTGGTTTCAATCTCACTTGTTTGTTTAATCTTAAACAATGAATCCATATAAATCACTCCTTTGTAATTAGGTTGATAATGATCTCCATGCAAAATTGCAAACAGGTCTTTTTCAAGCGATACCACCGGCGATTCTACTATACGCCCCATTTCTTTGGTGCCTGCATAAATGATCAATGTAGGCACCCGGTGAATATTCAATCCTTTTTCTTCATGGCCCGGGCTTTGTTTGTACGTGCTGTCATGATTGTCTACCATCACTATTTTTATTTGAGATCTTTTTACTCCGCTGCTTTTCATGATCTTCAGCATACGAGGTATTTCCCTTTTACTGTCACCACACCAGGTTCCCATAAACAGTAGAAATGTTTTTCCTTCAGACAATGGTTTTATTAAGGTCGTAATTGTATCATTCACTTTATAACCGGTATAATTCTTATTGAACCATTCTTTAAATGGATCTTTTTTAAGTGCAGATTGAGTGCATGTGCCGATCAGCATCGGTTTACCACCATTATCAACTGATAGTTTATTCTTTGTTCCCGAAATTTTTGGAGCGCATGCATGTAGTAATATGATCGTTGCCATAGCAACGGCTATTGTTTTTTTCATCTTTAATAATTTAATTGTTTAAATGTAGATGCAGCATGTTGCAGTGATTTATACAACGAATGTTGATACGCTGTTTAAAACACCGGCATGTAGTTTTTGCAATGATGATTTCATTGCTCATTCAAAAAAAAATTACAATTGTGGAGGATGAAATATATTTCCGTTAAAAGAAGCTAAAAATGAAACGGATTGAGATGAAAATTTTTCAGTTTTATCTTTAATAAATGAGAAGTGACCAGTTTCATTTATTAAATAAAATTCATCTAATGTTATATGTAAATGCGCTTTTTGAGGGGGAAGTTTATTATCAGCTTTGGCCATGTCATTATCATAATCTTTTTCACAATCACAGGTTGCTTTGTTTGTTTTAACAGAAAAATTTTCAACCTTGCATTGTACATATGCCAACTGCCTGCCATATTGTGTGAATATGAATAATGATAGAAGTAATATAGAAGCTGTTGTTTTGAACATTTATTGATGTAATATAAATTTATTTTCAGAGAATTTCTAATACAATTATTATGGATACGCAATCTGCATATGATCAATGGGCTGCTACTTATGATACTGTTACAAATAAAACACGTGATCTTGAATTGATCGCCGGACAGTACATGCTTTCATCTGCAGATTTTAGCAAAGTGCTTGAAACAGGCTGTGGTACAGGTAAAAATACAGCCTGGATCTCTAAACGAACAAAATACCTGGTGGCAGTCGATCTTTCAGAAGGAATGCTTGATCACGCAAGGCAAAAAATAAAAGATGATCATGTAAAATTTAAGCAGTATGATCTTACAAAGCCATGGAATTTTAATAAAGTATCACTGATTATTTGTAGTCTTGTTTTAGAACATATTGAAAATATTGATTTCATATTTGAACAGGCCGCCAAAACATTAGAAAGTAATGGTTGTTTTTATATTTGTGAATTACATCCTTATAAACAACTGGAGGGAAGCAGGGCTAAATTTGATCATGGTAACGAATTGATACAGTTGGAATATTTTATACATCATATTTCTGATTTTTATTCGGCGGCTTTAAAAAACGGTATGAAATGTATTGACCTGAAAGAATGGTTCGATGAAAATGATAAAAGAACAACTCCGAGATTAGTTTCCTTTCTTTTTCAAAAGCAGCAATAAATTGTAAGGTCATTCAAATGGTCAGACACATAAAAATATAATAGTCATAACCTTTACAATTGCCATTTAGTAACTATATTTAATGTCCTTTTTGAATACTATAAAATTAATATTAATTGTATTTAATGAACACTGTAATCAATTTCTCCTCCCTCTCTTTCGGAGAGGGCTGGGGTGAGGTCTAAAAAATAAACCATGCAACGAATTGCTGAATCAGAAATGATCATTAATGATCGGGGGGCTATTTATCATTTAGATCTAAGGCCCGAAGAACTGGCAGATACTGTTATTGTTGTAGGTGATCCCGATAGGGTAAAAAAAGTAAGCAAACATTTCGACAGGATCGAATGCCAGCAACAACACCGTGAATTCATTACCCATACCGGTTATATCGGTAGCAAAAGGTTATCAGTCATGTCAACCGGCATTGGCCCTGATAATATTGATATTGCCATCAATGAACTGGATGCGCTGGCAAACATAGATTTTACAACAAGAGAAATAAAAAAAGACTTTCATAAACTGAATATTATCCGTTTTGGCACATCAGGCTCTTTGCAGGCAGATATTCCTGTTGATAGTTTTGTTGCTTCCACACATGGGCTGGGACTGGATAACCTGCTCAATTTTTATTCGTACGATAAAAGCAAAGATGAACTGGAAATGGCAAATGCTTTTATTGAACAAACAAAATTAAATATTGCTGTCACGATTCCTTATGCTTTTAAAGGCAGTGAAAAATTACTTAAAAAGTTTGGGTCTGCCTTTCACAAAGGCATAACGGTAACCTGTCCCGGATTTTATGGCCCACAGGGCAGAATTCTACGGTTGGGAGTAAGCAACCCGGGATTGATCGATCGTTTAACGCATTTTAATTTCAATAATCACAGGATCACTAACTTTGAGATGGAAACATCTGCTATTTACGGATTGGGAAAATTGCTTGGCCACGATTGCCTGAGTGTTAACGCCATTGTTGCCAACAGGGTAGTTCAGCAATTTTCGAAAGATAGTAATGCAGCAGTTGAACGATTAATCAAACAAGCATTAGAAGCATTAGTAGCTTCTTAAAATAAAACAGATTAAATTATCTCAAACCAAATTCTCCTTCCCTCTCCTTTGGAGAGGGGTTGGGGTGAGGTCTTAAAAAACATTGCAATGATTGCAACCAAAACCATTCCTGATTTTTCATTATCACCACATGTTGACCAGGTAGGTATTGAAGAGAGGGCATCCAGGTTTACCAAAAGAAGTATCAAGAACGAAACTAAGATCAATGGATTGAAGCTGGCTTTGAATATGATCGACCTCACCACACTGGAAGGAAAGGATACCGATGGAAAAGTGAAACAACTTTGTTATAAAGCTCAGCATTTAATGGATACCTATCCCGGTTTGCCAACGGTAGCCGCTGTTTGTGTTTATCCTTCCATGGTTAAGGTGGCTAAAATGGCGCTGGGAGATTCTGGAATAAAAGTAGCTTCAGTATCCACAGCTTTTCCAAGCGGACAAGCACCCCGTGATGTAAAGATCAGGGATACAAAATTTGCTGTAGATCAGGGTGCAGATGAAATTGATATGGTTATATCAAGAGGTAAATTTCACCAGGGAGAATACAATTTTGTTTTTGATGAAATTGCAACCATCAAGGAAGCTTGCGGTGAAGCCAGATTAAAAGTTATCCTGGAAACAGGTGAACTGGTAACGTATGATAAAGTAAGAAGGGCCAGTGATATTGCCATGTATGCAGGTGCTGATTTTATTAAAACATCCACCGGAAAAATTTCTCCTGCCGCAACCATGCCGGTTACACTGGTAATGCTGGAAGCCATCAGGGATTTTTATTATAAAACAGGAAAGCGAATAGCGATGAAACCTGCCGGTGGCATTTCGAAATCTAAACTGGCATTACATTATCTGGTCATGCTGAATGAAGTGTTGGGTGAAGCCTGGATGAACAATCACTGGTTCAGATTTGGCGCAAGCAGCCTGGCAAATGATATATTGATGCAGTTGATGAAACAAAAGACCGGAGTGTATCAATCGGCGGATTATTTTACACTTGATTGATCGCCACAAAATCACAAAGGCACAAAGTTTCACAAAGCCTTTGTGCTGCTTAGAGTCTTGGTGTCTTTGTGGCTGATTGGCCGAATGAAGTTATGCTGTACAAGTGAGTCCCGATGAACCGGGATAGTGATGACACAACAATGATGCTATGGAAAACCCATGCTGGCTTCAAAAAAATGAAAAAAAGATCAATAATGAAATATTGATGAATTGTAAAAAGCAAATGTTTAATTAATAATAAAATGCCTGGCCTCCCTCTCTTTTGGAGAGGGATTGAGGGTGAGGTTAAATAAAGCAAAATGGCAAAGTCAAGAATTAATACAATAAAATTAAAATTTGATTCTGCAAGGAATCTGGCACCTGCACCCGAAAGTAAAAGCGCTGCAAAAATAGATCCACGGTATGATCTTTTTATTAACGGAAAATTTGAAAAACCGCTAAGCAGGAAATATTTTGATACCATCAATCCTGCAACGGAAGAAAAATTATCGGAAGTAGCTGAAGCCAATACTGCTGATGTGAACAAAGCGGTCATTGCAGCCAGAACATCATATGAAAAGGTCTGGAAAAAAATGCCTTCAAAAGAAAGGGCAAAATATATTTATCGTATTGCAAGAATGGTGCAGGAGAGAGCCAGGGAATTTGCCATCATCGAAACTTTAGATGGAGGTAAGCCTATACGTGAGAGCCGTGATTTTGATGTTCCTACTGCCGCCAATCATTTCTTCTATTATGCAGGATGGGCTGATAAACTGGAATATGCTTTTCCTAATCGCACAACTGCCCCATTAGGAGTTGCCGGTCAGATCATTCCATGGAATTTTCCATTGTTAATGGCCGCATGGAAAATTGCGCCGGCACTGGCAACCGGAAATACCGTTGTATTGAAGCCTGCAGAAACCACTTCACTCACTGCATTAAAACTGGCAGAAATAATTCAGGAAGCTGACCTACCGCCGGGTGTAGTAAATATTATTACCGGTGCCGGAGCAACGGGTGCTGCAATCGTAAATCATCCCGATATTAATAAGATCGCATTTACCGGTTCAACAGATGTTGGCAAGATCATACAAAGAGCCATTTCCGGAACGAATAAAAAAGCAACACTGGAGCTGGGAGGAAAAGCTGCGAATATCATCTTTGATGATGCTCCGCTTGATCAGGCTGTGGAAGGTGTGATCAATGGAATATTTTTTAACCAGGGACATGTTTGTTGTGCTGGATCAAGATTGTATGTACAGGAATCCGTTTATAAGCAAGTGTTGCAGAAATTAAAAGACCGGATGGAATCTTTAATTGTTGGAGATCCGATGGATAAGAATACGGATATCGGTGCCATCAATTCAAAAAGCCAGTTGGATGTTATCAATAAATATTTGAAGATCGGTTTACAGGAAGGTGCAGAAATGTATCAACCATCCTGCTCTATTCCGAAAAAAGGATTTTATTGCAGGCCTACGATCTTTACAAATGTTGCCCAATCAAATCGGATTGCACAAGAAGAAATATTCGGACCTGTACTTACCATTCAAACTTTTAGAACTGATGATGAAGTGATAGAAAAGGCAAATAATAGTCCATTTGGATTATCGGCTGGAGTTTGGACTGATAAAGGTTCCAAGATATTTAATATGACAACCAAATTAAGAGCCGGAGTTGTTTGGGCAAATACGTATAATAAATTTGATCCTACTTCTCCATTCGGTGGTTATAAAGAAAGTGGTTATGGACGTGAGGGTGGTTTACATGGGTTGGCGGCGTATGTGAATATCGTTTAAAGGTTTAAAAGTTTAATGGTTTAACTTTTAAACGGGAAGAAAAACAACATTATTTTTCTGTTTTTTGACCATGATCTATTTTAAACTTTGGGTGATATTTGAGGATTAAATATCGCCCATGGCAACAATTAAAAAGTTTGAAGAGCTTGAAATGTGGAAAATAAGCAGAAGCCTATGCAATGAAATAGGCGCATTAATAGATGCGGATAAATTTAAAAAAAATTATCGCTTAATTGGGCAAATTGAAGGTTCTTCAGGTTCAGTTATGGATAATATAGCAGAGGGATTTGAAAGAGGAACAAGAGCTGAATTCATTGTTTTCTTAGGGTATGCAAAAGGATCATGTGGAGAATTACGATCTCAATTATACAGGTCATTAGACAGGAAATATATTAATCAGGAGCAATTTGATAAATTTAGTGTAATGGCAATACGAACTAGCGCAATGATCCAAAAATTTATTGAATACCTGAGGAAAACCAAAATAAAGGGAATCAGGCAAAAAGAATCCGAACCTTTAAACCCTTAAACTTTTAAACCTTTAAACGATTATGTCAAAAACAATCATAAAAAAATCAACCATCAATCTCAACGGGAACGGAATTGGAAACCATGCTTCTGAAAAAAGACTGGAAGTTCTAAAGACTTACAAACTATATATCGGTGGACAATTTCCCAGAACTGAATCCGGAAGATATTATGTTGCCACTAACGGTAAAGGAGAAAAGCTGGCGAATGTTTGTCTGGGTTCCAGGAAAGATTTCAGGGATTCGATCACTGCTAACAGGGCAGCTTTCGGCGGATGGTCCGGAAGGGCTGCATTTAATAGGGGGCAGATCTTGTATCGCATTGCCGAAATGCTGGAAGGAAGAAAAGCACAGTTCATTGATGAATTGATGAAGCAGGATTCAACAAAGGCACAAGCAGAAAGGGAAGTAGATCTTGCTATCGACAGATTGATCTATTACAGTGGTTGGTGCGATAAATTTCAACAGTTATTCAGTTCTGTTAATCCGGTGGCTTCCTCACATTTTAATTTTTCGGTTCCGGAACCAACCGGAGTAGTAGCAGCCATAGCTCCGCAAAATGATTCATTGCTTGGCTTGGTTTCTGTCATTGCACCGATCATTGCAGGCGGAAATACCTGCACTATTCTTGCTTCTTATTCAAAACCACTATGTGCGGTTACCTTTGCTGAGGTATTGAATAGTTCTGATCTTCCGGGTGCTGTAGTGAATATTCTTACAGGCAAAGTTTCTGAGCTCGTTAGCTTTTTTGCAGATCATATGGATGTAAATGCTACGGTTTTTTGTGAAAATGATGATGCTGTAAAAACAATGATAAAAGAAAAGTCTGCAGCAAATGTAAAACGTGTGGTATTGTATGATAAAGTGAAATGGACTTCTGATGAAGGACAATCTCCTTATTTTATCATGGATATGCAGGAAATAAAAACCACCTGGCACCCGGTGGAAAATATTGGTGGTGCAAAGGCAGGTTATTAGAACTTTTTGAACGTTTAAATTGTTAAATGAACTTAAAATAAACGAAAGTTTCATTCGTCTTAAACCTAAAAGCATTATACGAATATGAAAATTAGAATTTTAATAACGCTGATTACGATTCTACTGATACAAAATATTTCAGCTCAAAAAGTAGGTATAGGAAATCCCAATCCCCAGTATGAATTAGATGTAAATGGTAATTCTGCTTCCAACAACCAGGTGTCGGTTATTCCCTTGTGGCAGGGAGGTTCAGCTTATTCCATGTTCAATACTACCGGCCAGGATCTCAGTAATTGTGAAGCTGCTATTGACCCTACGCTTTATAATACGGATGGAAATATTGAGGTAAAACTGGTGATAAGAATTACATCATCCACAGCTGCAGTAAATAATTTCCAACTGCGTACACATAATGGTATCATTCAAACATTTCCAATCGTTTTTTCAGATGCCTGGACATTTACAAATCCCCAATCAGGTATTATTGCAATAAGTCCATGGAAAAGCTGGCCAGCAGGTATCATTCCGCAGGAAGTACATTTGTTTGGCTGGGTAGATGCCGGTACAACAAACTTTAACAGCGCTTACCTGATGATCAGGCCAAAGAGATAAGGTTGATGGTAATATGATTTGTTAAAATGCCGGGCACGGCACTCTCGTACATAATATTTAATTAATTGTTCATATAGAAATCACTAATTTTATCACCTTAATCATAAAAAAAAATAAACATGAAACGTTCAGGCATTTTAATTTTACTTGCAATTGTAGTTATAATTGGTTTTTGGGGGTGTAACGGATATAATGGATTGGTAACTTCAGACCAGGATGTAAAAAAAGTTTGGAGCAATGTGGAGACTAATTATCAACGTAGAACTGATCTCTACAGCAGCATCATTAAAACCATTGAAGGTTCTGCTAATTTTGAAAAATCAACTTTACGTGATGTAATCGAAGCAAGATCAAAAGCGACATCTATTCAGGTAGATATCAACGATCCGGCATCATTAGAAGCTTATCAAAAAGCCCAGGCTAACTTACAGGGCTCTTTCAGTAAATTATTGGCCGTGGTGGAAAATTATCCTGACTTAAAAACAACCCAGGCATTCAGGGATTTTCAAACACAGATCGAAGGAACAGAGAACAGGATAAATATAGCCCGCCAGGATTATAATAAATCTATTGAAGGCTATAATTTAAAAGTAAAACGTTTTCCAAAAAGCCTCCTTGCAGGCATATTCGGATTTAAAGAAAAGCCTTTTTATAAAGCTGATGCCGGAAGTGAAAAAAATCCGGAGATCAAATTTGATATTAAGTAATCTAACTTCAACCCCTCTTCTTATGGAGAGGGGCTAAATATTTCCCGAATGTTTTCTCTTTTTAAAAAAAAGGACATCTTTACTGTTCATGAAAATGAACGGATCGTGGCTGCCATACGCAATGCAGAAAAAAGAACCAGTGGTGAAGTAAGGATATTTATTGAACCAAAGAACCCCCTGGTTGATCCATTGGAGCGGGCTGCATTAATATTTTTTAAAATGGAAATGGATGAAACCCACCACCGCAATGCAGTATTATTATACATAGCCACAAAACATAAAGAACTTGCTTTGTATGGCGATAAAGGTATTCATGAAAAAGTAGGAACAGGATATTGGCAAAATGAAGTACAGGAAATGTTACAAAATTTCAGGAACAATAACCTGGTAGATGGCATTGTAAATTGTATTACTCATATTGGAGAAACCTTAAGTGAAAAATTCCCTTATATACCAACAGAGGATAAAAATGAGTTGCCCGATGAAATTATTTTCGGGAAATAAAATCAGGAATAGCTTTATGAATGTTTATAAAAAAATATTTTCTTTATTATTCCTGTTGGCATTTTCAATGGCAGCAATTTGCCAGAACCTGCCCAAAAAACCATCTCCGGAGAAACTGGTAAATGATTATACCAATACCCTTACTGAAGACCAGAAGCAATCATTGGAAAATAAACTTGTTGCTTTCGATGATAGTACTTCCACCCAGATTGCCGTTGTTATCATTCCATCTCTTGAAGGTTATGATGTGGCTGAATATAATGTAGCATTAGGTAGGGCATGGGGAGTTGGAGGAAAAGAATTCAGCAACGGGGTTATTTTACTGATAGCAAAGAATGACCGGAAATTAAATATTGCAACAGGATATGGTGTTGAAGGAGCTTTACCTGATATTACAGCAAAGCACATTATTGAAGATGTGATCAAACCCAATTTCAAAGGCGACGATTATTACCGTGGCATTGATGAAGGTACCGATGCGATCATTAAAGCAGTTAAAGGTGAATATAAAACTCCCCGGCAGAAAAAGTCAATAGGAAGCGGATCAGGGAAATTTATTATCATTATCATCATCATTATATTCCTGTTGATATCCAGCAGGGGCGGTGGCCGTGGTGGAGGATTCATGAGCAGGCGGGGATACCGGAATATTTTAGGCCCTATGATCTTAAGTGACCTGTTGGGCGGAGGTGGCGGTTGGAGCGGTGGTGGCGGAAGTTCTGGCGGTGGTGGTGGATTTGGTGGTTTTGGCGGCGGCGGTTTCGGCGGCGGCGGCGCAAGTGGAAGTTGGTAGATTTATTTTGATATTATAATATGCAGGCTTTCAGAAATGAATAGCCTGTTTTTATTTCCCATTTTATTAACAGTTATTCCTGCAATAAAAATTATATACTTTAGTTTATAAAGTTAACTTTAAAAAAAAACTGTATGAATATTACTAAATCTTTTGTTTTACCGGCAATCATATTATTCGCAATTAGTTCCTGTAAAAAGTCATCAACGGAAGTTGTTTATACAGGGCCTAAAATTAATTTTGTCTTTAAGTTTGATTCAACTCAGGTTCGCCTGAATGCATTGGGTCAACCTGTAACTTTGCCTGCAAACCATGGCGCTCAATCACCTGTATTCAATAAAATGAGCGCACATTACCTGGAGATGACAAAAGACCAGTTCACAGGAATAGGAGCAGGTGCTGTTTTATACAGGGCTGCCGAAACTACAATTGGTGGCGCTAATGCAATTGATTTCAACCAATCAAATTTTGCCGGGCAGGGTCAAACATTTTTAAGTGTTCCTATAAAATCATTCGCAGCCGGAACATATAATTGGTTGAGAATTTCACTTGCATATCAAAACTATGATATTAAATATCGCTCTTCCGGCGTAGCCTATAGCGGAACGATAGCTTCGTTTATTGGTTTCCGCACATACCTGAAGAATTATACCATTAAACAAACGGCTGTGCCAGTCAATGCCAACAAAGACCAGGGATATTGGGGTTTTGAAACTTTTATTCCGGGTTTTGGAAATTATGTAACAACCGGCCAGGCTCCTCCGGGGGCCACAACAGTACCTAACCCGATATTTGCAACTTCGCCGGTACCACAAGGCTCATGTTTAGTGACCGGGCAGTTTTTGATACCATTGGTAGTAACCGGAAATGAAACTTCAGATATTACGATCATTGTCTCCTTATCTACCAACAAAAGTTTTGAGTGGGAAGAAGTTTCAGGAGGAGCGTCTACATTTGACCTGGATGCTGTAACTCCTGCAAATAGCGACCGGGTTATTGATATGGGAATAAGAGGATTGATACCTTATAAGCTTTAAATAAAACACGAATTAAGAAAACCAATTACACGGATTGATAAATCCTGTTTTTTAATTCGTGTAATTCGTGATTAGAATTCGTGTCATTAATTCACCCCATCCACGATCATTTCTTTATTGATCTTTAATACAAGCCCCTGTAATACTTTCCCGGGTCCGCATTCTGTGAAATTAGTCGCACCTCCTGCTACCATTGCCAACACAGATTGTGTCCACTTTACAGGTCCCGTTAATTGAGCAATTAAATTTTGTTTTATTATAATCGGGTCACTAACTGCTTCAGCAGATATATTCTGAAATACAGGGCAGGTTGGTTTACTAAATAAAGTCTTGTTTATGGCTGCTTCAAGTTCTTCTTTGGCAGGTAGCATCAGTGGCGAATGAAATGCACCACCAACAGGAAGTACCAATGCTCTTTTTGCACCGGCCGCTTTTAATCTTTCACACGCGATCTCAATTCCTTGTAAAGAACCGCTGATCACTAGTTGCCCGGGACAATTATAATTTGCAGCAACAACGATCTCACCGCCATCATTGCTGATATGCTGACATATCTCCTCTACTTTGTCATCATCCATTCCCAAAACCGCTGCCATGGTTGATGGATGTAGTTCGCAGGCATGTTGCATGGCTTTAGCCCTTATGGAAACCAATTGCAATGCATCTGTAAAACTTAAAGTTTTATTGGCAACTAAAGCAGAAAATTCTCCGAGCGAATGTCCCGCAACCATATCAGGTTTAGGGTCATTCAAACCGTAATACGCAGCAACTGAATGTATAAATATAGCCGGTTGAGTAATAGCGGTTTGTTTTAATTCTTCATCGCTTCCGGTAAACATTATATCGGATATTCGAAAGCCAAGTGTTTCATTGGCCTGTTCAAATAATTCTTTGGCAGATTTTGTTGAATCATAAAGATTCTTTCCCATACCACTAAATTGAGAACCTTGTCCGGGGAAGATGTATGCATGTTTCATGATTTGTTGTTTATTAGTTTATTAGTTTGTTAGTTCCTGTTGCAGGAGCTTTTTGTTTATTTAAGTTTAGTTTAAAACTTTTATATAAGCGTTAAGTTTTTTATGAATTATTTCAAGATCGGTCAAAAGTCCGATATATTCTTCTTTAGGAATTAAATTTCTGTTTACAGATTTTAACAACCAATTTTTTGTTTCTAAAATTGATCCTCTGCTGTAGAAACAAAAATTAATATTTTCTTTAATAAAAAATCTGCCGTATCCTTTAGCTATATTCGATGAGATTGAATCAGCAGCATTTGTAATCTGCTTCCCAATTCCGTATTGAGCAAACTTATTCCATTTCTCAACAATCAACCATATCTTATCACTAAATACTTGAGAAAGATTATATATTTCTAAATCTTCCAGAGTGTGCATTAGATTACTATTTATTGATCCACTTGATCTGAAAGAATTTTTTTGATAAGTATGATATGTAAAAATCAAAAGAGTACCCCAATATTTGAAGCCTTTAAATTAATAATCATTTTTTAAAATGACGGGAATAAATATTTACTTTTAATTAATAAAGTTCAGCACAATATGATTCAAATTAATCAATAAAAAGGTTTAGAAACGGTTAAAATAAACCATAACTAAACCAATATAGTAATAATAAGTTTGGTCTTAGAAAAGTAGGATCAGATCTAAAACAAACAGATAAACCAGTAAACAAATAAACCAATAAACAGTTTAGTGTAACTTCGAACTGATCAGCTTCATAAACTCACTCCTGGTTTCATTCTTTTCAAACTCACCAAAAAATGCTGAAGTGGTTGTTACAGAATTTTGTTTGGAAACTCCCCTCATCATCATACAAAGATGCGAAGCCTCAATTACTACAGCTACCCCAAATGGGTTTAGCGTTTCTTTAATGGCGGTCAGTATCTGGTGTGTCAATCGTTCCTGCACTTGTAACCGTCTGCTGAAAATATCAACCACACGGGCTATTTTACTCAGCCCGGTAATATAACCATTCGGAATATACGCCACATGTGCTTTTCCATAAAACGGCAGCATGTGATGTTCGCACATACTGTATAATTCAATATCTTTTACAATAACCATTTCACTTACGTCCTCATGAAATTTGGCCGATTCTAAAACAGCTTTAGCATCTTGTGAGTATCCTTGTGTTAGATATTGCATGGCCTTTGCCACTCTTTCAGGTGTTTTATCCAGGCCTTCTCTTTCGGCATCTTCTCCCAGTGATGTAATGATTGCTTTATAATTTTTAATAAGCGATGAAGTAGTTGCTTCATCATACTGTTCTGTTTTCTTATAGGCCATTTAAGTAGATTGAATTGTGTTTGTGATGATTTATTATTCAACAGGGTATTCTACAAAATTTCTTTCTGTTTCATAAAGCCTGACCTGCATCTGAATATCTTCATTGATCAATGGCCTCATAATATTGTATATCACTATGACAATATTTTCAGCAGTGGGATTAAGATTGCTGAATTCCACGCAATCTTCATTCAGGTTCTTATGGTCAAACCTTTCCAGAATATTTTTATTAATGAGATCGCTTAAAACTTTCAGGTCCATAACATAACCGGTTTCTTTATCTGGCACAGCAACCAATTTTACGATCAGTTCATAATTGTGGCCATGATAATTTGGGTTATTGCATTTACCAAAAACTGCATCATTTTTAACGTCATCCCATTGAGGATTGAACAAACGATGTGCTGCATTAAAATGCTCTTTACGGTAAACGGCTACTTTATGATTCATGGGTTATTATTACAAATGAATGATAAAAATGTTCAGATAATTCCCTGCTAATGGTAAAATGTTTCCAGTTACAACAGAAGTGTGCTGTTTATTAATAAAATGTCAATTACCTGGCTATAAAAGTACAATAAGTTTAAAAGATATTGTTTATTAATTCCCGTAGTATTCTACATAGATCCTGGGCGTTTCGTATAGTTTTAGACAATGCAGGCTGATATTTCCCGGAAGTGCAGGTGATAGTTGTTTCCAGATGGCAATGACCAGGTTTTCTATAGAACATAACTGCCCTTTCATAAAATCAACATCTTCATTCAGGTTTTTATGGTCTAGTTTATCAATCACATGGTGTTTTACTATGATACTTAGCTTCTTTACATCAAAAACAAAACCTGTTTCCGGGTTCGGATCTCCCTTTAAGGTAACATGTAGCTCAAAATTATGACCATGCCACTTTTCATTGGCACATTTACCAAACACCTCCTCATTTTTTTCCCTGCTCCAGGAAGGATTATACAGTTTATGAGCAGCATTAAAATGTTCTATCCTGGTTATATAAACCATCGCTTATTCTGAATTTTTGCGAAGTTAGCCAGTATTCACTTAAATGTAAAGCATAAGTACGAAATTTGTGTCATGCAGATCTTATTGGTAGCCGCTACAATACAGGAAATTGAGCCTTTTTTAAATATAAGGCCGGAAGTTGATCATTTGATCACCGGCGTAGGCTGCTCCGAAACGATCTATCATCTTACTAAAAGGTTGTTACAAATTGATTATGACCTGGTGATTCAGGCAGGAATTGCAGGTAGTTTTAACCAATCAATTCATTTAGGAGATGTTGTCGTTGTTGATCAGGATAATTTTGCTGATGTTGGTATTTTTGAAAAGAATCATTTTAAAACCATATTTAAAGCCGGGTTCGGCAATGAAGATCTCTTTCCATATCATAAAGGCTGGCTGAATGGCGATAAAACTATTTCAGATCAATTTCATATTCCAAAAGTTAAGGCAGTAACAGTAAATACTATTACGGACAATGAAACAGCAATCAAACGAATGATTTCAACATTTGATCCGCAAATAGAAACCATGGAAGGAGCTGCATTGCATTATGTTTGCCTGCAGGAAAAAGTTCCATTCATTCAATTAAGAAGTATCAGCAATTTTGTTGGGGAAAGAAATAAAGAAAAATGGAAATTGAAAGAAGCAATTCAAAATTTAAATGAAGCGTTGATCAGAATAGTTGAAAAGCTTACAGGTATTCCATACACAAATAAACAATTAAACCAGTAAACCAATCATGCAAGTCAGCATAGGCTTTTCTCCCTGCCCTAACGACACCTTTATTTTTGATGCATTGGTGAATAAAAAGATCGATACGGAAGGATTGGATTTTGAAGCAGTGTTGGAAGACGTGGAAACGCTTAATAAATTGGCATTGGATGGAAAATTACCTGTTACCAAACTTAGTTATGGGGTATTGCCATTGGTACTTGATCAATTTATTTTATTGAATAGTGGCAGTGCATTGGGAAGAGGAGTGGGTCCTTTGTTAATATCGAACAAGGAACAAGGAACAAGGAATGTCGAAGTGAATACAATTGCAATACCGGGTGAACATACAACTGCACATATGCTCTTTTCAATGGCATATCCTGCAGCTAAAAACAAAATATTTATCCGCTATGATGAGATAGAAAATTTTGTGTTGCAAAATAAAGGATTGGGAGTGATCATTCATGAGAACAGGTTTACATATAAACAAAAAGGTCTTTTCAAAATTACTGACCTGGGCGACTACTGGGAAAAAATAACCGGCAACCCCATACCATTGGGAGGGATTGTTGTAAAGAGAAATATAGATATCTTTCTTCAGCAAAAAATAGACAGGCTTATCAAAAAAAGTATTGAATTCGCTTTTTCAAATTATCCAGTTTTGAATGATTATATAAGAGATCATTCACAGGAAATGAGTGAAGAGGTGATGCGAAAACATATCGAATTGTATGTGAATGATTATTCGCTGGATTTGGGAGATATTGGAAAAAAGGCGGTCACAAAAATGATCAATGTTTATAATGAAATAAATCATTCAAATTTTTCAACCGGAAATATATTTGTAGAGCATGTATAGTATCTTAATAACATATTTTTAGCCTGCACAAAAAAATATCATTTAAGTCGTTGAAAACTATTAGACTATTAAACCACTAAACCAACAAACCAATAAACTTTTAAACCTTACCCATTCTCCTTCTTCAAAGCTTTTGCATAAACTTCCAGGCAACGTTTACGTGCAAATTCATGATCCACTATCGGTTTAGGATAACTGAATTCCTGAAATTCGGGCACCCATTTTTTTATATATTCCAGTTTGGGATCAAATTTTTTAGTTTGAAGGTATGGATTGAATATCCTGAAATAAGGCGCTGCATCACAACCGCTTCCTGAGGCCCATTGCCAGCCGCCATTGTTGGCTGCCAGGTCGAAATCCAGTAGCTTTTCGGCAAAATAGGCTTCACCCAATCGCCAGTCGAGTAGCAGATGTTTACATAAGAAAGAAGCAACGATCATTCTTACCCGGTTGTGCATAAAGCCTGTCTCATTCAGTTCACGCATACCGGCATCAACAATGGGATAACCTGTTTGTCCAAGGCACCATTTTTCAAATTCACCGGCATCTCTTCTCCATTCAATTTTATCATAGGCCGGTTTAAAGGAATGCCCTTTTCCCACCTGCGGAAATTGCCAGAGGATCATCTGGTAAAAATCTCGCCAGATAAGTTCATTTAAAAATGTTTCTGAGAGACCTTTTGTTTGCAATAAAAGTTGTCTGATACTGATAGTGCCAAACCGCAGGTGCACACCCAGTTTTGAAGTTCCTTTTATTGCGGGAAAATTCCTTTGCTCACTGTAATGTTTTATCAGTTCAACGTCGAATTTCATTTCAGGAAATGGTAGTGTAGTTTCTATAAAACCTATTTGTTTTATAGAAGGAATAGGTGCAGCAGTTTTTTTTATAAAACTGGAATAATATTTTTTACAGTTGTATTGTTCAGGATAGGAACTACTCAGAACTGTTTTCCATTTCCTGCTGTAAGGAGTAAAAACAGTATAGGGTTTGCCATCATCTTTAATAACTTCATCTTTTTCAAAAATGACCTGGTCTTTAAAAGTATAGAGGTTGATATTCTTTTCTTTTAATATACCCGAAATATTTTCATCCCTGGTCTTTGCATAAGGTTCATAATCGTGGTTGGTAAATACACTGTCAATGTTGTAACTGTTGATCAATTCTTTAAAAATATTTTCAGGTGTACCATGAAATACCTGCAAAGAGGAACCAAGTTTGACTAATTGTTCCTGGATAGCTATCAACGAATGCTGAATAAAAGTTACTCGCCTGTCAGCTTTATTATCAAGTTTATCCAAAATACTTTTATCGAAAATAAAGATGGGTAAGACAGGTATGCCGTTTTTAAGTGCATGATATAAGGCTGCATTATCTACTAACCTAAGATCCCTTCTGTACCAAAGAATATTGATCTTTCCCGACATACTAATTGTTTGAATGATATTAACAAAAGACTGCAGCATTTGTTTGTTGGAAATATTCAAATAGCTGCCTTGTAATATTGTTAGAGTAACTTTTATCTGCCAGGGCTGCAACCCACCTGATATTGTACATTGAATTGCTGAGAAAAACCTCATCAGCTTCCAAAAGCATTTCTTTTGTTATTTCAGTTTCTATTATGGAATACCCGGATGGAGCCATATGCTGAATGATAAACTTTCGCATAACACCCGATACACAGCCTTCATCCAGAGAAGGCGTATAAATAATCTCATTTTTTATGATAAAAATATTGGCGATCGTACTGTCGCAGATCCTTTCGTAGTTATTTAACAGGATGGCATCGTTGCAATGATGTTCTTTGGCAAATAAGGCTCCCATAAAATAGGGGAGGTAATTATTATGCTTGATGTTTGAAAAAAGGTCAATCATTTTTTTTGCACCCGGGTAAATACATAATTGCAATCCGTTTTCATTCAGACTGGTGTGATCAGTATCCAAGGACCATGTCTGAATGATATAGTTCGGAGCATGATTCACGGCATCATAGATCCCACCATCGCCACGTATAATAGTCAATCTTACCCTGGATGAATTTTGTTTATTTTTTTTCAGCAATTCTATTGTCTGCTGATGAATACGTTCGGGTGTAAAAAGCTTTGGAATATCAAATTGTAATAACTGCATTCCTTTCCATAAGCGGGCAAAGTGTTCATCTACCAGAATGAGTTCATTGTTTTTGTATTTGATTGTCTCAAATAAACCATCACCATATCTTAGTCCGCGGTTGGAAACGCCGATAACAGGTTTATTTTCTTCATAGATCTTCCCGTTGAAATTGAAATAGTTCATAGTGTTGTAAAGTAAATCTTTTTTTAAATTATAGCATGTTGAAATTATATTCAGGCTTCTTACTCCCCCTCTCCTTAATGAGAGGGGACTGGGGGGTGAGGCCAAAATAAAAAATCTCCGGCAAAGCGGAGATCTTATTTAGTAAAATGTTGGGGGTTACATTTCTTCTATTATCTTATGTTTTACTGCATACATAATTAGTCCTGCAGTGCTTTTTGAACCGGTTTTTACTTTTAATTTGTCCCTGATAGCTTCTACTGTGCGTGGACTAAGATCTACCATATCAGCAATTTCCTTGGTGCTTTTTTCTTCGCACATCAGTCTCAATATGGTCGTTTCTTTGTCATTCAGGTGTACATCCATGGTGGCCGACATCTGGTGAGGGGCTGCAACGTTTCTTTGTTTTAAATTGCTGAGCAATGCCTTATTCGTAAGTGAATTAAAATAATACTCCTGTTCATAACAAGTTTTGATGGCCTCATAAATGATCTCGCTGTCGCTGTTCTTGGTTAGGTAACTGTTGGCGCCTAATTCCATTAGTTTAGTGATCATACTGTTATCATCTACCATGGTAAGCATGATGATCTTTGTTTGCGGGCATAATCTTTTCACTTCAGGCAAGGCTGCAATACCATCCATGATGGGCATTTGAATATCAAGTAATATTACATCTGCCTGTATGGTTTTGATCAGGTTGATCAGATGCATTCCATTGTCTGCTTCTGCAATGATCTTGATGTCTTTTTTGGAACTTAAAGCGGTCTTGACACCAGCCCTGTAGAGTACGTGGTCATCGGCAATAATCACTTTAATGGGTTCCTGCATTTCTGGATTCATAATATTATATTGTAAAAATAATGCTTTTTTGAATAGTAAGTTTACGACTGTATAACGATGTTAACAACTTGAAATTATTTATGTGATAAATATAGCGTGTAAATACCCGAACAATTAAATAGTGTTTTTACGCATAAAGTGCTGCATATGCATAAAACAGGTATCAATAATAAAGGATTTCGAAAAAGGTTTCTGTTTATGGTTTTATTTTTTAACATTTTCATATTCATAAATTGATGGGCTTTAGTAATGAAGTAACGCTATTGTCAAAAATGACCAGGTCCTGGTTTGTATCCATTTCCCGGTCATTTCAATCGTACCAGTTTTGTATCATAGTGTATGGATTAACTGGTTATTCAAAATTGATAATAATTGTAATAACCAGCAAGAGAAAAACAACCGTTTATTGGGGTATTTTTCTTCCCTGTTTTTCGGGATTAAGTTTTAATGTTGTGGAGAAATTATTTTATGAGTAAAGCTTTAATTCTAATAATTTATAATTGTCAGTGCTTAGTAATTATTTTGAGTTTTCTTATTTCCTTAAAATTAGTTAAGAATAAAAGTATACCTGATTATATGAGGGGATTTTATTGGTATCCTTCAATTGCCTTAGTCATTATTTTGCCTGGATTTTTTACAGAGAATTATTTTCGTAGTTATAGAGTGTATTCTTCAATTTTGACTAACCTCTCCCTGATTTTTCATTACTCTTTTCTAAGTATTTTCATTATTAAAGTAATGCCAAAAGGGATATCTAATAATTTTTTAAAAATTTTTTTTCTATTTTTTCTTTCCTTACTTATTTTTCTCTTAATATATGAAAAGTTAGAAAAACAAAATACTTTCGCATTTGCAACTGCTAATCTAGGGTTGACAATCTTTTGTATAATTTATTATTATAGACTTTTTAATAATTTACCAATTGTTAATTTAAAAAGAGAGCCCTCTTTTTGGATAATTACTGGAGTTTTTTTTTGTATGAGCATGCATATCCCTTTAATTTCGGTTTCAAATTATTTATATGAGAATATTTCTTTATCAACTTCTAGATTAATAAATTCAATTGCAATATTTTGTTATTTAATCATGCACTTATTTTTTATAAAAGCTTATTTATGTTCAGTTCGTCCACAGAAGCAATAGTTGTCTTTATAGTAGTATGTACTTTATTAATTGCATTGCTGATCGGTTTTATCACAGCAATGATCTACCGTTACCAGCAGAAACAAAATGCTTATTTTAAAGAAGCGGAGGAGTTAAAAATTGCACATGCAAATGAAATGCTGCAATCCCAATTAGAGATTCAGGAACAAACTTTTGAAAATATCTCAAGAGAGATACACGATAATATTGGCCAGAAACTTACCCTTGCCAAACTGCATTTAAATACATTGCAAATAAATGATCCGGCTAAAGCAACTGTTCAAATAAATGATTCAGTTTCCATGATCAGTGAGGCCATCAACGATCTGAGCGATATCAGCCGCAGCATGAGTTCTGAAATAATTTTAAACAATGGTTTTATCAAGGCACTGGAATTTGAGATCTCGCAACTCAATAAATCAGGCTTGTTTCAGTTGAAGTTAATAGTTACTGGAGAACCGGTATTTCTGGAATCACAGAGAGAGTTAGTACTCTTCAGGATAGTACAGGAGGCTTTGAATAATATTGTGAAGCATGCTGCAGCAAGAACGATCACGCTATTTTTGCATTATAATGAAAAAATATTGGCACTTAAAATTAATGATGATGGAAAGGGTTTTGCAAATGATAAAAATGTGGAAAACGGAACAGGCCTTTCCAATATGAAGCGGCGTGCCGGTTTGCTGCAAGGACATTTAACTATAATCAGCCGGCCCGGCGCCGGTACTGAAATAAATATTAAAATCCCTTTCAATGAAAACGAATAAACTATATAAGATAATTCTTGTTGATGACCATGTTCTGTTGCGGGATACTTTGGCAACTTTGATTGATTCTTTTGTGGAATGTAAAGTAATATCTGTTGCATCAAATGGTAAGGAGTTGATACGATGTATTGAAAAAGGGCCGGTTCCCAATATTGTGGTACTCGACCTGAATATGCCGGTCATGGATGGGTATGAAACTGCCCAATGGTTGCAGGAAAAGTACCCTGATATACGGATATTGATCTTAACGATGTACGATTCTGAAATTGCCTTGATCCGTTTGTTGCAGATGGGGGTAAGAGGATTTCTTAAGAAGGATATTCATCCGGATGAATTGAAAAACGCACTATTGTCTGTTGCAGAAGATGGTTATTATTATTCTCACGATACAACCGGAAAACTGGCAGGTTTTTTTCAAAAGAACCACAACAATAATTCTTCATTGGAAAAAGCATTGTTGACTAAGACTGATATTGAATTTCTGAAACTGGCCAGTACTGATATGACCTATAAAGAGATCGCACACGCTATGAAGATCACTCCAAGAGCTATTGATGGATATCGGGATGGTTTATTTAATAAACTTGATGTAAAAAGCAGGGTAGGGCTTGCCATTTATGCGGTAAAAAACGGGATAGTTACTTTTTAGGAATGTTTTTTTTTCCAATTGTCCCCATAAACCAATTTTTTGTCATCCTGAACAAAGTGAAGGATCACAAAAAAACTAATACTACTACCAGGGAGATCCCTCGTGCCTCGGGATGACAGTACAGTTTGGATTTTGAGAATGCCGCATACTGTGAGGTCACTCAATCAATTTATTCCGCATCCCATACATGATCAATCCGCCAATGGTTTTGGCATTCACCTTGGTCTTCATATTCTGGCGGATGGTCTCTATAGTACGTGGGCTAAGAAAGATCACTTTGGATATTTCTTCCGTGGTTTTATCTTCGGCAAGCAGTTGCAGTATCTTAATTTCCTTCTCGTTAAAATGAATGGGTGTATTGGTACCATAATGCTGCCGCACATTTTTTTTCTGCATCAGTTTGCCCATCACTGCCTTATTCACCAGTTCGTTAAAATAAAAATCGTCGTTCATGCAGGTTAAGATGGCTTCATAGATCTCTTCGGGGTCGGTCGTTTTGGTCAGGTAGGCATTGGCGCCCATTTCCATCATTTTGCTGATCATCTGCTGGTCGTCATACATGGTCAGTACAATGATCTTGATATCTTCATACTCTTTCCTGATAAGCTGGATGCCGTTGATACCATCGATCTCAGGCATCCGGATATCCATTAGTAAAACATCGGGTTTTTTGATAGCGATCTTATGCATCATATCCTTACCGTCTTCCGCTTCCCAGAGCATTTTCAGGTTGGTTTTACCGGCAAGGGCCATTTTGATACCGTCACGAAAAATTTTATGATCGTCGGCAATTGCGATTTTAATTAGGTTTTCAGTAGACATTATTCGATTTATTGGGGTTAGTTGTAAGAATTTTCAAATTACTATTTTCAACTGATAAAAAATTATTTTAACCGAAAATTTTAATCTAAAATTTAATTAGATCATTGATTATCAATATATAAATTAAATATTGATGCGTAAATATACGATTATTGAATCACGTAACATTACTCGCTGGTTTTGTAGAAATACCAATAAAAAAAATATTATTTCTAAAACTTAGTGTTTTTCCTGGCTTTTAGCTGCCGATTCAGAATAATATATTTAGTATTGGTTAAATGGATTGAAAATTGAAAGATAAATAAGCGCCTGTCAAATTTTTATATCAAGATCCAGGTGAAATAACAGTTTTAAATAGTTTAGAGCTATTTAACGTGTTTGAGAGAAAGGATCAAAATTTTTAAATTTGCTCCTTTTTATGCTGAAAGGCCAGAGACGGTTACCCCGGTTTGAAGTATTTTTTCTCATTGTTTTATGAAAATAGTATTTTTACATGGTAAAGCTACGGCAATTTACCTTAGTAAAATTACTATTTAATAGTCGTACATTTACCTTATTTTTATGGTCATTTATATGCTTAATTTCTATTGTAATGTAATACTGTATTGATTTTTAAGTAAAACGTACAAATACGTACAATTACATGTCAGTTGTGCAGGAAAACAGAAAATTGGAAGTTTACAGTTCAAATAATCGTAAACCACTAAATCTTTTATTATGCAATTAGGACTTGGAGGAGACTTAGTTTCTCTATTTTGTAATGACTAAGTAAATTTTGATATTGACTAGGGGTTAGTTATTTTTGATGAAAATTAACTGCTATTCAAAATTACTTAGCTTATATTACCTTTTTTACAGAATTTCTACCTTTAATTTTTTGTATTCTTTTTTATAAGAAACTGAATACAAAAGCGTTAAAGGTTTTTTTTATTTATTCTATAGTCTTGGCAGTTTTTGTTTTACTTGGAGTTACAACCTTGTACATCTTAAAATCAAAATCTTCTTACATATTTATAGTGAAACTGTACAATATTGCTGAATATTGTTTTTTTGCAACATTTTTATATTATCTCTTTAAGAAAACTCATGTTAAAAAGATCGTGATTTTCTCAATCATACCATTTTTAATTATATCAGTCATTAGTAATTTTTTTATCTCAAAATCTAACTTTAATAATTTTCCTTCGCTAATAGAGTTTTTGGTTTTTATTATTTTTATCATTTACTTTTTTTATGAAAAAATGAATACGGTTATAGAATACCCATTATATCAAAGTATTAGTTTTTGGATTTGTGTGGGGTTATTTATTTATTTTACCGGTAATTTTTTCTTTTTCTTATTCATTACTTCCAGCAAGGATAAACAGTTTATTGAACAAATGAGGCTAATTTATATGATAGTTACTATTATTAAAAATATAGTAATATGTTTTGCATTTTTGTCAAATGAAATAATCGAAACAGATAAGGATAAAGAATTCCAAATACCCAATGAAATAGACCTTGATGGTTTTACACTTAAAAATAACCTAAACTAACACCCATGTTTTTTTTGCAGGCAGATACTACGGGGATTTCCAGGTTGATGTTTATAGGAACATTGGGCATGCTTACATTGGCTATTGGCATTATCGTATTTGTGATCTTTCACCAACGAAAAGTGATCCGCTACCAGATGCAGATGAAAAAACTGGAAAGTGAAAAGCAACAGATCTTACTAAATGCATCTATCAGGTTCCAGGAAGAAGAAAGGCAGCGCATTGCGGCTGATCTGCACGATGATGCCGGACCGCTTTTGGCAACGGCAAGATTATACCTGAATGATAACCTGGTAAACCAGGAAAAAGCCCAGCAATTGCAAAGCATCTTCAGCGCAAAGCAGATCATCGATGATGCTATCCTTCTTATTCGAAATATCAGTCATAGCCTGATGCCGCCAACCCTCAAAAATTTTGGTTTGGAAAGTGCCACAACCGACCTGTTCCAAAAGATAAGTGGCAGCGGTACATTAAATGCTAGCGCACGTTTTCATGATTACAGGGAGCGCTTAAAAGTTGAACAGGAATTACTAGTTTTCCGTATCATTCAGGAACTGGTCAATAACATTCTCAAACACAGCAATGCAGGATTTATTCATCTTACTCAAAATGCCAATGGCAATAATTTATATTTAAGGCTTCATCATGATGGAAAAGGGATCGTTCAGGCGGAATTTGAAAAACTGAATCACAACTCAACCGGACTGGGTTTAAAAAATATTGCCAGTCGTATGAAGGTTTTGAACGGGCGTATATATTTTGAAATCGATCCCAGTCAGACCTATTACAAAGTTACCCTTGAGGTACCAAAAGAAACGATCGTTTAAATTTTCTGCCAGTTTATTCATACAACATTTCCATCTTCCGGTTCAAATAAATAAATTCAATGCTTAATGTGAATTTCTTTTCGTTATTTTTGTCAGAGTAATATGGAAACCGAATCAAATCTAATTAAAGTTGCAATTGCAGATGATCACCAGATTTTCAGAAAAGGTGTAATTCTTTCCATGCGCCCATTTGTGAATATTAAATTTGTAATGGAAGCTGAAAACGGAGAAGACCTTTTGGAGAAGATCCCCGAATCAATGCCCGATGTTATTCTGTGCGACCTGAAGATGCCGATCAAAGATGGTATTGATGCAACTAAAATGATCACCAAAAATTTTCCGGCTATCAGGGTTATTATCTTAACCATGTATGAAGATGAAAGATTTGTTGGCCACCTGATGGATTGTGGTGCTGCCGGTTATTTATTAAAGAATACCGAACCTTCAGAGATCAAACGTGCCATCATGGATGTGATGCGTACCGGTTTTTACCTGAATCCGTTTGTAAATAAAGTGTTGATCAAGAAAAATTATTCCAAGCAAAAGTTCAATCACAATCTCAGCTCTGAGATCGTATTAAGCGATCGTGAAAAAGAAGTACTAACGCTCGTATGCATGGAATTCACTGCTACAGAAATAGCCAATAAAATGGATATCAGTGCCCGGACCGTAGAAGCCATTAAAGACAGGCTGATGGAAAGGTTTGGTGTAAAAAACTCTGTGGGATTGGTTTTTTATGCAATGAAGAATCAATTGATCGACTAACCGGATGCCGGATTCCAGATACTGGTTATACTTTCTATGTGAATTTAATTCGATTTTCGGAAACTGCAATCTAGCATCCAGTATCCAGTATCTTTCTTATCAAAACAATCCAAACAAAGTTGAATCTATCTTGGTAATGATATGCCCGAGGTCTTCTTCTCTCTCTGCAAATTTATTAGTATCAGCATCAATGATCAATAATGGACCTTCTTTATAATTTTCGATCCAGCTATTGTACAATTCATTTAATTTTTTAAGATAGTCAAGCCTGATATTTTCTTCATATTCCCTGCCTCTTTTCTGAATTTGTCCTACAAGTGTTGGTACCGATGCTTTTAGATAAATTAAAAGGTCCGGTGGTTTTACCATTGACTTCAGCGTTTCAAAAAATTTATAATAATTGTCAAAATCTCTTTTTCCCATCAGGCCCATATCATGCAGGTTAGGAGCAAAAATATTTGCATCTTCATAAATGGTTCTGTCCTGGATGATCGTTTCGGTACCACGCTGTATATCGAGTAACTGGTTTAAACGGCTGTTTAAAAAGAATATCTGTAAATTAAAACTCCACCTCGGCATGTCTTCATAAAAATCATTCAGGTATGGATTGTGATCAACATCTTCAAATTGCGGGATCCATTTATAATGTTTACTCAACATTTCTGTCAAGGTTGTTTTGCCTGCACCAATATTACCTGCTATTGCAATGTGTTTTGGTTTTTTTGATTTTGCCATATACCTTTTTGGGAATTTATATCAGCTACGAATGTATTGAATAATAGTTCAGCTAAAAATGTTTTTTTGTGTTTCATTAAAAATAATTCAGCCCCATGACTTTCCGTACAATTTTCATTGTTCTGCCGGCACTTTCCCTTGCTTTTGAGGCCCCTTTTTCCATGATCTCCTGCAGGTATTTTTCATTTTCAAATATGTCTGTTGCTCTTTTGCGTATAGGTGCAATAAATTTGATCATATCTTCTGCCAGTTGTTTTTTCAGATCGCCATAGCGGATGGTACAATTATTAAAGTCGGATTCCATTTTATTGATAAAATCTTCACTGCTTACCAGTTTCATCAACTGGAAGATATTATTGATATGTTCGGGTTTTTCTGAGTTCATTGTTTCCGGGGCGCTGTCTGTCTTTGCTTTCATCACTTTTTTCCGGATCAGTTCATCGTCATCTGCCAGGTACAAAGTAGCATTTTGATTTTCACTCTTACTCATTTTTCCGGAACCGTCCAATGCTGGTATCTTGATCAGTTCCTGGCTAAAATTAAATGCTGCAGGCTCCGGAAATATGTTTCCATACCGGTGATTGAACCTGTTTGCAAAATTTCTCGACATTTCCAGGTGTTGTTCCTGGTCTTTGCCTACCGGCACATAGCTGGCCCGGTGTAATAAAATATCAGCAGCCTGCAAAACAGGGTAAGTCAATAGGCCTGCATTAACATTTTCCGGATTCAGCCTGACTTTTTCTTTGAATGTAACCGTTTTTTCAAGTTCGCCTTTATAAGCAAGCATATTCAGGTACAGGTATAATTCTGACGTTTCATAAACATGGCTTTGGCAGAATATAGCCGCTTTGTCTGGGTCCAGCCCACAGGCAATATTCTCTGCAAGCACCCGGTGTACGTTAGATTTGAGTTCTTTTGTATTCGGATGCGTTGTGAGGGAGTGCAGGTCTGCAACCATGAAATAACATTCAAATTCTTCCTGCAGTTTTACATAATTGCGAATGGCGCCAAAATAAGTCCCCAGGTGTAAAAAACCTGTGGGGCGTATACCGCTCATGACAATATTTTTCGGTAAGACCATTTTTTCGCTGTTTGTTTGTTCTGGCTGTTGACTCATTTCAATGAAATATAAAGAGGGCGAAGATAACAAAACTCGGAGCCTATATGATATACCGGGGTGTAATTTTGTTACCCGCTTATATAAATTCATAGCTTAGGCTGATTTGAATCCGTTATTTTTGTTTTATGGATATTAATAATGAATTAGTTGATAAACTGGCCATGCTTTCGAGGCTCCAGTTCAATGAAACAGAAAAAGTTTCTTTAAAGCATGATCTTGAAAAAATGATCCGGTTTGTAGATAAATTAAATGAACTGGATACTACAGGAATTGAGCCTTTGATGCATATCAGCAGCAATGTAAATGTGTCACGGGAAGATGAGGTCAGTCAGGGATGCAGCAGAGAAGAAGCTTTAATGAATTCACCAATGAAAGATCAGCAGTTCTTTAAAGTTCCTAAGGTGATAAGTAAATAGCATAGAACACAGGAGCGAATAGAAACTGGCCTTTCGCCAAATCACCCAAATAAACAAGTAAACCAATAAACCAAATGCACGGAATCATCCATTTAGAAAATATCAGGAAGAGTTATTATTTAGGAAAGCACGAGCTACCGGTATTGAAAGGAATTTCTCTGGATATACTTAAAAACGAATATGTTGCATTGATGGGGCCGAGTGGTTCCGGTAAATCAACTTTAATGAATATCCTTGGTTGCCTCGATTCGCCAACCGGTGGACAATACATATTAAATGGTAAAGATGTGAGCCGTATGCCGGACGATGACCTGGCAGCAGTCAGAAACAAAGACATAGGATTTGTATTTCAGCAGTTTAATTTACTTCCACGTTTAACAGCAGCTGAAAATGTTGCATTACCACTTATATATTCTGGTGTGTCTAAAAAAGAACGCATAGAAAGGGCAGAAGCAGTGCTTGCAAAGGTAAAACTGGATGACAGGATGCACCACAAACCAAATGAATTAAGTGGCGGACAGTGCCAGCGTGTTGCAATTGCACGAGCGTTGATCAATGACCCTGCTATAATTCTGGCAGATGAACCAACCGGAAACCTGGATTCAATAACTTCTCACGAGATCATGGATATATTAGGAAAGATACATGCTGATGGAAATACAGTGATATTGGTTACACATGAAGAAGATATCTCACATTTTGCACGACGAATTATTCGTTTGAAAGATGGTATGATAGAAACAGATAAGATAAATGATCATCCTACAGTTATTGAACATCTGGCAGTCTGAACTATTTTTATTTTTTATTGTTAGCTTGCAAATTCAGACTATTACAAAAAATATGGCATTTAAAATATATACAAAAACCGGTGACCTGGGTAAAACCAGCCTGATTGGTGGTACAAAAGTTTCAAAAAGTCATTTGAGGATAGAAAGTTACGGTACAGTAGATGAGTTGAATTCTTATATCGGCCTGGTGAATGACCTGCTTTCAGATAATCATTCAAAAAATATTTTAAAAGAAATACAGGACAGATTATTTACCATCGGTTCTTCACTGGCTTGTGACCCTGAAAAAGACCCATTGATGAAAATACCTGATCTCAAAGAATCAGATATTTTATTATTGGAAAATGAGATTGATATAATGAATGAAGCCTTGCCCGAAATGAAATCATTTATTCTCCCAGGCGGGCATATTAGTGTTTCAACGATACATGTTGCACGATGTATTTGCCGGCGTGCAGAAAGAATTTGTGTGCTTTTGCAGGAAGAAAGCCTGTTTGTTGACCCATTGGTGATAAAATACCTGAATCGCCTAAGCGATTATCTCTTTGTATTATCCAGGTATACCGGTCATTTGCTGCAGGTAAATGAAATACCATGGAAACCAAGGATCAAGTCTTAAAATATCGAAACCGGGTACTTTCAGATTCATTTTTTCATCTTACTGGATTTCTTTACTTTTGCAGCCCTTTTATATGATATCCCGTTGATGTGGGGAATCGGATTCAAATGTCGGGGTATCCCGATGATATCGGGAATCGGATTTAAATGTCGGGGTAGCTCAGCTGGTTAGAGCATCGGATTCATAACCCGAAGGTCGGCAGTTCAAGTCTGCTCCCCGATACTCAATGTTATTCTTTAAAACAACATATGTTTTTTAGAATAACATTTTTTTTTACTAAAACGCTTCTGCAAAATTGATGAGATCTACTATAATTTGGGTAGATAAGATTGTTTTCTTCAATACAAAGCTCAAATCTTTAATTATTAAAGGTTTGGGCTTTATTAATTCTTGTAATGAATGATTGTTGTAGTTCGACAGTTAACACTTTTAATCAAATTATGATGATTCAGCTACCATTTTCATGCTATTGCTCAGAACTGAAAGTCTATTTCAAAAAATGAATGAATAAAAATGTTTCACTTAAAAAGGACTGGTAAATACTGGCAATGTACAGCACTTTTGTAAAATTTAATAACCATCAGTTATAACATATAGCTGATAGTTTTACAGCACAATATTAATTTTATTTATTTGTTTACTTTGACGAAAATCATCATGACTGAATAAAGAGCATGATGTATAAATTAGCAAAAACCGATTGTAAAAACCCTTTATACAATAGTTATTTATGAATAGCGTATTCCGGATTTCTATTAGTTATAAAGGTTTGAATTTTTAAAACCACATTAATCAATATAAAAACCAAAAATTATGTTTAAGGAAATGGAAACCGTTCAAAGTTATTGGGATGCCAGAAGTGATCTCTTCGCAAATTATTATAAAAAACCATCGTCTTTCGACCATGTATTTAGAAAAGGCGTTTATGAAAGACAAGCAATAGCAGTAAAGGCATGCAAGGAAATCCCCAATGCAAAAGTATTTGATGTTGGGTCTGGGCCGGGTGTGAACTCTGTTTCACTTATAAAAAATGCAGGAGCTTCGCATATTTATGGGGTAGATTTTGCACAACAAATGATCGATTATGCAATTAAAACAGCCAAAGAAGAAGGGGTTGCAGATAAATGTACATTTAAATTGGGAGATGTGCTAACTTATGATTTTGGAGATCAGAAATTCGATTATTCCTATGCCCTTGGCGTATTTGATTATACTGAAGATGCCCAGGCTTTACTTTCCAGGATGAGCCAGTTATCAACCGGATCTTTTATGGCTTCCTGGCCCGAAAATGGCCTTCGCATGGCTTTGCGCAGGTATCGTTATACATGTCCATTGTTCTATTATACAGAAAAACAGATCATTGACTTGCATAAAAAAGCAGGTATATCTTCTGACATGCTTGAGATAATACGTATTGGCGGTGGCTGGGCTACTATAGCTCGTAAAAAGACGTTAAGGTAGTTTTAAATAAAACATACTTGTGTTATAAGTTAAGAGCTTTTAGTTTGTTAGGAAATATTAATAAAAGCATTCAAAATAATCGCATTGGAATCATTTTCTAAATGCGGTTATTTTTTTAGATAATTTCTTTTATAAGTAAAACATTAAAAATAGTATCAACTTTTTTTTAAAAAGGTTGATACTTGCGGAAATAGGTATATTCAAAATTATATTTGTAATTTACAACCGGGCTTAATAAAATAGTATTAAAAATATAAGCTATGCCAGGTGTTATTATTCGCAACTATAGAGAATTGAAAAATTTTTCACAGAAATTTGTTGCAAAGGAAATGGGTATTTCCCAAAATGCTTATAGTAAGATTGAAAATAATATTACCCAACTCACCGTACGTCATTTAAAGCAATTGTCCAAAATTCTGGATGTACCAATTGTAGATCTATTGAAAGAAGAATTTGAAATTCATAAACCTGTAAATATATCTAAGACTGTTTCAAAAAATGATCTTCTTGAAAGAATAGAATTATTGCATAAAAAAATCAATGACAAACATGTGCAAAAATGTGATGTTTATGTTTTAGCAATGTCTTTACTTATTGCTACGGAGAATTCAATAGCGCTTATACATTAATAAATATTAAACCATTATTTGGTT